>JADGRA010000005.1 GCA_017881265.1 Myxococcaceae bacterium | reverse complement strand
TCCCCCGCCAGAAGACACTGCGAGCCGGGCGTGTGGCCGGGGGTGTGAACGGCCCGGGCCTCCACGCCACCGAGCGGGACGGCATCGCCTGGGGCCATGGGCCGGAGCGCATCGCCGAAGGCGCGGAGGTCCTCGGAGAAGTCCACCTCCGCCCGCTGGGCGTAGACCGGCACGTCGTGCCGACGGAGCAGCTCGGACACGCCGTTGATGTGGTCCTTGTGGCTATGGGTAAGGAGGATGGCGGCCAGCGTCTTCTGCTGGGCGGCACAGGCCGCCTCGATGGCAGGGACGTCCCAGGCCGGGTCCACCACGCAGACGTCCGACTGCCCGGCCGTTCCCACCAGATAGACGAAGTTCTGCATCGGCCCGAGCGGAAACTGGTGGATGAAGACCGAAGGCATGGCTGGCGCTGCTGACTGTATTCCAGGTTGCGGCCGCCTGGGGAAGCCGGTCCCCAGGCTGACCCGGAGGCGTCACTTCGCCTTTTTGGCCAGCAGCTTCTCCATCTCGTCCATCGTCGAATTCATTTCGGACATGGCCGTCTGGAAGGGTGCCGACGTGGTCATGTCGACCCCGGCCCGCTTCAGCAGGTCGACCGGGTAGTCCGAGCCTCCGGCCTTGAGCAGCGCGAGGTAGGCGTCGCGAGCCCGCGTCGACGCGGCACGGGCCTCGGCCCGGATGGCATTGGCCAGCGACGTCGACGCCACCAGGCTGGTGGCGTACTGGTAGACGTAAAAATTGTAATAGAAATGCGGGATGTATTCCCACTCGTAAGCGATGGCGTCGTCGACTCGGCAGATGCCCTGGTCGTGTCCATAGTATTCGCGCACCAGCTTCAGGTACAGGGCCGAAAGATTGTCCCCGGTGAGCGTCTCTCCTCGCTCCACCATCTCGTGAATGCGGAGCTCGAAGTCGGCGAAGAGCGTCTGACGGAAAAGCGTCGTGCGCAGGGTGTCCAGATAGCTGCCTAGCAAGGACAGGCGTGTCGCATCGTCCTTGGCCCGGTCCACCATGAAGTGCACGAGCAGATTCTCGTTCAAGGTCGACGCCACCTCGGCGACGAACGTGGCGTAACCGCTCGTCACGTAGGGCTGGCTGGCATTGGCGAAGTAGGTGTGCATGGAATGACCGGACTCGTGAGCCAGCGTCGAGAGGTCCTCATAGGCCCCATTGAAGTTGAGCAGTTGGTACGGATGGACGCCGTAGACACCGTTCGAGTACGCGCCGGGGCGCTTCCCTGGCGAAGGCAGGTAGTCCGTCCAACGGCTTTCGTACCCCTTCCTTAGGGCCTCCACGTAGGTGCTGCCGAGCGGCGCGAAGGCCTCGAGCGTCAGCTTCCGTGCCTCCTCGGGATTGAAAGTCAGATTCACCTTGTCGACCAGAGGCGCGTAGAGGTCCTGGTAGCGAAGCGAATCGAGCCCCATCATCCGCTGGCGTAGCTTCAGGTAGCGATGCAGCGTCGGCAGACTCCGGTGCACGTCGGAGAGCAGCTGCCGGTACACCTCCGTCGGGATGTTGTCCCGGAAGAGCGCCGATGCCAGGGCGGAGTCGAACTTGTGGACTTTCTTGGTGAAAACGTGGCCTTGCACCTGCGCGTACAGGGTCGAGCCGAGCGTCCCGCGGAAGTCCTTGAACGCGCCGAAGAAGGCCGCGAACACCTTGTCGCGGTCCTCCCGGACCCGCGAGGCGCGCTCCAGGGTGAAGGCGGCCGAATCGAGCCGGACCTCACGCCCGGCGGACAGCTTCACGCTGGGGTAGGGCAACTCGGCGTCCTTGAAAACGCCGTAGGTCGCCGCCCCCGAGTCGGTGATGCTGCCGGCCTCCGCAATCACGTGCTCCTCGGGCGCGCCCAGAGTGTGAGACCTCCAGCGGAGGGTGTCCTCCAGGAAGAAGCGGTACGGCGCCAGCCGCTTGTCCTCGGCGATGAAGGCGCTCAGCTTGGCCGGGTCCAAGGCGAGCAACTCGGGCCGGAGCCAGGACGTGGCGGCCCCGAAGTCCACGCCCAACTGCGCGGCAGCCTGCCGCATCTCCCGGGGCGCTGCATCCCGCGTGTCCTGGTCAGCCAGCATGGAGGCATAGACGGAAAGACGCGTCACGGCCTCGTCGACTGCGAAGACCTCGGACAGGGTCTGGTACAGCGCGTCGGCCGACTCGCCGAGATGTCCGCGCTTGTCCCCCAGGCGTGGGATGCGCGCGGCGAGCGCTTCCTTGGCCGCCGTCCATGCCTCCTGGGACGGGTAGATGTCGGCCAGGTTCCAGGTGTACTTCACCGGGATGGCCGAACGCTCCACCGCGCCCGCGGGACGCCCCAGCACCGCTGCCAGCACTGCGAGTGCGACACCTAGCCGCATGGTTGCCCCCAAGTCCGGGAGGAGTCCGGACGTCACGGCACAGTACGCAGCCCGTCTGGGCCGCTTGCACGACGCACCCTGAAAAAAGCTGCCAGGGGGCCCTTTTCAGCCGCCACCGGTAGCCCCCTGTCTTCTTGCCACCTGCCAGCGCCACGGGCCACGGCGCGCCCCCGGGGCCCCGCGTCACAAGAGGTTCCGGCGCATGTGGCGGTGGGCAATCCCCACCTCCACGAATGGCTCGCCCACGACCTCGTAGCCAAGACGCGCGTAGAAGCCGACGGCCGTCTCGCGGGCGTGCAGCGTCACGGTGCGGAAGCCGCGCTGGGCCACCATGACTTCCAGCGCCTGCACCAGCTGCCGGCCCAGCTGCTGGCCCTGCCGCGCGGGCTCCACCGCCATCTGGAAGAGGCGTCCGGTGGCGGGCCCTTCCGGGTGAAACAGGACGCACCCCACCGCCGCCCCCGCGTCCAGGGCCAACAGGTGCAGGCTTTCCGCCTCGAAGGGGAAGCGGGTGGCTTCCAGGGGGTGGCCCAGGGGCGCCCGCAGCACGCGCCAGCGCAGGGCAAGTTCCTCGGCGTGGAGCGGGTCCGACGGACTGACCCAGCGGAATTCGACACCACTCAGACGTCGAGCTCCTCGCCGGCGACCTCACCGGCACGCTCCATGATGAACTTGAAGCGTGCGCTCACGTCGCGGCCGAGCAAGTCGTTGATGACGCGGTCGGTTTCCAACTCGTTGGCGATGCTCACCCGGATGCTGCCTCGGTGCTTCGGGTCCAGCGTGGTCGCCTTGAGTTCCGAGGCTTCCATCTCCCCGAGTCCCTTGAAGCGCATGATGCTCGGCTTGGCATTGCCCTTCACCTTCTCCTTCAGAATTCGGTCCCGGTCCGCCTCGTCCAGGGCCCAGTACGTCTCCTTGCCAACGTCGATGCGGTAAAGCGGGGGCTGGGAGAGGTGCACCACGCCCGCCACGATGAGGGGACGCAGGTGTCGGTAGAAGAAAGTGAGGAGCAAGGTCGCAATGTGGTGGCCGTCCGAGTCGGCGTCCATGAGCAGGAACACCCGCCCGTAGCGCAGCTTGGCCATGTCCAGCGTGGGGCCGATGCCGCACCCGAGCGCGCTGACGATGTCCTGCAATTCCTTGTTGCTCGATACCTTGTCCAGAGAGGCCTGCTCGGCGTTGAGCACCTTGCCGCGCAAGGGAAGGATGGCCTGGGTACGCCGGTCCCGCCCCTGCTTGGCGGTGCCGCCGGCCGAGTCTCCCTCGACGATGAAGAGTTCGCTTTCCCGCGGGTCGGTGGAGGAACAATCGGCGAGCTTGCCGGGGAGGTTCAGGTGGTGGCTGACGCCCTTGCGGCTCACCGCCAGCGACGCCGCGCGCGAGGCTTCGCGGGCCCGCGCCGCCAGGACGATGCGGCCGACGATGGCTTCGGCGACGCTCTGGTTGTCGTTGAGCCACTTCTCCAGGGCCGGCCGGACGGCCGAGTCCACGGTGGCCACCATCTCTGGGTTGTTGAGTCGCCCCTTGGTTTGCCCCTGAAACTGCGGCTCGAGCACGTAGGTGGAGAGCAGCGCCACCATGCCCTCGCGGATGTCCTCGGCGGTGAGACTGACGCCCTTGGGCGTCAGGCTATGCGTGTCGATGTAGTTGCGGACCGCCTTCACCATCCCGGAGCGAAGGCCCGCTTCATGGGTGCCACCGTTCGGCGTGGGGATGCCGTTCACGAAGGACAGCACGTGCTCGTCGGTGGACTCGGTCCAGCACATGGCGAGCTCCAACCGGACGCCGTTCTCGCGCGCCAGGCAGAACTGCCCGCCGCTCGACGGCACCAGCGCCTTGCCCCGCTCGGCGATGAGCTTGGGGAGGTACTCGGCGATTCCCCCCTCGTGCAGGAAGGTGGCCTCCGCCGCGGGGCTCACCGTCTCGTCCCGGAAGCGCACCACCATTCCCCGGTGCAGGTAGCTCTTCGTCTCCAGCCGCTCGCGGATGAGCTCGGCGTCGAAGCGCAGCTTCTCCCCAAAAATCTCCGCGTCCGGGGTGAAGGTGAGGGTGGTGCCCCTCCCTCGCACCGGCCCAACCACCTTGAGTGCGGAGGTGGGATTGCCCCGGGCGTAGGTTTGCTGGTGCCGCTTGCCGTCCCGGCGGACCTCCACCAGGAGCTTGCTGCTCAGCGCATTGACGACGCTGCTCCCCACCCCGTGCAGCCCGCCCGAATGCAGGTAGTTGCCCTGCTCGAATTTTCCGCCCGAGTGCAGTGTGGTGAGAATGACCTCCAGCGCCGGCTTCTTGTACTTGGCCATGACGTCGACCGGGATGCCGCGCCCGTCGTCGGCCACCGTCACGGTCTTGCCGTCCTTGTGCAGCGTCACGTCCACCTGGGTGGCGTAGCTGTTGATGACCTCGTCGACGCTGTTGTCGACAATTTCCCACAGCAGGTGGTGGTAACCGGACTGGTCGGTGCCGCCAATGTACATGGCCGGGCGCTTGCGTACCGGCTCCAGGCCCTCCAGCACCTGGATGTCGCTCGCGGTGTAGGTCGCCTTGCGTGCGGTGGCCATGGCGTCAGCTGTCCTTCTTCTCAGGCAAAGGCGTCCAGGTCAGGGGGGTCGCGAGCAGCTTCACGGTTTCCTTCTTCGCCATCTCGCGCCCGCGCCCACCCCGGGCCGAGACTTCGTAGCGCCCGGGGCTGAGCGTCAGCTTCCGGCCCTTGCTGGTCTCGAGCTCCAGGGCAGCGTCCTTGCGGCTGGTGCACAGGAAGGCGAGGACCCGGTCGTCCTTCTCCACCTTGATGACGGTGACGCCGCGTCCCGGGCCGGACAGCTCATTGACCTCCTTCACCTTGCACACCAGCGCGCGAGCCTTCTGCGTCACCACGGCGAGGAGGTCGCGGGGCGATGCCGGGGCGACTCCCATCAGCTCGTCCTCCTTGCCAGGCCTGGCGTAGCGGCGGCCGGCCCGCGTGCTGACCTCCTGGTGCGGGGCGAGCGCGAAGCGCAGTCCATAGCCACGCGCACTGACAGCCACCAGGGTCTCGGGCAGCTCTAGGCGCGGGTCCAGCGACAGGGCACCCACCACGCGCTCCCCGTCGTCGAACTTGAAGAGCTTCTGCACCGGGTCGCCATAGCCGGTGGAGGCCGGGACGTCGTTGAAGCGCGTGACGTAGGCCGTGCCAAAGTTGGAGAAGAAGACGACGTTGGCCTTGAGCGACCCGGCCAGAACGGCCATCACCTCGTCCCCTTCGCGAAGCCGGGTGGAGGTCGGGTCCTTCACCTCGCGCACGCGCTTCACCCAGCCGTCGCGCGACAGCACGACGTGGCTGTCCTCGTCGGCGATGAAGGCCTCCTCGGTGTACTCCACTTCCTCGCCGCCCCCGCCGATGCGGGTCCGCCGCTTGTCGGCGTAGGCCTTCTGGACTTCGTCGATTTCGTCCTGGACGACGGCCCAGCGCTTCTTGGGGTCCTTCAGGACCGAGGCCAGGCGGGCCGCCTCGGCGCGCTTCTCGCGCAGCTCCTTCTGGATGACCAGAATCTCCAGCCGGGCGAGCTTGTACAGCTTCATCTCGAGGATGGCGTCGACCTGCTCGGCGTCCAGCTTGAAGCGCTGGATGAGCTTGCCGGCGGCGTCCTGCTTTCCATCCGACTTGCGGATGATGCGAATCATCTCGTCGAGGGCGTCGTAGACAATCTCGAAGCCCTCGAGGATGTGCAGTCTCTTCTTGACCTCACCCAGTTCATGCTGGTGCCGCAGCGTCACCACCTCGAAGCGGAAGGCGAGGAAGTGCTGCAACATCGCCTTCAGGTCGAGGCGCTGCGGCGTGCCGACGTCGGTCTGCTTGCTCGGCACGAGTGCGGTGAGATTGACGTTGAAGTTGGTCTGCAGCGGCGTGTGTTTGAAGAGGTACGCCATGACCATCTCCGGGCCGGCGTCCCTCTTCAGCTCCAGGACAATCCGCACGTCCTTGGTGCTCTCGTCCCGCACGTCGGTGAGCGGCGCCAGCTTGCGCTCGCGCACCAGCTCGCCGATTTTGGCGGTGAGGGTCGACTTGTTCACCGCGTAGGGGATGGAGGTGATGACCACTTGCTGGCCGCCGCGCGGAAGCGTCTCCAACGTCCACTCGCCCCGCACCCGCATCGACCCCTGCCCGGTTTCGTAAATCTCCCGCAGCTCGGCCTTGCTGTTGAGCACCTGTCCGCCGGTCGGAAAGTCCGGGCCCTTGATGTGCTTGAGCAGCTCGCGCAGCGGAGTCTCTGGCTTCTTCACCAGCTCGCGCAGCGCATCGCACAGCTCCCCGAGGTTGTGCGGGGGCACGTTGGTGGCCATGCCCACGGCGATGCCGGTGCTGCCATTCATGAGAAGCTGCGGCACCTTGGCGGGGAGCACCACCGGTTCCGTGCTGCTGGCGTCGTAGGTGGGCCGGAAAGGCACCACATTCTTGCCCAACTCGGCGAGGACCTCGCTGGCCAGCGGCTGCAGGCGGCATTCGGTGTAACGCATCGCCGCGGCCGTATCCCCGTCCAGCGAGCCGAAGTTCCCGTGGCCGTCCACCAGCGGGTAGCGCAGCGAGAAGTCCTGGGCGAGGCGGACCAGCGCGTCGTACAGCGCAGTGTCGCCGTGCGGGTGGTAGGACCCCATGATGGTGCCCACCACCTTGGCGCACTTCATGAACTTCGCATCCGAGGTGAGGTGGTAGTCGTGCCACATGCCGTACAGAATCCGGCGCTGGACTGGCTTCAAGCCGTCGCGGACATCGGGCAGGGCACGCGCGGTGATGACCGAAAGGGCGTAGTTGAGGTAGCGGGTGCGCGCCTCCTCGTGCAGTGCGGCGGTGGGCTCCTCGCGCCCGCCTCCGCCGCTGGCAGTGCCCCCTGCGCCACGGCCTCCGCCACGCCCGCGGGGCTTCTCCGACACCATCTTCAGCTGTCTCGCCATGGGCTCGTTTTGGGGGGCGGGGCCTCGGCCGGCGCCCGAGGGCGTCGCGAAAACACCTAAAAAGTCAAATACTTAGCTGCTCTGTAGCACCCTGAAGCAACGCCATCCTAGCGGGGGCCCCCGACCTGTAAAGCATTCGGCTGGACGGGGCCAGGCCCCAGGGGAGGCCCCGCCAGACGGCCTTGCATCTCGGCCGAGCCGTTGACATCCAGCGGCACCGGAGCGTTTTCGCACCCTTCAGGAGGGTTTCGCCTTGGAGCAGCGCATTCTGGGCAGCAGTGGCATCCGCGTCGGGGCGATTGGCCTCGGCTGCATGGGCATGTCGGACTTCTACGGGCCGACGGACGACGCAGAGTCGATGGCCACGCTACATCTAGCCCTCGACCGCGGCTGTAACCTCCTCGACACGGCGGACATGTACGGGCCCTTTAAGAACGAGGAGCTGGTGGGCCAGGTGGCCCGGGCGCGTCGCGGGGAAGTCGTCCTCGCCACCAAGTTCGGCATCGTGCGCGACCCGACCGACCCCACCAAGCGGTCCATCAACGGCCGGCCGGAGTATGTCCGCTCGGCCTGCGACGCGAGCCTGAAGCGCCTCGGGGTGGACGTCATCGACCTCTACTACCAGCACCGCGTCGACCCGGCCGTGCCCATTGAGGAAACCGTAGGCGCGATGGCCGACCTGGTGACGCGCGGCAAGGTGCGCGCCCTCGGCCTGTCGGAGGCGGGTGCGGAGACGGTGCGTCGGGCCAACTCCGTTCATCCCATCGCCGCACTGCAGAGCGAGTACTCCTTATGGACCCGCGACCCGGAGGACGGGGTGCTGGCCACGTGCCGGGCTCTCAACATCGCCTTCGTCGCCTACAGCCCGCTCGGCCGTGGCTTCCTCACCGGCGCCATCCGCGCGCTGCAGGACCTCGACGCCGGCGACTACCGCCGCCAGACGCCGCGCTTCCAGGGCGACAACCTGGCCACCAACCTCGCCCTGGTGAAGCAGGTCGAGGCGTTGGCGGCGAAGAAGGGCTGCACCCCGGCGCAGCTGGCCCTGGCGTGGGTCTTGGCACAGGGCGCGGACGTCATCCCCATCCCGGGGACGAAGCGCCGCGCGCGCCTGGAGGAAAACCTGGCGGCCGCGGAGCTCAAGCTGAGCAAGGCCGAGGTGACGGCCCTGTCGGCGGCCATTCCCCGCGAGGCGGTGGCGGGCCTCCGCTACCCCGAGGCGATGCAGCGGGCGGTCGGCCGGTAGCCCCCCAGCGGCGACGCATCTTCAGCCGTCGCGGTGGACGGTGGACGGCGAGAAGGCAGGCATGCACACCGCAAGGTATTCCGCGCCGCCGGGCTCGGGGGTGCTGTAGCGCACCCACTCTCCGGCGGACGTCACCACCGCCTGACCGGCCCGGACCTCCAGCGTGCCGCCGGCGTACTCCACCTGGAGCATCCCTCTCAGCACCACCGTCACTTCGTCGAAGTCCGGGCGCTGTCCGGGTTCGCGCCAGCCGTCGGGGGAAGTCATCCGCGCGACACTTACGGCGGTGTGGCCGGAGTTCACCCGGCCGACAAACTCTTCAATGCGCTTCGGCTTGTTCCCTGCCGCCTCGACGACGGCGGGGGCTGCAATCAGTGTGGGCACTTTGGCAGGCCCTCCCGCAGGGGCTGTCCTAGCCCGCTCGGGCGGCCCGTGGGCAGGGGGCGTGTGGGCAATTCGGGCAGTGCAGCCGCTCGGCGGCTCTGCTATGAAGAATGCCCTGTTCCCCGAGGCGGGCCTTCCAGTGACGGGCCGGCCGCGGGACATCCCCGGCGGACACGGGTGAAAGGACGGCGGCACCCCGCAGCACGTGGGGTCGCGCCTTTCCCTCGTGGTGTTCCGCAGGGCTTCCCAAAGACAGCTGCACAAGGTCCAGATGAGCGATACCGACAACCGCGATCCAACCGAGGCACTCCCGCAGCCCCCAGCGGTCTCTGCCCCCCCGGGGGCCGAGGAGGACGGTGGCGACGACGGAGGCCCGGACGACGGCCCCGAGCCCGGCGGCCCACCGTCGGGCGGCGCGACGGGTTCGACGGGCCCGGGCGACAGCCTTGCGCAGCCGGCTGGAGGCCGACGCCGTCGTCGACGCCGGCGTCGCGGCCGCGGCGTCCCGGTCCTCTTCACGCCCGAGGGGCAGGCCTACCGGATGGTGCTGGGAGCGGACGGGCAACAGACACAAGTCCCTCTCTCTCCCGCCGAGTTGCAGGCGCACCAGGCCCGCGCCACCCAGGGCGGCGGGCCGGGGCCCGTCGGCGCGGGACAGCGCCCGCCGGTCCAGGCCCACGTCCCCCAAGGGCTGGTCACCGTCGAAGGCGTCCTGGACACTGAGGCCAAGGGCCCGAACGCCTTTCTGCGCCAAATCAAGCGGAGCCTCTTGGCGGGCCCGGACGACGCGGAGTTTCCGAAGAATCTCGTCCAGAAGCTGCGCCTTAGGCCGGGCCAGTACATCACCGCGCAGGCGCAGATGCGGGGCTCGAAGGGTGTGGTGCAGCGGGTGGACAGCGTGGACGGGCTGCCACCGGACGTGGCGGCACGCCTCCCCCACTTTGCCGACCTCACCAGCATCGACCCGCTTCAGCGCATCAAGCTCGAGCACGGCCACCACGAGATGGTGACCCGGGTGCTCGACCTCATTGCACCCTTGGGGAAGGGGCAGCGCGCCCTCATCGTCGCGCCACCCAAGACGGGCAAGACCATCATGCTGCAGCGCATCGCCCAGGCCGTCATCGCCAACCATCCCGAAATCCACGTGATCGTGCTCCTCATCGATGAGCGGCCAGAGGAAGTCACCGACATGCGCCGGAGCATCAAGGGCGAGGTGCTTGCCTCCAACGCGGACCGTCCCACCGGGGACCACCTCAAGGTGGCGGAGCTGGCGATGGAGCGGGCACGGCGGATGGTGGAGGCGGGCCGGGACGTGATGATTCTCCTCGATTCCATCACGCGCCTCGCCCGGGCCTACAACAAGGAAGTCGACAGCTCGGGCCGGACGCTCACCGGCGGCGTGGACAGCCGGGCGCTCGAACGGCCCAAGCGACTCTTCGGCGCGGCCCGCGCCACCGAGGAGGCAGGCTCGCTCACCATCGTCGGCACTGCCCTCATCGACACCGGCAGCCGGATGGACGAGGTCATCTTCGAGGAGTTCAAGGGAACCGGGAACAGCGAGATTACGCTCGACCGGATGCTCGCCGAGAAGCGCATCTTCCCGGCCATCAACATCCCCCAGTCCGGCACGCGCAAGGAGGAGAAGCTCTTCACCCAGAAGGAGTACGACAAGGTGAAGAAGCTGCGACAGATGCTCTTCGCGGTGAAGCCGGTGGAGGCGATGGAGGCGCTGGTGAAGCGGCTTGCCCGGTCCACCTACAACGACGAGTTCCTCGAGGAGCTGTAAGGCGCTCCCGGAGGACGCTACTCGGGGCTGGCCAGCTCGGGCCGGGACACCACCTCGGCGACCTGGACGTCGCTGCACGCCGCCTTCAGCTTTGCAAACAGGGCGGCGGCCTTGGCCGCTCCCAGCACCCGGGCAACTGCCTGCTCGGGAGTCCCGGCGCCATCGAAGGCCGCGCGGCTTCGGGCCAGCCACAGGCTGATGTGCTTCCCGCTGCCCAGGCTGCTGAAGAAAGTGACGCGGCCCAGCGGGTAGTGCGCCTGGCTGAGCGCCGAGCGGATGTCCTTCCACGCGGACTCATAGTCGTCCGACGTCACCTGCTGGGTGACCATCTGCATGTAGCCGGCCGTGTATTCGTCGAGGCGCGGCCCTTCGCCGGGGTAGTCCAAGCCGTCCAGGCGTGACCACACCTCGCTGTTGTGTGGGGACAGGAGCGCGACGTCCCCCCGGTCATACTGCTTCCCCGCGTTTTCCCCCTCCGGGCCGAGGCGCTCGCCCACCGCGGCGCGGAACGAGCGGAGCGCGTCGTACTCACAGAAGGAGTTAAAGGACCGCAGGGTGAGGAAGGTTTTTCCCGCCTTCTGGAGAAAGAAGCCCCGTCCGTCGGTGGTGTGGTGCAGCGCCAGCACCTTCAGCCAGCCAGCCCGGGCCTCCTCGAAGACGTGCTGGAGCTTTAAGTCGAGCGTATCCACGTGCACGGCGCGGAACCGGGCCGAGGCGTCATAGGGGGCGGTGGTGAGGGTTCCGCAGACGGAGGGCGGGCTGGCCGCGGACAAGGGCCAGGGCGCGCACCACACGAGGAGGCCGAGCACCGCGCGGCGTGGCAGGGACGGCACGCCCGCACCCTAGGCGGCGGCCGCGCCCGACCGCCAGACGCCCGGGTGGACTGGCGCTGCGGTGCGCCGGGAATTAACTGAGGCGTGGCGCTGTCTCTTCGCCGCTCGGGTGGTGCGCGCATACCTCACGCTGGTGGTGGCCTGGGCGGGGGGGACCCTCGCCGCGCCGGCGCCGGCGGCCCTGCCCTCCTTCGGCGTTGACGTCAACGCCAGGGCGGACACCCTCTCGGTGGACGCCGTCTTCCCCGCCGGAACGGTGGGTCCCCTCGTTCTGGAGGACGGCGGCGAGCGCTTCCTGCGCGACGTCCAGCTGCAGCAGGCCGGCCACTGGGTCCCGGCCCCCGTCTCGCACCAAGGCGTCCGGCTGCCACCCTGCCCCCAGGGCTGCCGGCTCCGCTACCGCTTCCTGCTGGGACAGGCGGCCCAGGCGCTGGAGGACCCGCAGAGCGCAGCGGCCGTTGGCGACGCGCTGGTGTCTCCTCCCTCCCTCTGGTTGCTTCACCCGGCGGGCGGCGGCGGGCCCGGCTACCGCCTCTCCCTCAACGCGCCGGAGGGCGTCGGCGCGCTGTGCGGACTGCAGCCCAGCCCAGAGCGGGACGGCTATGTGTCCACCGCGGGGCTGCGGGTCACCCCCCTGTGCGCCTTCGGGCCGTGGCGGGTCCGCCTCCTCCAGGTAGACGCCGCGCAAGTGGCGCTGGCCGTCGCCCCCGTCGCCTTCGCCATGGCGGACGAGGACATGGAGGCTTGGGTGGCGGAGGCGAGCCGCGCGGTGGCCGCCTACTACCACCGCTTTCCGGTGGACCACCTGTTGCTCCTCGTCGTACCCAGCGGTGGCCGGGGCCTGAGCGGCTTCACGCTGGGCGAGGGTGGTGCTTCCATTCTGTTGCGGCTGGGCAGCTCCGTGCCCTCCACCCGTGCGCGAAAGGACTGGGTCCTGACGCATGAGCTGATGCACCTGGGCTTCCCCACGCTGTGGCGGAAGCATCAGTGGATGGAGGAGGGCATGGCCGTCTTCGGTGAGCCGCTCGTCCGCGTCCGCGCAGGGATGGTGGACGAGGCGGTGCTGTGGTCCGAGTGGCTGGAGCAGGGCGCACTCGGGCTGCCCCGTGCGGGCGACGGCGGACTGGAAACCACCCACACCTGGGCCCGCACATACTGGGGCGGCGCCCTCTTCTGGCTGGTAGCCGACGTCACCCTGCGCGAGCGCACCGGCAACGCCCGTTCCGTGGACGACGTGCTGCGCGGCCTGGTCGCGGTGGGGGGAAACGCCACCAGCCACTGGGAGATGCGCGACGTCCTCCGCGTCGCCGACGCCACCGCCGGCACGCCCGTCCTCACCGAGCTGTTCCACAGCATGGGCGAGGCACCCGGCGCACCGGACTTGGAGGGCCTGTTCC
Organism: Myxococcaceae bacterium; assembly: GCA_017881265.1. GTDB lineage: Bacteria > Myxococcota > Myxococcia > Myxococcales > Myxococcaceae > JADGRA01. The sequence continues at coordinate 55,206 of JADGRA010000005.1, read as the reverse complement.
ACCGGCTGGGCGTCTCGCTGCGCGACGGTAAAGTCGTCTACGACGACACGGCCCCGCTGGCCGGCGTGCGCCGGGCCATGGCCGGCCACCCACCCTGAGGCAGCCCGCAAACGCTGCGCGCGCAGCGCGCAGCGCCGCAAGGCTGACCCTTCACCAAGGTGTCGGCGCTGGGCGTGGAGGAACAGCGGGTGAATGTCCTCGCCGACCTGACCGACGCCGCGGAGGCCCGCGTCGGGCTACAGGACCGGTACCGGGTGCAGGTGCGCGTCGTGACGGTGGACGCAGCGGATGTCCTGCTCGTCCCCACCGGGGCCGCCTTCCGGCAGGGAACGGGCTGGGCCGTCTACACCGTCGACGACGGCCGGGCGCACCTGCGCCGCGTCGAGCTCGGCCGACGCAACGACGCGGATGCCGAGGTCCTCTCCGGCCTGACGGCGGGGCAGCAAGTGGCGCTCTACCCTGGTGAGGCGCTGCGAGACGGCACGCACGTCGAGCCCCGGTGACCCACACGCCCTCCCCGGGGGCCCGGGGGGCCCATGGACGTTCGCGGGCGACGCGAGACGGGTGCGGATGCTAGAGCGGCTGACGCTTCTTTACAGTGACGCCGCTTGACCCGGCCAAGGTCGCGCGGTTAGCCGTTGCCACAGGGAGACGGACTTACATGGCCCCCATCGTCAGCATCGTCGACGTGTACAAGGAATACAGCCTCGGCAAGACCCTGGTGCCGGCGCTGCGTGGCGTCTCGCTCGACGTGGTGGCCGGTGAATTCATCTCCATCGCCGGACCTTCCGGGAGCGGGAAGACGACCCTGCTCAACCTCATCGGCTGCGTGGACGTGGCCACGCGGGGCACCGTGGTGGTGGCGGGACGGAACACGGCCGAGCTGAGCGAGCGGGAGCTCACCTCCCTGCGGCTGAATACCATTGGCTTCATCTTCCAGAGCTTCAACCTGGTGCCGGTGCTCAGCGTCTTTCAGAACGTCGAGTTCCCGCTGCTGCTGCAGCGCAAGCTCAGCGCCCCGGAGCGGCGGAAGCGGGTGATGCTGCTCCTCGAGCAGGTGGGCATTGCGACCCACGCCGACCACCGCCCGAGCGAGCTGTCCGGCGGCCAGCGCCAGCGGGTGGCGGTGGCGCGGGCCCTGGTGGGCAGCCCGCAGCTGGTGCTGGCGGACGAGCCGACGGCCAACCTCGACTCGGTGACGGGCGAGCACATCATCGACCTGATGAAGGAGCTCAACGAGCGGGATGGCACGACGTTCATCTTCTCCACCCACGACGCCCGGGTGATGAGCCACGCCAACGCCGTCATTCGCCTGGAAGACGGCCAGATTGTCGGCCGGGAGAAGCCACTGGGCGGGGCGCAGGCCGCGGGGATGCACTGATGCTTCGGCTACTGCTCCAGGTCTCGCTCCGGAACCTGTTCCGCAGCCGCATCAACCTCCTCATCGGGGCCATCATCTTCTTCTACACGCTGCTGCTGGTGGTGGGCGGCGCGATGCTGGACAGCCTGCTCGGCTCGATGAGCCGCAGCATCGTCGGTACCGTGTCCGGGCACATCCAGCTGTACAGCGTCACCAGCCGCGACCCGATGTCCATCTGGCCCACCATGGGCAACGAGCCGGACCTGAGCCCGATGCAGGACTACCAGCGCGTCGAGGGTGCCATCTCCAAGCTGCCGAACGTGAAGGCCGTGGTGCCGATGGGCATCAATGGCTCGCTCATCACCTCCGGCAACACGGTGGACCTCACCCTGGCGGAGCTCCGCGGCGTGGTGCGCGAGGAGAAGGAGAACGGCAAGACAGCCGAGCTCGAGGCCGAACGGCAGAGCCTCAAGGAGCACGTGCGGCAGATTGTCAGGGTCCTCCACACCGACCTCGGGCGCGCCACCGAGATGGAGACCACCGAGGCGCGGGACCCCGAAGCGTTGGCGGCGGTGGAGCGCGCCTCCTCCGACGCCTTCTGGCAGGGTTTCGACGAGGACCCCTACGGCGCGCTGGAGTTCCTCGAGAACAAGGTCGCGCCACAGCTTCCCGACGGTGACCTGGTGCCCCTGCGCTACGTGGGCACGGACCTGGACGGGTTCGCCAAGTCGTTCGACCGGATGGAGATTGTCGACGGCCAGGCGGTTCCCCCCGGGCGCCGCGGCATGTTGCTCTCGAAATTCATCTACGAGCAGTACCTCAAGCTGAAGACGGCCCGTCGGATGGACCTCATCAAGGAGGCGGTGGATACGGGCGCGCTTATCTCGACGGACCCGGAGCTGCAGCGCTACGTGCACCAGAACGCCCAGCAGACCCGCGAGATTCTCCTGCAGCTCGACCCCCTTAAGTCCGAGCAGGCGGTGCGGGCGCTGCGCGCCTCTCTCGGCCGCTCGGATGGCACGCTGCCCGAGCTGCTCTCGGCCTTCTTCGCCGTGACCGACGACAACTTCCAAGCGCGCTACGCTTTCTTCTACAAGGAGCTCGCCCCGCTGCTTCAGCTCTACCGTCTCCGGGTGGGCGACGTGCTCACCATCACCGCCTTCACCCGCAGCGGCTACACGAAAAGCTTGAACATCCCGGTGTGGGGCACCTTTCGCTTCAAGGGCCTGGAAAAGTCGCCGCTGGCCGGGAACATCAGCCTGATGGACATCATGTCCTTCCGAGAGCTGTACGGGTACCTCGGGGCCGACACGAGCGCGGAGATTCAGGCGCTCAAGCAGGAAGCCGGCGCGCAGGCGGTGGACCGCACCCACGCCGAGGAGGAATTATTTGGAAGCGGGCGCAAGGTAGTGGCCGAGGCGACCCCGGGCCTCATCGACGACAAGAAGGCCTTCCCGGGAACCGCCGCCAACCTCCGGCGCAAGGACCTCCAGCAGCGAGTCTTCGACCATGCCGAAATCAGCCGCGGCGTCGTCCTCAACGCCGCTGTCATCCTCAAGGACCCGAGTAAGCTGAAGCAGACGTTGCGGGAGGTGCGCGAGCTGTCCGACCGCGAGCACCTGGGCATCTATGCCGTCTCCTGGCAGGACGCCTCGGGCATTCTCGGCCAGCTGGTAATGCTGGCACGGCTGGTCCTCTACGTCGCCGCGTTCATCATCTTCGTGGTGGCGATGGTCATCATCAACAACGCAATGATGATGGCCACCCTGCGGCGGACCGCCGAGGTCGGGACGATGCGCGCCATCGGCGCGCAGCGGCCCTTCGTGCTGACCATGGTTCTTTCGGAGACGCTGACGCTGGGGGTGGTCTTCGGCGCAGCCGGGGCGCTGCTCGGCGCAGGCATCGTCGGCTGGGTGGGCGCCAAGGGCATCCGGGCCACGGCCGACATCATGTACTTCTTCTTCTCCGGGCCCAGGCTCTACCCCCACCTGTCGATCAGCAATGTCATCGCGGCGATGGGGATTGTCCTGGTGGTGAGCGTCGTGTCCACCCTCTACCCGGCCTTCCTGGCCGCGCGCGTGCCGCCGGTGCGTGCGATGCAGACTGACGAGTAGCCTCCGCCATGCGCCAACTCTTCCTCATCGCCTTCCGCAACCTGGTCACCCACCGGCGTCGCACGCTGATGCTGGGCGGCGCCATTGCCGGCGTCACCATGCTGCTGGTGGTCCTGCTCGGGCTCCTCAACGGCATTCGGTCCACCATCCTCGAGTCGGCCACGACGCTGATGACCGGCCAGGTGAACGTCGCCGGTTTCTTCAAGGTGACCGCCGGGCAGTCCGCCCCGGTGGTGACGCACTACAAGAAGGTGCTGGAGGTGATTCGGCCCCAGGTGCCGGAGCTCGACTACGTGACCGAGCGCGGTCGAGGCTGGGCCAAGCTGGTGAGCGACACGGGGTCGTTGCAGGTGGGCGTCAACGGCATCGACATCTCCAATGAGCCGGGGTTCCGGCGGGTGGTGCAGGTGCAGCAGGGCTCGCTCGACGCCCTCACCGAGCCCGGCACCATCCTCCTCTTCCAGGAACAAGCCACACGCCTGGGGGTGCGGGTGGGCGACGTCATCACGCTGTCGTCGTACACGCTGCGGGGCGCAGCCAACACGGTCGACGTCAAGGTGGCCGCCATCGCCAGGAACGTCGGCCTGCTCAGCATGTTCAACACCTACGTCCCGGCCGTCACCCTGCGGGCTCTATACGCCCTCAACGAGGACTCCACCGGAGCGATGATGCTGTACCTGAAGGACATCCGCGACGTCCCGAAAGTGGAAGCACGGCTGCGGGAAGTGCTGCCCGCGGCGGGCTTTCAGCTGATGGACAAGGACCCGCGCGCCTTTTTCCAGAAGTTCGAGGTGGTGAACCGCGAGGGCTGGACCGGTCAGAAGCTCGACGTCACCAACTGGCAGGATGAAATCGCCTTCGTACAGTGGACGCTGACCGCCATCACCTGGCTGTCCTTCGTGCTGATTGGCATCCTGCTCACCATCATCGCGGTGGGCATCATGAACACGCTGTGGATTGCCATCCGCGAGCGCACCCGGGAGATTGGCACGCTGCGCGCCATCGGGATGCAAAGGATGCGGGTGCTGGCGATGTTCCTGGTGGAGGCGCTCAGCCTGTCCCTGGCCTCGGCCCTCTTCGGCGCGCTGCTCGGCCTGTTGGTGTGCGCCCTCATCAACGCCGCCCACCTGCATGCCCCCATCACGGTGCAGCTCTTCCTGATGCGGGAGGAAGTCCACCTCGCCGTCCTTCCGAGCGCCCTGCTCGGCTCGGTGCTGCTCATCACCGGCTGCACGACCGCCATCTCCCTCATCCCCTCCTTCCTCGCCGCCCGGCTCCAGCCGGTGACGGCCATGCACCAGGTGGGCTGACTTGAAGACGTCTCTTTTTCTTTGGTGCCTGGTGTTGGCGACCCCGGCCCTCGGAGCACCGCTCGCCAACCAGGACGCGGTCCTCCAAGTCCTCAAGACCATCGACTACCGACAGCACAACAGCGGCGACTACAAGTCGCTCGCCTACCTGGAGCAGAAGGAGAAGGACAAGACGGACATCGCCCGCGAAGCCCTCATCTACCGGCGCGACGAGGACGAGAAGCTGATGATTCTCTTCACCAAGCCCAAGGGGGAGGCGGGCAAGGGCTACATCCGGCTCGACAAGAACCTCTGGTCCTATGACCCGGGCACCGGCAAGTGGGACCGCCGCACCGAGCGGGAGCGCATCGCCGGGACCGACAGCCGGCGCGCGGACTTCGACCAGTCGAAGCTGGCCGAGGAATACGACGCGACCTCCAAGGGCGAGGGCAAGCTCGGGCAATTCGACGTCTGGGAGCTCGAGTTGAAGGTCAAGCCGAACACCGACGTCGCCTTTCCGGTGGTGAAGCTGTGGGTGGACCAGGCGAGTGGCAACGTCCTCAAGCGGCAGGAGTTCGCCCTGTCCGGCCGCCTCATGCGCACCCTCTATTACCCCCGCTGGCAGAAGCTCTACAGCGAGTCGAAGAAGGCCGAGGTCTGGTACCCGGGAGAAATCCGCATCTACGACGAGGTCGAAAAGGAGAACAGCACCATCGTCGTGCTGAAGAGCGTGGACCTGCGGCCCCTCGAGGCAAACATCTTCACCAAGGCCTGGCTCGAGGCGAAGAGCCGATGACAGTCCGCGCGGCGGCGCTCCTTCTGGGACTGCTCGCCGGCAATGCCCTGGCGCAGGGGCGCCCCGACGAGGAGGCCCTCTTCGGGGCGCCCCCCGACGCGGGGACGCCCGGGGCCCCTGCGGCAGCCCCGTCGGGCCCGCCGCTCATTCCGAGCGCCGGACCGGCACCGGACCGCACCAGCGCCGCCGGCGAGCAGCAGATTCTCACCGGCGCTCCAGCGCAGGATGCCTTCGCCGCGGGGTTGGTGAAGGAGGATGCGCTCAAAATCGGCGGGCAGTTCTACATCCGCGCCATCACCGTCATCTCGCAGGACCAGGACGTCGGCCAGTCCAGCCTCTCGCTGCCCACGCTTTTGGACGTGTACCTGGATGCCCGCCCCACGGACCGGCTGCGCGCCTTCGTGCTCGGTCGCCTTACCTATGACCCGCTGCTTGGCAGCACCGTCTTCGTGACCGGGGTTCCCACTGCCGGAATCCAATCCGTCACCAATCCGGCCGTCTACCTGGATTCGGCCTGGCTCAGCTTCGACATCGCGCGCGCCGCCTTCTTCACCGTCGGACGGCAGCACGTCAAATGGGGAGCCGGCCAGTACTTTAACCCGGACGACTTCCTGGCCAGCCGGCCGAGGGACCCGCTCGCCATCTTCGACGCACGGCTCGGCGTGAGCATGCTCCGCGTGCAAATCCCCTGGGAGAAGGTGGGGCTCAACTTCACCGCGGTGGCCGTGTTCGAGCCCACGCAGAACACCAACACCCTGGGCACCGCTGGTGGCTCCATCAACGTCATCACCGGCACCCAGAACAACACCAACGGCGTGCTGGAAGACGTCGGGGGCGCCGGGCAAATCGAATACGACTTCAAGGGCGGGGCGGTGGGGGTGAACGGGCTCGCCCAGAAGAACCGCGCCTGGCGCGTGGGCGCGTACGCGACAGGGGGACTGGGCGACGTCGACCTCTACGCCGAGGCGGTGGTGAAGCAGTGTCTGGACCTGCCCAACAGCCTGAATTGTGGGGCGACGGCAGCCAGCAGCATCGTCCAGCCAGGCACCTACGGCGGCTACCCCTTCGGCCCAGTCCAGCAACCCTCCCTCCCGGTCTACCAGGCGGTGGCGGGCGCCACCTACTCGCTCAACCTCGAGGGCAACAAGAGCATCACCTTCGGTGTCGAGTACTTCTTCAACACCGGCAGCTTCGGCTCCAAGCAGTACCCCAACCTCATCCTCGAAGGCGCCTACCAGCCGTTCTATGTCGGGCGGAATTACCTGGCCTTCAGCGCGACGTTGCTCGACACGACGGCCAGGACGACGTGGGTGCTGACCACCATCGGCAACCTCAGCGACGTCAGCGCCATCACCCGGCTGGATTTCATCGTCACGGTGCTGAGTTACCTGCAGGTGGAGGCCTATACGGCAGTGGATTACGGCCACCTGGGCGGCGAGTTCCGCCTGGGCTTCACCATCCCCGACGTCCAGTTCTACACGACGCCGCCCACCAACCCACCGACGACCAAGCCCGCCACGGTGACCGTCCACTCCCCCATCCTTCAGCTGGGGGTCGGTCTGCGAATGGCCCTGTGAAGGCCCCCTGGGACGCCCGCCCGGCCGGCGTTGAGTCCAGCCGACGCATCGCATTACAGTTCTCATCCGTCCTGCTTCCCCGCAGGGCGGACAGGAGGGTCGCGGTTGCCCCTGCCTCAGAGACACGGACTGTATGAGCCAACGACGGAGCACGACGCTTGTGGCGTGGGCTTCGTGGTCCACATTCGAGGCGAGAAATCCCGTTCCATCGTCGAGGATGCGCTCGGCATCCTCGACCGGCTGAGCCACCGGGCCGCCTGCGGGGCGGACCCGGAGACGGCGGACGGGGCGGGCATCCTGCTGCAGCTGCCGCACCGCTTCTTCAAGCGGGAGGGGCTGCGCCTGGGCTTCGAGATGCCCCGGCGGCGCTGCTACGGGGTGGGCCAGGTTTTCCTTCCCCAGGACCCGGCGGCACGCGCTGCCTGCGAGGCCGTCTTCGAGGAGGTGGCCGAGGAGGAGCACCAGCGCGTCATCGGCTGGCGCGACGTGCCCATCGACGAGAGCCAGATGGGGTGGCTGGCACGCGAGAGCGCCCCGGTGCTGAGGCAGATTTACATCGCTCGCCGCCGCGTCGTCCCCTCCGCCTTCGAGCGCAAGCTCTACGTCATCCGCAAGCTGGTGGAAAACCGGGTGCGCGAGCGCGGCCTCGACCCGGAGGGCCGGTTCCACATCGTCAGCCTGTCGGCCGAGACCATCGTCTACAAGGGCCTGCTGCTGCCGACGCGGCTGCAGCGCTTCTACCGGGACCTGCAGGACCCGGACATGGTGAGCGCGCTAGCGCTGGTGCATTCGCGCTTCTCCACCAACACCTTCCCCACCTGGGAGCTGGCCCAGCCCTTCCGCCTGATTGCCCACAACGGCGAAATCAACACGGTGCGCGGCAACCGCAACCACCTGGCCGCGCGGCGCAGCCAGCTGCAGTCGGCGAAATTCTTCGGCAGCGTGGACCGCCTGTTTCCCATCGTCCGGGAAGACGCCAGCGACTCGGCCCAGTTCGACAGCATGCTCGAGCTGCTGACGATGGGCGGACGGAGCCTGCCGCAGGCGATGATGTTGATGATTCCCGAGGCCTGGGAAGGCGACCCGGGCATGGATGATGGGCGGCGCGCCTATTACGAATATTCGAGCGCGCTGATGGAGCCGTGGGACGGACCGGCGGCCATCGCCTTCACCGATGGCGTTCGCATCGGCGCGACGCTGGACAGAAACGGCCTTCGCCCGGCCCGCTGGATGGAGACCGACGACGACAAGGTCATCCTCGCCTCGGAGACCGGGGTGCTGGAGGTGGCGCCGGAGCGCGTCCGCCGCAAGGGACGGCTCCAGCCGGGGCGCATGTTCCTGGTGGACACCGAAGAGGGGCGCATCGTCGAGGACGATGAGCTGAAGCGGGACATCACCGGACGCTGGCCCTACCGTCGCTGGCTGGACAAGAACGTCTTCACCTTCGACGAGTTGCCGTCGGTGCCAGCGCCGCAACCGCTGGAGGGCGAGCAGCTCGGCCGGCTGCAGCGGGCCTTCGGCTACAGCGACGAGGACATCCGGCTGCTTCTGCAGCCGATGGCCGAGGGCGGGCACGAGCCGGTCGGTTCCATGGGCAACGACACGCCGCTGGCCGTCCTCAGCGACCAGGCGCCCAACCTCTTCCGCTACTTCCACCAGCTGTTCGCGCAAGTCACCAACCCACCCATCGACCCCATCCGCGAGTCGCTGGTGATGACGCTGGCCACCGCCACCGGTCCGGACGGAAACACCCTGGACGAGACGCCGGAGCAGTGCCACCGGCTCACCCTCCCCGGGCCCATCCTCACCAATGGCGAGATGGCGCGCCTGGCCGCCATCAAGGGCCAGGGGATGTTCCAGACCCACACCCTGTCGCTCCTCTACCCGGCCGAGGGCGGGCCCGGGGCCCTCGAGGCGGCGGTGGACCAGCTGAGGCAGAAGGCAGCAGCGGCGCTCGACGAGGGGTGCAGCATCCTCATCCTCAGCGACCGCGGTGTGGACGCCCGGCAGTTGGCCATCCCGGTGTTGCTCGCGCTCTCGGCGGTGCACCAGCGGCTGGTCCGCGACGGCGTCCGGATGCAGACCGGGCTTTTGGTGGAGACCGCCGAGGCCCGGGAGGTGCACCACTTCGCGCTCCTGTTCGGCTACGGCGCCGCGGCCGTCAACCCCTACCTCGCCTTCGACACGGTGCGCTCGCAGGCCGTCGCTGGCGACGTCCCGGTGGACGAGGCGACGTCGGAGGTGCGCTACCGCCAGGCCATCTCGGAGGGCCTTTTGAAGGTCATGTCGAAGATGGGCATCTCCACGCTGCAGTCTTACCGGGGCGCCCAAATCTTCGAAGCGGTAGGACTGGACCGGGCCCTCGTCGAGAAGCACTTCACCGGGACGCCCTCTCGGCTCGGTGGCATCGGCCTGGCGGAGCTGGGCCGCGAGGCCCTCGAGCGGCACGCCCGCGGCTTCGGGCCCACGCCCGGGGACGGCGACGGGCTGCCGGTCGGCGGCTACTACCAGTGGCGCCGGCGCGGCGAGCACCACCGCTGGAACCCCACCACACTGGCCCTGCTGCAGGCGGCGGTGCGCTCCGGCGACCCGGGCGCCTACGCCCAGTACTCCCAGGCCGCCGATGACGAGACGACGACGCCGGCCACCCTGCGCGGCCTGTTGGCCTTTGCCACCGAGCGCTGCACGCCGGTGCCGCTGGAGCAGGTCGAGCCGGCGAGCGAGCTGGTGCGGCGCTTCGTCACCGGGGCCATGTCCTTCGGCAGCATCAGCGCCGAGGCGCACGAGACGCTGGCCATCGCCATGAACCGCATCGGCGGCCGGAGCAACTCGGGCGAGGGCGGCGAGGAGGCCCGACGCTACCTGCCCGACGCCAATGGCGACTTGCGCCGGAGCGCCATCAAGCAGGTGGCCTCGGCTCGCTTCGGTGTGACGGCCGAGTACCTGGTGAATGCCGATGAGCTGCAAATCAAAATCGCCCAGGGCGCCAAGCCCGGCGAGGGCGGGCAGCTGCCGGGGCACAAGGTGGACGAGCGCATCGCCAAGGTGCGGTGCTCGACGCCCGGCGTAACGCTCATCTCCCCGCCACCCCACCACGACATCTACTCCATCGAGGACCTGGCCCAGCTCATCTACGACTTGCAGTCCGTCAACCCGTCGGCCCGGGTGAGCGTGAAGCTGGTGAGCGAGGTGGGGGTGGGGACGGTGGCCGCCGGCGTGGCCAAGGCCGGAGCCGGGTGCGTCGTCATCTCCGGCTACGAGGGTGGCACCGGGGCCTCCCCGATGTCGAGCATCAAGTACGCGGGGCTGCCCTGGGAACTGGGCCTGGCCGAGACGCAGCAGGTGCTGGTGGAAAACCAGATGCGCGACCGCATCCGCGTGCAGGTGGACGGCGGCCTGCGGACGGGACGCGACGTGGTGGTAGCGGCGCTGCTCGGCGCCGAGGAATTCGGCATGGCGACGGCCTCGCTGGTGGCGCTCGGCTGCATCATGCTGCGCAAGTGCCACCTCAACACCTGCTCGGTGGGCATCGCTACCCAGGACCCCGAGCTCCGCAAGCACTTCTCCGGCGCGCCGGAGGGCGTCGTCCACTTCTTCTTCTTCGTGGCCGAGGAAGTCCGCCGACTGCTCGCTTCCTTGGGCGCACGGACCCTGGATGAGGTGGTGGGCCGGGTCGACCTTCTCCGGCCACGGACCGACTTGCAGCACTGGAAGACGCGGATGCTCGACCTCTCCGCGCTGCTCGCCCCGCCCCGGGCGGCCCCGGGCGTTCCGCGCTTCTGCGTAACGGTGCAGCGCAAGGACGTCTCTGACCACCTCGACCATGAACTTCTCCGGCGCACCCGCACCACCCTCGACGGCGGCCCACCCACCATGGTGGTGCTACCGGTGCGCAACGCCCACCGGGCGGTGGGGGCAATGCTCAGCGGAGAAATCGCCCAGCGCCGAGGGGCGACGGGCCTGCACGACGACAGCATCCGGGTGCGCCTGCGGGGCTCCGCCGGACAGAGCCTGGGGGCCTTCCTGGCCAGCGGCGTCACCCTGGAACTCGAAGGCGACGCCAACGACTACGCCGGCAAGGGGCTGTCCGGCGGCCGCATCATCGTCCGCCCTCCGGCGGCCAGCCGCTTCGCGCCCGAGGAAAACGTCGCGGTGGGCAACACCGTCCTGTACGGCGCCACCTCGGGCGAGCTGTACGTGTCCGGGCTGGCGGGCGAACGCTTCGCCGTCCGCAACAGCGGTGCCACCGCGGTGGTGGAGGGCATCGGCGACCACGGCTGCGAGTACATGACCGGCGGAGTGGTGGTGGTCCTCGGCCCCACCGGTCGAAATTTCGCCGCGGGAATGAGCGGCGGGCTGGCCTTCGTCCTGGACCGCGAGCGTCGCTTCCGGGCGCGCTGCAACACGGCCATGGTGGAACTGGAATCCCTGGTGGACGAGTCGGACATCTGGCTGGTGTACGGGCTGGTGGAAAACCACGTCCGGCACACCGGAAGCCCCCTGGCCCGGCGGGTGCTCGACAACTGGCAGCACCTGGTCCCGCACTTCGTCAAGGTGTTGCCGACCGACTACAAGGCCGTGCTGCAGGCGCGCCGTGCCGCCATGCGGCCGCCCCCAGCCCCGGCGCGCCTACGCGCGGTGGAAGGCTAGCGCGTACTTTGGGCAAGGTGACCGGCTTCATGGAGTGGCGGCGGGCGGCACCGGCCAAGCGGGCCAAGTCCGAGCGCCTGCACGACTGGACCGAATTCACCGAGGCGCTGAGCGAGGAGACCGCTCGGCAGCAAGCGGGACGGTGCATGGACTGCGGCGTGCCCTTCTGCCACCAGGGCTGCCCCCTCGGAAACCTCATCCCCGAATTCAATGAGCAGGTCTTCCGAAACCACTGGGAAGCCGCGTTTCTCTCGCTCAATAGCACCAACAACTTTCCCGAATTCACCGGGCGGCTCTGCCCGGCGCCCTGCGAGGCGGCCTGCGTGCTGGCCATCGACCAGGACGCGGTGGCCATCGAGACAGTGGAGAAGGAGATTGTCGAGCGGGCCTTCCAGGAAGGGTGGGTGCGTGCGCGTCCTCCCCCATTGCGCACCGGAAAGCACGTGGCGGTGGTGGGCAGCGGTCCGGCCGGGCTGGCGGCCGCGGCGCAGCTGAACCAGGCCGGTCACACCGTCACCGTGTATGAGAGGGCCCCCTCCCTCGGCGGGCTGCTGCGCTACGGCATCCCGGATTTCAAGCTGGAGAAGTGGGTCATCGACCGACGACTGGCGGTGCTGGAGGAGGAGGGCGTGCTCTTCCGGACCGGCGTCGACGTGGGACGCGAGCCCACGTTCGAGGCGCTGCGGGCGAGCCACGACGCGCTGGTCCTGGCGGTCGGGGCACAGCGCCCGCGGGAGCTGGAGGTGCCGGGACGCGAGCTCCACGGCGTGGTGCGGGCGATGGACTTTCTCGAGGCGCAGAACCGGCGTCTGGCCGGCCAGCTGGTGCCGGTCGACGCGCCCACGGCGCACGGCAGGCGCGTCATCATCCTCGGCGGCGGGGACACCGGCTCGGACTGCCTCGGCACGGCGCTCCGACAGCAGGCCGCCGACGTCCGGCAGATTGAGTTGCTACCCATGCCCCCGCGCGAGCGCGCCACCAACAACCCCTGGCCGCAGTGGCCGCTCGTGTTCCGGACGTCGTCGAGCCAGGAGGAGGGCGGCGAGCGGGCGTTCGGCCTCATGACGCAGAAACTCACCGGAGAAGACGGCCGGCTGGGTGCCCTGCACGCCGTCCACGTGGAGCTGGCGCGGGAGCCGAACGGCGCCTGGCGCTTCGTCGAGGTACCTGGTAGCGAAGTCGCCTACCCGGTGGACATGGTGGTGCTGGCGATGGGCTTCGTCGGCCCGGAGACCACCTTGTTGAGCCAGCAACTTGGCCTCGCGCTCGACGCGCGCGGCAACATCCGCGTGGACAACGCCTTCGCCACCTCGGCCCCGGGCGTCTTCGCGGCCGGCGACGCCAGCCGCGGGGCCAGCCTCATCGTCTGGGCCATCTCCGACGGGCGCGAGGCGGCCCGCGCCGCCGACGCCTGGCTCACCGGGCAGCCCTCCCGGCTGCCCACCCGCGGCGTCCACCAACCCTTCACCCGGTAGCAGGGGCTTGGCAGCGACGCGCTCAGCGAAGGCAGCGGGGGCGCGGGTCTCTCCAGCGCTGGTGGTGCACGGAGGGGCCTGGAGCATTCCTGCCGCGCGGCGCGAGGCGCACCGGGGCGGCTGCAGGGTGGCCGCGGAGCGGGGCCGCGATGTCCTTCAGCGCGGTGGCTCGGCGCTGGACGCCGTCGAGGCGGCCATCCGGGTGATGGAGGACGACCCCACCTTCGATGCGGGCACAGGCTCGGTCCTGGTCGCCGATGGCTCGGTGGAACTGGATGCTGGCCTCATGGACGGCACTTCCCTCAAGGTGGGAGCGGTGGCGGTGGTGAAGCACTTCAGGAATCCCATCTCCCTGGCGCGGCGCGTGCTGGAGGCGAGCGAGCACCACTTGCTGGTGGGTGAAGGCGCTGAGGCCTTCGCCCGGGCGCAAGGTTTCGAAGCGGTGGACAACCGTTCGCTGGTCGTCGTGCGGGAACAAGCCCTGTACGAGGAATTCCTCGCCGGGACGCGCAAGGCCTCGGACAGCTTCGGGCCCGCGGACACGGTGGGTGCCGTGGCGCTGGACGCGGCGGGGCGAATGGCCGCCGGCAACAGCACCGGCGGCGTGTCCTTCAGCCTGCCCGGCCGCGTGGGGGACGCCCCGCTGCCGGGCATTGGCTATGGCGCCGAGGACGGGCTCGGCGGCGTGGCGTGCACCGGCTGGGGCGAGCACATTCTGCGCGTGGGCCTCGCCATGCGCGCCCTGCAGGCGCTGGAGCGCGGACTGGACGCGCAAGCGGCCGCCGAAGCCGCGGTGGCGCTGTTGTCCCAGCGCGTGGGCGGGCAAGGGGGACTCGTGCTGCTCGACGCCTCCGGCCGGGTGGGCCTCGCCCACAGCACGCCGTGTCTGGCGCACGCGTACTGGACGGAACGGGACGGCGCCGTCGTCAGCGGAACAGTCGCCGGCCGGTGAAGGGCACCGCCCGCCCTCACACCCGCGTGCGGGGCGTCTGCAAGGGGGCCGTCTCCGGGGACCCGGCCGCGCCTGCGTCCACCGCCTGCATCGACTCGAGCGCGTCGGCGACGGCCGAAATCTCGTCTCCCAGCCGTTCCACACCTGCCTTCAGCTGCTGGCCCGCGTCCGCGCCGGCCGTCGAGCGGACCGCCAGCACCTGGGTGTAGAGGTTTTCCAGGGTGTACCCCAGCCGCACTCGCTCGGCCTCCAGGCGCGCCCCGTGGGTGCGCATCGTCTCTCGGTGCTGCAACTGCGCATCCAGCGCCTTGAGGGCGCCCTCCCAGCGCTCGCGCGTCACGGCGTCCGTGGCGGAGTCCCGCCGCGCAACGACGTCCACCCGCTCGCGCTGCAGGCGCTCGCCGTCGGCATTCGTCACCAGGGCGCGGACTTCTGCTTCGCGCCTGGCCAACTCGTGGATGGTGTCGCGCAGTCCCCGCACCGACTGCTCGGGGTTGCGCACCACCTCGCGCAGCACCGCCGGCCCCTTCTTGAGCTCCTCCAGCAGCTTGTCGCAAAGGGCATCCACCCGAGCGAGGTTGGTCGGGTCCTGGGCCGGGTGGGCCACCGGCGTGGCCTCTCCCTCGACGACGTCCCCGGGCTTCTCGCCGGTGAAGGCCTCGCGAAAAATCTGGCTGAAGCCAGACAGGGTTAAACCGAGGGCGACCCACATCAGCCAGAAGGGCCCGCCGTCGATGACCAGGTAGGTGAGGATGGCCGCCACCCCCAGGAAGACGGCTCCCCGCACTTTGGAGCCCTTTCGCCGCAGCCGCCGCTGCGCACGCAAGACACGCCGCTGCTCGCGCCAGGCGTCCCTCCACTCGCGCGGGTCTGTCGCCTGCTGCAGCGTCCCGTGCCAGGCCCGGTCCATCGCCTGTCGCATCCGCGCCACGCTCTCGTCCAGCGAGTCCCGACGGTCGTCACCCACGCGCTTGCCTCCCGTGCACTGCCTCGCGAGTCTTAACGCCCCGGCCGCCCTGCCGTCACATGCGCCAGCCCACCCGGTGCGCCCACGCCTCGAAGTCGGCATGGTGCTTGGCCGGGTCGGCCGGGCGACGCACCGGGAGGTCGCCTGTGTCCGCTTCGGAAGTCGGCTCCAGGAAAGCGGCCAGCGGAGGCAGGCCGAGGGCCGCCCGGCGCACGTCGACGTCCTCCGGCGCCTCCAGGGGACCCGGGCTCAGCCGTCCGTCGGCGTCCCAGCCGACGGTGGTGCCGTAGCGCTGCGGGCGCCCCTCGAAGTAGCGGATGCGGTCCGCTAGCATGGCGGGCTGCAGCGCCGGCACTTCGCCCGCAGCGGCAGCCGCCTCGAGCAGCGGCAGGCAACGCCGCTGCAGGGCAGGCTCTCCAATGGCGTGCTGGACGATGCGCCAGGCGGCCTCGGCACCGTCCTCTCCGGCCAGCGACCGCCCCGGCCAGCCGTGGGCCTCCACCAGCTCGGCCAGGCGAGCCCCGTTGCGGCGGTGGACGGCCTCCATCTCGGGGGCGTACCCGTCGAAGAGGCGCCCGTCCGCGGCCAGCAGCCGCCGCACATGCTCGTCATCCGCGGCGAGCGCCAGCAACTCCAGGCGAAGCGTCTCGGCCGGCGGCGCGGGCAGCTTCCAGCGCCGGTGCAGCCACAGCCACTGGTCCGGGGCCGCGCGGATTTGGCGCTCCAGCACCTCGGTGAGGGTGGCGGTGTGCGTCCAGAGGTCGCGCTGGCGGTCCCCGGTGGACGGCACCGGAAAGGGGCCCTCGACCTGGACGTGCAGCGCCTCGCCCACCCGGCGGGCCAGCACCACCAGCACCGGGGCACCGGACAGCATGGCCGCCATGCTGAGCAGCGGCGTCGTCGCCGCCGGACGCCCGAAGAAGGGGACGAAGAGGGCGTGCTTTCCGCCGATGGCCTGGTCGAAAAGGACTGCCACCGCCTGGTTGCGGCGCAGCTCCGCCAGCGCCCCGCGCAGCGCGTTGCGCGGGGAGATGAGGCGCATGCCCGCGCGCACCCGTCCCGCCACCACCTCCGCGTTGAAGGCCCCCTTGAGCGGCCGGACCACCGCGTGCAGGGGCACGCCCTGGCGCGCCAGGCCCTCGCCGAGAAGCTCCCAGTTGCCGAAATGCGCCGAGGCGAGGAGCACGCCCTTGCCCCTGGCGAGGGCGCGCTCGATGGCCAGGCTTTCCTCGCGCAGCACGGCGGCGGCCAAGGCATCGGCGGACACCTTCTGGGAGAGCGCCGCGTCCAGCGCCGCGGTGGCCATGTGCGCATACGTCCGGCGGGCGACGCGGCGACGTTCCTCCGCGCTCCAGCCGGGGAAGGCCCAGCCCAGCTGCTCCAACGTCAGCTGCCGGCGGATGCCCAGGGCATAAATGACTCGGCCCACCGTCCGCGCCAGCGCGTCCCGCGTGCCAGCGGGCAGCGCACCAACAGAGGCCAGAAGGATGCGCACCAGGGCGCGGCCAATGGGCGAGGCGCAGACTTCCTCGGGTGGTGGCGGGGGCACCGTGAGGGCCAGCAGTAGCATGGCTCTCCGCACCGTGGGGGCGCAGGCCCAAGGTGTGCTGGCGGGCGAGGGCGCGCGGGCGGCCAAGCCTTCGGTGCGGGGCCCGTCAGGCAGCCGTGGGTCGAAGGGTTTACAATGGGAAGTTGAGATGACTGCCGACCCCACTCCCCCTGCCACGAAAGCCTCCGGGCCACACACCGGAGAGGAGGATTTGGTCGAGCTCGACCAGAACCACCCCGGCTTCCGGGACCCGGTGTACCGGCTGCGGCGGAACGCCATCGCGCAGCGGGCGCTGCGCTGGCGGGTGGGAGACCCGATGCCGGAGGTGGAGTACAGCGCCGTGGAACATGGCGTCTGGGAGACGGTGTGGCAGCACCTGGCTCCGCTGCACGACCGCTTCGGCTCTCGCGAATACCGCTACTGCTCGGCGCACTTCGCCTTCCCGCGCACGCACATCCCCCAGCTGCGCGAGGTGAACGTCAAGCTCGTCCCCAAGACCGGCTTCACCATGGTGCCGGTGGCCGGGCTGGTGGCGTCCCGGGCGTTTCTCGGTAACCTGAAGTCCGACCAGTTCCTCTCCACCCAGTACATCCGTCACCACACCGTCCCGCTCTACACGCCCGAGCCCGACGTGGTGCACGAAATGGTGGGCCACGCAGCCACGCTGGCCGACCCGGGCTTCGCCGAAATCAACCGGGCCTTCGGCCGTGCCGCCGAGCGCGTGTCCGAGGATGTGCTGAAGCAGATTGAGCGCGTGTACTGGTACACCCTGGAATTCGGCGCCGCCTACGAGGACGGAAAGCTGAAGGCCTACGGGGCCGGGCTCCTGTCGTCCTTCGGCGAGCTGGAGCGCTTCAGCCGGGAAGCACAGTTGGTCCCGCTCAACTTTGAACACATGGCGGCCCGGCCCTACGACCCGACCGTCTACCAGGACGTCATCTTCGTCGCCCCGTCCTTCACGGAGGCGGTCCAGCGCACCACCGCCTGGCTCGACAGCCTGCGCTAAGGCGCCGTCTCCCGGCCGTTACTTGCGCCCTTGCCGCACTGCATTAGGGTGGTTAATGAACGAAGGGCTCCGCGGGAGCCCCTCTGGCAATCCAGGCAGTTGTCGAGTACAGGGCCGCGGCCCACCACTCCTTCAATTTCCGTAAGGAAGCACACCAGTCATGGCGTCCTCTTTCCCCATCGAACGCATCCGCAACATCGGCATCTCTGCCCACATCGACTCGGGCAAGACCACCCTCACCGAGCGCATCCTCTATTACACGGGGCGCATCCACGAGATTCATGAGGTGCGGGGCAAGGACGGCGTCGGGGCCAAGATGGACTCGATGGACCTGGAGCGTGAGAAGGGCATCACCATCCAGTCCGCGGCCACCTACTGCGTCTGGAAAGACACCAACATCAACATCATCGACACCCCGGGGCACGTCGACTTCACCATCGAGGTGGAGCGCGCCCTGCGGGTGCTCGACGGTGCCATTCTGGTCCTCTGCTCGGTGTCGGGGGTGCAGAGCCAGTCCATCACCGTCGACCGGCAGATGCGCCGCTACAAGGTGCCGCGGCTGGCCTTCGTGAACAAGATGGACCGTGCCGGGGCAAACTACGCCCGGGTGGGCGCGCAGTTGGGCGAGAAGCTTGGCCACCATCAGGTCATGATGCAGGTCCCCATCGGGGCGGAGGAACGCTTCGAGGGCATCATCGACCCCATCATCGGCAAGGCCTACTACTTCGACGGCGAGAACGGCGAGCACATCCGGGAGGAGGAGGTGCCGGCCGAGTACGCCGAGGCGACCAAGAAGGCGCGCCACGACATCATCGAGGGCGTCGCCAACGTGGACGACCTGCTGGCGGAGAAGTTCGTCCACGACGCGCCCATCTCGAGCGAGGAGCTGAAGGCCGCGGTGCGCCGTGCCACCATCGCTCTCAAGATGACGCCGGTGTTCTGCGGCTCTGCCTACAAGAACAAGGGCGTGCAGCTGCTCCTGGACGCGGTCAGCGACTACCTGCCCAACCCGAGCGAAGTGGTCAACGAGGCCCTCGACCAGAAGAACAACGAGGCCAAGGTGGTGCTGACCTCCGACCCGGAGAAGCCCTTCGTCGGCCTCGCCTTCAAGCTCGAGGACGGCCGCTACGGACAGCTGACGTACCTGCGCATCTACCAGGGTCACGTCTCCAAGGGCGACTTCATCTACAACCAGAGCAACCAGCGCAAGGTAAAGGTGCCGCGCATCGTCCGCATGCATGCGAACGAGATGAACGACGTGGAAGAAACCTACGGCGGCGACATCGTCGCCCTCTTCGGCGTGGAGTGCGCCTCGGGCGACACGTTCACCGACGGCACGGTGAACTACACCATGACGTCGATGTTCGTCCCAGACGCGGTCATCTCGCTCGCCGTCGCTCCGAAGGAGCGCACGGGACAGGCCAACTTCAGCAAGGCCCTCAACCGCTTCACCAAGGAAGACCCGACCTTCCGCGTGCACCGCGACGAGGAGTCTGCCCAGACCATCATCAGCGGCATGGGTGAGCTGCACCTGGAAATCTACATCGAGCGCATGAAGCGCGAGTACGGCTGCGAGGTGGTGGCCGGTAAGCCGCAGGTGGCCTACCGGGAAACCATCACCCAGCGCGGGGAATTCGCCTACACCCACAAGAAGCAGACCGGCGGCTCGGGCCAGTTCGGTCGCGTCTGCGGGTACCTCGAACCGCTTCCCCCGGACGCGGTCCAGCACGACGAATTCGTCGACGACATCACCGGCGGTTCCATTCCCCGCGAATTCATCCCCGCGGTGGAGAAGGGCTTCCGCGAGGCCCTCAAGAAGGGCAGCCTCATCGGCTTCCCGGTCACCGGTGTGCGCTACGTCATCAACGACGGCGCGTCGCACGCGGTGGACTCCTCCGAGCAGGCCTTCAAGACGGCCGCGCTGATGGCCTTCCGCGAAGGCTATGACGCCGCCAAGCCCGTCATCCTCGAACCCATCATGAAGGTCGAGGTCCAGGCCCCCGAGGACTTCCAGGGCTCGGTGGTGGGGCAGCTCAACCAGCGCCGCGGCACCATCCTCAGCACGGAAAACCGCGAAGGCTACGTGGTGGCGGTGGCCGAGGTGCCGCTGAACTCCATGTTTGGCTACAGCACCGACCTCCGGTCGGCCACGCAAGGGAAGGGCGAATTCACCATGGAATTCGCCCGGTACTCCCCGGTGCCCAAGGCCGAGCAGGAGGCGATGATGAAGGCCTACCGCGAGAAGCTGCTGGCCGAGCGGAAGTAGCCGGCCACCCTCCGCAACGGGGTGCCCGGGGTTAGTGCGGCGCTTCGCCTGCGACGCCGCCGTCCGCGGGCGCGGCCAGCGCGCTCTTCAGCCGGGCGGTGGCCTCTGCCAGCGCATCCGCGCTGCCAGCCGCCGGGGCTGTAGCCGTCGCCGTCGTGGGAACGCTGGTCGCCGCCGGCCGGGCCACCTTCTTCTTCGTCGCCTTCTTCTTGGGGGCGGGTGCGGCCGGCGGGCTGGGCGCTGCTGCCACCGGCGCGGACGGGGACACGGCAGGCGCCGGCGCCAGGTGGGGGACGGGCGGCGGCGGTAGCGGCCCGTCGTCGACCGCCCTCAGCATCTGCGGCTCCACGTCGGAGCTCAGGCTCAGCCGCATGCCGGCCGGCGCGCGTTCATTGGTCTCCACGGTGAGGCGAACGATGAAGCGAAGCCCCCGACTCGCCTGGACGGTGACACGTGCCGGCAGCTTCCACTTGGGCCCCTCTTCCCACGGCAGGGGGCCGAGCGCCTGCCCGCGGTAGACGAAGCGTGCGGTCACCACGTGCTCGCCGTCCGTCACCGCCCGGCCCTGGGCCAAGGGCCCGACCTCCGTCGCGCTGGATGCCCGCACTGGCGTCCCGTCGAGGCGCAGCGTCGCCTCCTCCAAGTGGTACAGCTTCGGGTCCGGCCCCACCACCACCACCACGACTTCGGCCAGCGGAGACTTGGCTACGGTGGCAGCCAGGAGCGCGTCGACTTCGGCCTCGGGCGTCTGGCGCGTGGCGGGCGGCGCGTCGGGCCCGGCGCGGAGCACCATTGTCAGCGCAAGGGCGAGGACGAGCACGGCCGGGGAGAATGCCACGCCGGCGGCTCCAGCGCCCAGACGCCCGGAAGGACCCCATCCGCGGAAGTTGGGGGGAGGACACCCCTCGGCTGGCCCGGTCAGGCCTGCGCGATGCCTTGGCCAGACTTCTTTCCCTGGGCGGCGAGCTCCGCCCGCACCTTTTCCATGTCGACGGCCCGCACCTGGCGGACGATGTCCTCGAGCGCCGCGGCCCCCAGCGCACCGGGCTGGGAGTACAAAAGGACCCGGTCCCGAAACACCATCAGCGTGGGGATGCTCTGGATTTCGAAGGCACCGGCGAGTTCCGTCTCCTCGTCGGTATTCACTTTGCCGAAGGTGAGGTCGGGGTTGTCCGCGGCGACCTTCTCGAAGACCGGCGCGAAGCTGCGACAGGGCCCGCACCAGGGCGCCCAGAAGTCGAGCAGGACGATGCCGCCCTGCTCCACGGTGTCACGGAAGTTCTGCGCGGTGACTTGCCTGGCGCTGCCCATGTCAAAACCTCCGTGGAGGAAATGCTGATGAGAACTCTAGTCAGCAAGATGACCGTGCACTTCGGCCTTCTCGCCGCAGTGCGTCCTGGCAACTCTGGATGACTCAGTGCGTAAGGGGGTTCCATGACTGCTATTCCCTTGGAGCGTGGCATGAAAGGGCCTAGAAGACGCGCACCGATTCTTGAATCAGTGGCCTGGCGCTCGCCCCCGAAGGCGAGCTGAGGGGGTCGCAATGCAGCGTTCACTCTGGCTTCTCTCCGCCGTCAGTCTCGCCGCGGTGTTTGCCGCGTGTTCACCGAACATTCAACAGGTTCCCCAAACACCGTACGTCACCGTCGAGTTCGACCCGGCGGCGTCGCCCCCGGTGGTGCCCTCTCCGACCGACTTGGTGAAGGACCCAACGACGGGACTGCTGAAGATTCCCGTGAGCTCCGCCAACACGCCAACGGAGACGGCGTTCTACCAGAGCTACTTCGACACGCTGGACGGCTACCCGATGGAGACTCCGGCGTCGGTGACGGTGTCGGCCGCCGTCAACCCTGCAACGCTCGCTACCGGCGTACTGGTGCTGGACGTCACCAATCCCGCCGCGCCGGCGGTGGTACCAGTGGCGGCGACCTACACCTCGAGCGGTGCGGACGCCGGCGGCGTCATCACCATCCCGCCCCCGGGCGGGATGTGGACGCGCGCGCACACCTACGCGGTGACCATCATTGGCGGCAACCAGACGGGGCCGTTTGCGGCAGTCACCGGCGCCAATGGCGAGCAGGTCACCGCGTCGCAGACGTGGGCGCTCGCCGCCAGCACGTCCAACTGCCCGACCGTGGGGGCAGCTTGCTTGCCGCCGGTGCCAGTTTGCGTTCTCCCCGACGGCGGTCCGGGCGGCTCAAATACCGGGTGCGTCTCCGCGAGCCAGCAGATTCCCCCGGCGCAGGCCCCTCAGCTCCAGGACTTGCAGAACGGGGCCGCGCCCTTTCTGGCCGGGCTGGCCGGCGCGCCCTTCAACATCCCCCGCGCCAACGTCGCCCTGTCGTGGAGCTTCACCATCACCAGCCACGCGGAGGTGACCTTCAATCCGCCGACGGCCATCCCCTTCCCGAACGAGATTCTGCGCACGGGGCCTGGTGGGACCGTCAGCCTGCCCCCACCTCCGGCCGGCGCGCCGCCCCTCGTGGCGGAAATCCTCGCCGGGCTGAACTC
This sequence comes from Myxococcaceae bacterium, assembly GCA_017881265.1. GTDB lineage: Bacteria > Myxococcota > Myxococcia > Myxococcales > Myxococcaceae > JADGRA01. Next base: position 32,694 of record JADGRA010000005.1, on the reverse strand, counting down.
GCTCAACGGCTTCTCCACCACCGCCACCATCGTCAGCGCGGTCGACCTCAACATTCCGAACAACGGCGTCAGCGCACTGATGCAGGGCAGTATTGACCCGCAAAGCCTGACTCCTCAGCTCGCCATCAACCTCGTCAAGGGGCCGGCGTCCTTCGGTGCCGCGGCGAGCCAGGGCGACCCGCAGTGGTACGCCTGCGTGAGTGACGTCGCGCCGGGGTGTCCCTACGTCACGGCGACCCTGCCCGACGGAGGCGCCAAGCCGGAGGTTCTCGGCATCGTTCCCCAGACGCCGCTCGACGAGCTGACGACGTACGTCGCCTACATGACGAACGCGATTAAGGACACCAACCAGAAGCCGGTCATCCCGAGCCTCGTCTTCGCCCTCATCCGGTTGCCGGTGGACACGGCGCCGCTCTACGCGAACGGGAAGAGTCAGGTCCCCTCGCTGGGGGTGTCGGACGCCCAGGCCCAGCTGCTTTATGAATTGCAGGCCGGTCAGGCTCCGCTGTTTGCCCAGCTCGCCTCCAACGGCATCCCGTACACCAGCGTGGTGCAGGCGTGGGCCTTCCGGACCCAGACCGAGGTTTCGCAGCTGCAGCAACTCGCCTCGGTGCCCTACAACCCCGCCGGGGGTGGCTTCCCTGGCAACCCCCTGTGGGTCGAGAACGTGACAGCCGCCGTCCTCCCCGCGCTGAACCTCGCGGGCGTCCCCATCGCCAACATCGGCGCCGTCTACGTTGGAGAAATCGTCGACCCGTTCCTGCTGACTGGTCCGGGGAACACGTTCAATCCCGACGGCGGCTTCGAGGCAATTCCCATCCCCTTCGTCATGACGGTGCCCGACGCTGGGCCACTGGGCCCGGCAGGCTACCCGGTCACCATGTTTGGCCACGGGCTCAGCGGGCACAAGGAGCAGGCGTACGCCATCGCCAGTGGGCTTGCGACGGCAGGTCAGGTGATGATTGCCATCGACGAGGTCTGGCACGGCGCCCGGAATACCTGCACGGGCTTCGGCGCGTACGCGGACCAAACCGGCAAGTGCACCGGCAGCCCCATTTGCCTGCCCGACGGCGGCTTTCCAGACAACGCCATCTGCACCACGGCAGCGCCGGCTCTCACCGTCTGCAACGCGGTGGGACGCTGCGAGCTGGCCGACCGGACCGCGGTCGGCGCGTGTGTCTACGGAACGCCCACGGCGGACCAGACGTGCTTCAATCTGGGCCAGAACGAGTGCGCCCCGGACAACAAGTGCGAGGGAGCGGACTTCAATCCCGCCTATTCGGGCTGGCATTTCCTGAACATCGGAAACCCCTTCGCGGTGCGTGACAGCTTCCGCCAGCAGACCATCGACGACACCCAGTTTGCCCGCGTCGCCAGCGGAAGAGGCACGGGAAGCCTCGGAGCCGTTGCCCCCTTGAATCCGGCGGCCATCTCCTACGGCGGTCAGAGCCTCGGCGGGCTTCTGGGCACGCTCTACACCTCGGTCGGTTTCAACGTGCAGAACGCGGCTCTGAACGTCGCGGGCGGCGACATCATCGACATCATCCTCACCTCGCCCTCCTTCGTGCCGCTGCTCGCTGGATTCCAGTCCTTCTTGGCGGCGGTCGGCATCGGACCCAACACACCCAGCTACGACACCGTCATCAACATCTATCGGTGGATTCTGGACCCGGGCGACCCGGACAACATGGCCTACTACACCATCCACCCGACCGGCATTCACTCCGTCCTTGGGACCGCCAGCATCCCGGGCACCCGGCGCACGTTCGTGCAGTACATCATCAACGACCAGGTCGTGCCGAATCCAACGACGGCCCTGCTCGTCCAGTCTGCGCTCCACAATCCGGCCGCCAATCCGCTCAAGTTCCTACCCAACACCGGTCCGCTGTGGAGTTACCAGTTCAGCCATTTGTCGACGCCGTTCTCCTTCAACGACAACGACCCGACCAATGCCGCCACCTACATCCCGCCCTGTAACCGGCACGGCTTCCTGCTCGCTCCTCCAGGCGGGACCTGCGGCGGCACCGCCGGTGCGGCCGGGCTGACGCTCACCACCGAAGCCCAGACTCAGCTCGTCGGCTTCATCTCCGGCGCCGCGCCCTACTGACACGCCCCCATGGAAAGGCACACGCACATGAAGAATCTCATGTCAGCAGTGGCAGTCCTCGCCGTGGTGGCCGCGGGCGAGGCGGGGGCATCCGGCATCTCCCTCGACCTTCAGTCCGGGCGCGGGGTGGCCATGGCGGGCTCCGTCGTCGGCTTCATCGATGACGCGTCCGCCATCTATTACAACCCCGCCGGCATTGCCCAAGGCCAGGGCATCGACGTCGAGCTGGGCATCACCATCATCGTCCCCATCTTCTCGAACACCGCGGCCAACGGCGTCCAGACCAACGCCCAAAGCACCCCCATCACTCCGCCGTTCTTCTACGCCACCTACGGCATCAGCGACGAAGTCACGGTGGGCATCGGCGTCTTCACGCCGTACGGCCTGTCGTTGAGCTACCCGGAAGGCTGGACCGGGCGTTTCCTCGTCAACAGCGTCGACGACAAGGAGTTCGACATCAACCCGACGGTGGCCTTCCACTTCGGCCCGGTTCGCTTCGGCGGCGGCGTGCAAATCGTCTATTCCTCGGTTGAGCTCAAGAACAACATCAACCTGCTCACCAGCAACCCGAACGTCTACACGCCGCCCGCCCCCGCATCGGACCTGGGGGCCTCCACTTGGGGATTCGGCGGCAACGTCGGAATCCAGGTCGACATCATCGAGAAGGTGCTGCAAATCGGCGCCACGTACCGGAGCCGCGTCACCTTCAACTACAATGGCAACGTCCACTTCAGCAACATCCCGTCCGCCTTCCAGGGCGTGCTCTACGACCAGGCCGGCAGCACCACCATCACCACCCCGGATTCGGTGGCCCTAGGGGTCGCCTTCCGGCCGCTGGCATGCCTCACCCTGGACGCGGACGTCGCCTGGTTCGGCTGGCAGGTGTTTCAATCCATCGCGCTCACCTTCCCCAAGACGCCCGCACTCAACTCGGTGGAACCGAAGAGCTGGCATCATTCCTGGCAGGGGAAAATTGGCGCCGAGTGGGTCATCGACGAGCACTGGGCGCTGCGGGCCGGCCTCATGTTCGACGAGACGCCGAGCCCGACCTCCACGCTTCAGCCGGACGTCCCGGATTCCAGCCGCCTCAACTTCGCCGGGGGGTTCGGCTGGCGGTCCGGCGCCTTCCACGTCGACTTGGGCGCCCAGTACATCTACTTCTTCCCCGTCACCAGCGGCATCACCAGCACCTCCCTTCCCCTCTACAACCCGGCCTCCTACAGCGCCGGCGCCCTCGTCGGCACCCTGTCCTTCGAAGTCAAAATCTAGACGACGCCTCCGCGTCGGGCGTTACAAGGGGAGCCGTGGGCACGTCGCCTCCGGCTCCTTTGCCGTTTCCGGACAGTCTCTGCCACCTTTGCGCGGCGCCACCGCGCTACGTGCGCACGAAGACCAGCCTCTTCATCCACTGCCCGCTGCTTCCCAACAAGTACCCGCCGCAACCCGTCCTGGCCTGTCCCTTCTTCCGTCCACGCGCGGAGCCCAGGCGGCCCTAGAGGGGCGGGCGCTGCCGGCCACCCGCCTTCAGGGTGTTCCCGCGTCCAGGGTGGGCCCGGGGAGGCCGTGCGACTCCCGCAGTATTTCCCCCACCGTCACCAGCTGGTAGCCGCGGGTCCGCAGGCCCTGGATGATTCCCGGCAGCGCCTCGGAGGTGTGGAACTTCCGGTGGTTGATGTGCATCACGACAATGCTCCCCGGCTGCACCTTCTTCAGCACCCACTCCACCAGCTTCTCCTTGGTGGCGTGCTGGTCCGGGTCCCCGGAGGCCAAGTCGTATTCGATGGTGGTGAGGCCCAACTCCGCCGCCAGCTTCACCACCCGGGCGTCGTACTCCCCGTAGGGTGGACGCCAGAGAAGCGGCGTGCGCCCGGTGAGCGCCTGCACCTCGGCTTGCGTCCGCAGCAGCTCCTGGCGGACCCGGCCGTCGTCCTTCACCGCCGGCATGTGCGGATGGGTGAAGGTGTGGTTTTCCAGTTCAAAGAGTTCGGGGTGCTTGGCCAGCTCCCGCACGTGGGCCGCCTCTTCCTTGGCCCAGCTGCCGCCGAGGAAGATGGTGGCCGGGGTGTGGTTGGCAATGAGTTCCTGGGTGATGCGCTCGTCGTACTTGCTGACGTCCCGGGTGCTGCACGCGTCGAAGGTGAGGGCCACCGTGCGCACGCTGCGCGCCCCGTGTGCCACCACCTCCGGCGCCACCGGCGGGAGGGCGGCTGGTTCCGCGGGGGCCGGGTGCGAGAGGTCGGCCTCGGCCTTGGCGGCGTTCTCCGGTGTCTCGTGTCCGGTGGGCCCCGGGACGGGGGTGGGACGGACACAGGCGCCAACGAGGGCGAGGAAACCAACAGCCAGACGCAGGGAGCGGTGCATGGGTGGCTTCAGTCTGTCAGGCGCCCAGGCTGCGGCGAAACATGAAGCGCAGCGCAGCCGGCAGTCGCCGACGCCAGGCCTTCTCGTTGTGCTGGCCAGAGGTGTCTGCCCGAAACAGCAGCTGCTGCGCCGGGTAGCCCTTGGCCTTCAGCACCCCGGCCATCTCCTCCACCACCGGCAGCATGCGGCCTCCGGCCTCCTTGCCGCCGCAGTCCAGGTAGATGCGCGACACGGTGGGCCGGTGAAACGCGCGTGCGTCCTTGAGGATGGCCCGGTTGGCGGCCCACAGCGAGGGGGAGATGCAGAGGGCGCCGCCGAAGGTGTCCGCGTGGTGAAAGTGGCCCCACAGCGCAGCCAGCCCGCCCAGGGAGGAGCCCCCCAGCACAGCGCCGAGCGGCCCGGGCACGGTGCCGTAGCGCGCCTGGGCTTCGGGCACCACCCGGGTTACCACCCATTGCAGAAACGAGGCGAGGTGGCCTCCGCCCCGGGGCATCTTCCAGGGGACCAGCTCATCGACCCGCCGCTCACCCCCGTGGGAGATGCCTACCACCACCGGCACGTTGCACGTTTCGCGCGGAAGCCCGTCCACCGCCTCGTGGGCAAACCAGCCGCCCGCGTAGCTGAAGGTGTCGTCGAAGACGTTCTGCCCGTCGAAAAGGAAGAGGGCCGGGCGCGTCCCGTCCGGGACGTGGTCCGCCGGTAGGTATGCCGTGACCATCCTGCGGGGAAACCCCGGTGGCTCCCAGTCCCCCATCGTCTCGAAGCGGCCAGGCGGAAGGGCGTGCTTCATCCTTTTGGGTCGAGGCAAGTTTGGACTCTCGGGCGCGGACACGCCGCTGGTGTCCCGTCTGGTGCTGGCTCGGGCCTGCCGTGCCCGGCGGCCGTGGCCGCGCCGGCCGCTGGAGGGTACCCCAGGAATTGGTCTAGAGAGCACCCCATGCAAAGGGCCGCCCTGCTGTGCCTGCTTGTGCCTGCGCTTGCCTGCGCCCAGGAGACGCCGCCCCCGGTGCAGAAGGCTGCCGAGGGCTACCTCAACGCTCTCAGCTCGCCCGGCAATGACGCGGGCCGGGAGCTCCTCCTCGGCGGCGTCACGCTGGATGCCCGCCTCACCTCGGTGGACAGCTGGAAAATCCTCAGCCGCGATTATGCGAAGAAGGAGACGGGCGCGCTGAAGATGGCGGCCGCGTTGATGGCGGACCTGGACAAGGCGGGACGCCGCTCGCTGGCCGACCTCTTGAAGAAGACGGGCGGCGCCGCCGGCGATGACATGACGGTGGTGGAGTTGACGCGGGACGAGGCGACGCGCCTCTTGGCCCCGACGAAGGAGCGCACCGAGGCCTTCAAGAGGACGTTGCCCTTGCTGGCCTACGTCGCCCGGGTGGGGCGGGAAGTCTACTGGCACCCCAAGAATCCGGTGCGCCCGCTGCTGCAGCAGGCCGGCACCGACGGCAGCTACACCCTGGACGTCTACCACTTCACCGTGGAATCCACCGACGGACCGCGCAAGGAGACGCGCCGCTGGCCGCTGCGCATTGTCCGGATGACCACCACCGCCGGGCTGGACACCGGCTGGAAGGTGCTGCCTGCCTCGGACTGGAGTCCGGATTGAAGCCGCCTGTGCGCATGTCCCCTGGCCCGGGCCAGGAGTCGGCGTGGGATTACCCGCGGCCGCCAAGACTGGAGCCGACGTCCAAGCGCATCCGCGTGGTGCTGGACGGCGTGGTGCTGGCCGACAGCCGGCGCGCGCTGCGCCTGGTGGAGACGTCCCACCCGCCCAGCTACTATCTCCCAAAAGAGGACGTGGACTACCGCGTGCTGCGCACCGGCCGCGGCAGCTCCTTCTGCGAATGGAAGGGCCAGGCGCGCTACCTGGACGCGCACCTTCCCGGCCGCCCCGTCGAGGGCGTCGGCTGGGTGTACGACAGGCCGCTGCTGCCCTACACGGCGCTGGCCGGGCACGCGTCCTTCTACGCCTCGCGCGTGGACGAGGCCTGGGTGGACGAGGAGCGAGCGGCGCCGCAACCGGGCGGCTTCTACGGCGGTTGGGTGACGCAGGACGTGGTGGGCCCCTTCAAGGGAGGCCCGGGAACCAGCGGGTGGTGAGGGCTTGTTGACTTCCAAGTCAATCGCATAGGGTGCGCCAGCAGGCGCACGCCCCGGGGGGCTGAACGTGCCCTCCGGGGGCAGCACCGCACGGTGGGACAGGTGTCCCTGGAGCTTTTTCGGGAGGTGGCACGTGAGCGTTAGAATCAAGAAGGTGGCCGTCCTCGGAGCGGGCGTCATGGGCAGCGGCATCGCCGCCCACGTGGCGAACGCCGGGCTCCCGGTGTTGATGCTGGACATGGTGCCTCCCAAGCCAGGGCCCACCGACGACGTGAAGTCCAAGGCCTTCCGGAACCGCTTCCCCCTGGGCGCGCTGGCCAACTTGCGCAAGCAGCGGCCAGCACCCCTCTTCACCGCGGCCGCGCTGGGCCTCATCGAGGTCGGCAACTTCGACGACGACCTGGCGCGCATCTCCGAGTGCGACTGGGTGGTGGAGGTCGTCAAGGAGGAGCTGGGCGTGAAGCAAGCCCTCTTCGCCCGGGTGGAGCCTCACCTGCGGCCCGGCGCCGTCATCAGCTCCAACACTTCCGGTTTGTCGATTGTGGGGATGCTGGAGGGCCGCGGCGCCGGCTTCCGGAAGAACTTCCTCGTCACCCACTTCTTCAACCCCGTTCGCTACATGAAGCTGTTGGAACTGGTGCCGGGCAAGGACACCGACCCGGCCGTCCTGGAGCACCTGGCCCGCTTCGGGGAGGAAGTCCTCGGCAAGGGCATTGTTTACGCCAAGGACTCCACCAATTTCATCGCTAACCGGGTGGGCACCTACGGGATGCTGCGCGTCCTGGCAGAGCTGCAGAAGGCCGAGCTCACCGTGGAGGAAGTCGACAAGATTTTCGGTCCGGCGCTGGGACGCCCGAAGAGCGCGGTGTTCCGCACCACCGACATCGTGGGCCTCGACACCTTCGTCCACGTGGCCAAGAATTGCTACGACACCCTGCCCCAGGACGAGGAGCGGGAGACGTTTCGCGTCCCGGCTTTCGTCGAGCAGATGGTGCAGAAAGGCATGCTCGGCGACAAGTCGGGCATGGGCTTCTACAAGCTGGTGCGCAAGCCGGACGGCGAGAAGGAGATTCTCGCCCTGGACCTGGCCACCCTCACCTACCGGCCGCAGGGCAAGGTGCGCTTCGAGTCTCTCGGCGCCGCGCGCAACATCGAGGACGTCGGCGAGCGCATCCGCACCGTCCTGACCGGCACCGACAAGGCCGCCCGCTTCGCCGAGCGCGTGACGCTGGACACGCTTGCCTATGCCAGCCGGCGGATTCCGGAGATTTCCGATGACCTGGTCAACATCGACCGGGCGCTGCGCTGGGGCTTCGCCTGGGACCTCGGACCCTTCCAGGTGTGGGACGTGTACGGCGTCCGGAAGGGCGTGGCGCGGATGACGGAGCTGGGCATCAAGCCCGCGCCCTGGGTGGAGCAGATGCTGGCCTCCGGGCGGGAGAGCTTCTACGCCGTCGAGGGCACCCGGGACACCGCCTGGGACATTGCCTCCAAGAAGGCCACCCCGGTGCCGGAGAACCCACGCACCCTGCGGGTGGAGTACCTGCGCCGGGGCAACAAGCGCGTGCAGACCAACGAGTCAAGCTCGCTGTGGGACGCCGGCGACGGCGTCTTCCTGCTCGAGTTCCACTCGAAGATGAATGCGCTCGACGACGCCATCATCGGGATGATGAACACCGCGCTCGACCACACCGAGAAGGAGGGTCGCGGTCTGGTCATCGGCAACGACGGAGCCAACTTCTCCGCCGGCGCCAACCTGATGGCCCTGCTGATGGCCATCAAGAGCGACGACATGGGAAGCGTGGCTAAGATGGTGGAGGCCTTCCAGCGGGTGAACCAGCGGATGCGCTACAGCCCGGTGCCGGTGGTGGCCGCGCCCTTCGGACTCACCCTGGGGGGCGGCGCCGAGGTGAGCATGGGCGCCAACGCCATCCAGGCCGCGGCCGAGCTGTACATGGGGCTGGTCGAAGTGGGCGTGGGCCTCATCCCGGGTGGCGGCGGCAACATGCAGCTGCTCCGCAACCTCTACGGCCCCTTCGCCACCGACAAGGACTTCGATTCGCTGCCCTTCTTGAAGAAGGCCTTCCTCTCCATCGGCACGGCCAAGGTGGTCACCAGCGCCGAGGAGGCGCGCGAGGCAGGCTTCCTGTCGGGCCTTGATGGCATCTCGCTCAACCGGGACTTCCTGCTCGCCGACGCCAAGGCGCGGGTGCTGGGCATGGCCAACGCCGGCTTCCGGCCGCCGCGGCCGACGCACTTCCGCCTCTCCGGGCGCAGCGGCGCCGCCACCATCGACATGATGCTGTACGACATGGAGCTGAATAACCAAATCTCCGCCTACGACCGGCACATCGGCCAGAAGTTGGCCACGGTGCTCACCGGCGGCGACGTCTCGACCAGCATGCCCGTGTCGGAGGAGCGCCTCCTGGAGCTCGAGCGCGAGGCCTTCCTTTCCCTGTGCGGCGAGGAGAAGACGCAAGCGCGGATGGCCCACCTGTTGGAGACCGGCAAGCCCCTGCGCAACTGAAGCGCGCTCGTTAACCGTAACGTCTGAACCCGAGGAGAGTCCCATGGCCGGCAAAGCCGTCATCGCCAGCGCAGCGCGTACGCCCTTCACCCGCGCCCTGAAGGGCGAATTCAAGGACACCCGACCGGACACCCTGGCCGCAGTGGCCATCGCCGAGGCGGTGAAACGGGTGCCCGGCCTCAAGCCGTCGGACGTCGACGACGTCATCCTCGGCTGCGCCATGCCGGAGGGCGAGCAGGGGATGAACGTGGCACGCTTGGCGGCGCTGCTGGCGGGGATGCCCGACAGCGTGTCCGCCATGACCATCAACCGCTTCTGCTCCTCCGGGGTGCAGTCCATCGCCCAGGCCGCGCAGAGCATCCTGGCCGGCATGTACGAGGTGGTGGTAGCCGGCGGTACCGAGTCCATGTCCATGGTGCCGATGGGCGGCAACAAGGTGTCGGCCAACCCGGAGCTCATGGAGAAGTACCCCGAGGTGTACACCTCCATGGGCGCCACCGCGGAAAACGTCGCCAAACGCTTCGGGGTGAGCCGCGAGCAACAGGACGCCTTCGCCTATGAAAGCCAGCGCCGGGCCGCCACCGCGCGCGAGAAGGGCGTCTTCCGGGATGAGATTGTCAGCGTCACCACGGAAGTCTTCGACGACGCGGGGGTACCGCACACCGCCACCGTCAGCGTGGACACCATTCTGCGGCCGGAGACGACGCTGGAAGGCCTGGCGAAGCTCAAGCCCGCCTTCAACCCCAAGGGCACGGTGACCGCCGGCAACGCCTCCCCCCTCACCGACGGGGCCGGCGCGGTGGTGGTGATGAGTGAGGCGCGGGCCCAGGCCCTGGGCATCAAGCCTCTCGGCAGCTTCGTGGACTTCCAGGTGGCGGGCGTCCCCCCGGACATCATGGGCATCGGCCCGGTGCCGGCGGTGCGGAAGCTGCTCGCGAAGAACAAGCTGTCGGTGAAGGACATCGACGTCTTTGAATTGAACGAGGCCTTCGCTGCCCAGTCCCTGTACTGCATCCGTGAGCTGGGGCTGCCGGCCGACCGCGTCAACCCCAACGGCGGAGCCATCGCGCTGGGCCACCCGCTGGGCGTCTCCGGGACGCGCATGACGGGGACGCTGCTGCGCGAGCTGAAGCGCCGCGGGGGCCGCTACGGCGTCGTCACTATGTGCATCGGCGGCGGCATGGGCGCGGCCGCCCTCTTCGAAGTCGCCTGACGCCGCCTGAAGCCCCCCTGGGGGGGAGACCGCGCCGCCCTACTGCTTGGGCGCGGCCTTGTCCGGCTGGTGCAGGTACAGCGAGTGGCAGCTGATGCATACCTGCATCATGTTGCCGAAGGCGGTCGCCAGCGCGGCGTTGTCCCCGGTTTGGGAGGCCTTGGCCAGCGTCCCGGTGCGCTGGCGGAGGACGGTTTCCAGGTAGCGGAAGTTGCGCTGCGCGGGCGTCTCTGCGGCGCCGGCCGGCATGCTGGGCAGGCCAGTGTCCGTGCCAATCTCGGCCGCGGCGCGGGCGATGGTGTCGCGCTGCAGCAGCGTCACCGCCAGCGTCAATTCCATGAGGGCCGCGCCATGGCGATTCATCCGCCGTTGCACCACCGCTCGGCCGTCGTTGGGCGCCGGGACGACGTCCGGCGGCATGGGAAGGACCTTGTCCGTGGTGGGCGCCGGCGCCTGGGCGCGGGCGTCCCCCACCAGGAGTGCGAGCAGCAAGGGCGGCAAGAGGAGACGCTTCATGGGTGGGTACTTCAATCGACGCCGGCCCGAGGAGCAAGCGCCAGGCGGCTGCGCCGGGGGCGCCCCGCTGCCGGGCCCTCAGCCCCGGGATGGCTGCAGGAAGGTTGGGGGCCCACCCACCGGCGGCACGTACGGCCAGCCTGGCAGCCCCGTCTTCCCGGAGGCACGTGCCAGGTAGTCGGCGGCGATGTTGGCGCTCTCCATGATGGTGAGGAGCCCACTGCCGGGGTGCGTCCCCCCACCGACGAAGTACAGGCCGTCGATGGACGCATTCTTCACCTTCGGGCGCAGCGGCCCGAGTTGCCGCCAGGTGTGCGAGAGGTTGAAGACGGCCCCCCGCGCCACATTGAAGTCATCCCGCCACGTCTCCGCAGTGAAGCTGCGCTGCGCGCGGATATGGCGCGCCACGTCCTGTAAGCCCACCTTGGCCAGCCAGTCCGGAATGCGCTCGGCGAGAAGCTTCTCGGTGGCGGCCCAGTCCACCGGCCGGGCCGTGTTGGGGGTCGGGACGAGGACGTAGAGCGTGGAGTGGCCGGGCGGCGCCCCGCTTGTGTCCGTGACACAGGGGTTGCAGACGTAGAAGGGCGGGTCGTCGAGGTCCACCCTCCTATCCTCGAGCGCGTCGGTGTCCGTCCGGCGCGCGCCGTCGGAAAGGTAGATGAGGTGGTGCGGCAAGTCCTCCCACACCTTGTCCAGCCCCAGGTACAGCATGAAGGTGCTGCAGGAGTACTTGGCCTTGTCGAGGGCCGCGTCGGACAGCCGCGTCCCGGCCCGCCAGCGCTCGTCAATCAGCCGCGTCGCCGCGTAGGGCAAGTCGGCATTCACCACCACCGCGTCCGCCGCCAGCTGCTCGCCGCCGGCCAGCTGCACGCCGCAGGCCCGGCCCTCCTCAATCCACACCCGCTCCACCGCCGTGCCAAACCGGAAGCGCGCCCCCAAGTCCTCGGCACAGCGCTGCATGCCGCGGGCAAGGGCCCGGAAGCCGCCCTGCACGTGCCACACCCCGAACGCCAATTCCAGGAAGGGGATGACGGAGAAGACGCTGCTGCAGGTGGTGGGGTGCAGGCCGAGGTACTTGGAGGGGTAGGCCAGTGCGTAGGTGAGGCGGTCCTCGTGAAAGTGGCTGTCCAGGTGGCCGTAGAGGGACTGCCAGGGCTTGAAGCGCACGGCGGGGAAGAGGCGCCACGGGGCGTAGTAGCCCAGCGTTTCGGCAGGCGTGCAGATGAACTTTTCGTAGGCGACGGCGTACTTCCGGGCCGACATCTCCGTCCAGGCCGTCATGGCCGCGCCCAGCCCGGGCCGCAGGGCCTCCGCCGCGGCGGCCATGCGCGCCCCGTCGGAGCTGGTGTCCAGGACGCTGCCGTCCCAGAAGTGGATGCGGGTGTTGGGGTCGAGCCGGGTGAGGGTGACGTAGTCGGCCAGGGCTTTCCCGGAGCGCTCGAAGATGCGCGCCAGGACTTCCGGCAGCTGGAGAATGGAGGGGCCGGTGTCCACGGCGTAGGCGCCTGCCTCGCCGAAGGTGAGGCCGCGCATGCGCCCCCCCGGCAGGGCGTCCTTCTCCACCACCGTCACCTTTAGCCCCAGGCCGGCCAGGTTGATGGCCGCGGCCAGGCCTCCCGGCCCGGCTCCCACCACGACGACGTGCATGGACGGCTATGTACTAGAGGCGGCGGGGGGGCGCTCCCCTCATTGGTAGCACTGGCTGTTGCCCTGCACAGACTTGGAGGTGTCGCACAGCGGGGCGGCGAAGTCCCCGCTGAGCGTCCCTGCGCTGCCAAAGCCAACGTTGGCGGACCCCCTCATGCTGCTCACGTCGGCGGCCAGGCCGGACATCACCACGCTGCCGGTGGTGCCGGCCAGCGGCTGAGAGGCCACGCAGTTGGCGGAGACGGTCCCGTAGGAGGCCTGCGCGGAAGGCGTCGGCCCGTAGGCAGCGGTGATGGGGTAGGTCCCCGGCGGCGGGTCGACCGGGCCGCCGCCAATCGCGTTGGAGAAGGTGAAGGTGGCGTAGGTGATGTTGGCCGGGTAGCCGGCTAGGTTCTGCTGCAGGATGGGGCAGTAGCCCGTCCGGTCGGCGACAATCAGCACGAAGTTGTAGTCCCCATTGGCCTGTACGCTTTCCAGGAAGAAGGCGTCCGCCGGGACGAAGTTGACACCGTTGATGGGGCCCCAGGGGGCATTCGGATGCGTGGTGAAGCTCTCACAGCCGAAGAGACACACCAGCGCTGCAGCCGCGAACAAGCCTTTCATGCTTCCTCCGTGCCCATACTGACGACGTAGGCACGCTTTGCATTCACTGCAAGCGTTGGGTGGGGTCAGGCGGCCTCGTTGGAGGGCTTGGTGGCCGAGGTGAGCGCCGGCATCTCCATCTGGCGCACCAGGCTTTCCACCGGTTCGAGTTGGGGCACTTCCTCGGTTGCGCCCCCGGCGCCGAGGTCGCGCAGCTTGCGGGCACTGGGCAACACCCGACTCTCCAGCGAGCCCACGGCCTTGTTGTAGGCCTCCACGCCCTTGCCCAGCTGGGCGCCGAGGGCCTGCAGGTGGCCGGCGACGGTGCGGATGCGGTCGTGCAGCTCGCGCCCGAGGCGCTGGATGGTGCGCGCCCCCTCCGCCGCCTGCTCCTGCCGCCAGCCGTAGGCCACCGCCCGCAGCAACGCAATCAGCGTGGTGGGGGAAGCGGGGATGACATTCTGCTGCGCGCCGAATTCAATCAGCTCCGGGTCCCGCTCGAGCGCCGCGGAGAAGAAGGCCTCTCCCGGCAGGAACATGACGACGAATTCCGGGGCCGAGGCGAATTGCTCGGCGTAGCCCTTCTCGGCGAGCGCTCGCATGTGGCGGCGAATCTGCGCGGCATGCTCCTGAAGCTTGGCGGCCCGTAGCGTCTCGTCGGGCATCTCATGGGCGTCGAGGTAGGCTTCGAGCGGCGCCTTGCTGTCCACCACCACCTGCTTGCCCCCGGGCAGCTGGACCACCAGGTCGGGACGCAGGCGGCCGCCCTCCCCTTGCACGTGCAGCTGTTCCACGAAGTCGCAGTGGGCGAGCATGCCGGCGAGCTCCACCACACGCTTGAGCTGGATTTCCCCCCAGCGGCCGCGCACCGAGGAAGTGCGCAGTGCCCCCACCAGGCGTTCGGTTTGCGCCTTGAGGAGGACGTTGGCCTCCGCCACGCCCCGCAGCTGCTGGTGGAGGGCGCCGTAGGCCTCGGCCCGGCCCTTCTCCAACTCAAGGACCTGGCCCCCCATCTTCTCGAGCTGCTCCTTCAGCGGGGCCACCAGCTCCCCGACGGCGGTGGACCGCGCTTCCAGCTCCGACTTGGCCCCGTCCTGGTACTTTTCGAGGGTCGTCTTGGCCAGGTCCAGGAAGGCCTGGTTGTTGGACTGGAGCGCGTCCAGCGAAAGCGCCTTGAATTGCTGGACGAGCTGCTCCTGCGCGCTTGCCAGCAGCTGCAGCTTCTCCTCAGCGGCGCGCAGCTCCTCGGCGCGCCGGGCCTCCAGCCCGGCCAGGCTCGACTCGACGAGTGCCCGCGCTTCCATCAGCCGGCCGGCGTCGGCGCGTGCCCCGGCGAGTTCCGTCTCCATCCGGGCGCAGCGCTCCTCGCGGGCCTGCAGCCGCTCGGCCGCCCCCGCGAGCTCTGCCTGCAGGCGGGCCAGCGTCTGGGCAAGCCGGGCCCGGCCCAGGACCCAGGCCACAAGCGACACCGCGCCCGCCGCCAGGACGGCGAGGGCCCCAATCAACCAGCTTTCCATACCGTGAGACGGTAACCGGCGGCTCCGACACCGGCATAGCGGCTGGCATCCGGGGCGCTGGAACACTATGTCCGCGCCGGCCGTTTTCGCAGGTCGTCCCATCCCCCCGCCTCAGGAGTTACCCCCCGGATGCGCCTTCTCGCCCTTGCCGCTGTCGCGCTACTCGCTTCGCCTGCGGCCTTCGCCCAACCGTTGCCCCAGGCCCAAGGAAAGCCCGCTACCTCCCGTGCGAAGCCACTGCCGGCGCCGGAACGCGTCACCTCGGTGGAGGGGATTACGGAGTACCGGCTGGCCAACGGACTCCGGGTGCTGCTGTTTCCGGATGCGTCCAAGCCGTCGATGACCGTGAACATCACCTACTTGGTCGGCTCGCGGCAGGAGAGCTACGGCGAGACGGGCATGGCGCACCTTTTGGAACATCTCCTCTTCAAGGGGACGCCGTCGCACCCGGACCCCACCAAGACGCTCAACTCGCTGGGTGGCCGCTTCAACGGCAGCACCTGGTTCGACCGGACCAACTACTTCGTCAGCTTCCCGGCCAGCGAGGCCAACCTGCAGACGGCCCTCGGCCTGGAGGCCGACCGCATGGTGCACAGCTTCATCGCCCGGAAGGACCTCGACTCGGAGATGACGGTCGTCCGCAATGAATTCGAATCCGGCGAGAACGACCCGGAAAACGTCACGTTGCAGCGCCTGCAGGCGGTGGCCTTCGACTGGCACAACTACGGCAAGGACACCATCGGGGCCAAGAGCGACATTGAACACGTCGACATTCCTCGGCTGCAGGCCTTCTACCGGCAGTACTACCAGCCGGACAACGCCGTGCTGCTGGTGGCCGGGCGCATCGACGAGGCGAAGACGCTGGCGCTGGTGAACCAGCTCTTCGGTCCCATCCCGCGGCCAAAGCGCACGCTGGAGAAGACGTACACCGCCGAGCCCACCCAGGACGGCGAGCGCGGCGTCACCGTCCGGCGGGTGGGCGGCACGCCGGTGGTGGCCGCCGGCTACCACATCCCCGCCGCCTCGGACGCGGACTCCCCGGCGCTCGGGCTGGCCATGCAGATGCTGGCCAACACGCCGAGTGGCCGGTTGCACCGGGCGCTGGTGGACACCAAGCTCGCCTCGGCCGTCTTCGACCAGCGCGTCAGTACCCTCGAGCCAAGCTTCGCCATCTTCGGCGCCGACCTCCCGGCCGCGGCCAAGGCGGATGGCCCCTTGGACGTGCTGCTCAACACCCTCGAGCACGTGAATAGCCCACCCTTCACCCTGGCCGAGCTGGACCGGGCGAAGGCGGAAGCGGCCAAGCAGTTCGACCTCATCACCAGCGAGACGTCCCGGCTGGCGGTGGCGCTGAGCGAGGCCATGGCCGCCGGGGACTGGCGCCTCTTCTTCCTCAACCGCGACCGCCGGGAGAAGGCCACCCTGGCCGACGTGCAGCGCGCGGCGGAGCGCTACTTCAAGGCCAGCAACCGCACCGTCGGCATCTATTTGCCCACGGACAAGCCGGACCGCGCCGAGGTGCCGCCGGCAGCCGACGTGCAGGCCATGGTGCAGGGCTACCAGGGGCGCGCCCCCATGGCGCAGGGCGAGGCTTTCGACGCCTCGCCGGCCAACATCGACGCGCGCACGGTGGGCTTCGCCGCCCCCAACGGGCTGAAGGGGGCGCTGCTTGCAAAGAAGACGAAGGGGACCCTGGTCTCCTTCGACTTGACGCTGCGCTTCGGGACGGAAGCCGCCCTCTCCAACCTCGGCGAGGCCCCGTCGCTGGCAGGCAGCATGCTGATGCGCGGGACCGCCTCGCATACCCGCGAGCAGCTCAAGGACGCGCTGGACAAGCTGAAGGCGCAAGTCAGCGTCAGCGGAAGCGCCGAGGGTGCCCGGGTGGCCGTCACCACAGTGCGGGAACACCTCCCCGCGGTCCTCACGCTGCTGGCAGAAGTCCTCCGCCAACCGTCCTTCCCGGCCAAGGAGTTGGAGCTTCTCGTCGGCGAACGGGTCACCCAGTTGGAGGAGGCCAAGACTGAACCGCAGACCGTGGCCACGGTCGCCATGGGCCAGTACGTGAGCCCCTACCCAGCCGGCAGCCCGCGCGAGGTGAAGACGCCCGAGACGACCATCGCCCAGCTGAAGGCGGCCAGGCTGGAGCAGGTGCAGGCCTTCCACAGGAATTTCTACGGGGCAGACAACGCCACCTTCGCCGCGGTGGGGGACTTCGACGCCAAGGAAGTCCAGGCGCTGGTGACGCGCCTGTTCGGTGACTGGAAGAGCGCGCAGCCCTACGCGCGCATCGTGGAGCGAATGAAGGTGGTGAAGCCGCTGGAGGAGCAGCGCGAGACGCCGGACAAGGCCAACGCCTTCTTCTATGCGGAGCTCCCGGTGGCGCTGCAGGACACGGACGCGGACTACCCGGCCTTCACCCTCGCCAACTACCTCCTCGGTGGAGGCTCGCTGCGCAGCCGGTTGGCCGACCGGGTGCGGAAGACGGACGGATTGAGTTACGGCGTCGGCTCCGTCTTCTACGCCAGCAGCCGGGAGCCGGTGGGGCGCTGGGTGGGCTATGCCATCTACAACCCGGCAAACGTGGGCAAGCTGGAGACGGCCTTTCGCGAGGTGCTGACGCAGGCCTCCACCGGCGGCTACAGCGACAAGGAACTCGACGAGGGGCGGCAGGCCTGGCTGCAAAACCGGGAGGTGTCGCGCACCCAGGACGCCGGCCTGGCCGCCAGGCTGTCCAACTACCTGGACCTGGACCGCACCCTGGCCTTCGACGCAGCACTCGAGCAGCGCGTCAAGGCCCTCAGCGCGGACCAGGTGACGGCTGCCTTGCGCAAGTACCTCGACCCCGGCCAGGTCAGCGTGGTGAAGGCCGGCGACTTCGCCGCAAAGAAGCCGGGGACCTGAGGCCGCCCCTGCTGGGGGCGCGGCCCGTCAGCGCACCACCGGGTCGTGCCAGCCGCCGACGTCCCGGGCCAGGCGGTCCGCTTCCTGGGGGCCCCAGCTGCCTGGGGCGTAGGGGTGCACGGGCCGCTCGTCGTCGAGGAGGGGGGCGACGGCGGCCCAGGCCGCCTCGACGGCGTCCTCGCGGACGAAGAGCGTCGCATCGCCGTGCAGGGCGTCGGTGAGAAGCCTCTCATAGGCCTCCTCCTCGCCCTTGGGGGCCTTCACCGCCTCCAGCTCGACATTCATCCCGACCACGGTGGGCCCGGGCCTCTTCACTCGGGCGCCGAGGCTGAGCTGCATGTCCGGGCCGAGGCGGAAGCGGAAGTAGTTGGCGTCGTGGCGCTGCGTCACCTTCCGCAGTGGCGGGCGGCGGAGGCGCACCAGCACCTCGGTGGCCGTCACCGGCAGGTGCTTGCCGGCGCGGATGAAGAAGGGCACCCCGTCCCACCGCCACAGCGCGACCTCCATCCGCATCGCCGCGTAGGTTTCCACCGGAGAGTCCTTGGCCACCCCCGGCTCCTCCCGGTAGCCCTGGAACTGGCCCCGCACCAGCTGCGTGATGTCGATGGGGGGAATGGCGCGCAGCACGTCCGCCAACTCGTTGCGCACCGATTCCGGGTAGAGGTCCGACGGCGCCTCCATGGCGAGAAACCCCACCACCTGCAGCATGTGGTTCTGCACCACGTCCCTGATGCAGCCCGTCTCGTCGTAAAACTTGCCCCGGCCCTGGACGCCGAAGGACTCGGCCATGGTGATTTGGACGCTCTCGACGTAGTTGCGGTTCCAGATGGGCTCGAGGAAGGTGTTGGCGAAGCGGAAGACGAGCAGGTTCTCCACCGTCTCCTTGCCCAAGTAGTGGTCAATGCGGAAAATATTGGCCTCGGGAAACACTTTGTGCAGCGTCTGGTTGAGCGCCCGGGCGGACTCCAGGTTGTGGCCGAAGGGCTTCTCGAGGATGACGCGGGCGCCGTTGGCGCAGCCCGACGTGCCGAGCGACTGCACGACGGTGGCGAAGAGACTCGGGGGGATGGCCAGGTAGTGCGTCGGGTGGTGCGCGTCCCCCAGCACCTGGCGCAGCTCGGCAAACGTCATCGGGTCCGCATAGTCCCCGTCGATGTACTTGAGCTGGCTCACCAGCTTCGGGAAGGCCACCTTGTCCACCCCACCGCCGTGCTGAGTGACGCTGTCGCGGGCCCGGGCGATGAGCTGCTCCACGGTGAAACCGGACTTGGCCACGCCCACCACCGGGCAGGGCAGCGTTCCGCGCCGGACCATGTGCTGCAGCGCGGGAAATATCTTCTTGAAGGCGAGGTCTCCGGTGGCGCCGAAAAACACCAGGGCGTCCGAGATCTCCCCCGCAGTGTGGTTGGACTTGGGCATAGAAGGCAGCTTCGCCCGGGGCGGCAGGCGTCTTCAACGCCTGCGTTCGACACGCAATCCCCACGCGGCCACCGCGCCGCCGGCCAGCGCCAGCAGCGCACACAAGGCCATGGCGCGGTGAAAGCCCGACAGCAACCGCTCCGGCGACAGCGTACCGAGGCCGCTGAGGCCGGCCGCCCAGGGAATCGCCGCCACGCCGAGCAGCCCCGCCACGCGCGCCACGGCGTTGTTCACCCCGGACGCAATGCCCGCGTAGGACGTCTCCACCGCCGACAGGACGGCCCCCGTCAGCGGGGCCACCGTCACCGCCAGCCCGACGGCGAAGACAAGCACCCCGGGCAGCACGTGGGTGAGGTAGGCGCCGTGCAGCTGCACCCTTAGGAACAGCAGCAGCCCCAGCGCCACCACCGCGGGGCCGAGGCTTAAGGGCAGCCGCGCGCCCCAAGTCTGGGCCAGGCGCCCCGCGCTGGGCGAGAGGACCAGCAACAACAGCGTGACAGGCAGCAGCGCGGCCCCGCTGGCCAGCGGCGAGTAGCCGAGCGCTTGCTGCAGGGTGAGGGCAAGCAAGAAGGTGGCGCTGCCTAGGCCGGCATAGACGGCCAGCGTGGTGAGGTTGGCGGCGGTGAAGGCCCGCGAGGCAAACAAGCCGAGCGGCAGCATGGCGTCCGGCCGCCGCTCCAGGGGGATGAAGATTCCGAGCGCCGCCACGCCCACGGCGGCCGCGGCGAGCGCCGACAGCGGCCAGCCGTGCGCTGGTCCTTCGATGAGGGCGTAGGTGACTGCCCCAATCCCCACCGCCGCCGCGGTCGCGCCGGCCACGTCCAGGCGGACGCCGCGGCGGCCCGGGGTGTCCGGCAGGTAGCGCAGCGCGGCCCAGAGGGCCGCGGCCGCCAGGGGCAGGTTGAGGAAGAAGATGCTCCGCCAGGAGAGGGCCTGGACAAGCCAGCCCCCCAGCAGGGGCCCGGCGGCGGTGGTGACGCCGGACAGGCCGGCCCAGGTGCCGATGGCCGCGCCCTGGTCCTCGGTGGCAATGCCGGTGCGCAGCGTGGCCAGGCTGCCGGGCACCAGAATGGCGGCGCCGACGCCCTGGACGGCGCGGGCCAGCACCAGCCCGAATGCACTGGAGACGCAGCCGCAGGCCGCGGAGGCCAGCGCAAACCACGCCACGCCGAGGACGAAGACGCGCCGCTGGCCGAAGACGTCTCCCAGACTGCCGCCCAGCAGCAACAGGGCGCTCAGGGTGAGGAGGTACGCATCCAGCGTCCACTGCAACCCCTCCAGGCCCACGCCGAGCTCGCGCTGCAGCGTGGGGAGGGCGACGTTGACCGCCGTCCCGTCCAGAAACGCCATCCCCGAACCGAGGATGGCGGCCGCCACCACGCCCCGGCCCTGGGCGCTGTGCAGCGGCACCGGGCTCACGGCATGCGGACGAGGCGCAGGCCGCGGGGGATGACGAGGCGGCCAAGCCCCTCGAAGAGGCCTTGCACCGCCAGGGCCAGCAGCGCCGCCGGCACCGCCCCCTCCAAAAGCAGGCCGACGTTGTCCAGGCGGATGCCGGTCAGGATGGGCTGTCCGAAGCCGCCTGCGCCGACCAGC
This sequence comes from Myxococcaceae bacterium, assembly GCA_017881265.1. Lineage (GTDB taxonomy): Bacteria > Myxococcota > Myxococcia > Myxococcales > Myxococcaceae > JADGRA01. Next base: position 12,205 of record JADGRA010000005.1, on the reverse strand, counting down.
GCCCCCAGCGTCGCCGTGCCGACGCAGATGACGGCCGACGTCTGGATGCCGGCGAGGATGGAGGGCGAGGCCAGCGGCAATTCAATCCGCCACAGCCGTTCCAGCCGCGACACCCCGAGCGCCTCGGCCGCCTCCTGCAATTCGCCCGGAATGCCCGTCAGCCCGGCGTGGGTGTTTCGCACCACCGGGAGCAGCCCGTATAGGAAAAGCGCGGCGATGGCGGGCCGGGCCCCAATCCCCAACAGCGGAATCATCAGCACCAGCAGGGCCAGGGACGGCAACGTCTGCAGCACACCCACCCCGGCCAGCACGGCCTGGCCGAGACGCGGGCGGCGTGCCGCCAGAATGCCCAAGGGGAGGCCGACCAGGATGGAACCAGCCAGGGAGACGCCCACCAGCACCAGGTGGTCCCGCAAATACCCGAGGAGTCGCCGGGCCCGTCCAGGCAACACCGGGCTCCCGGTGTCCAGGCCCGTGGCCTTCAGGAAGTCGGCGGCGATGCGGGCCTCCGGCACGTGGTCCACCTTGGCCCGCGCATTCATCGCCACCATGTCGCGGGCGGACACCCGTCCGTCCAGCTGCGACAGCGCAGCCAGCACGCCCGGGCTGGCGGCGGCTTCTCGCAGCAACAGCAGCGCCTGGTAGTCCGGGAAATGGCGCCGGTCGTCCTCGAGGACGCGCAGGCCCAAACGCTGCACCTCGGCGTCGGTGGAATACAGGTCGGTCACCTCGAAGGCGCCTGCGGCAAGGCCCCGGTAGGCCAGGTCGTGGTCCATGCCCCGCACGTCCGTCTGGGGAAGGCCATAGGCCCGCTGCAGCGCCCGCCAGCCGTCGGCGCGGTCGAGAAACTCATTGCTGAAGGCAAAGCGCAGCTGCGGGTGGGCCTGAAGGTCTGAGATGCGCCGGATGCCCAGCGTCTCCGCGGTGGCCGCCTTCATTCCCAGCGCGTAGCTGTCCACGAAGCCGAGGACCACGGCAATGCGGACCCCGCGCGTGGCCAGCGCCGGACGCAGCGCCTCCAGGGTGGCGGGGACTCGTCCGGCGAAAATCTCCTCGGCCAGCGTGCCGGTGTACTCGGGGTAGGCGTCGAGCTCCCCGCGCTGAAGCGCGTCCCAGAGGATGCGCGTGCCGCCGAGCTCGCGCCGGTGCACGGCGGGGATGCCGCTGGCGGCCAGCGTCCGGGTGGCCACCTCCCCCAGGACGACCGACTCGGTGAAGACCTTGCTCCCCACCTGCACCGGCGGCTGGGCCAGCAAGAACCCCAGCGCCACCGACGCGCCGAGACTCATCGGGGCAGCGCCCGCTGCGCGCGGACGAAGCGCTCCACGAAGTCCTCCGCGGGCCGACGCACCAGGTCCTCGGCCGTCCCGCTCTGCACCACCCGCCCCTCCCGCAGCAGCACCAGCGTGTCGCCGAGGTAGGCCGCCTCGCCGAGGTCATGGGTGACTAGGACCACCGTGGTCCCCAGGGCTTGGAAGGTGGCGCGCAGGTCCTCCTGCAGCTCCGAGCGCGTGATGGGGTCGAGAGCACCGAGTGGCTCGTCCAGAAGCAGCAGCGCCGGCTCGAGCATGAGGGCGCGCAACAGACTCACCCGCTGGCGCTGCCCGCCGGAGAGCTCCGCCGGGTACCGGCGAAGCACCGTTGCGGGCAGTTGCACGCGGTCGAGAAGCACCTGCAGCCGCGCCGCCACCCGGGGCCCGTCCCAGCCGAGGTACCGCGCCACCAGCGCCGCGTTGTCCTCCACGCTGAGGTGGGGGAAAAGGCCGCCGCCCTGCAGCACCAGGCCCATCCGCCGACGCTCCGCCGGTGCACTCTCGGCTGTTAACGGCCGTCCCTCGAAGAGGACCTGGCCAGTGTCGGGCCGCACCAGGCCCACCATCATCCGCAACAGCGTGGACTTGCCGGAGCCGCTGGGGCCCACCAGCACCGTCGTCCGACCCTCCGGAATGGCCAGCGTCAGCGGCCGCACGGCCGGGACGCCCTGAAAGGCGCGCGAGACGTTGTCCAGCAGCAACAGTGGCCTCATGCCGCCTCTGGCAGACGGCGGCCGCGCGCGCTGAGGGCCCGGGCCACCAGTTCAAGGTGACAGGCGTCGAGGGCCTCGGCCAGCGCCTCGCCCTCCAACAGGGCCACCGCCGAGGACATGGCCTCCAGGGTGGAGAGGTGCGACGGCGAGGGAGCGGCGCGCAGGCCGAAGCGCCGCGGGCGCGGCGCCACGCTGAGGCGCGGAAGCGCCTGCAGCGCCGGCAGCGCGCGCAGCATGCGCCGCACCTGCCGCCAGGTGCCGTCCAGCACCACCACCCGCGCCGGCGGCACTGGGGGAAGCGGGGGACTCGCCGACGGGGGCTCGCCCGGGAACAGCAGCCAGTCGCCGGGCTGGCCGAGGTCCCGCAGCGACGCGACGTCGGACCGGGCGCCCCAGGGCCGCAATTCACAGCCGGGCAGCAACAGGGCGGCCCAGCGTGCCGTGTTGCTGCTCTTGTCCGCCTCGCGCACGTGGCGCAGGACGACGAAGCGCGTCCGGACGCCCAAGGGTGCGAGGAATGAGCAGGCGCAGACGGGAAACTTGAGGGCACAGCGGGGGCAGCGGCCCCCGCCGTCCGGCGCCGTCCGAGACCTCACCGCACTCTCCCTGGCCGTCGCATGCGCCTTGGGGGGGGACTCTACCGACTCTTGACGTCGCTGGGGGGGGGCTGAGCGCGACGCGGGGGCTACCGCCGGGCCGCGACGCGCTGGAGGAAGGCCTGGACGAAATTCTTCTCGGAGTCGCGGAAGCTCACCAGCCGGACCCCGAAGCCCACCGGCGTCCGCGGGTCGGCGCCGGCGTTCTCGAGGATGACGCGGCCGCGGGCTTTGATTTCGCGCTCCGGCTCGTCGAACCGGAACACCACTTCCACCGGCGTCCCTAAGGGCAGGCTGGTGTGGCAGGCCAGAAACACCCCACCGCTCTGCAGATTCACCAGCGGGTGCTGGGTGAACATCGCGCTGTTGCGCGCGTTCACCTTCACCGTCACCTCCACCCGGTCGTCGCGCCTCTCCAGGCCGATGAATTCGGCCGCGTCGTAGCTGGGCCGGGCGGCCGGTTCCGGACTCTTCGGCAGGGGGCGCATCGCCGGCTTCGGCCGTTCCGACGCGGGGAATCGCACCGGCTGCGCGGGCTTGGCCGCGGGGGTGGACAGCGGGGTGACGCGCATGGCGGGCATGGCGCTCGCCGCGCGGCCGGCGGCGAGTTCATTCTCGATGTGCACCATCAGCCGGCTGAGGAATTGGAAGGCATCCGAGTAGGCACGCCGCAAGTCCGGGTGGGCCTGGGCACGCACCCGGTCCGGGTAGAAGCGCTTCACCAGCTTGAAGAAGGCGTTGCGGTAGGCGTCCACCGATGCGCCCTGCTCGATGTGGAACAATTCATGCGGGGCTTTCCCCTGCATCCCGCGCAGCTGGTCCCACACCCGGCCGGCCTCCTTCCGCTCGAGCTCGAGCAGCACCTCGGGCCGCGGGGCATGCAGCAGCAGCGCCAGAATCTCGGGGAATTGTTCCGGGGGGCCCCAGCGTTGCCCGTCGATGCTGGCGCGGGTGACGTCCTGCAGACGGCCCGTGTTCACCAGCTCCTGGACGACGTCCAGGGTGACGGGCCCCAGGACGCGCCCTTCTGCATCGCCTATCCAGTAGGAGGAGGCCATCCGTCAGTTCGCTAGCGCCCGGTCGACGGCGGAGGTGATTTCCACGGGATGGAAGGGCTTGGTGATGTAGCCGGCGGCGCCCGCCTCGAGCGCCTGCGCCACCAGCCGTTCGCTGTCGAGCGAGCTGATGACAAGGACACGGGCCGACGGCCAGCGCTCCCGCATGAGGGCCAGGGCCTCCATGCCACTCAGCCGCGGCATGAAGAGGTCGAGCAGCACCAGCTGCGGCACCCGCTCGCCCAGCACGTCCAGCGCCTCGCGTCCGTCCTCCGCTTCGAGGAGCGCGTGGCCACGGCCTTCCAAGACATCCTTCAACTGGGTGCGGACGAAGGCGTCATCATCAACAATCAGGATGGTGGCCACAGTTCTCTGACGCTGCCCGCAGGCGCGAGGGCCGTCAACCCCCGCTCCACCCACCCTCTCCGACCTCTCGGCTCTGGCAACACGGGGCGCCGTTGACTGGCGCTCCCTGCGGCGCACTCCGCTGGTGAAGGAAAACGACAGCGCCTGCGGCCCCGGGTGGTGAAAGAACCGGGGTTTCGGAGACCCTCCCGGGAATGGCCTCCACGCGCGAGGGCAGCGGCCGGGGGATGGAGGCGCCCCCCCGGGGGCAGTTTTCAGCCCGCGCGCCAGGCGCGCCCGAAGCCTCCACTCAGCACGTAGCGCGGGAACGTCACCCACTGCTCGACGAAGAAGCGCGCGAGCAGGTCCAGCGGCCCGCGGAAGGGCCGGGGCGGCGACGCCTCCTCCTTGTGCCCGCGACCCTGGGCTGCGAAGGCCACCAGAATCCCGCCCAGCCCCACCGGCGCCAGCTGCCACGCGGTGAGCGGCGCGACCAGGACGGCCACGGTGCCGAGGAGGAAGAGCGGCGCGGTGGTGAGGTGCAAGGCCAGATTGAGGCGATGGCGGTGCCCTTGCGGGTAGATGGACCATTGCCAGGCGAGAAGGCCCAGCTTGTCTCGCTCCAAGTCGTCCATAGAGGGGGCTGTAACGCCCTTCGCCTGACGCCGCAGCACCCCAGCTGCAACGGGCAACGCCTCCTGGGACCCGCCGGGGGGCGCTCAGGCGGCTAAGGCTCGAGTTCGCCGTGCCAGTAGGCGACGTCGCGCAGGAATTTGCGCCAGGCGTGGGGCATCCCAGGCTCATACCCGAAGGAAAGCCGGAACGTCTCCGGCAGCTTCTTGGGCTTGCTCGGCTCGGTCAGCAGCGTCATCCCCGCCTGGGCGGGCGTGCGACCGCCCTTGTGCTGGTTGCACGGGAAGCAGCAGATGACGACGTTTTCCCAGGTGGTATGCCCGCCATGGGCTCGCGGGACGACGTGGTCATAGGTGGCGTCCTGCCGGGAAACGCGCTGCCGGCAGTACTGGCAGCGTCCGGAGTCGCGCGCGTAGACGTTTTCCCGGCTGAACTTGATGGCCCGCTTGCGCCCGCGGATGGCCCGCAGGAAGCGGATGACGGACGGCATCTTCAACGACACCGTCACACTGCGCACCAGGCGGTCGTCGTACTCCTCGACAATCTCCACCTTGCCGAGGAACAGCAGCTGGATGGCACGCTGCCACGGAACACGGGCAACCGGCTCGTACCCCGTGCTCAGCACCAGCGTCTCCATGGGCGGCGAATATTACATGCTTGTGGCGTCAGGCGTGCGAACAGTTGTCTAGGCTCGCGCCATGCAGTCCCATCAGCGGGTGGTGGTGCTGGTGCGCCACGGTGAGACGGAGTGGACGCGCACCGCGCAGCACGCCGGGCGCGCCGACATTCCCCTCACCGCACGCGGACAAGCCGACGCCGAGCGCCTGCGGGACCGCCTGGCCCCGGTGGACTTCTCCCGCGTCCTGGTAAGCCCGCTCTCCCGGGCACGACAGACGTGCGCGCTGGCTGGGTACGGCCAGCGGGCCGAGGAGCGCGCGGAGCTCCTCGAATGGGACTACGGCGCGTACCAGGGGCTGACGGCGCAGCAGGTCCTCGCTGCGCGCCCGGACTGGGCCCTCTGGCGGGACGGTTGCCCGGCCGGGGATACGGCCGCCGCGGTGGGGGCCCGGGTGGACCGCCTCCTCGACGAAGTCACCCGGGTGCAGGGAAACGTCCTGCTGTTTGCCCATGGCCATCTGCTGCGCGTCGTCGCCGCGCGGTGGGTGGGCCTTCCACCCGAGGCCGGCGCGCATCTCGCCCTCTCCACCGCCTCGGTCAGCGTGCTGGGGCTGGAGCACGCCCACCGCGTCGTCTGGACGTGGAACGACGTCTCGCACCTTCAGGGGTGAGGCGGCCGCAGCGTCACTAGGGTGACGCCCCAACCTCCCCGCGCCTCGTCGGCAGTGCGCACGTGCGCGGTGTCCTCCCGTGCCGACAGCAGCGCCTGGACGCGCCGGCGCAGCGCGCCGGTGCCCTTGCCGTGGATGACTTCCACCTCCAGTACCCCCGCCGCGCGGCACTCAGTCAGGTAGGCGTCGAGGAGAGCCGGGACGTCGGCCGGCCGGAAGAGGTGCAAGTCCAGCCGCCCGTCCAGGGGCAGCTGCACCACCGGCCCCGCGTCGTCGTCCTCCGTCGGCACGGGGGAAAAGTGCCGTCAGCGGCCGGCGCGAAGCGCGAGGAAGCGCGCCAGCGCCTGGGCCTTGGGGACGAGGGTGGCGACTTCGATGTGCTCCTCGACGGTGTGGAAGCCCTTGCCTCGGGGGCCCAGGCCGTCGATGGACGGGATGCCGCTGCTGCTGGTGGTGCTGGCGTCGGAACCGCCGCCAATGAGACCGGCCTCGCTCGCGCCGAGTCCCGAGGCACGGGCACAAGCGGCGTAGGCCTCCAGCAGCGCGGCGCTCTCGGCGGAACGCTCGAGCGGCTCGCGGGAGATGCCGCCGGACAATTCCAATCGCGTCCCCGGCACCGACGCGGCGGCCCGGTGCGCGGCCTCGCGGAAGCGCTGCAGCAGCAGCTCGCCATCCGCTCGCGTGCAGAAGCGCAAGTCGACGTGGGCCTCGGCGTGGTCCGGCACGGTATTCTTCCCCTGGCCCCCCAGCACCTTGCCAACGTTGACGGTCATCCCGCGCGGGTAGTCCGTGAGCTGCTGCACCGCGTCCACGAAGCGTGCCACCGCCCACAGCGCGTTGGCCCCCTCGGCGTGGTGGTTGCCGGCGTGCGCCGCCTTCCCGTGCGCCACCGCCTCGACGGCGCCGGTGCCCTTGCGCCGGGTGATGATGGCGTCCTCGGCGCGGCCCGATTCGAACACCAGCGCCGCCGCGCTACCCGCGCAGACGCTGCGAATGACGTCCTGCCCCTCCGGAGAGCCGACTTCCTCGTCGGAGACCACCACCACGCGCAAGGGCGGAAGCTGGGCCAACCCCACCGTCTCCGCCAGGGCCCGCAGGGCGGCGCCGATGACGACCAGCCCCCCCTTCATGTCCAGGGTGCCCGGGCCCCGGCGCAGCTCGCCATCCACGCGGTAGCCCTCGAATTTCCCCGGGGGGAAGACGGTGTCCAGATGGCCTACCAGCGCGACGGGCTTCAGCCCCGGGACCCCTTGGGTGCGAAACACCAGGTGGTCCGCGTAGCGCGTGCTGCTGACGACTTCAGAGAGCAGGCCCGGCAGCTTCCACTGCTCGCGAAGCATGTGTCCGACGTGTCGTCCGCCCTCCACGTTGTCGGTGAAGGAATTGACTTCCACCAAAGGCGCCAGCGCCATCTCCATCTCCAGCGTCTTCCCCTGGAGGTACCGCGCCGCTTCCTCCGCGCCCGTTCCCATGGGGTCCGTTCATACCAGAATCAGCCAGGCCCCCCAGCCGAGCAGCGCCAGCCCCGCCACCCACCGCACCGGCCAGCCCCCGGGAGCCACCGCCTCCAGGAAAAGGAGCGCAGTGAGGAGCACCATGGCCAGAGGACTCATCACGCCGGTGACGAAGAGCACCAGCATCAGCACGCCGCAGGAGCCGATGGACAGGAGGCCCTGCCGGGCGCCGCGCAGCAGCGGGCCGGCCGCGCCTTCGCCGAGCACGCCGGCGGCCTGGGCCCGGGAGCGACACCGCTCGAGGCAGGCACCCTTGAGGGGCGAGAGCTCCATCGCGCCTGCGGCGAGGACCAGCGCCCCTCCAAGGGTGCGGCTCGCGGTGGCCATCTCGGCGGTCAATAGGCCCGCCGCGCCAAGCCGCGCCTGCAGCAGCGCCGCGCCGAGGCTGGCCCCCATCCACGGCGCGAGGTAACCGACGAGGAAGGCCAGCGCCTTGGCCAGGGGCGCGCGCCGCGGCTCGCCCACAAGCCACACCAGCCGGGGCACCTCCGGCGGCACCATCATCGCCACCATCATCGCCCCCCACATGAGGGTGAGCGGCCAGAGGCTCTCCGCGTGGTGGTGCGGGCCTTCCGGCATGTGGGCGGCCAGGCGAAGCGACCAGCCCCACGAGGCGGCACAGAGGACGGCCAATAGCCCCAGCACGCGGCGCTGGTCGCGCTGGAGGCTGAGCGCTGTCCTCTGCATGCCTGGCGCCCCCCAAGGGGCGTGGACGGCTACTCCGCCACGCCCTTTTCTTTCAGAATCCGCCACACCCTCTCGGGCGTCATCGGAATCTCGACGTGGGTGACGCCCAGGTGCGAAAGGGCGTCCACCACCGCGTTGACGATGGCCGGGGGCGCGCCGACCGTGGCCGACTCCCCGACGCCCTTGGCCCCGAAGGGGTGGTGGGGGGACGGCGTCACCGTCTTGTCGGTCTCCCAGGAGGGGGTCTCCATGGCGGTGGGGACGAGGTAGTCCATGAAGCTGCCGCCCTGCACGTTGCCGTTCTCGTCGTAGGAGATTTCCTCCATTAGGGCAGGCGCCATGCCCATCGACAGGCCGCCGTGAATCTGCCCGTCGACAATCATCGGGTTGATGATGTTGCCGCAGTCGTCGACGGCCATGAAGCGGCGGATTTTCACCTGGCCTGTCCCGCGGTCGATGTCCACCACGCAGATGTAGCTACCGAAGGGGAAGGTGAGGTTCGGCGGGTCGTAGTAGCACACCGCCTCCAGCCCGGCCTCCATCCCTTGCGGGTGGTTGGTGTAGGCCGCGAAGGCAATCTCCTGGATGGTTTTCGAGCGCTGGGGCGCGCCTCTCACCGAGAACTTTCCCGTTTCCCACACCAGGTCCTCCGGGGAGACCTCCAGAAGGTGGGCGGCAATTTTCTTGGCCTTCTCGCGGATTTTGCGCGCGGCCATGGCGCCGGCGGCGCCGGCCGTCGGGGTGCTGCGACTGGCGTAGGTGCCGAGTCCGTAAGGGGCGGTGTCCGTGTCCCCCTCCTCGATTTGCACCGCCGAGGCGGGAATGCCGAGTTCCTCGGCAATAATCTGCGCGTAGGTGGTCTCGTGCCCCTGGCCCTGGGACTTGGTGCCGAAGCGGGCGATGGCTTTCCCGGTGGGGTGGATGCGGATTTCGGCCGAGTCGAACATCTTGATGCCGAGGATGTCGAAGTGCTTGCTGGGCCCGGCCCCGACAATCTCCGTGAAGCTGGAGATGCCGATGCCCATCAGCTCGCCCCGCGCGCGCTTCTCGGCCTGCTCCTTGCGCAGCGCCGGGTAGCCGATGCGCTCCATGGCCAGCTTCAGCGCACGTGCGTAGTCGCCCGAGTCATATTCCCAGCCCAGCGCCGACTGGTAGGGGAACTTCTCCTTGGGGATGAAGTTCTTCAGCCGCAGCTCGGCCGGGTCCATCTTCAGCTGCTGCGCCAGGATGTCGGTGACGCGCTCAATCATGTGCACCGCTTCGGTGACGCGGAAGGAGCAGCGGTAGGCCACGCCGCCCGGCGGCTTGTTGGTGTAGGCGCCATCCACCTCGGCGAAAGCATGCTTGATGTCGTAGGAGCCGGTGCAGATGGAGAACAGGCCGGCCGGGAACTTGGACGGATTGGCGGCGGCGTCGGCGCAGCCGTGGTCGGCCAGCGTCTTGATCCGCAGCGCGGTGATCGTCCCGTCCTTCTTCGCCGCCAGCTCCGCCTTCATCCAGTAGTCGCGGGCGAAGGAGTCGGCCTGGAGATTCTCCATCCGATCCTCGATCCACTTGATCGGCTTGCCGATCACCACCGACGCGGCAGTGGCGATGACGTAGCCCGGGTAGACCGGCACCTTGCCGCCGAAGCCGCCCCCGATGTCGGGCGAGATGATGCGGATCCGTTCCTCGGAGAGGCCGACGTGGCCCGCCACCAGCGCGAAGACGGTGCGGATGGCGTGCGGAGCCTGGGTGGTCATGTAGACGGTGAGCTTGCCATTCACCCGGTCGAAGTCGGCGATGCAACCGCAGGTCTCGATCGACGCCACGTGGATGCGCGGGATGTAGCAATCCTGCTTCACCACCACCTCCGCCTCGGCGAACGCCTTCTCGGTGGCAGCGCGGTCCCCCACCTCCCAGTGGAAGATGTGGTTGTCCTTCTTGTCCTTCTTGTCGGTGCGGATGACGGTGGCACCCGGCTCGAGCGCCTTGAACGGATCGACCACCACCGGAAGTGGTTCGTAGTCGACCTCCACCGCGTCCACTCCGTCGGCGGCGATGTAGCGGCTGGTGGCAATCACCGCCGCCACCTCCTGCGACTGGTAGACCACCTTCTCCACCGGGAGCACCATCTGGGTGTCCGACATCAGCGTCGGCATCCAGTGAAGGTTGTACTTGGCCAGCGTCTCGCCGGTGATCACCGCCAGCACACCGGGGATCTTGAGCGCCTTCTCCGTGTTGATCGACTTGATCTTGGCGTGGGCGAAGGGGCTGCGGACGATGTCCATGTAGAGCATCCCGGGAAGCTGGATGTCGTCCACGTAGTTGCCCTTGCCCCGGATGAAGCGCGGATCCTCCTTGCGCTTCATCGAGTGGCCCATGCCGCTCACCTCGGGAGTGGTGTCGATCTTCATGGCGTCTCCTGCTTCGTCGCCCGGGCGGCATGCTGGATGGCCTTGACGATGTTCACGTAGCCGGTGCAGCGGCAGAGGTTTCCAGAGATGGCTTCCCGGATCTCCAGCTCGCTCGGGGAATTGTTGCGCTCGAGCAGTGCGGTGCCGGTGATCATCATCCCGGGGGTGCAGTACCCGCACTGCAGCCCGTGCTCCTGGTAGAAGCCGTCCTGGATGGCGCTCAGCTTGTTGTCCTTCTCCAGGCCCTCCACCGTGATCAGCTGGCGGCCGTCCGCCTGCACCGCGAGCACGGTGCACGACTTCACCGGCTGGCCGTCGAAGAGGATGGTGCACGCCCCGCAGTGGGTGGTGTCGCAGCCGATGTGCGTCCCGGTGAGGCGCAGGTTCTCACGCAGGAGGTGGACCAGGAGGAGGCGGGATTCGACCGTGGCCTCGTGCGGCTCCCCGTTCACCGTCAGCTTGATGGTGTGCATGGCCATGGTCAGCGACCTCCCGCGCGTTGAACCGCCTTGGTGAGCGCGCGCAGTGCCAGCACGCCTGCCATCTCCTTCTTGTAGTCGGCCGCGCCGCGCCGGTCGGCGCTCGGAGTGGCGCTTTGCCCGGCTGCCCGGGCCGCCTCTCCCAGAGCGGCGGCGTCCGGTCTCCTTCCGGTGAGCAGCTTCTCCGCCGCGGTGGAACGGACCGGTTTCGGCCCGGCGTTGGTGAGGGCGATGCCGGCCCGCTCCACCAGGCCCGACGCGCCGAGGGTGACGAAGGCCGCGGCCGCTGCGGTAGCGTAGTCGCCCACCTTGCGCTCGAACTTCACGTACGCCCCGCCGCTGCGCGCTGGCGGCGCCGGGATACGGATCTCGGTGACGATCTCGTCCGGCTGGAGCGCGGTGGTGAACAAGCCGACGAAGAAGCCGTCAATGGGGATCACCCGCTCGGCCTTCGGCCCGGTGGCGACCACCTGGGCCCCGAGGACGAGCATGGTGGCGGGATGGTCGTTGCCCGGGTCCCCGTGGGCCAGGTTGCCGCCCACGGTGGCCATGTTGCGGACGAGCGGGTCGGCGATCACCTGCGCGGTGTCGAGGAGGATCGGATAGCGGGTACGCACCACCTCCGAGCGTTCGAGCGCCGACTCACGGGTCCGGCCGCCGATGCGCAGCATCCCGCCCTCCTCCTTGATGTACTCGAGGCCGGGGATGCGTCCGATGTCGATCAGGTGGCCGGCCTGGCCGAGCCGGAGCTTGAGCAGCGGTAGCAGGCTCTGGCCCCCGGAGAGCACCTTGGCGGTATCGCCATGCTTGGAGAGCAACGCCACCGCCTCGGAGAGGCTGGTGGGGGCGTGGTAGTCGAAGGCTGCAGGGATCATGCTCCCTCCTCGTGGATCACGGAGCTGCTGCGCGGAAGAACAGGAACCAGAGGGCAAGCACGATCGCCAGGGCGACCCCCCAGAAGAGCGGTCGCCGCACCATGCGCCCGGCGGCCCGGCGGGCAGCGGTGCCCCCCAGCGCTCCCACGTCGAGCACTGGCTCGGGGGCGGAGGGGGGTGGACCGGTGAAGGGGGCAGCGTGCGGGGACCGGGCCGATTCCGATGCCACCGGCGGGGTCTCCAGCTCGGCGCGCATCCGTTCCGAGAAGATCTGGAAGATCTGATCACTCACGTCCTGCACCATGCCGCG
>JADGRA010000079.1 GCA_017881265.1 Myxococcaceae bacterium | reverse complement strand
GGCGGCGCCATCACCGCGTACTCGGTGTTGCCAGCCTTGCCGGCGGGACTCGCCCTCAGCCCCAGCACCGGCGTCATCACCGGGACACCGACGGTGGTGGCGGCGACGGCCGTGTACGTCGTGACGGGAAGCAACGTGACGGGCAGCACCACGGCCAATGTCACCATCACCGTCAATGACGCGGCGCCGGCGGGGCTGGCGTACGCCACCAACCCGGCGACGTACGTGAAGGGGACGGCCATCGTGGCCAACAACCCCAGCAACACGGGCGGTGCCATCACCGCGTACTCGGTGCTGCCAGCCTTGCCGGCGGGACTCGCCCTCAGCCCCACCACCGGCGTCGTCTCCGGAACGCCCACGGCTGTGGCGGCCGCGGCCGTCTATGTCGTGACGGGAAGCAACGTGACGGGCAGTACCACGGCCAGTGTCACCATCACCGTCAATGACGTGGCGCCGGCCGGGCTGACGTACGCCGCCAACCCTGCGTCCTATGTCCTGGCGACGGCCATCACGCCCAACACGCCCAGCAGCACGGGCGGGGCCATCACCGGCTACTCAGTGCTGCCGCCGCTGCCGGCGGGGCTGGGCCTCGACCCGGTCACCGGCATCATCTCCGGCACGCCCAGCGTCGTCACGGCCCAGGCCGTCTACACCGTCACGGGGACCAACAGCGGGGGTGGCACCTCGGTCGGCGTCACCATCACCGTCACAGCCACCGCCATCGCCAGTCTCAAGAACTCGGCGCAGCCGACGGCCTTTGCCGTGGTGGCCAACGGCGGCGACGGCACCCTCTCCCTGTACACGGTGAATGGGAAGTCTGGTGCGCTGCGTGCCAACGGCTACCTGGCGCTGGGGACGACTCCGCGGGCGGTGGCCGTTACCCCGTCCGGCAAGTACGCCTACGTGACGAGCGGAAACAGCCTCCTGGCCTTCAGCATCCAGCCGAGCACGGGGGCCCTGACGGGCGTCGGTGCGGTGACGGTGGGCACCCAGCCCTCCGCCGTCGTCGTCGACGCGTCGGGCCACTTCGTCTACGTGACGAATTTCCTCGACAACACCGTCTCGGCCTTCACCCTCAACGAGAGCACCGGGGTGCTGACGCCCGCCGGGGTGCCGGCGGCGACGGGAGCGGGGCCGACCTCCGTCAGCGTCGACCCCGCTGGCCGTTTCGCCTACGTCGCGAATTCCCTCGACAACACCGTCTCCGCCTTCACCATCGACGTGGCCAGCGGCGCGCTGTCGACCCTCGGCCCGTCCGTGGCGACGGGGGTTGGACCCGTGGCCGTCAGTGTCGACCCGTCGGGGAGCTTCGTCTACGTGGCCAACGGCACCTCCGGCAGCGTCTCCACCTTCACCATCCACCCGACCACCGGCGCCCTCACCGCCGTCGGAGCGCCCGTGCCTGCGGGGGCCGGGCCCTCGGCCCTCAGCATCGACCCGTCGGGCCGCTTCGCCTACGTGGCGAATTCCGGCGACAACACCGTCTCGGCCTTCACCATCAACGTCGTGACGGGGGCGCTGGCGGCCGTTGGTGCGCCGGTGGCGACGCGACCGGGGCCGGCGGCCGTCAGCGTCGACCCCTCGGGCAGCCTGGTGTACGTGGCGAGTGCCTCCTCGGCCAGCGTCAGCGTCTACAACGTCGACGCGAGCAGCGGGGCCCTCAGTCCGCTTCAAACCATCTCCGCCCGCGCGGGTGCCACGTCTGTCGCGCTGGTCCAGCGCGCCACCGCTGTGCGCTACGTGCCCCGGTTCGCGTACGTCGCCAACTACGGCGACAACACCGTCTCGGCCTTCACCATCAACCCGGGCACCGGGGCGCTCACCGCCGTCGGCACCCCGGCGGCGACGGGCGTGGGCCCGGCCTCCGTCAGCGTCGACCCGTCGGGCCGGTTCGCCTACGTGGCCAACTATGGCGACAACACCGTCTCGGCCTTCACCATCAACTCAGGCACCGGGGCGCTCACCGCCATTGGCTCGGCGGTGATGGCGGGGCGCAATCCCGCGTCGGTGTGCGTCGACCCCTCGGGTAGCTTCGTCTACGTCGCCAATTCCGTGGACGACAGCCTGTCGGCCTACTCCATCAACCAAGGCACCGGGGCCCTCACCCCCATCGGCACACCGGTGGCGACGGGGAGGGGGCCCTCGGCGGTGGCGGTCGACCCGTCCGGCCGCTTTGCGTACGTGAGCAATGCGACCGCAGCCACCCTGTCCGGCTATGCCATCAACCCCGCCAGCGGGGTGTTGACGGCCGTCGGCCCTGTGGTGGCGACGGGGACACAGCCCGCGTCCGTGAGCGTCGACCCCTGGGGCGGCTTCGTCTACGTGGCGGCCTATGGCGCCACCGACGTCCAGGCCTACGCCATCAACCCCACCACCGGCGTGGTGACGGCCGCCGGCGCCGCGGTGGCGACGGGGACGCAGCCCGTCTCCGTCAGCGTGGACCCCTGGGGTGGCTTCCTCTACGTGGCGGACTACGGCTCGACGGACGTCGCGACCTACGGCACCACACCCGCCACCGGAGCGCTCGCCAGCCTGGGCACCGCCGCGGCAGGGACCCAGCCGCTGTCGGCCAGCGTGGACCCCTCCGGGGCCTTCCTCTACGTGGCCAACTACGGCGCGGGCAGCGTCAGCGTCTACAGCCTCGACCCCAACACGGGGGCGCTGACGGCGGTGGGTGCGCCGGCGGGCGCCGGGCTGAATCCCTACGCCGTCATCGCCACCGGCGCGCTGCAGTGAGGCCGCCGGCGCGCGAGCTGCCTGAAGCGCTCCGCGCGGGGTGAGCGACGACGGCCCGCCCGGGGGTGCCGCTACGGCACCAGCACGGCGCGGAAGCGCACCTTGTTGGCCATCACCTTCCCGAAGGCCTCCTCGGCGCGCTCCAGCGGGAACTTCTCGATGCGCGGCCGGACGTTGGCCAGTGCGCTGAAGGCCATCGTCTCCTCGGAGTCAATGGCGCTTCCGCTGGGCCAGCCAGCGATGGACTTCCCGCTGAGGAGCGCGATGGGGCGGAACTGCATCTCTTCAAAGGCGCCCGCCACAATCAGCAGCTTGCCGCGGGGCTTGAGGCCATTCAGTGTGGCAGCGATGGCGGCGCTGTTCGGCGCGGTGGCCAGCACCACGTCCGCCCCGCCCAGCTTCTGGAGCCCTTCGGCGGCGCCCACCTTCTGCGTGTCGACGTAGGCGTGCGCGCCGAGCTGGCGGGCCAAGTCCTCCTTGTCGGCTCCGTGCGAGAGCGCCACGGTGCGAAACCCCATGCGCGCGGCATACTGGATGGCGAGGTGGCCGAGGCCACCGATGCCCTGCACCGCCACCGTGTCCCCGGCGCGGGCGCCGCTGTTGCGCAGCGAATTGTAGGTGGTGACGCCGGCGCAGAGGAGGGGACCCGCGTCTGCTGCGTCCAGTGCGTCCGGGATGCGCGCCGCCGCCTCGGCGGGGGCAACCATGTACTCGGCGTAGCCGCCGTCGAGGGTGATGCCAGTAATCTTGCCTTTCTCGCAGTTGATGAAGAGGCCCTTCCGGCAAGGGACGCACACGAAGCAGTGGCCGCCGTGCCAGCCGATGCCCACTCGGTCGCCCGCCTTCCAGGCCGTCACGTTTGCGCCGACGGCGTCCACGCGTCCGGCCACCTCGTGGCCCGGTACGCGCGGAAGCGTCAGTCCGGGGAAGGCCCCCGAGCGCGCCAGCGCGTCACTGTGGCAGATGCCGCAGGCTTCCACCTTGACGCGAATCTCGCTGGGGCCCGGGGTCGGCACCTCGCGCTCGACGACTTCGAACGGGCCATTGGGCTTCGACGCCTGGACTGCTCTCATCTTTGCCATAAGGACCTTCCGTGAGGATGAAGCGAGGCTTGGGAGCGACCTCCTAACGCCGGCCCACCTCGGTGCGCCCTCCAAACCTGCCGTCCCGGCTGTTCTCGCAAGGACCGCCGGGGCCCGGGCCTTCGTGCCCGGGTGGCCACCGATTCGTCACCCAGCCGCTGCAGGCCCAACCGGGAGAAGCCAGCGGGGGGACTGGCAAGGACGGACTGTCGCGCGCGCCACGGCCCCCGAGAGGGCGGGCCGGGCGAGCGTTGGCACGGACCGGAGGGGTTAGGACCGCCCGTGTCTGCGGTAAAGACCCCGCACGGTCGGAAAGGTTGGCGTCTCGCCTGGCGGACTGTTGCTGTCCGGCGCGCCCGGCACTGGGAGGGATTTAGACTTCGGCGGCGGGGGAAGCGCCATGCTCAAAACAATTCTATTGGCGGCGGCGCTCCTGAGCGCATGCGGCAACGCCGCAAAGGGCACCGACTTCGCCCAGAATTTCGTAGGTACCTGGAACGGAACGACCACGCTGAACGTCAACGGGCAGAGCCAGCCAGGCGGATCGATCTTGATAGCGATTTCCGAGACCGGCACGAACGGGCTGACCATCGGAGCCATTTGCCCTGACCTGTTGCATTCCGTCGGACCGCACGGGACGGCTGACACCGCCACGGCGTTCACGATCGAGCCCTACGACTGTCCGGTGACGGGCGGGGGCGCCTGCTCATCGATTGTGGAGAACTTGACGGGTGGCAGCGGGAATCTCGCTGGAGCGACCCTGGTGGGCGCTTACTCCGGAGCGCAAATCTGCGACAGCAATCCCCGAGTGACCGCGACCGTGAATTTCACCGTCACAAGAGTCGTGCCGTAGATGTCTGGAGACGGCCGGAAGCCCTGTTAGGCATGCGCGGCTTGGGGCCGAAAGCTGTTGGCCGTTGCACTTCCTTTCGGGGCCCTCATGCTGCATGTCTCGGCCGTCGCTTGCGCTGCTCTGCTCGTCGGCTGCGGTCCGTCGGCTGCCACGGGTCCACTCAACCCGCTCTTCGGCGGAACGTGGTACGGGACCGCGACGCAAGCGCTGTCGGACGGAAACGGCACCACGTACTCAGCACAGTGGATTGGCGCGGTGAGCGGGAACTTGGCGACGCTGACGGCCGTGTGCCTCGACGCGACAGGCTCACTCCCCCTCACGGGCTCGGGAGACTCGGCGACGTTCTCGGGCAATTACTCGTGCCCCCCGGTCGCCTTCCTCGGCTGCTCTTCCGTTGTCCTCAGCTACTCAATGGCGACCGCAACACTTGTCCCCGGCACCCCCAGCCATCTAAGCGTGGTTGCGTCAGGGAACGTCGCCGGCTGTCAGGTGACGGACACGCTAGCGACGACCTTCGTCGGCGACAACTAGAGTGCCCGCACAATGAAGGGGCCGGCCAATGCCCAAGACCTGCCGCGCTGCGATTGATGGTGATGCAGATGATCGAGTCCAGAGCCCGGAGGTACCAAACTCTATGGTCCGTGACTGAATCCCCAGTCCCTGCCGCGATCGTGCTGCTGGCGCTGGCAGGCTTGTTTTGGGCCACCTCGCATCTCCAGTGGCGTCCGAAGGTGGGGCTGGTGCCAACCGTCCCTCGCGTTGTCGCTGGTGACGAGCCGCATTATCTCTTGGTAGTTAACTCGCTTCTCCGCGACCGGAATCTCTTCCTCGAGGATGACTACCGGCGCGTACGGATGGGCGGCGTCGATGCGGGCCTCGTTTGGCGGGGTCATCACCTCGACCATCACACCTTCCTCGTCGATCGCCTGACGCATCGAGCGGCGCGCTGGCACGAGGCGTACGATTGGAGCCGGCCGGTGACGTGCATGGCGGGAGACTGCGTCGGATTCGACCTGCGGCTTCCCGAATTCGCACCCGGAGTAGGCGTCTACGAGGTCTCATCGCACCCGTTCGCCTTTCCCGCGGTCGTTGCCGCACTGCTGCTTCCATTCAGCCTAACGCCCGAGGCTGTCGAGTCGCGCGCCATCGACGTCGTAAGCCTGTTCGCCTGGCTCGCGTGCGTGTTCACTTATCTCGTGGGCCGACGAAGCGGTATGCCGAGGCCGTGGGCACTCGCGGCAGCGCTGCTCACCGGCGTGGCGAGTCCAATGCTGGCCTACGGCCGTTCCTTTTTCCCAGAGGCGGTGGCTGCTTTCGCTGTCATTGCCGGCCTCTGGGCGATGCAGTCCGACTGCTCGGTCTTGGCCGGCGTGGCGTGCGCGGTGGCGCTCGCCATCAAGCCCCCTTTCTGCGTCGTGGCGGTCGGCTTCTGCGCCGAACGTGTCTGGGGCGGGCGTTTTCGCTCGGCGGCCGTCATTGGTGGCATGACCGCTCTCGCTGCCATCGTTCTGGGTACTCTAAACTTCTTCCTCGCCCGAACGCCTCTGATCGCTGGCACGGCGCCTTGGCGCTGGGCAGACGGGCTCGGACCACTCTTGGCTACGCTGCTAGGAAATCAGCACGGTCTCTTTGTTTTTGTCCCGTGGACATTGCTGCTCTTCGTCATCGGCGTGCGTGCGCGCCCTTCACTAGAACCGCCCGCTAATCCTTCGCAAGCGTTGCTTCGTCAAATTACGCTGCCACTCCTGCTCAACATGCTCCTGCTCGCGCTACGGGCAGACTCACCAGGCTATTGCTGGGGCCCGCGATACTGGGTGGCATTCATGCCATTCCTCGCGCTTGCCACGGTCGAAATCGCCCGCCAGCAGGATCGTCGCTTCGCCTGGACACTGCTTGCTCTGGCGTTGCTGAGTTCGATAATTTCGCTCGGAGGAGCCGTGGGCTACTCTCATGTCTTCGGCCGCGGCCCTGAGTCGCTATTCTTCTAGGCAAGGTTCATGACCTTCACCAAGCCGCTGACAACGCTGAATGGTTCCAACCCCAAGGTTCGCGGCTACCGGTGATCCCCTGAACACCGGCCCCCTCGGCCTTTCGCGCGCGAGGGGATGCTTACTGTGCCCAGGAAAGGACTCGAAGGCGCTAGACCCTGAATTTGGCTTCCACCAGTGTGCAGTGGAGGCCTATGTGCCCACGGCTCGCGGCGGCCGGGATGCGAAGGCAGTTCCGAACGGCGAATCGAATCACCGACCCGAGGATTTTCAGTCCCGGTGACGGAATGGCCAAGCCTGTGCGTACCGAGAACCTCTAGCGGGCCACGATTCGATTGCTTGCGACATCGGGTTTGGGGAGCGCAGTCCCAGTCATCACGGGTTCGGTAGGGCAGGGGACCTCGACCCAGGTGAACCGGAGCGCGGGCCTACGAGGCCCTCGAGCTGAGTATCGGACACAGCTCGATTTCGAGGAGCCAACTGTGAGCGCGGCGGGTGACCCAACCTCCGCTCACCAGATGCGCCACATTCCAGTGTCCGCGTTGTCGACAGGCTCCTTTGCGCCCGAGGTGCGCGCCGTCGAACCGCCCTCTCCCGGGGCGTGATTTCGCGCGACGTGCTCGGCGGACTGCATCACCGCTACTACCGCCAAGCGACGTAGTCCTGCCGCCCGGAGCTTACGAGGAGTGCCGCCTTAAACTCGACGTGTTTCCGTCGCTTGGAGGCCATCGGCCTCGAGTGTTCTCTGGCGCCGGCAATCCCTTGCCGTCGCCAATACCGAGGCTCACTGCGTTCGCGACCTCTTTGCGCGAAGCAGGCGTCTTTGGTCCGCGCCCGCACGACGCCTTTGAGGTTCTCGGTACGGACAGGATGGCTTTTGCCGTCGGCCAGCTCGCCGAACAGCTGCACATCTCGCCAGCGACGGTACGGCTGGGTGAAAGACGGGAAACTGGTGCACGCGCGCCTTGGCGGGAACGTCATACGGATTCCGGCGGTCGCGTTTGAGAGCTTCATCGCCGCGTCGCGGGGCGCCCGGTGAAGGAGTGGTTGGTGCGGATGGCGAAAGTTGCCGGCACGGGAGAGCAGAAGCAAGCCGGAGACCGCCACCGAAGATCGGCCAAGCATGGGCGTAACTCGTCAATCAGGCGCAGTGCCCGCCTTCCCGAACTCGAGTACTTGTCATCGCCGAACGAGGGAACTTCGCGCGGGATACTAACTACTTGCGCGCCTTCACTCTGCGGTGTTGGGAAATGGACGATAGAGGCGCCTACGTTGCGAATGGAGGGAACCCTCCGGGACCGTCGCGAGGACTCGACGACGAGCGCGACGGGAAGGCGTCTTGAAATGACCTCTTGGTGAGTGGCCAAGCGGTCGGCCGAGGGGGCGGGGTTGCCCCAGCTCGTCATCGGCGTTGTGGGTTCCCGATGTTTCGTCCAATTCAGAGCGCGGGTGCGCTCGTGCTCCCCTGTTGGCGCTCCGTGTTTCCGCGTCGCCGCAGGGGCAGCGCATTAATCCGGCTCGGTCTCACGCCGAACCAAGTCGCTATCGGGGGTAACCATGTGCTTCACCAGGTGCTTCACCGAGGTCAAAAAAAGAATAGGTGCCATCCTTCGAGCGATCCCGCTGCTGCTCGTGATGTCTGCGTGCGGTTCGTCTGGGGGCATCGGCTCCGGGCAAGGGTCCGCCTCCACGCCGGTCTCATCGGGCCGCATCGAAAACAGCGGCCTGGTTCCCGAGGCCCATTCCCCCTGCGCCGGCGTTTCGCTGGAAGCTCGGCGCGACTACCGCCCCAGGAGCTGGACTGACGGTGACGTCACCTTCGTTGGCGGTTCCCTCACGTTCGCCATCCCCTCCGAGATCTCGGTGACCGCGGGGGCCTCCGCGAGAGGCCGAGCGATACTGAGCTTCAGGAGCGGAAGCGGCGACTCCACGACCTGTGTCTACCGCGGCAACGGTTACCGCGGCTTCGGCGGGACGCAGTACGTCTTCAGGAAGTGCAGGTTGGGCGCTCATCCCCAGGACGATGATGAAGACGCCGACTGGGACGGCCCGTCCGATCCGCTTCCCGTCGCAGGTCGCATCGTAACAGCGGATACGTTTCATCTTCACGTCCAGAGTGGTGACAAGCATTTTCCAGCGACCGAGATTCACCTCGCGCTACCGGGTCCCGTCCTCAGTGACGACAATGCCTGCACCACCGACAGTTGCGATCTTGTCACCGGCGCGGTCACTCACACACCCATCGCGCTCGACGACGGCAACGAATGCACGATCGATTCGTGCGACGTGGCCGCGGGTCCCTCACACACGCCTGTCGACAGCATGTTCTGCCGCGGCAAGGCGAACTTCCACGACCGTACCCTCGCGGGCCTAGGCGGCAACGGGCGCTCCTGCGCCGACTGCCACAGCCCTTCAGAGAGCTTCCAGCTGACTCCCGCGGCGGCCCTGGCACGGTTCAACGAGATGACCAGCTCAGGTGAGGACGACCCGCTGTTCCGGCCCATCGATGCCAACGACTTTCGCATCAACGGCGCGGCCGCGCACGACTACACGAACCTGACGGTGAACGGGCTAATTCGCATTACCATCCCGCTGCCACCAAACGTGAAGCTGCTCGACTGTGGGTCGGCCGTTCCTTGTCCCCCGACGGCCCGGCCGACCTCCGAGACCGTCGCCGACGTCTGGCGCTCCGTTCCTTCAATCCTCAACGTCAACATCACGGGTCCCGATGGCCTCGCTCCGGTATGGCCCCGTGGGCCGAACCCGACCGGCGGCTACCAGCTCGACGGCCGCATCGACACGCTGCAGCACCAGGCGCTCTCCGCGCTCCGCAACCATGCGTCCATCACCGTCGACCCGCCGGTGAGCTTCTTGGACGACGTGGCGGGCTTCGAGAGCACACAGTTCTCCTCCCCGAGCGTCCAGCTCCTCTCCGACGCGATGGCCGCGGGCACCGTTCCCCTGCCCGATCCTGACCCCGTGCTCGACGAGCTGGAGATGGCGGGCAAGTCCGTCTTCAACCGGGCCTGCGGACAGTGTCACGGCAACCTCGGTGGCCATCCGAGCGGCAGCACGCCCATCCTCCAGGGGACGCAGGGCACGCCCACCGCCATCGTCCGGTACCACAGCATCGCGTCCACGTGCCCACGGCCAGTCGACACCGTGTCCCCCCCCCGCTTCCTGTTCGCGGCATGCAGCCCGAGCCAGATGGCAAACGTGCGGACTTACGAGATCACCAACAGCGGCGTCCCCCCGAGCGGAACGGCGTGTGGAGGGGCGGCTCCCCAGCCTCCCTGCATCACGCGAGTCACGACCTCGGATCCGGGCCGGATGCTCCTCACCGGCTACCCGCAACCCGGTGGCCCGGGTGACATCGAGCACTTTGACATCCCAAGCCTGCGTGGAATCAGCCGGACCGCGCCATACTTCATCAACAACACGGCCGCGACGCTCGAAGAAATGCTCGATCACTACAAAGCGTTCTTCCAGCGCGTCGCGATCCAAAATCCGGCAGCGCCGCTCCTGACCACTCAGCCGGGCGTCGTACCTCCCGTGCAAGACCGTCCCTTCACCGACGCCGAGGTTCCGGCGCTGCTCGCGTACCTCCGAA
The DNA here is from genome assembly GCA_017881265.1 of Myxococcaceae bacterium. Lineage (GTDB taxonomy): Bacteria > Myxococcota > Myxococcia > Myxococcales > Myxococcaceae > JADGRA01. Next base: position 58,710 of record JADGRA010000079.1, on the reverse strand, counting down.
AAATTTGACCGCTCAACGAGGCGCGACCCAAGGGCCCACCCGAGCACCCGGCGTCAGAGACACGGGTGGACCCTTGAAGCCGCGCAGTACCGTGACGCCGCGGAGGAGCGGACCGGGGCCTTCGATGCATCGGTCGTACGCAGAGGCTACAACCTCGAAAGGGACGAAGGCCGCCGGCGAGTCGGACCTCGGAACGGACGTCCGTTTGGACTTGGCCTCGGCCCACGACCTTGATGGCGACGTCCCGCCCCAGCCGGGTGCCCCAGGTACACCTCGGCCATCCCTCCCCTGTAGGTACCGACAACCTCAAGAGGGCCATATTTCGAGGGGTTGCGACGTTGGTATTGGGGAGCGCGGCCGGTGACCGCGCTCCGCTCCTGCGCCACAGTCGAGGCCCTGGCCCTCCTCGTCGCCGTGTTCGGCTTGTTCCGCTCGGTTCTCGCCGGCCAAGAGCTCGCGCTTGAGAACGTCGCACGCCGCCAGCAACTCGCTGTCCTGCGGAGGCATCGGCCTCGGCCCAGTCTCGGCGTTGTCGACAAGCTGTTCTGGATGGCTTTGGCGAGCCGGTGGCCGCGGTGGCGCGAGGTGCTGTGCCTCGTCAAGCCGGAGCCTGTCATCGCGTGGCACCGGGCGGGTTTCCGACACTTCTGGCGCTGGCGCTCGCGCAGAGGAGGACGACCGCATACCGCTGGCGCGATTCAAGCACTCGTCCGGAAGATGGCCACCGACAACCCCTCGTGGGGCGCACCGAGGATTCACGGTGAGTTGCTCTAGCTCGGGTTCGGCGTCGCGCAGTCGACCATCGCGAAGTACATGCCGCGTCGGCCTCGGAGACCGCCCTCCCAGACGTGGCGGACCTTCCTGCGGAACCACTTGTCCCAGGCTGCGGCCATGGACTTCTTCGTCATCCCGACGGCGACGTTCCAGCTGCTCTACGGCTTCGTCATCCTCGAGCATGGCCGTCGCCGAATCCGGCATGTCGCGGTAACCGCCCACCCGACGGCGGCCTGGACGAGCCAGCAACTTCGCGAGGCCTTTCCATTCGACAGCGCACCGGTTCCTTCACCGAGACAGGGACGGCATCTACGGCCACGCCGTCACCGGCACCATCAGGGCGATGGGCGTGTGCGAGAGTACGTCGCGTACTATCTGCGCGATAGAACGCATCTTCCACTGGCGAGCGCCTGAGGGGCGCGCCGTCGAACCGCCCTGTGCCGGGACCGTCAGTTCGCGCGACGTGCTTGGCGGACTGCATCACCGCTACTGTCGAGCGGCGTATTCCAAGCCGCACGCAGCCTACGAGGTCGAGCCTGGGGCTCGACGCGTGTTCGACGCGTGGAGATAGGCCATCGGCCTCGAATGTTCGCTGGCGCGGGTCATCTGTTGCCTTCGGCGACACCGAGGCTCACCGCGTTCGCGAACTCCGTGCGCGATGCAGGCGTCTTAGCTCCGACGCCCGCACGTCGCCTTTGAGATTCTCGGTACGGACAGCCGGTGACCGGCACAGAGCCCATCTCATGGGCCGCAGCCTGATCCCACTCGGTTCCATGCAATCCCCCAAACTACCGAAAATCACTGTGCCCAGGAAAGGACTCGAACCTTCATGCCGTTTCGGGCGCTAGACCCTGAATCTAGTGTGTCTACCAATTCCACCACCTGGGCAGGCAGCAGGGGCCGGACTCTTAACCGCCGCCTCTGGAGTGCGTCAAGGACCGTCCGGAGCCCTCAGCGCGCTTTCTTCAGCGGCCACTTTCCTTCCGCCTCCAGGCCGTGGCGCAACGCCGGGTTCTCGTCCAGGTAGGCGCTCAGGGACTCCTCGGTAATCTCCACGTCCACGTCCTCGGCATCGACGCGCGCCTGGCACCCCAGCCGAGAGAAGGCCCGCACGTCAAAGGCCTGGTCAATCCGGTCCATCTCCGCGTCCTCCTGCTCCGACAGGCTGTCCAGGCCCCGCTTCACCCAGAGGTGGCAGGTGGAGCAGGCGCACACTCCCCCGCAGGAATGGCCCACGTGCGCGCCGCACTTCTCGGCCGCCTCCAACAGGGACGTCCCCGGCGCCACGTCGACGGACACGTCGTCGAGGGGGCTCTTGAAGCTGACCTTCGGCATCTCAGGCCTGCTCCACCGAGTGGCCGGCCAGCGCAGCCGTCATCGCCCGGTTCATCACCAATTCAATGAAGGGTTTGGCCATTTCATCCAGGGCAGCGATGGCCTCCCGCAGCGCGTCGGCGTCCTCCTCCCCGGCCAGCCGCTGCACCAGGGCCATGGCCTCCTCCAGGGTGCGGCGCTGTGTCGCGTCCAGGAGGTCGCCATTCTCCCTCAGCTGCTTGGCCGCGTCGGCGAGGATGCGCTGCGCCTCCACCCGCTGCTCCACCAGCATCCGGGCATGGATGTCGTGCTCGGCATGCTCGATGGAGTCGAGCAGCATCTGTTCCACCTGCTCATCGGTGAGGCCGTGGGTGGGCTTCACAGAGATGCTCTGCACGGCGCCGGTGGCCTGCTCGCGTGCGCTGACGGAAAGCAGCCCGTCGGCATTCACCTCGAAGCGCACCTCCACCCGCGTCATGCCGGCGGCCAGGGACGGAAGGCCCGAGAGGCGGAAGCGCGCCAGCGAGCGGCAGTCGGCCACCAGCTCGCGCTCGCCCTGCACCACGTGGATGTCGATGGCCGTCTGGCCGTCCTGAAAGGTGGTGAAGACCTGCGCCGCCGCGGCAGGAATGGTGGTGTTGCGCGGAATCAGTTTCTCCACCACCCCGCCCATGGTTTCCAGGCCAAGCGACAGGGGGATGACGTCCAACAGCAGGACCTCGTCCTGGCGCTGCGCGTTGGTGAGGAGGTCGGCCTGCACAGCAGCGCCGAGGGCCACCACCTGGTCCGGGTCGATGTCGCCCAAGGGGGCGCGGCCAAACACCTGCTGCACGTAGCGGCGGACGGCCGGGACGCGCGTCGCCCCGCCCACCAGGATGACGCCGTCCAGCTGCGCCGCCGAAAGTCCGGCGTCCTTGAGTGCCCGGCGGCACACCGGCCCCGTCTTCTCCACCCAGGGGGCAATCCAAGTCTCCAGCTGGGCGCGCGAGATTTCCATGTGGTGGCCGTCGACACGCAAGGTGGTGGTCTCGGCGGTGGTGAGGGTTTCTTTGGCAGCGCGGGCGGCGGCGAGGATGGCCGTCACCTGGGCCGGGGTAGGGGCCTGTAGCCCGCGGGCGGCCAGCACCTGTTCCGCAATCGCCCGGTCGAAGTCATCGCCGCCCAGCGCGGAGTTGCCGCAGGTGGATTTCACCTGGAAGACGCCGTCCACCAGGCTGAGGATGCTGACGTCGAAGGTGCCGCCCCCCAAGTCGTAAACGGCGAAGGTGCCCTGGCTGCCCTTGTCCAGGCCGTAGGCGAGGGCGGCCGCCGTCGGTTCATTGAGGAGGCGCAGCACCTCGAGGCCCGCCAGCCGGCCGGCGTCCTTGGTGGCCTGGCGCTGGGCGTCGTCGAAGTAGGCCGGGACGGTGATGACGGCCTGCTCCACCTTGGACGAGAAGAAGGCCTCCGCCCGGCGCTTCAGCGTGCGCAGAATCTCCGCCGACACCTCGATGGGCGTCACCGGCGTCCCGCCGGCCACCTCGAAGCGGACGACGTCGCCCACGCCGTCGGCGAAGCGGTAGGCGCCGAGCTTGCGCGTCTCGGCGTCGGCGCGGCCCTTGCCGAGGAAGCGCTTCACCGAGGCCAGGGTGGAGGTGGGGAACTCCGCCGCCAGGGCGCGTGCCCGGGCGCCCACCGTCACGCCCCCGTCGGCCGCGTAGTGCACCACCGAGGGAAGCAGCGGACTACCGGCCTCGTCCACCGGAAGGCACCGGGGCGTGCCGTGCACCACCGCCGCCACCAGGGAGTTGGTGGTGCCGAGGTCGATGCCCACCACCTGCCCCTTGGGCTTGAGCGGGTCATGAATCTGCAGAAGGCCGCTCATCCCTCCAGCGCCTCCTCCTCCATCGCGTCGACCTCCTCGAGGAAGCGCGTGAAGTAGCGCACCCGGGCCAACGCATGGCTAGCCTCGGTGCGTGCCGCGTCTTGCCCGGGGTGGGCCAGCAGCTGGCGCAGGGCGGCCTCGGCCTCAGCCAGGGCCGTCGAACGACGCACGGAGACGTCGCCGGCCATGTGCAGCGCCGCTTCGAGCGCGCCCTTCTCGCGGTGTCCGTCAAGGGCCTCGCGCAGCTGCATGACTTCCTCGAGGAAGTCCAAGGGCATGTCCTTCTGGGTGCCCAGGTCCTCGCGGGACAAGTCCAGCCCGTGCAGCTTCAACACATAGAAGGCCCGGGCGGCGCGGTCCTTCAGCGTGCGGTAGGCGTCGTTGAGAAGGGTGCTCTGCTCGAGAGCGAAGCGGCGTTCGCGCGCCTGCGCGGTGGTGTAGCGGTCCGGGTGCACCTGCAGCGAGCGCTCCCGGTAAGCCTGCTCCAGCTCGGGTATGTCGACGTCCACCCGGGGCGCTAGCCCGAAGGCGTCGAAGAGGGTCGCGCCCACCGCCGGCGGCTGCACCTTGCCGCAGCGCGGGCAGAGCAGGGTGCCCGGAGCAAAGTCGGTGTGGCAGTTCCAGCACTGCACGGCGGCGTCAGTCCTTTCCGAAGGGGCCGGGCGAAGGCGAGCGGAGACGGGCGCCGGTGCGAGAGCCGCCCCTGGGCCCCGGCGCCGTCAGATGGAGAAGCTCTCGCCGCAGCCGCAAGCGGTCTTCACGAGGGGGTTCTGCAGCTTGAAGCCCGAGGCCATCAGCGTCTCCTCGTACGTCAGCTCCGAGCCCATCAGGTACAGAAAACTCTTCGGGTCCACGAAGACGCGCACGCCGTCCCGCTCGAACAGCTTGTCGCGCTCCCGCGGGCCCTCGGCCCACTCGATGACGTACGTCAGCCCCGAGCAGCCTCCACCGCGGACCGCCACGCGCAGGCCCGCTTCCGGCGTCGCCCGCTCCTCGCGCAGCTTCTGGATGCGCGCCGCGGCGGACGCCGACATGCCAAACGTCTTGCTGGCGGGCTTGGCGGAGGCGGGGGCCGGAGACGATGCCGCGGCCGGCTGTGGTGCGGCGGTATTCACGCGGGGGGGGGAAGGACGCTACCGGGCGTGCGACTCGGCCGGCGTGGCCGTGGTGGCCGCCGGAGCGGCCCGGGCGGCGCGCTTGCGCTTGAAGTCCTCGACGGCTGCCTTGATGGCGTCCTCGGCCAGGACCGAGCAGTGGATTTTCACCGGGGGCAGCGCCAGCTCCTGGGCGATGTCCTTGTTGGTAATGCGGGTGGCGTCTTCCACCGACCGGCCCTTCACCCACTCGGTGACGAGCGAGCTGCTGGCGATGGCCGACCCGCACCCGAAGGTCTTGAACTTGGCGTCCTGGATGATGCCGTCGTCCGAGATTTTCAGCTGCAGGCGCATGACGTCGCCGCAGGCCGGCGCACCCACCAGGCCGGTCCCCACGTTGGGGTCCTCCTTGTCGAGCGTCCCGACGTTGCGGGGGTTTTCGTAGTGGTCGATGACCTTGTCGCTGTAGGCCATTGGTAGCTCTCCTCTAGTGCGCCGCCCACTGGACGGACTTCAGGTCCACGCCATCCCGCGCCATCTCATACAGCGGGCTCATCTCGCGAAGCTTCTTTACCTTGTCGATGACCAGTGCGGCCACGTAGTCGACCTCTTCCTCGGTGTTGAAGCGGCCGATGCCGAAGCGGATGGAGGAGTGGGCCATGTCCTCTTCCACCCCCAGCGCCCGCAGGACGTAGGACGGCTCGAGCGAAGCCGAGGTGCAGGCCGAGCCGGAACTGACCGCGACGTCCTTGATGGCCATCATCAGCGCCTCGCCCTCGACGCAGGCGAAGGAGACGTTGAGGTTGCCCGGCAGCCGGTGCTCGAGGTTGCCGTTGAGCGTCACCATGTCCAATTCCGAGATGAGTTTCGCCCGGAGCCGCTCGCGCAAGCCGAAAAGGCGCCGGCTCTCCGACTCCATCTCCGCCCGGGCCAGCTCCGCCGCCTTGCCGAAACCCACGATGGCCGCCACGTTGAGGGTGCCCGAGCGCATGCCGCGCTCGTGTCCGCCGCCGTCGATGATGGGGGCGATGCGCACCCGGGGCTTGCGGCGGATGTAGAGCGCGCCGATGCCCTTGGGCCCGTAGATTTTGTGCGCCGTCACCGAGGCGAGGTCGACGTTCATCCGGTTGACGTCGAAGGGCACCTTGCCCACGCCCTGGACGGCATCGGTGTGGAAGAGGACGCCCTTCTCCCGGCACAGCTTGCCGATGGCCTCCATCGGCTGCACCACCCCGACCTCGTTGTTGGCGAGCATGATGCTCACCAGCACCGTGCGCTCGGTGATGGCGGCCCGCAGCGCGTCCAGGTCCACCAGCCCGTCCGGCAGCACGTCCAGGTAGGTGACGCGCGCCCCGGTGTGCAGCTGTGCCATCCACTTCTTCAGCACCGGGTCCTGGTCGAGGTTGTGCTTCAGGGCAAGCGCCTCAGCGTTGTCGGCCGTGACGTCGTCGCCAGCGAGCTCCGACAACCGAAGCAGCCGCAGTTCCTCGGCGCGGTCCTGGCGCATCCGCTCCAGGCGCTTGGCGCTGTCGAGGATGGCCTTGTGCTCGGTCTTCAGGGTGATGAGGTGGTCGCCCTTGTCCCGGTAGAATTCCAGAGCGCCCTTGAGGGCCAGGTTGTCCGACTCGGTCGCACCGCTGGTGAAGACAATCTCCTTCTCGCTGGCGCCCAGCAGCGCCGCCACCTGGGCCCGCGCCTGCTCCACCGCTGCCTCGGCCTTCCAGCCGAAGACGTGGTTGCGTGAGGCCGCGTTCCCGAAGTCCTCTCGCAGGTAGGGCATCATCGCTTCCAACACCCGCGGGTCGAGCGGGGTAGTTGCGTGATTGTCCATGTAAATCGGTAGTTTGAGCATGGCGGAGGGAATGTGGACCTAACTGGTCCATTATAACGATGACCCCCCTCGAGGCAAGCGCTCCTGCCCGCCAGCGCTTTCCGAAATAATAAGAGGAAAGCGCCGTTTTGGAGGGCGTTCCTTGTCACCCTCAGCCCCGTAACCCCCCTGTCCATGGACGCCTCCGCCGCTACCGCCAGCAAACCCAGCTTCGGCCTCTGGGCTTGGGCGCTGCTTGCCGCCCTCGCCGTCAGCTTCCTTCCGCTGCTCGTCCCCACCGGGCCCACCAGCACCCTGGACGCCACCGGCTACCTCGGGGCAGGGCGCTTCGCCTCGGGCGCGGTGGTGGTGTTCCTGGGCGGGCTGCTGACGGCGCTGACGCCGTGCGTCTACCCCCTCATCCCCATCACCATGAGTGTCTTCGGTGCCCGCGGCGCCACCAGTCGGGCCCGGGCGCTGCTTTTGACCACGGCGTACGTGGTGGGCATGGGCCTCGTCTTCTCGGCGCTGGGGGTGGCCGCGGCTCGCACCGGCGCCGCCTTCGGCGCGGTGCTGGGCAAGCCGGTGGTGGTGCTGGCGCTGGCGGCGGTGCTGCTGCTCCTGGCGGCCAGCATGTTTGGCGCCTTCGAGTTGACGCTACCCAGTCACCTCATCCAGCGGTTGTCCACGGTGGGCGGCGCGGGCCTCCTCGGTGCCCTCCTGATGGGCAGCGTGGCCGGCTTCCTGGCCGCCCCGTGCACCGGGCCCGTCCTGACGGGGCTTCTGGCCTTCGTCGCCAAGTCCCAGGACACGGCCCTGGGGGCCGGCCTCCTCTTCGTCTACGCCCTCGGCATCGGCGTGCCCTTCTTCCTCATCGGCGCCTTCGCCGTGCAGCTGCCCCGGGGCGGGGTGTGGATGGAGTGGGTGAAGAGCCTTCTGGGCGTGCTTCTGGTGGGCCTCGCCGTCAGCTACGTGAAGGACGCCTTCCCGGCGCTGCGCGAGGCGGTGCAGGCCGCGGCCGCGGCCCTGGGGCGCGTGCCCGGCACCGGCGTGGCGGCGGCGCTGGCCGCCTGTGGCGTCCTGCTGGGCGCCATCCACCGCAGCTTCGGGGCGGGCCGGCTCCAGGCCTTCCTCAAGGGCAGTGGCGTGGTGCTGTTGTGCCTGGGGGTGCTGTTGCGCGCGGGCACCCTGGACGCCCCCCGCCCCACGGACACCGTGCTGCGCTGGGAACTGACGTGGGCCGGGGAGCCGGCGGTGGTGCCCTCCCCGGTGGACCAGGCGCTGGCGGCGGCGCGCGCCTCCGGCAGGCCGGTGATGATTGACTTCTTCGCGGAGTGGTGCGCCGCCTGCAAGGAGCTGGACCGCGCCACCTACGTCGCGCCCCAGGTAGTGTCCGAGGCCCAGCGCTTCGTCCGCATCAAGGTGGATGGCACCAACGGCCAGGACGCGCTGGACGCCCTGTACCAGCGCTTCGGCATTGAGGGCCTGCCCACCGTGGCCTTCGTCTCCTCGCGGGGCGAAATCCTTGTCCGCCCCCGGGTGACGGGCTTCCTCGGCCCCGAGGAATTCCTCGAGGAGATGCGGCGCGTGCAGTAGGGCCCGCCCTGGGGGCTGGGGGCGCCCCAGAGTGGTCCTGTGCGACCCATCGCCGTCCCCCGGGCGCCCGTGTATGACAGGCGGGCGAAAGGGACGTCCATGTCGGTGGGCTCGACAGCGCCGGAGCGCGAACCCGCCCCGGCAGAAGCCGAGGGTGCGGAGGGGGTGCTACGGCGCCCCTCCCCGCTGGACGGCCAGACCCTGGGCGAGCGGCCGGTGGACGCCCGGCGCGTGCTTCTGGTGGAACCCGACGCCGGGGCGCGCAGCCTGCTGCAGCTCGGGCTTCTCCGGGAGGGCTTCCAGGTGGTGGCCCTGGGCAGCGCCGAGGAGGCGGAACGGGCGCTGGCCGAGGGCACGGTGGTGCCCGGCGTGGTGGTGGCCGAGGTGGGCCTCGGCGCAGTGGACGGCGTGGCGCTGTGCCAGCGGCTGAGGGCCCACGAGCGCTTGCGGGACATCCCCGTGCTGCTGCTCGCCGCCCGCCCCTCCCCGGCGGACCTCGAGCGCGCGGGCCGCGCCGGGGCGGACGACTACCTGCCCAAGCCGCTCTTCGTCTCGGACCTGGCCACCCTGGTGCGGCTGCGGGCCGGACACGCCGCGCGAGACGCGACGCTCGAATCGCACACCGACGTGCTGCCGCTGCTGGCGGCGCTGCGGGCGCTGCTGGCCGGCTCCTCCTCCGGCCGGCTGTTTCTCGAGTCGCGCGGGCAGCTGCTGTTCCGCCGCGGCGAGGTGGTGAGCGTCCGCTTCGAGGGCGTGGACGGCGAGCGCGGGCTGACGCGCATGCTGGCGCTGGGGCGGGGCGCGTACCGCGTGCACCTTGGCCCGGTGCTGGCCCGGGGCGAGCTCAGCACGGGGCTGCGGGAGTTGTGCGGCCGGCTGGGCGCGGAGCTCGCGGTGTGGGAGCGGCTGGTGGCGGTGAGCGTCCCGCTAGAGGCCGTCCTGCAGCCGGACTTCGAGGCGCTGCGCGCCGCGCTGCCGCGGCTTCCCATCGAAGCCGAGACGCTGCTGCGCCTCTTCGACGGCACGCGGACACTGCGCGACGTCATCCTCACCTCGCCGCTGCCGGAGGTCCCCGCGCTGCGGGCCGCCTCCCGGCTATACGCCAGCGGCGTGCTGCTGCCGGAGGCGCTCGCCCGGGAGGCAGCGCGCGCACCCTACCTGCCGGGGGCCTGGGAAGCGCTGGCGCAGGGCCCCGCGTCGGAGGCGGCGGTGCTGGAGGAGCCGCTGCCGGCCACCTCGGGCGTCGGCGCAGTCGCCCCCCAGCCCTCCCTCGAGCGGCCGGCCGTCGTCAGTCGGACGCTGCGGCCCCCCAGCGCCCCGGCCGAGCCGCCGGAGCTGCACCTTCCGGAGGAGTCCCCCCTGGAGGCGGCCGCCCGCACCCTGGCCCGCGTCTACCAGCCGGCGCCCCCGTCGCCGCCGGCCGGGGGCGCCTGGGCCGATGACGCGCTGGCCGCCGCGGGCAGACGCCGCCGGAGTGCGGTGCTGACGCAAGGGGCCCTGGCGTCTGCCGCCCTGGTGCTGCTGGTGCTGCTGGGCCTGTCCTGGCTGCGCCACGCCGAATCGCGCCCGCCGGTGGCGCCCCGGGAAGCGCTGCTGCCGGGGCCCCCCGGCCCGGCCGCCCCCGCGTCGTCCGAGGCCAGTTCGCCTGCCGGGGTGGCCCCGGCCGGACCCACCACGGCGCCGGCGGAAGCGGCCCCGCCGGCGTCCCAGGGCACCCACACGCTGGCGGAAGGCATTGCCCTGTACGGCGCGGCGCTGCCGTCTGCGGCCGTGCGCGTCCTGGATGAAGTCGTGCAGTCGTCCCCGGAGTCGGCGGTGGCCTGGCTGTACCTGGCCCTGGCGCGGTTTGACGCCGGGGACGTGCGCGGGGCAGAAGGGGCGGCGATGAAGGCCGTCGCGCTCGACCCCAAGGAGCCCCGCGCCCACCTGCTGCTCGCCGGCATCCATCTCGGGCGCGGCGAGCGGGCCAAGGCCAACGCGGAGCTGGCGAGGGTGCTGGCCCTGCAGCCCGAGGGGCCCGAGGCCGACGACGCGCGGCGGCTGCTGCGGGACGTGCGCTAGAGGCGCCGCCGTCCCCGCCAGTAGACAGCAAGGAGAGAAGCCCACATGTCCGGTCACAACCGCTGGACGAAAATCAAGCGGCAGAAGGAGGCCATGGGGGCCAGCAAGGGCAAGCTCTTCACCAAGGTGACGAAGGAAATCACCGTCGCCGCCCGCATCGGCGGCGGAGACCCAGGCGCCAATGCCCGCCTGCGCTCGGCCGTCCTCGCCGCCCGTGAGGCCAACATGCCCTCGGAAAACATCACCCGTGCCATCAAGAAGGGCACTGGAGAACTCGAAGGGACGCACTACGAGGAGGTCACCTACGAGGGGTACGCGCCGGGCGGGGTGGCCGTCCTGGTGGAGTGCCTCACCGACAACCGGCACCGCACCGCCGCGGACATCCGCGCCAACTTCTCCAAGGGCGGCGGCAACCTCGCCACCGAGGGCGCGGTGGGCTACCTGTTTCACCGCAAGGGCAGCATCCACGTGAAGCCCGGACCCTCCGAGGACCGTGTCATGGAAGCGGCGCTGGAGGTGGGGGCGGAGGACGTGGTGGACCTCGGCCCGGACGGCTTCGAAGTGCGCACCGAACCGGCCGCGCTGCACGCGGCGGCTGCGGCGCTGGAGGCAAAGGGCCTCGCCGTGGGCGAGCAGCGCACCATCTTCCTGCCGCAAAACACCGTGCGGGTGGAGGGGGATGCGGCCCGGCGTGTGCTGAGGCTGCTCGAGTTGTTGGAGGACAACGACGACGTGCAAAACGTCTGGGCCAACTACGAGATGGACGACGCGGTCCTCGCCGCGGCCAGCGCCTGAGCTGCCGAAAAGTCGGGCACGTCCACCTCGTATGCTAGAGGTCTCCGGTACCCATGTCCGCTCCGTTCCGTGTGCTCGGCATCGACCCCGGAAGCCGGGTCACGGGCTTCGGGGTGGTGGAGGCCCACGGCAGCCGGCTCTGCCACCTCGCCCACGGGGTGCTGCGCGTCAAAGGCGAGCTTGCGCTGGAGTTGCGGCTGGCCGAACTCTTTCACGGCCTGGCCGAGGTGCTTGCCCGCTGGGCGCCGGACGCGGTGGCGGTGGAGGGCGTCTTCAGCTGTCGCAACGCCCGCAGCGCCCTGGTGCTGGGCCACGCCCGCGGGGTGGCCCTGCTGGCGGCGGCCCAGGGGGGCTGGCCCGTCTTTGAGTACGCCCCGGCCCTGGTGAAGCGCGCGGTGGGGGCGGGCGGCGCCGCCTCCAAGGAGGCGGTGGCCCGGCAAATGCGGGCCTTCCTCGGCATCACCGGCGCGCTGCGCGCCGACGCCACCGACGCCCTCGCCGTCGCCATCTGCCACCTGCACCGGGCCCGCGTGGTGACGCTGCTGCAGCAGCAGCCCCGCGCCCGGCGCCGCCCGCCCGCCTGGCCCCGCCTGTCCCGCGCGGTGTACGGGGCCCCAAGGTGATTGCGCGGCTGCGGGGCGTGGTGCTGGAAAAGTCGCTCCAGGACGCGGTGGTGGACGTGCATGGCGTCGGCTACCGGGTGGCGCTCTCCCTCCTCTCGCTGGCACGGCTTCCGGCCGAGGGGCAGCCGGCCGAGCTCCGCATCCACACCGTTGTGCGCGAGGACGCCATTGAATTGGTGGGCTTCCTCTCGCCCGAGGAGGAGGAGATGTTTCACCTCCTCACCAGTGTCAGCCACGTCGGGCCGAAGCTGGCGCTGGCCGTGCTGTCCGGCCTGGAAGTCCCGGACCTGGCCGAGGCCCTCTCCCGGGGGGACCTCGGGCGACTGACGCGCATCCACGGGGTGGGGAAGAAGACTGCCGAGCGCCTGGTGCTGGAGCTGCGGGACAAGGCGAAGGCGCTGGCCGCGGGCGCCCGCAGCGTGGAGGGGACAGCCGGGGCACGCCGGGACCTCGTCTCGGCCCTGGAAAACCTGGGCTACCGGCCGGCCGACGCCGAGGAGGTGGCCGACGCGGTGGCGGGCCGGCTGGGGGCGGAGGCCCCCTTCGAGGCGCTCTTCCGTGAGGCACTGCGGACCCTCCAAGCAGGCTGAGGAGGCAGAAGGACAAAGCTGCTACCCTCGGACGCCCCGCCATGGCGCCCGACCACCGTCCACTCGAGCCCAGCCCCACCGCCGAGGAGCAGCGCCTCGAGGTGTCGCTGCGCCCCCGGCGCTTCGCCGAGTACGTCGGCCAGGCGGCAGTGGTGGACAAGCTGAAGGTGTACGTGGAGGCAGCGCGTCGGCGCCGCGAGGCCCTCGACCACTGCCTCTTCTCCGGCCCCCCCGGCCTGGGGAAGACGTCGTTGGCCCACATCCTGGCGGCGGAACTGGGCGTGGCCATCCACGTCACCTCCGGGCCGGCGGTGGAGCGCAAGGGAGACCTGGCCGGCCTGCTCACCAGCCTCGAGGCCCGCGACGTCCTCTTCATCGACGAAATCCACCGGCTGCCGCCCCAGGTGGAGGAGTACCTGTACCCGGCCATGGAGGACTTCCGGCTGGACATCACCATCGACTCCGGAGCGGCCGCCCGGGCGATGAAGCTGGACTTGCAGCCCTTCACCCTGATTGGCGCCACCACCCGCACCGGGCTTTTGACGTCGCCCCTGCGCGACCGCTTCCAAATCCAGGAACGGCTCGACTACTACGGGCCGGCCGACCTGGAAGCCATTCTGGCCCGCAGCGCCGGCATCCTCGGCGTCCGGCTTTTGCCCGACGGGGCGCGGGAGATTGCCACGCGGGCCCGGGGGACGCCCCGCATCGCCAACCGCCTGCTGCGGCGCATCCGCGACTTCGCCGAGGTGGACGGCGAGCCGGTGGTGAGCCGGGCGGTGGCCTCGGGCGCCCTCAAGCGGCTGGAGGTGGATGCGCTCGGCCTCGACCCCATGGACCGGAGAATTCTCCTTACCATCCTCGACAAGTTTGGCGGCGGTCCGGTGGGGCTGGACACGGTGGCCATGGTGGTGGGCGAGCAGAGCGAGACGGTGGAGGACGTGTATGAGCCGTTCCTCATGCAGGAAGGCTTCCTGCAACGGACGCCGCGGGGCCGGGTAGCCACGGCCAAGGCCTGGCGGCACCTCGGCCTGACGCCGCCCCCGGCGTCGCAGGGGGCGCTTCTGTGAGCGCGGCCCCGAAGGAGGCCGAGGCGCCGCGGCCCAGGGTGGCCCGCACCGCCCGGGACTTCTACGTCCAGCTGTTTCGCGACAGCCAGCCGCGGCCCGGGCTGCTCGCCGAGCGCGAGCGCTGGCTGCGGGGCGTCCGGGTGGACGGGCGCGAGGAGCGTCTGTTCGAGTTCGAGCTGCTGCTGCGGGCCATCGAACGGTACTTCCAACTGCACACCCTGCCGCTGGACGCCTCCGCGCGGCCGGTGGTGAGCCGGGACTTCGGCGAGGAGCTGCGGGACTTGCAGGATGCCATGCACCAGGCCATCCGGCTCGGCCGGCGGCTGCTGGACCCGGGCCACGAGCAGCGCTTCGTCTTCCGGCGCTACCTCGGCAGCCAGGCGGTGGATGACCGCGTCCGCCGGGCGCTCCTCGAGGACGAGCTGGAACAGCAGACGCCCCAGGAGAGCCTCTTCCTGCTCGCCCGGAGCTTCGAATCCATCTGCGTCGTCATGGACAGCCTCCTCGGCCTGGAGGCGGTGGGCCACCGCGTCTTCCACGAGGTGGGTAGCCTGGCGGTGCGGGCCATCCTGCAGAACCGCTTCTTCCGCCCGGCGCGCCCGCTCGAGTTCTGCCTCGAGTTCGACCGCATCCGCAGTGTCCCGGTGCTGGACGCCCTGCGGCTGCTTCCCGACCCGGAGCGCCCTCTCTTCACCACCGCCTTCCTCGCCCTGTTCCGCTTCCTGCACGCCCTTGGCTACCTTCGGCAGGAGCCCGACCGGCCGCTCGACCGCCGCGCCCGGGTGCTGCTGGCGCTGGTGCACAGCGAGGCGCTCACCCTGAGCGGCTACTTGCGCAATGAGGTCGCCAGCGGCACGGGTACCCGCGGCTTCCAGCACGCCGCGCTGCGCGTCTCCCGCACCCTGGCCTTGAAGACGCGCGCCATCGGCCGCGCGCTGTCGGGCGAGGGCTCGGCCGACGACGAGCGGCTGCGCGGCGCGGCGCGGGACTTCACCGCCCTCTTCGAGGGGGCGGTGGTGCAGCTGGCCGGCGCGCTGCAGGCCCGGGGCGCCGAGGAGGGCTTCTCCCGCCTCGTCTCCGCCCCCCTGGTGGCGCAGCGGCTGCGCAATGACTTGTGGGTGGCCTCCCAGCTGGCGCGCGGCGCGGCGCTGGCGCTGGAGGGCACCCCCGACGCCGCTCCGCACCTGTCCGCGCTGGGGCGCTTCCTCGAGTATTTCCAGGACGGCAGCTACCAGCTTTTGCGTTACGGGGACCTCGAGGCTGTCGACCGCTTCCTCAGCATTCTGGGCGACCACGCCCAGTCGCCCGAAGGGCCCCTCACCCGGGCCCGGCTGGCCGAGGACTGCCTCCTCTTCGCCGACGCCGCCGAGGCACTCTTCATCCGCGTTGGCCGCCGCGGGGAAGTCTCCGGCCGACGCTTCGACCGTGCCCACGCCGAGGCCGTGCTGGACAGGTTCCGTTCGGCGGAGCCGGCGGCCGCCGGCTGACGGCCACCGCGCCCCCCCCGGGCTGAAGGCGCTGGACACGTCGACGTCCTCACCCCGGGTTTCCGTCAGGGGTGAAGTTGTCTCCTGTCACCAATTCCCTGGCAGGCGGTGGCAGGTTGGTGAAAGGTGCGCGTTGCGGCGACGCGTTGCGGTACGGTATTTCACGGGTTTGTCACAGCGCAGTACGCTTCGCGTCTGCCCGGATGAAACCTCTTGCGGTCCTCAGGTGTTGGAAACACCCAAGGGCCGCCGTTACAAGGGTCAGTTGCCGGGGAGGGGAGCCTCACCAAGCACCATGTCCATGTCCTTCCACCAGCGGACGCTGAGCGCCTCTGTGTCCTGCCAGGGCATCGGCCTGCACACCGGCCAGGCGGTGACGCTGACGCTGCGGCCGGCGCCGGCCAACCACGGCGTCGTCTTCGTGCGGATGGACCTCGCACGCCCGGTGTCCATCCCGGCCACCGCCGAGTACGTGGTGGACACGGCGCTTGCCACCAGCCTCGGCAAGGATGGGGTGCGGGTGGGGACGGTCGAGCACCTGTTGGGGGCCCTGCTTGGCCTCGGCCTGGACAACGTCCGGGTGGAACTGGATGGGCCCGAAGTGCCCATCATGGACGGCAGCGCCGGGCCCTTCGCCTACCTGGTGCAGACGGCCGGGGTGCGGGTGCAGGAGGCGCCGAAGAGTTTCGTGGTGGTGAAGAAGGCGGTCTCGGTGCGGGACGGAGACAAGGAAGCGTCGCTGTCGCCCTGTGACTGCTTCCGCATGGACGTCGCCATCGACTTCCACCATCCCCTGGTCAGCCGCCAGCGGCTGGAATTGGACTTCTCCGGCCGGGCCTTCGTGCGCGAGGTGTCCCGAGCGCGCACCTTCGGCTTTCTGCGCGACGTCGAGAAGCTGAAGGCCGCCGGGCTGGCCCGCGGCGGCTCGCTCGACAACGCCATCGTCGTCGACGACTTCAGCATCCTCAACGCCGACGGCCTGCGCTTTCCGGATGAATTCGTCCGGCACAAGGCCCTGGACGCCATGGGCGACCTGGCCCTCTTCGGCCACCCCGTCATCGGCTCGCTGAAGGCGGTGAAGAGCGGGCACGCGCTGCACCTACGCCTGGTGCAGCAGGTGCTGGCCGACCCCTCAACCTATGCGGTGGTGCGGGCCCAGAAGCGCGAGCTGGAGCGCTTTGGCTTCCGGCTGCCGGACTTCGCCGCCGAGCTGGCCTGAACCCCTCCCGCCAAGCGGGGGGAAGCTTTCCGCCCGGTTGGCTGTTGGGTGTGGCTTGCACACTTCCCCGGCGCAGGGCAAAAGGCCCCCCTCCCTATGAAACTACCCCTCTCCCGTTCCCTCCCGACCGCGCTTCTGGCCTCCCTCTTCGTCCTCGCCGGCTGCGCGAAGCAGAAGGTCGCGGCCGCCTCTGGCGGCTCCGGCGCGCTGCCGGCTGACCGGGTGGTGGCCACCTACAACGGTGGGAAAATCACCTACGGCGAGCTCGAGGTCGAGGCCAAGCCGAAGCTGCAGGAAATCCAGAACCAGATGTACACGGCGCGCAAGGAAGTCCTGGAGCGCATGGCCGTGGAGCGCATCGTCAAGGCCGAGGCCGCCAAGAAGGGGCAGACCGAGGAGCAGTACATCCAGGCCCGGGTGGAGGCGCTTCCCGTCAGCCAGCCGAGCGACGCCGACGTGAAGGAATTCTTCGACCGGCTGAAGGCCGCCGGCCGCATCCCGCCGGACACCAAGCTGGAGCAGATTAAGGACCAGCTGGTCCAGGCGATGGTCAACCAGCAGCGCCGCGCCAGCGTGCAGAAGGTCATCGAGGAGCTGCGGACGGCCGCAAATCTCCAAATCGACCTGCCCCCGCCCCGGGTGGAGGTGGCCGCCACCGGCCCGGCCCGTGGGCCGACCGACGCCAAGGTTACCATCGTGGAGTTCTCGGACTTCCAGTGCCCCTATTGCGGCGCTGCCTACACCACCGTCGAGCAGCTCATGCAGCAGTACGCCGGCAAGGTGAAGCTGGTGTTCCGCCAGTTCCCGCTGCCCATCCACCCCCAGGCCGAGAAGGCCGCCGAGGCGTCCTTGTGCGCCCAGGACCAGGGGAAGTTCTGGGAGTTCCACGACTTGCTCTTCAAGAACCAGAAGAAGCTCGACGTCTCGGACCTCAAGACGTACGCCGGCAGCGCCGGGCTCGACGCGGCCAAGTTCGCCACCTGCCTGGACAGCGGCGAGAAGAAGAAGCAGGTGGACCAGGACCTCGAGGCCGGCCAGGCCGCCGGCGTCAACGGCACGCCCGCCTTCTTCATCAATGGCGTCTTCCTCAACGGGGCGATGCCGATTGAGGAGTTCAAGAAGGTCATCGACCCGGAACTCGCCTCGCGCTAGCCTTCCGGTGGTCCCGCGCGCGGAATGACGACCCCCGCTCCCGCCTTGAACTTGACCTCGCCCGCCCCGGGGCACTCCCCCAGGGCGCGTGATTGCATCGCCTGGGCGGCCGACCTGCCGCTCGGCGAGGCCAGCGCGCTGTACACCACCCTTAAGCCCTTCGTGGCGGTGGTGAAGGTGGGCCTGTCGCTCTTCGTGGAGCATGGTCCGGACGCCCTCGAAGTCTTCCGCGCGCAAGGGGCGCGTCTCTTCCTGGACCTCAAGCTGCACGACATTCCCAACACCGTGGAGCTGGCCGCCGCGCGCGCGGCGGCCCTCGGCGTCTCCTACCTCACCGTGCACGCCTCGGGCGGCGCCGCCATGCTGCGCGCCGCCGTCCAGGGCGCCGCGGCGGGCGCGGCCCGCGTGGGGCTTCCCCCCCCGGTGGTGCTGGCGGTGACGGCGCTCACCTCCCTCGACGACGCGGCCGTCTGCGCCCTCGGCTTCGGCCCCTCCGCCTCGGCCATGGCCAGCCAGCTGGCCATGGTGGCGGCCTCCTCCGGCGTGGGAGGCCTCGTGTCCTCGCCCCGGGAACTCCCGGCGCTGCGGGGGCAGTACCCGGCACTCTTCCTCTGCACGCCCGGCATCCGCCCGGTGGGCTCCGCCTCAGCCGACCAGGCCCGCACCGAGACGCCCGAGGCTGCCATCCGCGCCGGGGCGGACCTCCTGGTGGTGGGGCGCCCGTTGCACGAAGCCGCGGACGGCGTCCAAGCCGCCATGTCCCTGCACGACGCGGTGGCGCAGGCCCTGTCCGAGCGCCCGGCGCCCTGACAGTTGCTGGCCCCTTAGGAGGCCCGCGTCCTCGCCTCGGACGGCGCGGCGGCGCGCGCCCGGGCGCGGATGAGTTCCACCAGGGTGCGCACGGTGACGCCGGTGGCCCCCTTCACGAAGTAGCCGCGTTCCTTGCCGCTGACGGACGGCCCGGCAATGTCCAGGTGCACCCAGGGCACGCTGCCCACGAATTCGCGGAGGAACAGCGCGGCGGCAATGGCCGCCCCCTGCCGCTCGCCGGCATTCTTCATGTCGGCCACCTCCGAGCGCAGGTTCTCCTTCTGCAGTTCCACCAGCGGCATCCGCCACATGGCTTCGCCGGCCCGCCGACTGGCCAGCACCACCTCTTCGGCCAGCGCGTCGTCGGTGCTCCACAGCCCCACCACGTGCTGTCCCAGGGCGACAATGCATGCGCCGGTCAGGGTGGCCACGTCCACCATCGCCGCGGGCGAGCGCTCGGCGGCGTAGGCCAGCACATCCCCCAGCACCAGCCTGCCCTCGGCGTCGGTGTTGGTGACTTCCACCGTCTTGCCCAGCCGCGAGGTGAGGACGTCCCCCGGCCGGTAGGCTGTCCCGGAAGGCATGTTCTCCGCGGCGCCCAGCAGTGCCACCACCGGGAAGGGGGGCTTCAGCGCGGCCACCACTTCCATCACCCCCAAGAGCGCGGCAGCGCCGGCCATGTCCGTCTTCATCTCCACCATGCCGTCGGCCGGCTTCAGCGACAGGCCCCCGCTGTCGAAGGTGATGGCCTTGCCCACCAGCACCAGGGGCCGCGCGGTGGCGGCCTTGCCCTTGGGCACGTAGCCCAGCTCGATGAGGCGCGGCGCGTTGGCGCTGCCCTGGCCCACCGCCAGAAACATCCCCATCTTCAGCCGGGCGAGTTCCTCCGGGCCGTCGACGCGCACGCGCAGCCCGGCGGCGTGGGCCACCTGCCGGGCCTCCTCGGCCAGCCGTTCCGGGGTGAGGTGGGCCGCCGGTTCATTCACCAGGTCGCGGGCATGATTGGTGGCCTGGGCCACCTGCACGCCCAGCCGCAGCGCCTCCTCCAGCGCCTCGGTGCGCCGGACGCCTGGGGGCAGCGCCATCCGCAGACTGCCCAGCGTCCCGCGTTCCTCGGCGCCGTTGGTGCGGTAGCGGTCGAAGCGGTAGGCGCCCAGCAGCGCGCCCTCGGCGGCGGCACGCAGGGCGCCCGCGTCGTCGGCGGTCGCCGGCAGCTGCAGCACCACCTGCACCCCCTTCGTGCGCAGCACCGCGCGAACGGCCCGGCCGGCCGCCTGCCGCAGATGCTCCGGCGTGCAGCGCTCCTTCGGGCCGAGGCCCACCAGCACCACCCGCGCTGCTGGAAGGCGTCCCTGGGTGTGGAACTGAAACAGCTGGTCGGCCCGTCCCTTGAAGCCCTCGGCGGCGGCGGCCCGGTGCAAGTGCCCCCCGAGGGCCCGGTCCACGTCCGTCATCGCCCCGTCCAGGGCCGCCTTGCCGTCGCTTTCCAGCACCGGCACCACCAGGACGTCCGCGTCGAGTCGCAGCACGCTGGCTGTCGCCAGGCTGACCGGGGCAGGGGAGGAGGGCATGGGAAAGGGGGCCCTAACTGGGCGCGGGGCCGCCCGGGCGACGCGTCGTCCGGCGAGCCGGCTCCTTGCCCGCCTCGTGGACGAGGAGCGGGGAGAAGAAGCAGTCCTTCTTCGTGTACTCGTCGAAGGAGAAGGCGAAGCGGTAGCTCGCTGCCGCGCGCTGGTTGCAGTCGGTGCGCTCGCAAAAGCGGCAGGTGATGCCGGAGGGGACGGCGTCGCGCTTGAGGTCGGTGGTGGGCAACCCGTAGGCGAGGAACTGGGCGTTCTCGGCGTGGGTGCCGAGGCCAATGCTGTAGGCGGTGCCCCGGACGATGGAACCGCTGATGGGCTGCAGCTGCACCTTGGCGAAGCAGAAGTAGGTGCTGCCGTCCGGCATCATCGAGTACTGCCGGGTAATCTGCGACGGGTTGAGGAAAGCCAAATGGACGGCCCACTTGCCGCAGCTGCCGCCGCCCGAGGCGAATTTCAGCCCGGTGCCGCTGTAGCGCTTGGAGATGTTGCCAGCGACGTCGGCCCGCAGGAAGTGGAAGGGGACCCCGGGGCGCTTCGGGTCCGAGAGGTTGCACAGCCGGTGGGCCACCGTCTCGTAGGTGGTGCCGAAAATCTGGCTCAGCAGCTCCACGTCGTAGCGCGTGCGCTGCACCTGGCGGAAGAATTCCTCGTAGTTGAGGAGGAGCGCGCCGGCGAAGTAGTTGGCCAGGTTGACCTTGATGAGCTTCGGCGTCTCAGGGTGCCGCATCTGCACCCCGGCCAGGATGCGCTCGAGGAGGCGGTCGTGGTCCAGCGCCAGAAGCCCGATGGAGGCAGCCAGCTGGAACTTCAAGGGCTGCTCGGTCAGCGCCGGCGACAGCGTCAGCGTCTTGTCCTCCGGGTCCATGCGCCGCACCACCGAGCTGCCCGAGGCCGACGCCTCGTAGCGGACGGCGTAGCCGAAGCGCTCGCCGAGGGCGGCGGCCAGCTGGGTGGACGTCACCTGGCGTTCCAGCCGGAAGTCGCGCACCAGCGCCGCCGCCTGCTCCTCCAGCTCCGGAAACCAGTTCTTGCGGGCCTGCAAAAAGTCGCTCACCTCGTCGAAGGGCGAGTAGTCGAGCCGCACGCCGTCCGCCGGCTGCACCGACGACGTCATCTGCGCGGACACCTTCTCCAGCTGGTGGCGGGTATTCTTGTAGAGGTTGAAGAGGGCGGCCACCGTGCCGGCCAGCTTCGGCTCGGCCGACAGCGACTCGAGCGACTCGGAGTCGATGTCCAGGGACTTGAGGAGCGGCTCGTCCAGGAGCTTCGCCAGCGTCTCGTCCACCGGCCCCTGGCCGAGCGAGCCCATGAATTGCTCGGGGTCCTGCTCGAAGTAGCGCAGCGCCTTCCACAACAGGGGGAAGGGCATCACCCGCTTCCCCTTCTCGATGAGATTCAGGTAGGCGGGGGACACCCCCAGGCCGTGCGCCGCGTCCGTCTGCTTGATGCCCCGCTTCAGCCGAAGCCCGCGCAGCTTGGCGCCCACGGACGCATTGAGGGCGTTCTCGTTCATCTCGCCGGAAGCTGTACCAACCAGCCCCGGCGTTTACAAGGATTCCACTGACAACGCGGTGGGTTAGAAAGGCCGGAGGGCGAAATTTACAAGTGTTGGCGCCCCCTTTCCCCCCCTTTGCCGGGGACAGCCCAGCGGCCCAACCGCCATACTGCCCAAAGGGCCCCCCCTTCCCATGTCCCTCCTCTCCGCGTTTCGCGCTCTCGCCCCGCCCCCGCCCCTGGCCGCCCGGCTGGCCGTCCCGCCCTACGACGTCGTCAGCCGCGCCGAGGCAGGCCAGCTGGCCGCGGGAAACCCGCAGAGTTTCTTCCGCATCAGCCGGCCGGAAATCGACTTCCCGGACGACGTCGATGAGCACGCCGCGGCCGTCTACGCCCGCGGGGCCGAGAACCTCCGGCGCTTCCTGGGCGAGGGCTGGCTGGAGCAGGACGTCGAGGAGGGCTTCCGGCTGTACCGGCAGCGGATGGGGGCGCACGTCCAGACGGGCGTCGTGGCCTGTGCCTCGGTGGACGGCTACCGCGACGGCCGCATCAAGCGCCATGAACTCACCCGGGCGGACAAGGAAGACGACCGGACCCGCCACATCGACGCGCTGTCCGCCAACGACGAGCCCGTCTTCCTCACCTACCGGGCCCAGCCCTCCATCGACGCACTGGTGGAGGAAGCCACCCGGGCTACGCCGGAGGTGGACTTCGCCAGCGAGGATGGCGTGCAGCACACGCTGTGGCACGTCTGGGGGACAGCCGCCGGGCCCTTGGCGTCGCAGGTGGGCCGACTGGCCAGCCTCTACATCGCCGACGGGCACCACCGTTCCGCCGCCGCGGCCCGGGTGCAGCAGCTGCGCCAGGCTCAAGGGGCGCCGCCCGGCGAGCAGGACCGCTTCCTGGCGGTCGTCTTCCCCCACAACCAAATGCAGATTCTTCCCTACCACCGCGTGGTGCGGGACCTTGCAGGCCTGGACAGCCAGGCCTTTGTCGCCGCCGTCAGCAAGCGCTTCGACGTCCTTCCGGCGGCGCAGGCCGAGCCCGACGGACGGCATGCCTTCGGGATGTACCTGGACGGCCGGTGGTGGCGCCTCCGGGCTCGGCCGGGCAGCTGGGCCGAGACGCCCACCGCCTCGCTGGACGTCGCCATCCTCCAGGACAACTTGCTGAGGCCCGTGCTGGGGATTGAGGACCCGCGACGCGATGGCCGCATCGGCTTCGTCGGCGGCATCCGCGGCACCCGGGAACTGTCCGCGCGCGTGGACAGTGGGCAGGACCGGGTGGCGTTTGCGCTGTGGCCCACCAGCCTGGAGGAGTTGATGGCCATCTCCGACGCCGGGCAGGTAATGCCGCCCAAGTCCACCTGGTTCGAGCCCAAGCTGCGCTCTGGGCTCTTCCTTCATCCCTTCTGAAGCACCCCGGCACACAGCGCGGGCTTGGGCGTTGACCGTCTGCACGCCGCCCCCTAGTGTCGGCCGGCCGAAAAACCGTAACCGCAGCAGGGCCCAGGGAGGGCGAGTGAGCACACGGAGCGCGGGGAAGTGGGTGGGGCTGCTAGTGGCCGGGTTTCTCGCCGGCACGGCGCACGCCGGAGGCGTCTTCCTCTATGAGTTTGGCACCACCGACGTCGGCTACGCCTCGGCCGGCTACGCGGCGCGCGCCGACAGCCCGGCCACCCTGCTCACCAACCCGGCCGGCATGACGCGCCTGGACGGCATCCAGTTGGGGGGCGGGCTCGAGCTTGTCTACGCCAACCTCACCTTCGCCCCGGACTCGGCCACCACCGTGTCCGGCAACAACGGGGGCAACGCCGTCGGGTTTCTCCCCAACGGTAGCCTCTTCGCCACCTTTGCTCCCTGGAGCGACTTCCGGGTGGGCTTCGGGGTGGCCTCCAACTTCGGCCTCGCCGCCAAGTGGGACGACAACTGGGTGGGCCGCTACTACGTCACCCAGGCGGCGCTGGTGGGCTTGTCCATCCTGCCGTCGGTGGCCTGGCACATCGCCGGGGGCCTCTCGGTGGGCGTCACCTTCAACGTCATGTTTGGCTACCTGAAGGACACCGTGGCCGTGCGCAACCTGGAACCGAACGCCACCGACGGCGCGCTCGGGCTCCAGTCCACCGCCTGGGGCGTCGGCGCCAACGTCGGATTGATGTACGAGTTCACCAAGGGAAGCCGCCTCGGCATCCTGTACACCTCGCCGGTGAATCTCAGCTTCGGCGGAACGCCGAATTTCCACGGACTGGGGCCCATCCTCACCCAGAAGCTGGCGGCGAGCGGCCTCGCCACGGCCACCATCAACGCCGGGTTGACGGTCCCGCAGACCGTCATGCTCAGCTTCTTCCAGGCCCTCAACCAGCAGTGGGCCCTCATGGCCGACGTCGGATGGAACAACTGGGCGGCCTTCGGCACGGTCGAACTTGGCGTCACCAACGCCGACACGCAGCACAGCCTCACCACCCACATCGGCTACCTCAACACCTGGCACGGTGCCCTCGGCGCCCAGGTGCAGCTGTCGGAGCCCTGGGAGCTGGATTTCGGCGTCGCTTACGACAGCGCCATGACCAACGCCCAGACCCGGACCCTCGCACTACCGATTGGAGACGCCTGGCGCATCGGGATTGGCACCAAGTGGGCGCTCAATAGCAACTGGACGCTGGGCTTCGCCTACGAATTTCTCTGGGGAGGCAGCCCGAGCGTCTACCAGAGCCGCGGGACCGCCGGGACCGTGTCCGGGAGCTACAACAACACCTATTTCAACTTCTTCGTCTTCAACTTCGCCTGGAAGGGCGGCTGAGTCAGCGCCGGGGCCATGTGCCCGCCGCGTCGCCGATGAGCCAGGGCGCGCCAGGGACGCCACAGGTCGGGCCCGGTGGCAGTAGGGCCGACCGGAATATCGGTCGAGGAAAATGATTCAACGACTCGTCGCCGGGGCGCTCCGCTACGCGGGGCTCGTCCTGGTCCTCGCGGCCGGGCTGGTGGTTCTCGGCCTGTACGCGTACTCGCAGCTCGACATCGAGGCGTACCCCAATCCCGTTGCGCCGATGATTGAGGTCATCACGCAGCCCCGCGGGCTGAGCGCGGAGGAAGTGGAGCGCTACGTCACCATCCCGCTCGAGGTCGGCCTCGCCGGGATGGTCGACATCGACCACATCCGTTCGCAGTCGCTCTTTGGACTGTCCGACGTGAAGGTCTATTTCAACTGGAATCCCGACTACTACACGGCCCAGCAGCGGGTGCTGAATCGGCTCAGCTTCGTCAACCTCCCAGACGGGCTCACCCCGCAGCTCTCGCCGTGGAGCGCCATTGGTGAGCTCTTCCGTTACCAGCTGGTGGGCAAGGACTACTCGCTCGCGGAGCTGAAGACGGCGCAGGACTGGATTCTGGAGAAGCAGTGGCGGCTGGTGCCGGGCGTCATCGACGTCGTCGGTTTCGGTGGAGACACCAAGCAATACCAAGTCGAGCTGGACCCGTTCCGTCTGAAGGCACAGAGCGTCACGCTGTCGCAGGTCCTCGCCGGCATCTCCAACGCGAACCAGAACGTGGGTGGTGGCACCCTCACGCTCGGGTCTCAGAACTTCAATGTCCGCGGCACCGGGCTCATCCGCAGCCTGCGGGACATTCAGGCCATCGTCGTGGCCGAGAAGAATGGGAATGCTGTCCGCATCCGGGACCTGGGGCAGGTGCGCCTCGGGGCAGCCCCTCGCCTCGGCATCGTCGGCCGGGATGAGCAGCCCGACATCGTCCAGGGCACGGTGCTGATGCGCTATGGGGCGGAGTCGCTCCGGACGCTCCAGGGCATCCATGAACGCGTCGAGCAGATGAAGCGCCTGCACGTCCTGCCGCCGGGGATGGACCTCTTGCCGTACTACGACCGGACCAGCCTGGTGGGGGTGACCACCCACACGGTGCTCGAGAACCTGGCGTTCGGGATGGTGCTGGTGAGCCTCGTGCTGTGGGCGTTTCTCGGCAACGTCCGCGCGGCGCTGATCACGGCCATCAACATCCCCTTGGCGCTGCTGGTGGCCTTCGTGGGGATGGTGGCCTCGGGGACGCCGGCCAACCTCATCAGCCTCGGCGCAGTGGACTTTGGCATCGTTGTCGAATCCACGGTCATTGTCGTGGAAAACATCTACCGGCGCCTCTCCAGTTCCCTTGGCCGGGACCGGTCCGCCGAGATTGCCAAGGCGGCCGGGGAAATCAGCTCGCCGCTGATGTTTTCCACGCTGGTCATCGCGGTGGCCTTCGTCCCCCTCTTCACGCTCAACGGCGTCGCCGGAGTCATCTTCTCTCCGATGGCGCACACCTACGCCTTCGCCATCGGCGGGGCGCTGACGCTGGCGCTGACGTTGACGCCCGTGCTGGCGCGGCGGTTTCTGGTCGTCCCGGCCGCTGCGGGCGCCGAGGAGGAACCGCATACCAGCTGGCTGATGCGCTTTCTCGACCGCCTCTACCAGCCGCTGTTCGCCTTCGCGCTGCGACGCAAGGGCTGGGCGGTGGCGCTGGCCGCGCTGCCGGTGGTGGCGGCGATGGCGCTCACGCCGCTGCTGGGTCGGGAATTCATGCCCAAGCTGGAGGAGGGGAACTTCTGGATTCGGGCCTCATTGCCCGTCTCCATCTCGCTGGAGGAATCGGCGCGCCACGTCGGGAAGATGCGTCGGCTGGTACTGGGCTGTCCCGCAGACGGCCCCTGTACCGGGGAGTCGCGCCGGCGCCCGGAGATTGAAACCGTCGTGTCACAGCTGGGTCGGCCGGACGACGGGACCGACCCGGTGGGCTTCTACAACATCGAGCTGTTCGCTCCTCTCACCGCGCGGTCGGCCTGGCGACGGGGCATGACCAAGGAAAAGCTGACCGAGGAGCTGTCGGCCGCGCTGCACGCGGCCTTTCCGGGCGTCATCTTCAACTTCAGTCAAGTCATCGCCGACAACGTCGAGGAGGCGATGAGCGGGGTGAAGGGCGAGAACACCATCAAGGTGACCGGTCCGGACATCAAGCTCGACGAGCAGAAGGCCGAGGAAATCCTCCAGCTGATGCAGAAGGTGCGGGGGGTGAGCGACCTGGGCATCTTTCGCTCGCTGGGCCAGCCCTCGGTGCGCATCATCCCGGACCGGGAGGCCGCCGGGCGCTACGGCTTGAATGCCGGCGACGTCAACGCCGTCGTCCAGGCCGCCATCGGCGGGCAGGCCGTGACCCAGGTCTACGAGGGTGAGCGCCACTTTGAGCTCACCGTGCGGTGGGCGCCGGAGTTCCGAGCGAATGTCGCCGCCATTCGCTCCATCCAAATCACCACGCCGGAGGGCTCGACGGTGCCGCTCGGGCAGGTGGCGGAGGTCCTGGAGGAGGAGGGGGCGAGCCTCGTCTACCGTGAGGACCAGCAGCGCTACGTCCCCATCAAGTTCAGCGTCCGGGGTCGGGACCTCGCCTCGACCATCGAGGAGGCCCGGGCGACGGTGGAGCGTTCCGTCCGGCTTCCCTACGACACGCATCTGGAGTGGGCGGGCGAGATTAGCGAGCTCAAGGAAACGAACCGCCGGCTCTTGATCATCATCCCGCTCACCGTGCTGGTCATCGCTTTTCTCGTCTACACGTCGGTCAAGACACTGCCCGCGACGCTCATCGTCCTGTCCGGAATTCCGGTGGCCATCAGCGGCGGCATCCTCGCCCTCTTCGCCACCGGGACGAATTTCTCCATCTCGGCGGCGATGGGCTTCATCTCCGTCTTCGGCATCGCCGTCCAAGACGCGCTCATCGTCGTCACCTACGCGCAGCGGCTGTGGGCCCAGGGCATGGAGGTGGAGGAGGGGGCCAGGCTGGCGGCCGAGCGCGGCCTGAGGCCCGTGCTCATGACGACCGCGGTGGCGATGCTCGGCCTCACCCCGGCGGCTCTGTCCCGCGGGATTGGTGCCGAGACACAGCGACCGCTGGCCATCGTCGTCATCGGGGGGGCGCTCATCCTCGCTCTCGTGCCGCGTCTGGCGCAGCCGGCGTTGCTAGTGCTTGCCCACAGGCGCCGCGGCCCGTCCGCCCGGGGCGTCGCGCCGGGGGCCGTCGGGGCTCCGTCTCCAAGTTGAAGCCGAAGCGCCCAGGCGTGTTCTGGGGGGCTGGTTCCACCCTCACCGGCGCCGCGCGCCGACAGGAACCGGCGCGCTTCCGGTAACCGACACACCGGCTTCGGGTCTGTGCGTGGGATGACGTCCCCGCCCCTTCACGTGCGCGCAGCCGCGTTTTTGGCTAGACCCGGGCGGCGCGCCACGCCTAGACAGCGGCGCGGGCCCTGGCATCCTACGGGGGTCGCTGGCCGCGCACGGAGGGCAGCATCCATGCGTCCATGGGGAGCGGTCGTGTCTTTACTCCTACTGCTTCCGGCACTCGCCTCCGCGCAAGCGCCAGCCGCGCCCCCGGGGGCGCCTCCACCGCCTGACCCGTGGCCCAAGTACGCCGAGCTCAACGGCAACAAGTACACCATCTACCAGCCGCAGCTCGACAGCTGGAACGACTATGCCTACCAGGCCCACGCGGCAGTCGCGGTGCTCACGCCCGGCGCGAAGGACCCGGTGTTCGGCGCCATCGAGGTCTCGGCCCTCACCGAGGTCGACAAGCAGGCGCGGGTGGTGCACTTCTTCAACATCGTCGTGGCCAAGGCCACCTTCCCGTCGGTTCCGCAGCTGGCGGCCACCTACCAGCAGGCTATCCAGACCCTCCTCAACCAGGGGCCGGCCACCATGTCCCTGGGGCGCGTGGAAGCGGCGGTCGCCCTGGAAGGCGCACAGCGCCAGTCGCGAAGTGTCCCGGTGCTGAACGAGCCGCCGCGCATCGTCTTCGGGACCAGCCCCATGGTGCTGGTGCTCATCCACGCGGACCCCGTCTGGCGCCCGGTGTCCGGAACGTCGCTGTCCCGCGTGCTCAACACCCGGGCGCTGGTGCTGAGCGACCCCTCGGGCAACGTCTACGTCCATGTGCTCGACGGTTTCATGACCGCCCCCTCCCTCAACGGGCCGTGGTCGGTGGCCGTGTCGCTTCCTCCCGGGGCGGACCAGGCGGCGCACACGCTCGCCCAGCAGCACGCCGTCGACCTCATGGAGGGGCCGGTCAACGAGACCACCGGGCAGCGGCCCTCGCTGGCGGGCGGGGCGCCGGGCGTGGTCGTGGCGACACGGCCCACCGAAATCATCATCACCGAGGGCCCAATGAATTGGGTCCCCCTGGAAGGGACGCAGCTGCTCTACGTCTCCAACACCAATGGCAACGTCTTCCAGGACATGCTCGACCAGCAGTTCTACGTGTTGGTGACGGGGCGCTGGTTTCGTTCGCCCACCTTGGGCGGGCCGTGGGCCTACCTGCCGGGGACGGCGTTGCCCGGGGACTTCAGCCTCATCCCCCTCACCAGCCCGAAGGAAAACGTCCTGGCCTCCGTGCCGGGCACGGCCGAGGCGCAGGACGCGGCCATCGCCGCCACCATTCCGCAGATGGCCACCGTCTACCGTTCCAAGGTCAGCTTCCAGCCGGTGGTGACGGGGGCTCCGGTGCTGGAGCCCATCGCGGGGACGCCGTTGAGTTACGTCTTCAACTCGCCGGACGCCATTCTCATGGTGTCTCCCAGCCAGTGGTACGCCGTCCAGATGGGCGTGTGGTTCACCGCGCCGAGCCTGCAGGGACCCTGGGTGGTGGCGACCTCCGTCCCGGCCGTCATCTACTCCATCCCGCCGAACGCGCCGCTGTTTTACACGACCTTCGTCTACATCTACGCCTCGACGCCGGACACGGTGGTGGTCGGCTACACGCCTGGCTACCTGGGGGTGGTGGTCGAGCCGAATGGCGTGGTGGTGTATGGCACCGGCTACAGCTACGTCGCCTACGTCGGCACCACCGTCTGGTACCCGCCGCCCGTCACCTACGGCTACGCCGCCAACGTGACGTACACGCCATGGACGGGGTTTGCCGTGGGCTTTGCCGTCGGCTGGGGCGTGGCACATGCCTGCTACGCGCCGGCGCCGTACTGGGGGGCCATGCCCTACGCCTACCATGGCGCGGCCTACGGGGCGTATGGCGGAGCGGCGGCCTGGGGACCGCACGGCTGGGCTGCCACCAGCGGGAATGTCTACCACCAGTACGGGGCGACGTCCGTCGTTAGTCACAGCTCTGCCGGCTACAACGCCTGGACGGGCAACGCCTGGAGCAGCAAGGCGGGCACCTCCTACAACTCCCTCACGGGCCGCACCTCCGCCGGCCAGAGCACGCAGGTGCACAACGCCTACACCGGAAACTCGGCTTACAACACGCGCGGCGCCACCTACAACCCGAACACCGGCGTCGCCGCCGCTGGCAGCAAGACGACGGTGACGACGCCCTACGGGCAGTCGGCCACCTACGGCCACGCCACCGCCGAAGGCCCCGGCGGCCAGACGACGCATGTCGCCGAGTCCGGGGACAACTACTACGCGGACCACAACGGCAACGTCTACAACTACAACTCGCAGACGGGGCAGACACAGAAGCAGAACTCCAATGGCAGCTGGAGCAACGTAGACAAGCCGACCACCACGTCCTCGAACTCCTCGTCCAAGCCACCGAGCAGCTCCTCGTATTCGGGCTCCTCCTCGTACAAGCCGCCGAGCAGCAGCTCGTCCTACGACGCCTCTTCCCAGGCTCGCTCGCAGGGCGACGCGAAGTCGGCCAGCTCGTCCTACGGCGGGGACAGCTGGGACAGCCACAGCAGCGGTGGCAGTGGCTGGGGTGGCGGCGACAGCCACAGCAGCGGCGGCAGTGGTTGGGGCGGTGGGGACAGCCACAGCGGCGGCGGGTGGGGCGGCGGCGGCGGGGACAGGGGCAGCTGGGGAGGATTTCACGGGAGCGGAGGGGGTGGGTTCCGCCGCTGACGGCGGGTGCTTGGCGGTGCCCCCGCGCGAGGACGTCGAAGCTACACTTGGCAGTCTTTCCGAAGACGAGGGGAGTTCACACGATGCAGAACGGCATTCGCGGTCCCGCACTGACCCTGGGCATTGCCCTTTTGGCCGGCTGCGGAGGAGTTTCCGAGGAGCAGTACAAGGCCACCCAGGCGGACGCAGAGAGGTACAAGAAGAGCGCCGATGACCAGGGCGCGGCGCTGGCTGCGGCCAATGCCAAGATTGACGGGCTCAACGCCAAGGTGGCCGCGTTGCAGCAGGCCAACACCTCCGCCCAGGCGCAGGTCCAGACGGCAACGCAGCAGAACGCGGACCTCCAGGCGATGACCGCCGCGCTGGCCGCCGACACCGCCGCCGGCAAAATCCAGGTGACCGAGCTCTCCGGTCTGGTGACGGTGCGCCTGCCGGAGAAAGTCCTTTTCCCGTCGGGGTCGGCCAAGCTGCACAAGGAGGGGCTGGTCGAGTTGAAGAAGGTGGCGGAGGTCCTCAAGGGCGTCCAGGGCAAGGTGTTCCGGGTAGGCGGCTTCACCGACGACGTCCCCATCAAGACGGCGGTGTTCCCGTCCAACTGGGAGCTCTCGACGGCGCGGTCCCTTTCGGTGGTGCACTTCTTCGAGCAATCGGGCATCCCGGGTGCGCAGCTGGCGGCGACTGGCTACGGGAAGTACCAGCCGACGGTGCCCAACGACACGCCGGAGCACCGCGCGCAAAACCGCCGCATCGAGATTGGCCTCGGCCCGGCGCCCTCCGCACTGCCGGTCATCCAGCAATAGCGCCCCCGCGGTGGGGCACAGTCACCGCCGGACCTGAAGCGCGGAGCCCTCGGCGGGAGGGCCCGCCTTGGGCGACTGTGCTCCCCGCAACCGGGGCTGACCTGGTAAGAGGCTCCCCATGCGCGTCATCAACTTCAATGCAGGACCCGCGGGCTTGCCGTTGCCGGCCCTGGAGCGTGCCCGCGACGAGTTCATCGACTTTCACGGCTCGGGCATGTCCATCCTCGAGCACAGCCACCGTGGCAAGGAGTACGAGGGCGTCCACGACGAGGCCATCGCGCTTCTCACCGAGATGCTGGGCGTCCCGCCCACCCACCAGATTCTGTTTCTCCAAGGGGGAGCGTCGCTGCAGTTCGCCCAGGTGCCGATGAACTTCCTGCCCAAGGACGGCTCGGCGGACTACATCCTCACCGGGACGTGGAGTGAAAAGGCGCTGGACGAGGCGAAGCTTCTGGGCACGCCCAAGGTGGCCGCCACCACCCTCACTGCCGACAAGCGCTACACCCGCATCCCCAAGCAGTCCGAGCTGAAGCTAGACCCCAAGGCGGCCTACCTCCACTTCACCACCAACAACACCATCTTCGGGACGCAGTGGCACAGCTTCCCAGACGGCGGCGGTGTTCCGCTCATCGCCGACATGAGCTCGGACATCCTCTGGCGGAAAATCGACGTCTCGAAGTTCGGGCTCATCTACGCCGGCGCCCAGAAGAACATCGGCCCCTCGGGCGTGACGCTGGTCATCCTGGAGCGGGACCTGATGTCCCGGGCGCGCAAGGACATCCCGAAAATTCTCCGGTACAGCACGCACGCGGAGAGCAACTCGCTCTACAACACGCCCCCCACCTTCGCCGTCTACCTCATGCGCAACGTGCTCGCGTGGATGAAAAGCGTCGGCGGCCTGGCTCAGATGGAGAAGTGGAACCGCGAGAAGGCGGAGCTGCTCTACGGCGCCCTCGACCGGCTGAGTCGCTTCTACCGGGCGCCGGTGGAGAAGGACTCACGTAGCGTGATGAATATTGTGTTCCGCCTCGGGACCGAGGCCCTCGAAGACAAGTTCGTCTCCGACGCGAAGAAGGCCGGCATGGTGGGCCTCAAGGGCCACCGCAGCGCCGGGGGCATCCGCGTCAGCGCCTACAATGCCGTCACCCCGGACAACATCCGCACCCTGGTGGGCTTCATGGAGGACTTCGCCAAGGCCAACGGCTGAGGTCCGAATAAGTCCGACGCACCGCGTCCCGTCCGTGGAAGCGGGCGGGAAGGTTTCCCCGGCAATGGGCCGGCCGCCCCGGACGTAAGGGGGGCACGTGCGAAGGCTTCCTCGTGACGCGTCCTTCTGCACGAAGGACGCTCCCATGCCTGACATCGCCGTCCCGCTGGACGACGCGGGCCTGGGACGCGGGCGGCGCCGCACGCGTCCCGACATGCCGCGGCCCCAGCGCCTCCTAGGCCGCTCTGGCTTCCCCTCGTCCTTCCTGGAAACACCGCTTCGGCTGAAGGGCAGAATCCACCCCCGGCCCCGCTAGGGGCCCGCTCGCGAGGTCCGCCTGACCATGTCCAGTCTCCCCCAAAGTCGTTGGCCTCTCCTCCAGCGAGGGCTGGCCCTGTCCGCCCTGTTCGCGCTCGCCGGCTGCAGCACCACCACGCCGGAGCGCAAAGTGGCGGCCCCGGCGCAGCCCAAGGCCGTCGAGGCCTCCGAACCCCCAGCGCCCGCACCGGCAGCAGCCGCGGCGGGTCCTGGCGCAAGCACACTTCCCATGCCGGCGGGACTCGACAGCGCGGTGATGGACCTCAAGGTCGACCCCTGCACGGACTTCTTCCGGTACGCCTGTGGCGGCTGGCTGGATGCGACGGAGATTCCCGCGGACCGGAGCCGCTGGGAGCGCGGCTTTTCCGTCATCAACGAGGAGAACCAGAAGGCGTTGCGCGGGCTGCTGGAAGCGGCCGCGGCCGGCAGGGCCCAGGCGGGCATGCTGTACCCCCAGGCGGTGGGCACCTACTACGCCTCGTGCATGGACGAGGCGAAACTCGAAACCGCCCTTCCGGAGTTGCGGGCTGAGCTCACCCGCATTGCGCGGCTCAGCAAGACGAAGACGGTGGCCCAGGAGACGGCCCGGTTGCAGCGCACCGGCGCGCGGCCGCTCTTCATCTTCGACTCCACCCAGGACGCCAAGGACGCCACCCTCGTCATCGGCGAGTTCGCCCAGGGCGGCCTCGGGCTTCCGGACCGGGACTACTACCTGTCGGACGACGAGAAGATGCAGGGCATCCGGGCCGCCTACCGGGCCCACGTGAAGGCCGTCTTCGTCCTGCTCGGCGACACGCCGGCCGTGGCGGACAAGAGGGCGGGCGAGGTGCTGGCCTTCGAGACGCGCCTGGCCAGGGCCAGCCTCGACCGGGTGTCCCGCCGCGACCCGGACAAGACCTACCACCGGGTGGAACGGGCAGGGCTGAAGAAGCTCTCGCCGGCCTTCGACTGGGACGCCTTCCTCTCGCGGGCGGGTGCCCCCGGCGTCACCACCATCACCGTCGAGTACGTTCCCTTCTTCGCCGAGGTCTCGGCCATGACGCTGCAGGTCCCCCTCAGCAACTGGCGCACCTACCTCGCCTGGCGGGTGGTGAGCAGCAGCTTCGAGGCGCTGCCCAAGCGATTCCAGGACGAGCGCTTCGCCTTCGTCAGCACCAACCTGTCCGGCGCGAAGGTGGACCTGCCACGCTGGAAGAAGTGCGTCGCGGCCACCGACCGGGCCTTCGGGGAGGCCCTCGGCGCAGCGTACGTCGAGCTGACCTTCGGCAAGGAGGGCAAGGAAGTTACCCGGGAGCTGGTGGCGCTGATTGAGCAGTCCTTCGAGGCCGACCTCGCGGCGCTCAGCTGGATGGACGAGCCGACGAAGGCCCGCGCGCAGCAGAAAGTGCGCGCCGTCGTCAACAAGATTGGTTACCCGGACAAGTGGAAGACGTACGACGACCTCCTCATCGACAACCTGTCGTACCTGGGCAACGTGTGGCGCTCGCGGGCGTACGAGACGGACCGGGAACTGAGGAAGATTGGCAAGCCGCTCGACCGCACCGAGTGGGACGTGACGCCTCCCACCGTGGACGCCTACTACAGCGCCCAGCTCAACGAGATGGTGTTCCCCGCCGGCATCCTCCAGCCTCCCTTCTTCAACCGGGCTGCCACGGCTGCCGTCAATCTCGGTGGCATGGGCATGGTGGTGGGCCACGAACTCACCCACGGCTTCGACGACCAGGGCCGGAAGTTCGACGCCGCCGGAAACCTCGCCGACTGGTGGACGCCGGCCTCCGGCAAGGGCTTCGAGGAGCGAGCGGCCTGCGTGAAGACGCAGTTCGACGGCTACATCGCGGTGGACGACGTCAAGCTCAACGGTGCCCTCACCCTGGGGGAGAACACGGCCGACTTGGGCGGCCTGAAGCTGGCCTACATGGCACTGCAGGCGTACGTGCAGGCACACCCCGACCAAATGAAGCCGGCGCGCTACAGCCCCGACCAGCAATTCTTCCTCGGCTTCGCCCAGGCCTGGTGCGGCAAGAGTCGCCCCCAGGTCGCGCGCGTGCTGGCACAAACCAACCCCCACTCACCGCCCGAGTGGCGGGTGAATGGCCCGCTCTCTAACCTGGCCCCCTTCCAGCGGGCTTTTGGCTGCAAGCCGGGACAGCCCATGGTGCGCTCCCCCCGCTGCGAGATTTGGTAACGACTTCGCGGGGGCCGTCACAGCAGCGACAGCTGGGGCGTCTGCCGCGGCGGGCGGCGAAAGGTGCTGGGCCGCTCGCCGAGGCCCCAGCCGCCGGGGCCCAGGCCCACCTTGCGCGCGGCCGTCTCAAACAGGCGGCCAATGGTGTGCGCGTACTCGCCTTCCCCCCGCTGCCGCACGCCGAAGCGGGCGTCGTACAGCTGTCCGCCGCGCGTCTCGCGAATGCGGTGCAGCACCCGCTCGGCCCGCAGCGGCAGCGCCTCGCGCAGCCGCTCCTCGAAGACGGCCGCCACCGAACCGGGTAGCCGCAGCAGCACGTGCCCGGCGGAGGTGGCGCCCGCGGCGGCCGCCGCGGCGAGGATGCGCGGCACATCCTCGTCGAGGCCGGGGATGATGGGCGCGATGCTGACGCCCACCGGGATGCCACCCTTGGCCAGCGCCTCGAGCGTCTGCACCCGACGCCGCGGGGTGGCCACCCCCGGCTCCATCGCCCGCGCCACCACCTCGTCCCAGAAGGGGATGCTGACCCCGACGCCCACCGAGGCGACGCGGTGCAACTCCTGCAGCACGTCGAGGTCCCGCTCGATGATGGGGGACTTGGTGATGATGGCCACCGGGTTGCGGAACTCGGCGCACACCTCGAGGCAGGCCCGGGTGATGCGGAGCGAGGCCTCCAGCGGCTGGTAGCAGTCGGTGACGCCGCTGAAGGCCACCAACTCCCCCTTCCAGGAGGGCTTGAGGAAGGCCTCGCGCAACAGCGCCGCCGCCTCGCGCTTCACCACCACCTGCGTCTCGAAGTCCGTGCCTGCCCCGAAGCCGAGGTACTCGTGCCCGGGTCGCGCGTAGCAGTAGGCGCAGCCGTGCATGCAGCCCCGGTAGGGGTTGACGCTGAAGGAGAAGCCGACGTCCGGACTGTCGTTGTGCGCCAGGATGCTGCGCGAGGCGTCCTCGTGCACGCGCACCCGGGCCCGTGGAATCTCCCCCACGTATTCGAGCGCGGTGGGCAGGTAAGGGTTGGGAGGGTTCGACCAGGGGCGGGGCTTGGCCATGGCTGGTAAAGTCTTCACCTGAACGCGCATTCAGTCAAGCCACCCCCCCCGTCTAGCTCTCCGCACCTACGCGGGCCGCTCACCGTCAGCCGGCGGACCATTTCCAGTCGGCCACCTCGGGGAGGTCCGTCCCGTGCGCGCGGATGTACTCGGAGTGCTCCACCAACTTGTCGCGCAGGTGCTGCTGCACGTGCGCGCCGATGGTGCGGATGCGGGGTACCCGTTCAATGACGTCGCCGGCGAGGTGGAAGCGGTCCAGCCGGTTCAGCACCACCATGTCGAATGGCGTGGTGGTCGTGCCGTTCTCCATGTAGCCGCGAACGTGCAGGCCGTCGTGGTTGGTGCGCCGGTAGGTGAGGCGGTGAATCAGCCACGGGTAGCCGTGGTAGGCGAAGATGACGGGGCGGTCCCTGGTGAAGAGCGAGTCGAAGACGGCGTCGCTCATGCCGTTGGGATGCTCGCTCTGGGGCTGGAGGGTCATGAGGTTGACGACGTTCACCACCCGAATTTTGAGGTCGGGGAAGGTTTTACGCAGGAAGTCCACCGCGGCCAGCGTCTCCAGTGTCGGGACGTCCCCGGCGCAGGCCATCACCACGTCCGGTTCCGTGCCGGCGTCGTTGCTGGCCCATTCCCAGATGCTGGCGCCGGCGGTGCAGTGCTTCACCGCCGCCTCCATGTCCAGGTACTGCAGCGCGGGCTGCTTGCCGGCGACGATGACGTTGACGGAGTTGCGGCTGCGCAGGCAGTGGTCCGTTACCGAGAGCAGCGTGTTGGTGTCCGGTGGCAGGTAGACGCGGATGAAGTCAGGCTTCTTGTTCATCACGTGGTCGATGAAGCCCGGGTCCTGGTGGCTGAAGCCGTTGTGGTCCTGCCGCCAGACATGGCTGGTGAGCAGGTAGTTGAGCGAGGCGATGGGACGCCGCCACGGAATGTGGCTTGCGCTGGCAAGCCACTTGGCGTGCTGGTTAAACATCGAGTCGACGATGTGGATGAAGGCCTCGTAGCAGCTGAAGAAGCCGTGACGTCCCGTCAGCAGGTACCCCTCGAGCCAGCCCTGGCAGGTGTGCTCGCTGAGAATCTCCATCACCCGGCCCTCGGGCGACAGGTTCTCGTCGTCCTCGGGCAGCGTCTCGGCCAGCCAGGTGCGCCCGGTGGCCTCGAAGAGGTCCTGCAGGCGGTTGGAGGCCGTCTCGTCGGGGCCCATGACGCGGAAGTTGCGGCCCGACTCATTCAGCTTCATCACGTCGCGCAAGAAGCTCCCCATCACCCGCGTCGCCTCCCCCTCGACGGTCCCGGGTCGCGGCACGGCCACGGCATAGTCCCGGAAGTTGGGCAGCCGGAGGTCCTTCAACAGGAGCCCACCGTTGGCGTGCGGGTTGTCGCCCATCCGCCGGTGGCCCTGGGGGGGTAACTCCGTCAGTTCCGCCACCGGCGCCCCGTGGGCGTCGAACAGTTCCTCGGGACGGTAGCTCTGCATCCACTGCTCGAGCAGCTTGAGGTGCGCCGGGTGGGTGCGGACCTCGGTCAGCGGCACCTGGTGGGAGCGCCAGGAGCCTTCCGTCTTCTTCCCGTCCACCGTCTTCGGCCCCGTCCACCCCTTGGGCGTCCGCAGCACCACCATCGGCCAGCGGGGCCGCGCCGGGGACCCGCCAGCGCGCGCCTGGCGCTGGATGGCCTGGATGCTTTCGAGCGCCGCGTCCAGGGTGGCGGCAAACAGCTGGTGCATCCGCTCCGGGTCTCCCCCCTCCACGAAGTAGGGCTGGTACCCGTAGCCCGTCAGCAGCTGCTCCAGCTCGGCCCTGGGGATGCGCGCCAGGAGCGTGGGGTTCGCAATCTTGTAGCCGTTCAGGTGGAGGATGGGCAGCACCGCGCCGTCGGTGGTGGGGTTGAGAAACTTGTTGGAGTGCCAGCTGGTGGCCAGCGGTCCGGTCTCCGCCTCGCCGTCGCCCACCACGCACGCCACCACCAGCCCCGGGTTGTCGAAAGCCGCGCCGTAGGCGTGGCTGAGCGAGTAGCCGAGCTCGCCGCCTTCGTGAATGGAGCCCGGCACCTCGGGGGCGACGTGGCTGGGGATGCCCCCCGGGAAGGAGAATTGCTTAAAAAGCTTCCGCATCCCCTCGGCGTCCCGCGAAATATCCGGGTAGCGCTCGGAGTAGGTGCCCTCCAGCCAGCTGTTGGCCACGACGCCGGGGCCGCCGTGCCCCGGACCCATCACGTAAATCATGTCCAGCTCATGCGCCCGGATGGCGCGATTGAGGTGGACGTAGATGAAGTTGAGCCCGGGTGTCGTCCCCCAGTGGCCCAGCAGCCGCGGCTTCACGTGCTCCGCCTGCAGCGGCTCGCGAAGCAGCGGGTTGTCCATCAGGTAGATCTGCCCCACCGAGAGGTAGTTGGCCGCCCGCCAGTAGGCGTGCATGCGGCGAAGCTCGTCAGCGGTGAGTGGTGTGTCGGAAGCCACGGGGCAGGGTGCTCCTTTCGAGAGGCGCGGGGCAAGAGACCACACTTGCCACCGTGCCGTGCGCCACGTTGGCGTGACGGCCAAAGGGGAGGCGCATCTTCTGTCGAGGAGTGTTCACCCCGGGGCGGCGCTGCGGCCTGCGCGCGGGCAGTCCATTTCGCGCTGCCCCGGGTTTGCTGCCTTCGGGCCTTCAGGTCACTGGTGCGCCGGAATGAAGCTCGCCTGGTAGCCCGGGTCCTCGACCGCCAGCGCGGTGGCCGTGGGGCGGAGCGGCAACGTCGTGTCCAGCATGACGGCAAGTTCATCCGTCCGGGTGGTGCCGATGCTGCCCTCGTACGCACCCGGGTGCGGGCCGTGCCCCACGCCCGCTGGGTGGTGACTCACACTGCCTGGGCCGACCCCGCGGCGGCTGGTGAAGTTGCCTCGGAGGTAGAAGATGAATTCGTCGCAGTCGATGGAGCTGTGCGGGTAGGGGCAGGGGATGGCCTGGGGATGGAAGTCCACCACCCGCGGCACGAAGCTGCAGATGAGCGCGCCGCGGGCGGCGAAGGTGCCGTGCCACGTCGGGGGCAGGTGCACCAACCCGGCACGGGGCTGGAAGTTGAGGATGGGGAAGGCGAAGGGGTAGACGGTGCCGTCCCAGCCCACCAGGTCGAGCGGCGAGTGCGCGGAGCGAAAGCCGTGGAAGGCGCCGTTGCGCTTCACCAGGAGGTCCCGCAGGTGCTCCTCGACCGGCCCCCGGAATTCCGGATGCCGGAAGTCCCGGTGGCAGTAGGGCGCGTCCATCCGCAGCTGCCCCGTCTCGTTCCGCCATTGCCTCGGCAGGTGCATCTGCCCGAGAAGCTCCATCCACAGCCAGGCCTGGGCGACGCCCTCGTCGGGAAGAAACCGGTGCGTCATCCCCCGCGGGATGAAGACGTAGTCGTCCTTCTGGAAGCGCAGGTCCCCGAAGGCGGTGCGCAGCGTGCCGGCGCCCTCCTGGACGAAGAAGAGCTCGTCAGCGTCGGCGTTGGCGACGTACACCGGGTCCGCCGCCGACGGGTACACCATTCCGAGCGTCAGGTCCGTGTTGAACAGCAGGGGGGTACGCGCATTCACCGGCGGGCCGCCCGTGCGCTTGAGGTCCTGCGTCTTGTAGTGACGCTTGGCGAGCCGTCGCTCGGGGGCAGCCACCGGCAGCGTCCAGCCCGCCTTCAGCTCGGCCAGGGCCTGGGTGTGTGGCGGGTGCAGGTGGTAGCCGATGGTGTACGGCCCCTCGAAGCCGTCCTGGGTGAAGCACTCCTCGTACCGGAGCTCGCCGCCCGGGCTGCGAAGCTGGATGTGGTGCTTGGCGGGAACCGTCCCGGCGACGCGGCGTTCGAGCATGGCCCTCAAATCCTCCCTTGCGAGCGCTGCTCACGCTCGATGCTCTCGAAGAGCGAGCGGAAGTTGCCGGCACCGAAGCCCCGGTCGCCCTTGCGCTGGATGAGTTCATAGAAGAAGGGGCCGGCACCGGGCTCCCGGTAGAGCGTGGCGGCATCCTTCATGAAGATTTGAAGCAGGTAGCTGTGCTCCTCGGCGCCGTCGATGAGGATGCGCAGCCGGCGCAGGTCCTCCGGGTTCTCGTCGATGCGGCGGATGTTGAGGACCTCGATGCGCCGGGCCAGGTTGTCGTAATAGCTGTCCGGGGTGTCCATGAAGTCCACCTTCCGGGTGGCACGCAGCCCCTCCACCGCCGGAAGAATCTCCCTCACCGCCAGGGCCAAATGCTGGATGCCGTCGCCCTGGTTGTCCTCGTGGAAGAGATTGATTTGGGAGGCCTTGAAATTCGGCCGGCTCGGCTCGTTGTTGGCGAACTTCACGGTGGATTCGGGGTCCCACATGACGGTGCTGCGCAGCCCGGAGCCCTGCTCGAGGCGCTCCTGAGAGTCGCCGGTGTGGAACTCGATTTTCCAGAACTGCTCGAGACCGAGCACGTTCTCCATCCAGAGGATGGCCGGCAGCAGCGTCTGGAAGTTGGACGTCACGTGGTCGACGTGGGTGAGGCCGAAGCGGTTCTTCCCGCCCAGCGGCTGGGGGTGGAACACCATGCCCGGGTACAGCGCCCGGTAGCCGTCCCGTTGCACGAAGCGGAAGGTGCTGTCGCCGAAGGGGGTGGTGATGGAGAAGCTGGCGAGCTTTCCGCCCTGCGCGTCGGTGGCGCGCTGGATGTCGTCGATGATGGTGGCTCCCCGTCTCTCCAGCAGGCCGAACGTCCGCTCGATGTCCTTGACCCGGAACCACAACGTCCCCACCCCGTCGGGATGCTTCTTCAGCCAGCGCCACGCCCGGCCGCCCTCGCCGACGGGCCGGCTGACGATGAGCGTCACGTCCCCGGCGGCGAAGACGG
The DNA here is from genome assembly GCA_017881265.1 of Myxococcaceae bacterium. Lineage (GTDB taxonomy): Bacteria > Myxococcota > Myxococcia > Myxococcales > Myxococcaceae > JADGRA01. Next base: position 18,111 of record JADGRA010000079.1, on the reverse strand, counting down.
CGCTGTGTTGCCGGCCCTTGGCGGTGAGCTCCGGGTCGCTTCCGCCGACTTCGGCGAAGTCCATCCCGTCGACGTAGAAGCGGCGGCTGCGCTCCAGGTCGTGCACGTACCAGTGGGCGGCTTCGATGCCGAGAATACCAAGGGACTCGAGTTTGGGCATGGCGGAGGGTTCCTTCGTCGTTTTCAGGCTTCGGCGTCGGGTTGCCGGTCGGGGTGCGCCCCCTGGAAGGCGGGGAGCACCTCGCAGGAAGCTTCGATGCGGGTCAACGTGGGAAAGGCGGCGAGGTCCACCGCGTAGCGGCGGGCGTGGTACAGCTGCGGCACCAGGTAACAGTCGGCGAGCGTCACCTGGTCGCCCACTGCGTAGCGCCCCGAGGTGGAGTGCAGCAGCGGCTCCAGCGCGTGCAGCCCCACCTCGATGAAGTGGCGCGCCCAGGCTTTCTCGTCGCCGTGCAGCTCGTGCTTCACCCGCTTCTGCACCGAGGTGTTCTGGTAGGGCTGGATGCCGGAGTTGATGAGTTCGGCCGCCTGTCGCACCTGGGCGCGGGCGACGCGGTCGCCCGGGAGCAGCGGTGGCTCGGGCCAGCGCTCCTCCAGGTACTCGAGGATGGCCATCGACTGGGCGATGTGGATGAGCCGGCCACCGTCCTGCACCTCGAGGAGCGGCACGCTCTGCATCGGGTTGAGGCGAGCGAAGGGCTCGGCCTTCTGCTGGCCGCCGTCCTTGAGCAGGTGGACGGGCACGTAGGCGAAGGGCTGCTTTTTCCAGTGCAGGCCAATCCGCACCCGCCAGCTGGAGGAACTCCGCCAGTAGCTGTACAGCTTCATCCCGCCACCACCTTCTGCTGGATACGGCCGAACAGACTGACCCCGTCCGCACCAAACATGTCGATTTCCACGACGTCCTCGGCTTGCAGGAACGGCGTCTTCGGGCTCCCGGTCTCGATGGTCTCCACCATCCGCTGCTCGGCCAGGCAGGAGACGCCGCGCGCGCGGTCGGCGTTGCTCACCGTTCCCGAGCCGAGAATGGTGCCGGCGGTGAAGGCGCGTGTCTTGGCGACGTGCTCCAGCAGCTGCAGAAAGCTGAAATGCATCTCCGGCCCGGCGTCGGTGTCTCCCACCAGCTTGCCGTTCAGCCACGTCTTCAACCGCAGGTCGAGCCGGCCGTCCCGCCAGGCGCCGCCGAGCTCATCCGGGGTCAGCGCAAACGGGCTGAAGGCCGTGGACGGCTTGCCCTGGAAGAAGCCAAACCCCTTGGCCAGCTCGGCTGGGATGAGGTTTCGAAGCGACACGTCATTGCACAACATGAGAAGGCGAATATACGGGGCGGCTGCGCCAGCCTTGCTGCCGAGCGGCACGTCGCCAAGCACGACGCAGACCTCGGACTCGAAGTCCATGCCCCACGCCGCGTCCTTCAGCACCAGGTCGTCGGTGGGACCGAGCAACACGCCCGAGCCGCCCTGGTAGACGAGTGGGTCGGTCTCCAGCGTCGGGGGCACCTCCGCCCCCCGCGCCTTGCGGACCAGCCGCACGTGGTTGAGGTAGGCCGAGCCGTCCACCCACTCGTAGGCGCGGGGCAGTGGCGCCGCGAGGCGGTGAATGTCCAGGGGCTCGCCGCGAATGGAGCCGGAGGCAAGTGCCTCGGAAAGCGTGCGCAGGCGGGGTGACGTCGTCTCCCAGCTGTCCAGCGCGGCCTGAAGTGTCCGGGCCACCTCGCGTGCCGGGGTGAAGGCACGGCCATCCGGACGCACCACCACCAGGGCCCCATCGCGTGTGCCGTCACGTAAGGTCGCGAGCTTCATCGAGGTTTTTGCTTTTGGTCGGCCGGGCCGGGCGCTGTCAAGGCGCACCTCGACGCCCCGGGGCCCCGAGTGTGCCGTTTCCCTTGCGCTCCGGGGAAGGAGGACACGCCCCGGGGTCGACGCCGCATCCACCGGCGCGCCATGCTTCCGCGAGTGAGCGAAAGAATCAACCTGGACGAGAAGCTGGCCGTCTTCGCCGATGCGTGGGCCCCCTTACCGTGGCCGTCCTCAACGACTACGACGTCCGCCTGGCGAAGCTGAAAGGCGCTTTCGTCTGGCACCCATCCGGAGAGGGATGAGCTTTTCCTGGTGCTGTCCGGCCACCTGCGCCTGGAGTTCCGGGACCGCGTCGTCGAGCTCGGGCCGCGGGAGCTGTGCGTCGTGCCGAAGGGCGTCGAGCACTGCCCGGTGGCGGAGGACGAGGTCCACGTGCTGTTGGTTGAGCCCTCGACGACGGTGAACACCGGGACGGCCGGCGGCGAGCGGACCGCGCCGCGGCGCTTGCTGTCAGGGCGCCCGGGCCGTGGCCCGAAGGCGTGCGCCGCGCGCGCTCGTCCTGCTAAACCGCACGTCCATGCCACACACATGGGACCCCAGCTCCCCCTCCCCGGAGGCGGCGCTGGAGCGGCTCCGGGAGGGCAACCGTCGCTTCCGGAAGGCACATGGGTCGCGGGCGCGTCCCTGGAGTCGCCGCCTAGCCACCGAGGCGCAACGGCCCTTCGCTGTCATCCTCGGCTGCTCCGACTCGCGGACGCCTGTGGAAATCCTCTTCGACGAGGGGTTCGGCGATCTCTTCGTCATCCGCATCGCCGGCAACATCGTGGCGCCGTCCGTGGTGGGGTCCATCGAGTTCGCCGTGGCGCAATTCGGGACGCGCCTCGTCGTCGTCATGGGCCACACCCGCTGCGGCGCCGTGGCCGCGACCGTGAAGGCGATTGCAACGGGTCTCGGGCCGGAGTCGAAGAACATCCGGGCCATCACCGACCGCATCGCTCCGCACCTGCAGGGTCTGGTCCGTCCGAAGCGGAGCGCGAGCCTGCTCCGCGAGGCCGTGCGCGCCAACGTCCGAGCATCGGTGGACCAACTGCGCCACGGAAGCCAGCTCATCGAGGAGCTGGTCCTCGCCGGGCGGGTGGCCGTCGTGGGCGCTGAGTACCAGCTGGAGACCGGGGCCGTCCGCTTCCTGGACAGCGTCCCGGAAGCGACGCCCGCGCCGGAGCCGTCCCCCACCCGGGTCCGCATGAAGCGCATCTACGAGCCGGTGGCTAAGGAGGATGGCTTCCGGGTGCTGGTGGACCGCCTGTGGCCTCGCGGCATCTCGAAGGAGCGTGCGCACGTGGATGCGTGGGCGCGCGAGCTGGCCCCCTCGGACGCGCTTCGGAAGTGGTACGCCCATCGTCCGGCCCGCTGGGAGGAGTTTCAGCGCCGCTTTGCCCGCGAGCTGGAAGTACAGGAGGAGTCCCTGCAGCGCCTTTTGGCCGAGGCGCGCCGCGGGCCGGTCACGCTGCTTTTCGCCTCGCGCGAAACGGAGCTCAACAACGCGGCCGCGCTGAAGCGGCACCTGGAGGAACGCGCACGGACCGGCCCCTGAGGCCCCGCGGTCAGTGGCAGGCCGGGCCGATGGACTGAAAGTCGCGGTCGTCCACCCAGAACCATCGTCCACGTCCTGACCAAGGCCGGACCGAGTGGCCGGAGTCAAGGCTTCGACGGCCTCGGGGTTGACTTGCTCGCAGCCGCGAGGAGATAGGCCTCCCTGGCTAGCGCCACCCAGTCGGCGTCCGGGTGCGTGACTTCATCCAGCCTTTCATCACCCGGCCCGAGCTGGGGCGAAACGGCTTGCCGATGCCGTCGCCCACGAGCGCAGACGTGCGCTCCTCGTTCAGCTCGAGGATGAAGCGTCCTTGGGAGGACATCCCGAACGACTTCCCTTTCAGCAGCAAGCCACGCATGGCGCCAGTCTTGCTCTCCATCAGCGAAAAGCCGGGGGTATCCGCGAATTCCCGTGCGACGGGGATAAAGCGAGGGTTCGCTTCGTCGAGCGAACGATGACTCTTCGTCTCGGGATTGCGTTTCGCCATTGTCCAACTCTACCAATTTCCTCGTTGCTCCCTGGAGCCGCGGACGCCGAAGCCGTCGGCGAGTTGGCCTGCCGAACCAGGCAGCGCCTAGGTCCAGCCGCGACAGGCTAGGTGCTCGACAATGTGACCGAAAGCCATGGAGAACCCCCTGAAGCACGAGGCCGAAGCTGAACGCCGGGCGAAGCCCAGCTCTCGCCGACCACAGTTTGTGTGAAGGTCAGTGCTTGGACCAGGTCCACGCGGTGATGCGCCAACCGGCCGGAAGCTTTTGAAGAGCTACGGTGAGGGTGGAGCCGGTTTCGGCCATGGGCTTGCCGGCTTGCTTGAAGTTGTAATTCGCGGGGACCACGACATAGGCACGTTCTTCCGTGACATCGACGTGCTTCGGCTTGCTAAGGGCGACGACCGGGTCCGTAATTTTGTCCTTTTTGCTATTGGCGTCGAAGTCGTTCGCCCAGTCGGAGCACGCTGTCGGCCCCTGCCAAGCGTAAGGAGGGAATTCATCGATGATGAACGCGGCCGTTGCGCAAGCTGCGAGTGCAGTCTTGACGTCGCCTTTGTTGAAGCCGTCGATGAATTGGTTGACCGCCGCCATGACGTCAGTCTTCTCTGAAGCTACGGTAGGTCCAGCCGTCAAGAGAACGGCGATTGCGACGAGCATCCTGTGCACGGTGTTCTCCCTTCCAGGTTGAGCGAGCCGTGCGGCGATGCTGGCCCCCGTCGCCGCCGCAGCTCGCAAGGCACCATGCCCGACGACACGGCTGGTGTCACCCGCTTTGCCGGAAAGCGGTCGCGTCCCAAAGTTTGATGCGGGCGGCGACGAGCCAACGGCGAGGGCTGGTCGCCGCAGTGCAACTCCGCGAGCATATAGAGAAGCCGCCCGGCAATCGCACGAACGGATTGAGCATCGACACGACTCCGGCTCGCTCCGCCCCCCGAACGCGCTAGATTAACGCGTTTCTGCGTCACCTAAGGCCAACCAATGGCATCGACCGATGGTTTCGTCGTCTACCGGGGCGGGTGGATCCTCCTGCTGCTGGCGCAAGTCATCGGGGCTCGCTCCGGCGCCCGCCGGATGGCCCCAAAGGGACGGGATGGGCGCGAACGTGACCTTGCGGATCCACCGCGCCTCCTCCCGCGCGTCGCCGAGCGGGAAGTAGAGGTCGGTCTCCGACGGCAGATACAGAACCGGCGCGACGATCGACCGGAGCGCCTTCTCGGTGCTCCCGCCGAAGCCCGGCGTCCCTCCGACGTCGTGCTGCTGCCAGGTGCGCATCTGGAGGATCAGATTGTTCGCGTCGGTGCCGGCGAAGAACTCCTTCGTCTGCGCCTCGGTAAACTGCGCGAGCGTCATGCCTGCCGCCTTCGGGTCGGTCGTCTTCCAGAGCTCCCGCTTCCACCACTCCTGCGAGTAGAGCCAGGCGAGCCAGACGGCGCCCGTCGTCTCGATGCCGTGCACGGGCTCGTCCGTGTAGTCGCCGCCCTTGAACTCCGGGTCGGCGGTGATGGCGCGGATCTGCCCCTCGAGCCGGACGATGCCATGCGGCCAGCAGCGGGCGGTGCCGGCGGTGGCGACAATCCGGTCGGCGAACCGTGGATGGCTCACGGCCCACTGGAACGCCTGCTCCGCCCCCATCGAGAAGCCCACCACCGCCTTGAGGTGATGGATGCCCAGGCCGTCCTCGAGAAGCCGGCGGACCGCCTCCACGTTGTCGCGGATGGTTGTCACGGGGAAGCGTGGGCCGTGAAAGGGCTCGGGGGTGTTGCTTGGGCTGGACGACCGGCCGTTCCCGAAAAGCTCCGTCATGATCAGGAAGTGCTTCTTGGGGTCAAGCGCGCGGCCCTCGCCGACGAGCCAGTCGTAGCCGTCGCTCTGGGCCAAGTAGTGCGACGGCAGCAGCACGGCGTTGTCCTTCGCGGCGTTCAGCGTCCCATAGGTGCCGTAGACGACGACGGCGCGGGGGAGCAGGACGCCGCTCTCAAGCCGGAAGGCCTCGATGGTGAACGCGCCGGGCGTGGGCGCGGGCGTCTTGGATGCCTCGTCCGCGAACACGGGGGACGCGAGCAGCGCGCAGAGCGCGAGGAGGCGCGACGGCCGACGCTGCTGCGCAGTGGACAGGATCTGGATGGTCATGGGACTCCTCGCGGGGTCTGTGCGCCTTATCTGCTGCTCCTATAGTCCTTGCCTCAAGGGGTGCCGTTAACTACCCGTTGGGCCTTCGGCCAGAAGCGCGACTGCCCACGGGATTGCTTCGGGGTACTCGCGGACCTCGAGGATGAACTCTTGTCCCCGCGAAGCCGCCTTAAGAAAGAGCTGGTCTCCCTTGACGGTCCACCGTTTAGGGTTCGGGTTGAAGCTCAGCGGAGGCCGCGGCCCGGGCAGAAACCACGGCGGCAGAGACCAAGTGCTTGTCGTTGGGGAATCCCCGGCCGTGAGCTGTCGGTTCGCTGCGGAAAAATCGAAAGCGCCCGCGCCAGGACGACTTGGCGCCGTGATACCAGGAAGACTCAGGTGCTTGGCAGCGACGTAGAGCGTATTGGTAGGGTCGGACTCGAAGGCGAGGTGTGGATGGTCTTGAGCCCAACGCCATTCTCCCCCTGAATCGGCTCTGACGGTCTCGTCCACGGACACGACATCAGCAACCTGAAGCCAGCCCCAGATTGCGTGGTGACGGGAACCAGCCCAACCCGTCTGTTCGTCGAAGTGACGGAAGAGTCCCCAAAACAGAAATAGATCTCCGGCGCTAACTCCATGCTTCTTGAGATGACCCTGGGCACTTCCACGCTGCCCGAGCGAAGGCTTCCAGCCGGACAGTCTCGGCCGCATATCAGCTCGGAGGTCTGGATCTAGGTGGGCTGCTGCCGTACGCCGGACCTTCCCATTCGTGAGTCTCTCCACCAAGTCACCTAGGTCGCGGCCTCGCCACCGAAGGTCCCGAAACTGGACAGTAGCGGGCGCTAACGGGATCGGCATTGCGAACATAGATCCATCGGGAAAGATCGGACTCGGGCATCCGCCGCTTCCGGAGTCGAACCCCTTCCGGCTGAGAATGATTCGCATTGAAAGCTGAGACTATCCTTGGCGCTTCGGCAGACACTCTCCGGGAGTTTTCAGGCACCCGGATGCTAAGTCTTGAGAAGGTTCAAACACATGGGGGGAGCCCAGAGCCGATTAGCGCCTCGAGCGAGCAGTCCACCTCGGCGGCGGGGTCGCAAAAGTGGGAGAAGACTTGAAGATGACAATCGAAGGTGTGCTGGGCCGGCTCATGATGTCGATTGGGGCTGTCGTCGCCGGCTTCGTCCCACTCCTGGTCGATCTGAGCCCGACCCACGTTCTCAATCCAGCGTGGCCCGCACATGCGCGGCTACATGAGGTGTGGCTCCTTGCAACCGGCAGTCTGCTGGCGCTCGTCGCTCTGTACTTCATCTGGCTCTATCGCGAGAGGCCGCGGTTCGGGATCGCCATGGGGGCCGTACTTGGCAGTGTGCTGCTGGGCGGCTTCTTTGCCGCCTCTGCGACTGCCTCTCTCTACGGCGGCGTTCTGGTCGACCCCGTCACGGCGTCCATGATGCCCAATCAGGACCTCATCTGGGGTATACCGCTGAATAGCTTTGTCTTTGGGCTCGCCTGGCTCTTCTTGTTGTCCGGCGCCGCACTGACCACCGGCGCAACTCGTACCAGTGTTGCCGGCTGACACTCGGAAGCGACAGCACTCAGCGAACTGGCCTAAGCCGCTGCACAGCGATGACCTCAGAGCTGGCGGAGCGCCTCGAGCAGCCAGTCCACCTCGGCGACAGTGTTGTAGTGGACGATCCCCGCTCGCACTGCACCGTCCCGCAGACCGAGTCGGTCCATCACCTCGACCGCGTAGTAGTTGCCGGACCAGACGGCGATATCGCGAGCAGCGAGCGCATCCGCCACCTGCTGCGGCGGCCCGCCGTCGACGTTGAAGCAGAACGTCGGCACCCGACCGTCCATTGTCGGCAGACCGTAGAGGTGGCAGTTCCTCGGTAGCCCGGCAAGGAACCGTTCGCCCAGCCGGCGCTCCCAGCCGACGATTGAATCCCACCCGATCGACTCGACGTACTCGACCGCGGCAGTGAAGCCGACCAGCAGCTCGTGCGCGAGCGTCCCGGTTTCGAAGCGGTGGGCGAGCGGCTCGTCGGCGGCCGGCCGGACCTTGTACGGGCGCCAGCGCTCGAGCAGCTCGTGCCGGCCGTAGAAGAGGCCGAGGTGGGGGCCGAAAAACTTGTACGGGGAACAGACCAGGACGTCGCTGCCCACCGCACGCACGTCGATCGGCCCGCGCGGTGCAAAGTGGACCGCATCCACCCAGGCCAGCGCCCCGGCCTGGTGCGCTAGGTCCGCCACGTGTCGGACGTCGACCACCGAGCCCACCGCGTTCGACGCCCAGGGGAGGGCGACGACGCGTGTACGGCGGGTGAGCTGCCCCTCGAGATCGGCCGGGTCGAGCGTGCAGTCCCCCGGCCGAAGGTCGGCAAATCGGACCACCAGATCCCGGTCACGGGCCAGCTGTAACCACGGCGACACGTTGGCATCGTGATCGAGCCGGGTGCAGACAATCTCGTCACCGGCCTCGAGCTCGCGACCGAGCGTCCGGCTGAGCGCGAAGTTGAGTGTCGTCATGTTCGCGCCGAATCCGCACTCCTCGGGCGCGCAGTGGAGGAAGCGGGCCGCCGCCCGGTGCGCCCGATCGATCATCGCCACGGTCTCGCGACCGGTGGTGAACGAGCCCCCGGCATTGGCGTTGGAAGTGCGCAGGTAGCCGGAGATGGCGTCGATTACCGAATCCGGGACCTGCGTCCCGCCGGTACCGTCGAAGAAGGCCAGCGGACGATCCAGCGCGGAGAAGCGGGCACGGACCGCGGCGATGTCGAGGGGCGGGGGGGCTCACGAAGCGAACAGACTATACGACGCCGCCGGTGCTACGCGGTGAGAGCAGCCTGGGCCGCCAGAGCGACAGCAGCGCTGGGTGTTCACGACGCGCCTAGGCGAAGAGCGCTCGGAGCTCGTCGATGCCGAGCCACGGACGGCGTCGGTGAACCACTCGGTGCAGTTGGAGGTCCAGGGAAGAACGATGCGGGTTTTCGATGGCGAAGGCGCCGATCGTTGGGGCGATGACCCTCGACGCTGCGCACCTCGGGCGTCAACCGCTGCGGGTTCGCGCTGCACGGATCAGCCAATCCTCGCGCCGTTAGGCAAAATCCTGCACGAGGCCGTTCTGGACCCTCCGCGAGAGCCAGTCCAACAGTGGGCCGTCCTTCGCTTCGTACCGGGAGAGCTCTTGGTAGGCGATACTGTAGGCTCGCCCGACCATGACCCCCTGCAAGCCGTCGTAACGCTCCAGGTCTGACTGGACGACGGCGGCGGCGGCCAAACGCACAGCCTGCGTAACTTCGGGCTTGCTGAGCATTGCCGTCGGGTCCACGGGCTCTCCGAGCGAGGTCAACTGTTCCAAGGCCTCCGAGGAGGCTTCGTCCGAAACAGTCTGTCGAGCTGCGTCCTGCATTGCGCTTCTCCTCCCTGGGGAACGGCTCCTTCGAACAATGCATTCCCGACACCAGGGCTAACCCCCGAGACCGCCTCCGGGTCGGGTGGGTCATTTCGACGCGGGTGGGTCAGGAGACTGCCGTTTTTTCGGACTCCTCGCGTCACTTCCAAGGACGGCACTGCGGTGCCAGGCATCACCGTGGGCCACCGCCACACATGCCGGGCTTGGCACTGCGAGCGTTCAGGGGGTACCCCAGACGCTTTGCCCCGCTACTCTCCGACGCTGCACGGCGAGGAGAGGACGTGGCGGAAGCTCTGGGTGTCGCCGCTAGTCCGCGCGCTGACGTTGAACGACCGTCAAGATACCGCCGCGTCCCTATACCTCGGGAGGGCGTTCCAATGGCCGTCGCGCAGAAGGTGCTCCGCCAGGCGGATCCGCGCATCACGTCTGAGGCTACAAGCTCGACCCCGACCTTGCGACTTAGGGAGGCCGCATCGAGAGGCGTCGAGAACGAGCCCCTCAATATTTGCTGGGAAGCTTTCCCAGAGGGGCAAACGAGTGCGGCGGAAGGGGATTCGAACCCTCGACCCTTGCTTGTCCATCAGCGCCGGTTGATACCTGGGCTGCGAGGCGCCAAGTATCGGTGCCGGGATCCGAATGCATGTCGCGGACTTGGGCGGCCTGCGTCCTCCCAGCGAACGTTGGCTCTGTGCGAGCCTTCAGTCTAGCTCGGCGTTAGAACCTGGGCGTCGGAACCGGCGAGAAAGGTCATCCGTCCCTGATCGCCAATTGGGATGGTCACAGCTGTAGACGGCAGATGCGAACCGCCCCGTCGTCGGGGCCGGGCGCGATGCTGAACCCGAGACGCCTCGCGAGGCGTAGCATCGACTGGTTCGCGGCTAGGACGTAGCCTTCCATCTGGCTAATCCCTTGCCGCTTTGCCGCGTCGATGAGCGCCGTCATGAGCTTGGACGCAAGTCCGAAACCACTGAATGCGGATGCGACGGTGATAGCGAACTCGCAGCTCGTCCGGTCGCCCCCGATGAAGTACGTGGCACTTCCCACGATGTCGATGCCGTCGTCCGCGGCGACCGTTGCCACAATCCCCATACCGTTTTCGGGGAACGCTGCGAGCGCCTTCCGCCATCTCTCGAGGTTGGGCTCGCTAACCAAGCCCATGAAGCGCATGTAGCGGGCCTCCTCGCTCATCCGGCCGAAGGCCTGCACGAGTTCTGCCTCGTCCGCCGGACGGACGGCACGGATGTGCACATCACGCCCATCGCGCAAGGTGACGTCGAAGTCATCGAAGCTGCCGTCCATCGTCGACCTCGCAAGTTTTGCGCCTCTTCGGCGCATAGATTCTGACCGGAATCTCGCCGGCTGACACCTGGGGCTGTTGCTAGGCCCAAACGTCGGCACGATGATCTCGAGTGCCAATGGTGACCTAGCCGGAGAAGAAGTAGGGAGCTCAGGCAAGCGCGCGTCGCTGGGCCCTCGAATTTTCGCGGGACCTGTCCGCCGGCCGACGGCACAAGGGGACGTCCGATGGACTCACGACCGCCTGCACTCGACCTTCCACGCATCACCCTCGGGGTTCTCGCCCTCGGGGGGATTGTGGCTACGAGCGTCTGGGTAATGTTGCCGTTCGCCGAGTCGTTGCTCTGGGCCTCGACGATTGTCATCGCGACCTGGCCCATCCTCCTCGCGGTTCAGCGCCGCTTCGGGGGGCGCCGGAGCCCGGCCGTCGGGGTGATGGTCCTCGCCATGGTCGCAGTGCTCGTCACCCCGATGTGGATTGGCATCTCTGCCATCTCCGACAACGCAGACCGCGTCGAGCAGTTCGTGCAGTCCCTCGCCACGGAGGGGCTCCCTCCGCCTCCCGGTTGGCTGGAGCGGGTGCCGCTCGTCGGTGAGAGGCTGCGGGTGACGTGGCAGGGGGTCAGCGGGCATCCCGAGGCGCTCTTCACCAGGCTCCAGCCCTACGTCCATGGTGCGGCGACGTGGGTCGTCTCGAAGACGAAAGGTGTCGTTCAGCTCCTTCTCATGGTTGTTCTCTCGGGCATCCTCTACGTTTCTGGGGAGAAGGTGGCGAACGGGGTCCTGCGCTTCCTCCGCCGCCTCGCGGGAGATCGCGGTGAGAGCTCCGGACGGCTCGCCGCCAAGGCAGTGCGGGCGGTGGCCCTCGGAGTGGTCGTCACCGCGCTGGTCCAGACCCTGGTCGCTGGCCTCGGTCTCTTGCTCGGCGGCGTGCCGCATGCAGGAGTCCTCGCGGCCATCGTGTTCGTCCTCTGCGTCGCACAGCTCGGACCGACCCTCGTGGTGTTGCCGGCAACAATCTGGGTCTACTCGTCCGGGGCAGCTGTACGAGGAACGGTGCTGCTGGTGTTCGCGGTCGCGGCCGTGACACTCGACAACGTGCTGCGCCCTGTGCTCATCAAGAAGGGCGCCGATCTTCCGCTGCTGCTCATCCTTTCCGGGGTCATCGGCGGGGTCCTGGCGTTCGGCGTCATCGGCCTGTTCATCGGGCCGGTGCTGCTCGCGGTTGCCTGGACGCTGCTCGTCTGGTGGGTCAGCGAAATCGACCGGCCTCCAGACGCTTCCAGCGTAATTGGGAAGCAATGAAACCTGAACGAACTCCACCGTTGGCACTGCAGTCGGTCGCGTGAGCGCGCCAGATCCTCGACACCACACAGCCGGCAGCTCTCTTGCCTTGCTCCGCGAGATGAAGAAGGGCGAGTTCAGCCCGAGCAAGAACCGAACCCCACCTCCGAGTAAGGAAGAACCTGCACGGGGTCCAGGAAGTTACTCCCCCGCCCGGACCGAGGGACAACGACTAGAGCGGCGGCGAAGCATGGATCGCGCATACCGACGGGCATGAGACGACAGGGACATTGCTGCGCTCCGCGGCCGATCTCGAGGACGCCACCGACAAGCGCCCGGCGACCCCCTCTTTCGATTCCACCGATGCGGGAACTCCTTGGTGAGCTGCTGCTTGAGTGCGGCACGACGGCAAGCGCCGAGTACGAGGCGGCCCTGCGTGTCGCTCCCCACCGGCTGGCCGCGCTCTTTGGGGTCGCCCGGGCCGCCGACGCCGCCAGGGGGAAGAGCTACTACAAGCAGATTGTCGAGCAGTGCAGCCGCGCTGACGGGGACCGGAGCGAGATCGAGAATGCGCGCGCCCAAGTCGCCCAGGAGCGCGATTGATGCCGCGTACGCCCTTCAGTTTCTGGCGCTGGCAGGAAGGCCTGCCCTCGTGAACCGGCCGGGACCATCGGTGGCGACTCAGGAAACCGGCAACTTCGACGTTTTCGAGAGAGCGGCGGAAGGGATTCGAGCCCTCGACCCAATGAAAGGCTACGTCTTCGTAGAGCCTGCCGGCTGCGAGGACCAGGCTGCGGTAGGGGCCCGGGTCGAGAGAGGCATCGACTTCGCGTCATCACGGAGCGCTCCGCAAGTCGGGTGGTTAAGAGGCCAACAACAGGCTTGCGTCGGCGTTTTAGCGCCAGATAGCACCGCTGCTCTCGGCGGGGTGACGCAGCGGATGCGTTCTTCAGACAATCCATTTGCCGTATAAGGTTGCGCCATGTTGCCACCCGCTCTTCTTGGGGAGTGGATTCTTGACGCGCGCCGGCGGACGTTGGACCTCGTCGAGGACTTGAACGACGAACAGTGGATGGGGCCGCGGCTGAACACCGTCAACCCGCTCCTGTGGGAAGTGGGACACGTCGGCTGGTTCCAGGAGCATTGGGTGCTTCGCCACGCCCGCAGGTTGACGCGGCCTATGCGCGATGACCTCTACGACTCGAGCAAGGTTCAGCACGACACGCGTTGGGACCTTCCGCTGCCTTCCCGGGGTGCCACGCTCGCGCATCTCCAGGTCGTCGTGGACACTGTCGTCGAAGGCTTGCCGCGCCTCACCGAGGGTTCCCCCGAGCCGTACTTCCTCCTCCTCGCCACCTTCCATGAAGACATGCACGCCGAGGCCTTCTGGATGACCCGGCAGACGCTCGCCTACCCAACTCGCTTCTCGCGAGACGCCGCAACGCCTCAGGCCCAGCCTGGCGCGGAGGGTGACGCTCAGCTCCCCGGTGGAACTTTTTTTCTGGGAAGCCCACGAGACGCGGCTTTTCTCTTCGACAATGAGAAGTGGTCTCATCCAGTGCGCTTGAAGCCCTTCGCCATCAAGCGCATGGCGGAGACCCAAGCCGAGTTTGCCGCATTCGTGGAGGATGGAGGGTACTCGCGTCGCGATCTTTGGACCGACGCCGGTTGGCGCTGGCGGCTGCAAGCCGAAGCCGAACACCCTTTGCATTGGCGTCGTGAGGGTGGAACCTGGCTTCGGCGTCACTTCGAACGTTGGGTGGAGTTGGAACCCACCCTCCCCGTGCATCTCATCAACTACTTCGAAGCAGACGCCTACAGCCGGTGGGCCGGGCGGCGGCTGCCCACTGAAGTCGAGTGGGAAGCGGCCGCAGCCTCCGCGCCTGACGCAAGCGGGACCCTCTCCAGCCAACGCCGCCCCAATCCGTGGGGTGAGGTGGTCCCGGATCCGGAGCGCGCTCAATTGGACGGCCGGATTGCTCAGCCAGTCGATGTCAGGGCGCTCGCCGCGGGCGACAGCGCGTGGGGCTGTCGGCAGATGCTCGGAAACGTCTGGGAGTGGACGGCGAGCGACTTCCTTCCATACCCTGGGTTTTTCCCCGACCCCTACGAGGACTATTCGCGGCCTTGGTTCGCCACGCACAAGGTTCTCAAAGGCGGCTCCTGGGCCACGCGGTCGCGGATGATCCGGCCCGGCTTCCGGAACTTCTACACGCCCGATCGGCGAGACGTATTCGCAGGCTTCAGAACCTGTGCCCTGTCGTGAAGATCCGGCTCATCACCCCCGTCCGGCGCGGTTCCCTCCAGGGGAACGGCGTCACTGCAAGACGGTGGGCGCGCATCCTCAAGGGCCTCGGACATCAACTCCGCACAGGGGGCGAGTATCAGAGTGGCGCCGCAGACGTTCTCATTGCCCTCCATGCGCGTAAGAGCCACGCGTCCGCCGAACGCTTCAAGGCGCTCCACCCCGACGGCTTTCTGGTCGTCGCTCTCACGGGAACCGACGTGTACCAGGACTTGCACCGGTCGCGCGCCGCCCAGGACTCGCTGCGTCTAGCAGACCGACTCGTGGTGCTTCAGCCGCTCGCGCTACGGGCGGTGCCCCCTCCACACCGCGACAAGGTTCGTGTCATCTACCAATCCGCAACACCCCGGTACGAGGCTGTGCGGACGCGATCAACCCATTTCGAGCTTTGTGTGATCGGCCATCTCCGTCCGGTGAAGGACCCCTTTCGCACCGCTTTGGCGACGCGGATGTTGCCGGAGATGTCACGCATCCGTGTGACCCACCTGGGCGGCGCGCTCAATCCCAGGATGGCGAGCCGTGCTCGGGCGGAAGCCCAGCGGAACCCTCGCTACCGCTGGCTAGGTGAGCGCCCCCAGGCAGAGACGCTCCGCCGACTCTCTCGCTCGGATTTGCTCGTGCTTAGTTCGCGCCTCGAGGGCGGCGCGAACGTCATCTCCGAGGCGGTAGTCGCCGGGGTGCCAGTGGTGTGCTCTCGCATTCCCGGGACCGTGGGGCTGCTCGGCGTCTCCTATCCGGGGTATTTCCCATTCGGAGATAGCCACGCCCTCGCCGAGCTGTTGTGGAGAGTGGAGCAGGATGGGCCTTTCCGACGACGACTCGTTGCACACATCCGGCGGCTTCAGCCGCTGTTTCGACCCGCCTTGGAGCGCCGCGCGTGGGCGCATTTGCTGAACCTAGTCCATGCCGGCAAGCCGCACGCCAGGCGCGACGTCGGTGGTCGACCGGCGGTTGAAGCAGGCGCGGACTGACCAGGGGAAGACCATGTGTGCGGTTCGGGTTGGTCGAATCCCACGGCTTTCAGCGTCATTCCGGCCTGCGGAGGGTGACGACATGACCCCGGACACCGTCGCCGCGCGACTGCGGGTGAGGCCAACGACCGTCTACCGCCTCGGTCGACGCGAGACCCTCCCCAACTTCGGGTCTCCAACGCCGCTTTCGAGATCACCGGGCCTGCTGGGGTGGCAGGTAAGCCAAGTAGAGGTAGGCGGCCGCCACCTCCTCGTCGCTCAGGTACGCGAAGATCGGCATGCGCGACGCGGGCCGGGCCATCCCCGCCATCGAGGTCCAGCCGTGCCGCACCTTGTGGACCACCGCGTCGAGCGACATCTGCTCCGGCAGGTTGCCTAGCGCCGGGATCAGGCCGGCCATCATCAGTGCGTGTCCACCACTCATTCCGGTGGCGTCGTGGCAGATGCGGCAGGTGCCGCGGACCACCTGCTCGCCGATTCGCATGGCCGACTGGTTGACCTTCTGGACGGCGGTCCCCTTGTTGACGACGCCGCCCAGCTCCTTGAGGTAGTCCGCGAGCACCACCACCTCCTGGTCGGAGAGGTAGGCGAAGGGCGGCATGGTCTCCAGGTACGGCAGATTGGGTTTGATTCCGCCCTTGGCTAGCCGCTCCCGCAGCACCTCCTCGGCGTGGAGCGCCAGCTGCCGGGCCAGCTCGGGGTTCGCCTGGGATCCCGCCGCCTTCATCACCGCCTCGTGCTGAGCTGGCGAGAGGGCTCGCGCCGGGCCGATGATCGAGGCGATGGCGGGCGGCTTCCCGGCCCCGGCCGGACCGTGGCAGGACCGGCAGTTCAGGCGGTAGATATCCGCGCCGCTGACCGGGAACGTCGCGCGCAGGCTCTGGAGCGCCGCCTCGTCCTTGGATCCGGCCTGCGTGAGCGCCTTGCGGACGGAGTCGATGAAGGCCTGCGGCAGCGCGCTTCGGGGAGGGCCATCTCCGCCCAGGCGGCCAAGCTGATTCCCCTCGACGGTGAGCGCCAGGCCTCGGAGGATGCTGGGGCCGCTGAGCGGCTGGGCGGTCCCCGGGGACGCGGCGGGAGCGGGCTGGGCAGCCTGCGCCACGGCCGCGGCTGGCGGTCGGGAACTGGACTCAGCCGACTGCGCTGGGATAGCCCCATCGCCCAGGGTCAGTAACAGCGCGGTCATCCAGGTGGCGAGCGTCATGCGGCTTTCTCCAGGCTGGGCTCGTGCTGGGGGAGCGGGTGAAAGTGCCGTTTGCGGTGGAAACAGCGGTTTCGGAAAGATTTGCGGCCAAGGGCACGGCGCGGAGAGACTTTCACCGGGAAAGCTGTCTCGGAGCCGAATCGACATCGGCATGCATTCCGGAGGCCACCCTCCGGATGACGAGGGGCAGGTGCAGGCCAGGGGCGCGGTGTTGCTGCGTCGCTGGCCGCCCTCAGCAGCGGCCGGTCCGCGAAGCGCGGTCCCACTCACAGAGTGCGAAGGGTCTGCCCGCTGTTGAGCGCGAGCAATGGCGGATGCTCTCACCCCCAGCGCGACACCCTCAGAACCTCAACCGTCGCGGACACGACCGCGGTCAACAACGTGCGGGGGTTGGCGCGCCTCCGGGACAAGGCACTACCGCCGTCGTCGCTCGGTCCTGTGTTGCTGTGGTGGCCCGGGCAGCTCCCGGCGCTGGACTCGACCCGAACGGGAGGGCGCGCATCCCTGTCATCGGTGAAGGCTGAGAAAGCCGAAACGAGGCCGACGCGCTTACCCTAATCGCGCTGCGCGGGAGAGCGCTGCCGGATTGGATGCGACGTCGCTGTGTTCCTTCGACGGCAGCACTCCGCAAGTGAGCTCCGGCGAGTGACAACGACTAGAGCGGTGGAAGGGATTCGAACCCTCGACCCCGAGCTTGGGAAAACCGGGCCCAGAAGAGCCGCGCACGTCCAACGAAGTTCGGGAGGGTCCGTCTTCGAGTAAGTCGGGGGCTTGACCGGAGAGGATTAACCCTCCGACCGGCCATGAGTCCGGCAGCGTCCGCCGACGGTCGCGGCTTTGAACCACAAATCGAACATAGATTCGGCGGTCGTGGCCTGGGGCTTGCTCGGACGCCTCGCTTCTGCCCCCTGAGTCACGGTGGGCGAGGTTGCCTCGATCTCGATGAGCGCCCAGTCTGCCAATCCGACTCCGTTTGGAGGAGAAAGTTCAGACCTGCGACCGTCATGAACGTCCGTCTTCCAGTACCTTTCGAATGGCAGCGATCGTATTCCAATTGCGTGTAGTGATCGGCGCGCCGAAGAGTCTATCCATCGCGCCGAGTTGCCGTATGGTCTGCATCTGACGACGGTAGACCCCGAACAGAAACCTGCCTTCCCTTGCGAGGACTCTCACTAGCCATCTTCCGTGCAGAGGGAGGGCGAAAGGGGTGGGGGGCGGCCGACGATGTAGGCGGGACATCACACTCACGAAGCGAACAACATCGGAGCGAATCGGCGCGCGCCCAAATCGGAAAACGGACGCCGCGCCGAGAAGCGCGCCGCTGTCGCAAATAATGACTTCAGCCTGGACCGGCAATCGGCGCTCGATTTCCGCCAGTAGTCGGCTCTGACTGACGGGCCGACGAACCACGAAGGTTCCTGCCGCACCAATGTTCACTACATCGTAGCGTTTCAGCTGCTGGGCGAGCAGGGACGGACGGACGAGCTTGTGCCCGCCTACGTTGATTCCTTTCAGGAAGACCACGAGCGCCACGGAGGCCTCCTCCTGGAGGGATGTGACCGTGTCTTGCCATTCTCGCTGCTTCCGACGATTCGATCACGGCAGTTCTAAAATCATCTACCTAGGGGCAATGAAGT
>JADGRA010000019.1 GCA_017881265.1 Myxococcaceae bacterium | reverse complement strand
ATGGACGAGAAGCTGGAATTCTTCCGCACCGTGCTGAAGCAGAAGGAAGAGACGCTGGCCCGGGCCCGCGTCCTGTATGAACAGCGGGACCTCGAATCCGCCCGGCTGCGCGAGGTGGCCCTGGCCCTGCACGCGCAGGCGGAGGACGTGCTGCCCCAGTACGCCCGGCTGCGCGAGCTGCCGGGGTACGTGGACCAGCTGCAGGCGGCGCTGGAGGCGGAACGCACGCGCGCCGCATCCGCGGAAGGCCAGGCCGCGCAGGTGGAGACGGCCCTGCGCACCACGGACGCGGACCGGCGGGACTTGGCCCGCGCGCTGGCCGAGGTGGAGGCCGAATTGCCCGGGCTGCGGCATGCCCTGGACCAGGAACGTCAGTCCCGTGCCGGACTGGCCGAAGAACTGCTCTTCACCAAGGAGGCCCTGGGCGAGGCGGAGGCCCGGCTGGCCGAGGCCCGTTCCGAGAGGCAGGAGATTCAAGGGGACCTCGAGGTGGCCAACGGCCGCGCCCACACCGTGGAGCAGACGCTGGAGAAGGTGGAGGGAGACAGGAGCCAGCTCCTCGAGGAGGTAAGCACCCTGACCGCCGAGCGCGACGCCGCGGCGGCCGAGCGCGACGTCCTGAAGGGGGAGTCGGAGGCCTACGCCAACCAGGTGCGCCACCTGACGGGCACGCTGGACGAGACGAAAAAGCAGCTGGAGAGCCTGAAGGGCGAGCAGGCGTGGGGCGCCTCCTCCCTGGCCGACGCCAGCGGCCGCATCCGGGAGGCGGAGGCGGACCTGGCCGCGACGCGCCAGCAGCTGGCCGAATTGGAGTCCTCCGCCCAGGCCATGTCCGCGGAGACGTCCGAGGAGTTGGCGCGGGCGCGGGACAAGGCGCGCGAGGCCAGCCAGGGCCTGGAAGCAGCCCAGCGCCGCGCCAGCGACGCCGAGGACAAGGCCGAGTCGGCCGCCCACGAGGCGGAGTCCCTGCGTGCCCAGGTGGAGCAGCTGCGCGGCGTGCAGGCACGCCAGGAGATGCACGCGCAAGGGCAGCTGCAGGCGGTGCTGGAGCGCGAGGCGGAGACGAAGCGGGCGCTGGAGGCCAAGCTGGCCGAGCGCCTGAAAGAAATCCAGTCCGCCCGGGCCAGCGTCGAAGGCTACGGCGAAAAGGTACGCGCGCTGTCGGCCCAGGTGCAGTCCGAGGCCGAGCGCCGGGCCCAGTCCGACGCCAAGCTGGCCGAGGCCAAGCGGGAGTTGTCCGGGCTGCACGGCTCCTCCGAGGAACAGAACGGGCTGATGGAGGCGCAGCGCGTCCAGGCTGAGAAGCTGGAGCGCGCGCTGGCCCAGGAGCGCGACAAGCGCCTGGCGACGGAACAGAAGGCCGTCGCCCTGAGTCGGGAACTGCAGGCGGCCAAGACGGCCGAGGCGGATGCGCGCGCGGCCCTGGAGGCCGGCGGCGACCACGCCGGAGACCTCGACCAGGCCCTGCAGAAGGAACAGTCGCGGCGGCTGGCGGCCGAGGCGGAGGTGCGCAGCCGCACCACCCAGGCGGAACTGGCCCAGCGCGCCGAGAAGGAGGCCAAGGCCCAGGCCGAGAGGCTGCAGGCCGCCCTTGCCCAGGAACAGGAAAAAGGCCGGGGCTTGCGCGAGCAGGCTTCGCGGTCAGCCGGGGCCACCGACACCGCCGACGCGACGACGCAGCGGCTGCAGGAGGAAGTGGAACGGCTGCGCAGCGAGGCCCTGTCGGTGAAGAAGGTCCGCGAGGAATTGCTGACCGCCAACCGCAAGGCCATTGAAGCCCAGGCCTCCTTCCAGAAGGAGAAGCGCGAGCGGGAGGCGCTGGCCGAGAAGGTGGCGGACTTGGAAGCGGACCTCTCGCGCGCCTCCGGCAAGGCGCAGGGCAGCGACGAGGTGAAGAAGCTGCGCGAGGACGTGGCCAAGCTGAAGGCCAAGCTGGTGGCCGCCGAAAACGCCATGGAAGCCGCCGCCATGCTGCGCAGCAAGGTGGCCCGGCTGGAGGCGCAGCTGAAGGGCAAGCACTGAGGGGGACGGTGGGGGAGGAAGCCCCGCGCCAAGGTGTTGCGGCCCGGGACAGCTTCGCCGTGGACGCCCTCACCGGCATGTCCGCGGCGCGCCGCGGCCTGTACGTGCACTTCCCGTGGTGTCTGGCCAAGTGCCCCTACTGCGACTTCGCCGTGGCCGTGCAAAAGCGCATTCCGGAGGCCCGCTACACCGAAGGGCTACTGGCGGAACTTTCCCTGCGCCTGGCCGCCCGGGCGGCCTGGGCCGACGCACCGCTGGATTCCGTCTACCTGGGCGGCGGCACGCCGTCCCTGTGGGCGCCGGCCCTGGTGGCGCGCTTTCTGGAAGCCGTCCGGGCCCGGCTGCCTGTGCGGCCGGACGCCGAGGTGACGCTGGAGGCCAACCCTGAGGTGGCGGACGCGGCACGGCTGGCCGGCTACCGCGCGGCGGGCGTCAACCGCCTGTCGCTGGGCGCGCAGTCCTTCGACGTTAGGACGTTGCGCACGCTGGGCCGCGCGCACGCGCCCGAAGACGCGCGCACGGCGGTGCGCGCGGCGCGGCAGGCCGGTTTCGACAATGTTTCGGTGGACCTCATCCTCGGCGTGCAGGGCCAGTCGCTGTCCTCCGCGGTGCAGGACGCCGAAGGGGCCGTGGCCCTGGGCCCGGAACACGTCTCGGCCTACGTGCTGACGGTGGAGCGCGAAGCCCTGGGGCAGGAGACGGTGTTTGCGCGACGGCTGCGGACAGGACGTCTGCAGCTGCCCGAGGAGGCGGCCGTCGCGGACATGGTGGAGGCCGTCACGGACGTCCTGCAGGCGGCGGGCCTTGGCCGGTATGAAGTGTCCAACTACGCGCGCGCCGGCCGGCACGCCCGCCACAACGCGCTGTACTGGACGGGCGGCGACTGCCTGGCCCTCGGCGTGGGCGCCACCGGCTTCTTCCGCACGGCGATGGGCGGCGTCCGTACCACCTCGCATAGCAGCCCCGTGCGCTGGTTTGCCGACGTGGAGGCAGGGCGGCTGCCGGAGGCCGAGGCGGAGGTGCTGACGGACGCGGAAGTCTTCACCGAACGGCTGATGCTGGGCCTGCGCTTCACCTCCGGGCTGGACGTGGAGGCCCTGGCGCAAGAATACGGCCAGCCGTCACGCGTGCAGCGGCTGCAACGCTTGGAAGCGCAGGGCTTGGGAAGCCAGGGCGCCGACGGCCGTTTCCGCCTCAGCCGGCGGGGGCTGCTGTTGCACACGGACGTCTGCGCGCTCCTCCTCTAGCCCGGAGGAGTTGCCCACCCGGGTGGCGTCCCCCCGCTGCTGGCGCGTTGTGTGCTGTGGTGGGGCCTCCACTCCCGCGCAGGAGCCGCGCGCATGCACTCCCCGAGGGTGCTTCAGCTTCCAATGGCCGTGTTTCTCGCCTGCGCCACGGCCGTTGCGCAGCCGCCCGCAGCAGCAGCGGACCCGCTTCTCAGCTGGAATGAGGGCGCGGCGAAGAAGGTTCGTCCAGGCCACCACGGACAAGGCCAGCCCGAAATTCGTCCCGCCCGAGGCGCGCATCGCCACCTTTGACCAGGACGGCACGCTGTGGGTGGAGCACCCGCTGTACACCCAACTCATGTACTGCCTGGAGAAGGTGCCCGCGCTAGTTGCGAAGAAGCCCGAGTTGAAGGGCGCCGAGCCGTTCAGGACCGTGCTGCAGGTACTGGGCGGTGACCGCGCGGCGGCGGAGAAGCTCACCATGCGCGACCTCGAGGTGGTGGCTGCCGCCACCCTCACCGGCATGACGGTGGAGCAATTCACTGCCGAGGTGAAGCAGTGGCTCGCGGCGGCCAAGGAAGCGCGCTGGAAGCGCCCGTACACAGAACTCACTTACCTCCCCATGCAGGAGGTGCTGCGCTACCTGCGGGCCAATGGCTTTAAGACGTACATCGTGACGGGCGGCGGCCAGGACTTCGTTCGCGTCTACGCCGAAGGGGTGTACGGCATCCCACCCGAGCAGGTGGTGGGGTCGGCCGGCGCCACCAAGTACGGCTACGCGAAGGACGGAACGCCCGTCCTGCGCAAGGAGTCGAAGCTGGTGCTCAACGACAATGGGCCAGGCAAGCCCGAGGGCATCCACCTCATGCTGGGACGAAGGCCCTCTGCCGCCTTCGGCAACTCGACGGGCGACCAGCAAATGCTGGAGTACACCGGGGCTGGGGAGGGGCCCGCCTGGAGATGCTCGTCCTCCACGACGATGCGAGCCGCGAATATGCCTATGGCCCGGCGCGCGGGCTGGCAGCCACCAAGGTGGGCACCTTCACCCAGGCTCTCTATGACGAGGCCAAGAAGAAGGGCTGGACAGTCATCAGCATGAAGAATGACTGGAAGCGCGTTTTCGCCTTCGAGCCCGCCCCTTAGCGTGGGGTCGGGTCCGGGATGAAGCAGTCCGCCTGAATGCGCCAGCGGCCCCCGGGGCCCAGGCGCCAGACGGCCAGGTAGCGGCCGGTGGACAGCACCGGCGGTAAGTCGCCTACCTGCGTCGTGGCGCGGCTGGTCCCGACTTCGTAGGCCAGGTCCCCGCTGACGCTGACGTCGGTGGTAGTGAGTTCTGCCTCCAGAAAGCGCGTCCTGGCAAGGCGTGTCCGCCAGTGCTCGGCAATGGCTACGTGCCCGTGCACGGCCCCGGGAACGGACGGGTCGAGCAGCGTGGCGTCGTCGGCGAAGACGGTGGCGACGCGGTCCCCGCTGCCCACCAGCACCGCGGCCGTCAAAAGGCGGTTGCCCTCGGCAATACCGGTGTGCGCCTCGCTGCTGGGGTTGGGGGGCGGCGAGGGGGAGGTGACGCAGCCGATGAGACAGAGTCCGAGGAAGCCTGCGGCGCGCATAAACCCTCCCGAGGAGGCGTGCTGTGGCCTGGCGCCCTTGTAGCGGGTTCCCGCAGCATTTGTCAGAGGGTCCGCGCTTGGCAGCGACACTCTTGAGCACACCACACTCGGGTAGTAGGCTGGTAGGATGAAGGCCAAGACTTCTCTTACCCTCTCGGAGGACTTGATTAGGACGCTAGACCGGCTCGCCGGTCCAGCGGTCTCGCGGTCGGCCTTCATCGAGCAGATTCTCCACGACTTCCTGGACCAGCGCACCCAAGCAAGACGCCATGCCCGCGAAGTCGCGGCCATCAACCGTCACGCCGTCGAGCTGAATGCAGAAATGAGCGACGTTCTGACTCTTCAGGCTCCGGCTGAGGAATGAGGCGAGGCGAGCTTTACCGCGTCCGTCGTCCCCCTGAGGACACCAAGCCCGCGCGTGCCTTTGTCGTCGTCAGCCGTCAGTCGCTCATCGATTCGACTCACTCCACCGTCGTCTGTGCCCCCGTCTTCACGCACTGGCACGGCCTACCGACGCAGGTACCGATTGGTGCCGACGAAGGGCTCAAGCACGAGAGCGCCATCCAATGCGACGGACTGGCGAGCTTGGAGAAGTCCCGACTCAGCGACTACGTCGGTGAACTCGGACCCGAAAAGCTGCGCGCGCTCGACGAAGCCCTCGTTGTTGCTCTCGCGCTCCCCGGGACGAAACGTTCCAGGAGATGAGCACGGAGGTGAAACGACCGCCTCCGCTCGCAGCCCCTTTCTACAGTCGCAAGTCACCAGGGAGAGCGGGAACGAAAGGGGCACACCGCCACCCCCAAGCCCGCACACGGGCGCCTGCCGGCACCATCCCCGGGCGGTGCTTCCGCTCCGTACAATGGCCGCCCGCTGCATGGACGAAGACGACGCGCCCAGAGAGAAGCCAAGCGAGCCCTTCCGTCGGCTCCTCGTCCGCGCCGTCCTCGTCCCCTTCGTCCTGCTGGCGGCCCTCGCCGTCGCGCTCGCCCTGGGCGTTACCACCCTTGTGCGCAGCGCGCGCCTCACCGAACGCACGGACCAGGTGCTGACGCAGGCCTCGCGGCTGCGGGAGTTGCTGGTGGATAGAGAGACGGCGCTGCGCGGCTACCTGCTGTCGGGCAATGACGCCTTGCTGACGCCGCTGGTGCAGGCCGAGCAGCAGCTGCCGGGCACCTTCGCCGCGGTGCGGGCGCTGGTGGGGCCGGAGGCGGAGGCGCAGGCGCGGCTGGGGCGGGTGCAGGAACTGTCCGACGCCTGGCGCACTTTTGCGGCCGAGGAGCGGCAAAACTTTGTCGAGGGCCGCGACTACATCACCGCGGTGGCCAATGGCTCGGGCAACCTCCTGATGGAGGGCATGCGCCAGGAGATGGACGCCCTGGTGGCGGTGGAACAGGCAAACCGCCAGAGCCGCGCACGCACCGCCGCCTGGGTGGGGCGTGTCCTCTTCGTCGGCGGCGTGGGCTGGGTGCTGGTTCTGGCGGCGGTACTGTCCTACTGGGGGCGGCGGCAACTGGTGGAGCTCTCGCGGGGGCACGAGGCGGCGCTTGCCTCCCTGGAGAAGCAGAACGCGGCGCTGCGCACCGCGGAGCGGGAAATTCGCGAGCTCAACACCTCGCTCGAGCTCCGCGTGGACCAGCGTACCGCGGCGCTTTCGGCCGCCAACCGGGACCTGGAGGGCTTCACCTACTCCGTCAGTCATGACTTGCGCGCCCCCTTGCGCCAGGTGGCCGGCTTCGCCGAGGTGCTGGACGCCACCGCCGGCCCGAAGCTGGATGCCGCCGAACGGCGCGCCCTGGCCACGCTGCGCGACTCGGCGCGGCACTCCGGGCAACTGATGGACGACCTCTTGCGCTTCTCCAAAATGTCACGTCAGGAGCTGCGCACCTTCAACGTCAACCTCTCCTCCCTGGTGGAGTCCGCACGCGCCTCGCTCCAGCCCGAGGTGGAAGGCCGCCAGGTGGAGTGGACGCTGTCGGCGCTGCCCACCGTGCGGGGGGACCCGAGCATGCTGTTACTGGTATGGCGGAACCTGTTGGCCAACGCCCTCAAATACAGCCGCGGGCGCACGCCGGCCCGCATCGAGGTGGGCACCGTGCCGTCCGCGGCGGCCGAGGACGTCTTCTACGTGAAGGACAACGGCGTCGGCTTCGAGATGGCCTATGCGGACAGGCTGTTTGGCGTCTTCCAGCGCCTGCACGGCGCGGAATTCGAGGGCACCGGCATCGGCCTGGCCAGCGTGCGGAGAATTGTGGAGCGCCACGGCGGCCGGGTGTGGGCCGAGGCCTTCCCCGGTCGGGGCGCCACGTTTTACTGGGCCATTCCCCGCGCCCCCGCCGCGGAGGCGGAGTTGGGCTGAGGCCCGGTTCGGCGCAGCACCACGTCCCGCGACTGCAGCAAGTCCACCTCGCCGGCGAACTGGGCGAAGGCGTCATAGCGGGCCACCGGAATGCGGGCCATGTCCAGCCGGTAGCTCTCCTCCACATTCAACTTGCTGCCCACCTGCGCTTCGGTGCGGGCAAACCGGCCGAAGGGTGCCTGCACGTCGGCCTTGGGCAACGGCGCATCCAGCACCCAGCCCTCCGGCAGGGCCAGGGTGACGCGGGAGTGCACCGCCTCGGTGGCGTCGATGAAGAGGGGCAGCCGCCGTGCCCCGGCCTGCACGTAGCGCCGGCCGAGAAACGTCGGGTAGGTGAGGGGCCCCAGCACCACGCGCGGCCCTTCTGCCCGGGCGAAGCGCGCGGTGTGGAAGACGTAGCGCACCGTCACCGTCGCGCCCACCGCGCGCGTGGACTCCACCTGGATGTTGGACAGCTCCGCCCCGCCGAAGTTGGCGCCCAGCGCACTCTGCAGCGCCTGCTGCCGGTCCTCGGTGGAAAGTGCCTCCAGCGCCTCGGCCAGCTGCGCCGCCTCGAAGCCGCGGTAGACGTCCGTCGCCTTGCCCACCAGCGTGCCGTCCGTGTCCAGCGCCATGTCCAGCGTCACCTCCTTGCCCGTGGAGGGGGACACCGGCGGCGTCCGGACGGCCTGCAGCGGCAGCCCCGGCTCCGGCAACAGGTACGCCTCGCGTCCTCCCGCCGCCTGTTCCGGCAACTCCCCGAAGGGGGCAAAGCGCACCAGCGTGTCCAGCCACACCGGGCCCGGCCCGCCTGCGTCCACGCGCAGGCACAGGTACGGGAAGAGGCCGTCGCTGGGGAAGGTGTAGGCGGCCGGGTCCGTGCCGAAGGTGCGCACCGCCACCAGGCGGCTGGAAATGCCCAGGGCCGACAGGGAGGCGCGCAGCAGCGCCAGCCGGCTGCCCCGGTCCTGGGCCAGGCTGGCGGTGGCCGTCTGGCCCAGCCCGGCGTCGCGGCCGCCGAGGCGGCCGTGGACTGCGGCGTACACCGCCCGCACCGCGTCCAGGCCGGTGTGTCCGCCGGCCGCGGCCCGGGCAAACGCCTCGACGTCCGCGCTGGGCCGCAGCCGGTCGAGGGCGTTGTCCATGCCGGCCGTCAACAGCTGCTCCTGCCCGCGCGCTCCTGCGCCCAGCAGCACCAGCGGCAGGTTTTCGTTAGCGCCGGGCGGTTCCTCGGGTTCCGGAAGGAAGGCCGGTGAGTGCCGCACTTCCTGGTGAAACACCTCC
The DNA here is from genome assembly GCA_017881265.1 of Myxococcaceae bacterium. GTDB lineage: Bacteria > Myxococcota > Myxococcia > Myxococcales > Myxococcaceae > JADGRA01. The sequence goes on along the minus strand of JADGRA010000019.1, from coordinate 3,929 downwards.
TCGGTGGCGGTGGACACCACCGCCGGCGACGTCATGTTGTGGGCGTCCGCCGCCATGCCGGTGCCCTTGGGTGCCAGCACGGTGTAGGTGGCCCAGGCATCCGGCGTGCGCGCCACGCGGAAGTAGAAGGCCCCCGCGGTGAAGCCGGGGACGGCCGGGCCTCGGGAGGGGTGGGCGAGGAGGAATTCCTGTTCCACCGCGTCCCCCACCGCCACGCCCGGCATGCTGATGGTTTCCTTCCCTTCAATGGTTTCCGGCTCCAGCACCTTGCCGTCGGCCTTCAGCGTCCGCAGCGCCAGCACCTGCGCCCCGGGCGGCAGCGCCACCTCGGCCACTTCCTGGATGCCACTCTGGTCGAGCACCTTCTGCACGGTGTGGATGCGGTCCACCATGCTTCCGTCCGGGTAGGCGCGGATGGCGGCCGCGTCCAGGACGAGGACGGAGGGCGCCTCCTCGTCATGGCCCGCGGCCTGGTAGGCCTTGAGGGCGGCGCGGCCGTCCTCGGCGTGGGCCTGTAGCACTTCCTTCCCGGTGAGTTGCCGGTCCACCAGCCGCCGCAGCGTCAAGTCCCCCCCGTCCAAAAGCAGCGCCGCCTGGCGGGAGGCCAGCGCCGCCTTCTTGTCCCCCACCAGCGCCTGCAATTCCCCCAGGTGCTTGAGGAGGGGGGCGTTGCGCGGCCACAACGTCTGCAGTCGCGAGAGGACGGCCACGCCTTCCGCCGGCCGCTTGTCCGCCAAAAGCAGCGCTGCCTCGGCCTGCGCCAGGGGGATGCTGGCCGGCTCGGCGGCGAGGCGCTTGCCGGCCAGCGTCACCGCCTCCGCCAGGTGCCCGCGCACCTTGGCGTGTTCCACCGCCCGGCCTTCTTCCCCCGGGCAGCTGCCCAATAGGCCCAGCAACCGGTCCGCTTCGGCCACCGCCTCACGGCGCATGGCCAAGTCGTAGCGCAAGGACAGCGCGGCGCAGACGCCTTCCACCGCCTGCAGCGCTTCGGTGGCGAAGGCGTCGCCCTGGGCGTCCAGCCCCAGGGCCACCGACAGTCGTGCCTGTAGCAAGTCCACCGGGTAGCCCACCGGGGTGTGGGCGGTGCGCGCGCTGCGCAGCGACTCCCCGGCCTGGGCGTAGCGCTGGTCCTCCAGCGCCAGCGCGGCGCGGTTGAGGAGGCTGTCCACGTCGCCCGTGTCCTTGGCCACGGCGGCTTCCAGAAATTGCGCCGCGCGGCTTCTGGCCACCTTCGCCGGAAGCAGGCCGTCCGAGACGGCCACCTCCGCCTGCAGCGCCGCCCACGCAGGGGCGTCGGGAAGGGGCCCGGCCAGCAGCAGGCGCTTCGCCCCGTCCCTGTCGCGTCCCTCCGCCTCCCGCACCGCCAGGTAGCGGGCCAGCGTCGCGCCGGCTTCGGGCAACAGCGCCTGCTGGACGGACGCCGCGGAGGGCAGCACCCCGTCGACGTCCAGAAGCGTCACCCCGGCCCAGGCCGGCGCGGGCCCCCGGGCCGGAGAAAAGCGCAGCTGGGCGGCTGCCCCGTCCGCGCGGTACAGGGCGAGGGAAATGCTGGCCGCACGCTCGCCGCGCAGCAGCACCAGAAGGACGCGGTGCCGGCCCTTCTGCAGGGAAAGCCCGCGGGCGGCCACCAGCGACGCCGGGGCGTCGAAGGGGCGCCGCTGGAAGACGACGGTGCCGTCCACCACGGCCCGGTAGGCGCCGTTGCCGCCGGCGCGCAGGACGTAGGTGCCGGCCGTCTCCACCTCGGCGTCGACTGCCGCCAGGTACACGTCCCCGGCCGGGAACTCCGCCCCCAGCTGCAGTTCCCCGTCCGGCGTGGGGATGGTGCGCACGGCCATGGCGCCGAAGGGCCCGGGCAGCGTGTCTGGAAGGGCGCCGTCCTTCTCGACTTGCGTCGGCGTGTCGAAGGCCAGGGTGCGCAGCGCCGAAAGCGGCCCCACTAGGGAAAAGGCCGGGACGAGGCCCGCATCGGCGCGCACCGCGCGCGCGGCAGCGACGTCGCGCCGCGCCTGCAGCGAGGCGAGGGCCACCCGCAGATGGAAGGCGGTGTCCGCCCGGGCGCCATTGGCCAGCACCTGGGGGGCCATGGCGAGGATGCGGGCGTCCAGCCCCTGCGCGCGGCCCGCAAGGGAGGCCACCGTGTGCGCCGCCAAGGGGGCCAGCGGGTGGTTCGGCGTGGCGAGGCACAGCAACAGCGACTCCTCCAGCACGCCCTCCGGGTGGGCCACCCGCTCGGCCAGCACCGCCGCGCCTTGCAGCGCGAAGGGTTCCGCCTTGTCCTTGGCCAGCGCCGCGGCAAACAGCTTCAGGGCCGCCTCCGCGTTGCCCTGCACCAGGTAGGCGTGAAAGCCGGCCAGCGCCTGCACGCGCGGACTCGCGTCCGGGGAACGGGCGGCGGCCGCCGCGTCGTCCAGGGCCTGGGTGGGACTTTTGGGGGCGTGGGCGCAGGCGCCCAGAAGCAGAAGGGCGGGCAGCAGGGTGCGGGCCAGAGGCATGGGCGGCGCATCCTGCACGGAGCGCGCCCCGACGCGCTAGCGGCGCAGGCGTCGGCGGACGTCCCCCGGGTACAGGCGGCGGCCGCGCCTTCAGGGGCAGCGGGCTTCAGCGCTTTGCTTGCTTGGACGGCTTCGGAGCGGGCTTCGGCTTCTTGGCGGTGGTGCGCACCGCGACGTGCGTGCTGCGCGGGGGCCCGGACTCCAGCACCATCGGCTCCGGCACGTCCGGGGGCTCGCGGCCAATTTCGTAACCCACCTGGCGGAAGCTGCAGGCGGCGTCAATGCAGCCCAGCTGCGGGGCGGGAGGCGCGCCGAAGTGCTTCTTCCAGTCCGTGCCCAGGTACAACGGCGCGCCAATGGGCGTCTGTTCGCCGTCCGTGCCGAAGAAGGCCGTCAGCTGGCCGGCGCGGTCCACCAATAGCCGCATGCTGGCCTTGCCGTCCTGGGGGCTGGGCGGCCCCAGCATGGTGCCGCGCCGCTCGCCCAGGGCCCACTCAAACGTCACCGGCTCGCCGTCGCCGGAAAGAATGGCCGCCACGTAGCGGCCGGGCGTGCCCAAAAGGACGAGGGCGGCCTGGGGGTTTCGGTTTCGGCCCAGGACGGTGTCCCGCAGCATCTGCCAGGTGCTGAGGGGCCGGGGCGCGACACTCACCTCGGCGGTGAACAGCGCGGCAATCCCGTCCTTGTCGACAATGTCCAGCTGCGCCCGGCCCACCTCCGCCTCGTCGTCCTTCGGCGGCGGAAAGCGCAGCGTCCGGCCGTCCAGCGTCAGCGGGCGGCCGTAGGCGATGATGGCGATGGCGTCCAGCCCCTCGCCCACCACCACCCGGCGGGCGTTGGAGGTGTCGGCAATGCGGCCCGGGGAGGTGAAGGTGGCCTCCACGCGCAGGTCCGGCTGGGTGAGGGACATGCCGGCCGGCATGGGGGGCGGCGGCTTCCAGTGCACGCGCGCCCAGGCCAGGCCCAGCACGGTGACGGCCGCCAAAAGGGCCACCGCCTCCGCCACCCGCAACGTGCGGCGCGCTGCACGCTGGACTTGCAGCTTCACCTGGTCGACGCGGCTCACCTTGCGCGGCAGCTGGCTGAAGGTGACGGGGGCGAAGGGTTCCAGGTCCGCCATCAACTCCGAGACGCGCTGGTAGCGGTCGGCGGGGTTGGTCTTCAGGCACCGGGAAACAATGGCGTCGATGCGCTTGTCCACGCCGGGGCGCTTCTGCGACGGCGGGTCGAAGTTGCCGAGCGGAACTTCCCCGACCAGCAACTCATAGAGGAGGACGCCGAGAGAGTAGATGTCCGCGCGATGGTCGGCATTCTTCGCGTCCACCCGCTGCTCGGGCGCCATGTAGCTGAGCGTCCCCATGGAGACGTGCGTCTGGGTGACGTCGAAGCGCTTGGTGTGCGGCGTCGTCTCGAAGAAGGTGGCCAGCCCGAAGT
>JADGRA010000078.1 GCA_017881265.1 Myxococcaceae bacterium | reverse complement strand
GCCGCGGACAACAGCAGCCCATGCACCTGTCGCCAGGGGGCGTCGTAGCCGATGGTGACGCTGGTGTGTAGAAGCAAGCCCTTGCCCCGCACGGCGGCCGTGTAATTCATGATGTGCGTCCCCATGACGAGGCCGTTGGGGATGGCCACCTCCTCGTTCTTGATGGTGCGCACCCGGGTGACGAGGAGGGACTTCTCGATGACGTCCCCGTAGCTGTCCCCCACCCGCACCCGGTCACCCACCTGGAAGGCGCGGGTGTAGGTGAGGATGACGCCGGCGAAGAGGTTGGAGATGGCCGAACTGCTGCCGAACGTCAGCAACGCGCCGAGGAAAATACTGACGCCCTGGAAGGCCGGGGAGCTCGCGCCGGGGAGGTAGGGAAAAATGATGACGCCCGTCATCACCACCGCCAGGGCACGCACCAGCTGGAAGGTGGGCTGCGCCCACTCCGGGTAGAAGCCGGACACGGAGATGCGCCCCGCTCCAATCTCCTCGAAGACGGCCTTTAAGAGGCGCACCAAGCCCCGGGAGGCCAAGAGCACCAGGGCGATGATGAAGACGTTGGGGAGGTAGCGGACCAGCGCATGGCCGGTGGCGATGACCGGGTCAATGGCCCAGTTGAGCAGCGTCGCGCCCCAGCCCCGCGTCCAGGGGAAGAGCCGGAAGACGGTCGGGATGTACGCGTAGAGAAGCACCAGGATGACGACGACGCGGACGACGCCCAGCAGTGTCACGGCGAGGGCCGCCAGCCGCTCCACCGTGCTGAAGCTGTGCAGCTTCCGGCCGGCCAGCCGGAACCACGCCTCCAGCCGCCCGCGCCCGCGACGGACGGCCCAATTGACGGCGAGGATGGCCAGCACCAGCACCACGGTGGCGACCAGCGCGAAGCCCGCGTCGACGAGGAGACTTTTCGGCGTCCGCGCCGCCGCGGCGCGGTCCACCGCATTGCCCAGGGCCTCCACCGTCCGCGCGGCCAGCTGGGCACGGGTGGTATGCGCCGCGGCCGCGTCGTCGTCAGTCAGCGCGAAGAGAAAGTCGCTCTTCCAGTACAGCATGCTGACGTTTTCGTGGTCCTCCACACGGACGTCCTGGACGCGGAAGAGGGGGGAGGACAGCATCCGCCCGAGGCGCTCGCTGATGTCCGCCGCCCGCTGCTGCGGCGAGTAGCCGAACACGTGGCCGGTGAAGGTGATGACAGGCTCACCCTCGTACGTGACGGTGGCCGAGGATGGCCTTGCTGGCGTCCCGGCGTCCGCCCCTTCGCCCCAGGCTAGCCCGGCCGTGAGGAGGAGGACGCTCGTGAGGCCCCCGCAGATGGCGGCCACCAGCCCTCGGCGCTTCCGGACGTCCCGCATGCCTCCCTCGCCCCTGCCCCGCCGCTGTCGCCCCGGGGGGCTACCCCGCGTGTGCACGCGCCCGACGCTAGCGCGGAGGCGCCGCAGACCTCGACTGTTTGTATTGGCCACGGGCCAACGGGGGAGGCCCCGACGCCTCGGCCGGGCCAACGTGCCGCTCCCGGCGAGGCAGCAGTGCTCAGACGCCCCTACCGGAGCGGCGCGAAGAAGGCCCGGACCTCGTGCGCCAGGACGCTTGGACGTTCCAGAGCGGCGAAGTGGCCGCCGGACGTCTCCACCGTCCAGCGCTGGATGTTGGCGTAGCCCCGCTCGGCCACGGACCTGGGCGGCCGGTAGATGTCCTTCGGGAAGCGGAGGTACCCCATAGGTACCTGCACCCGGGCTGCGTCTGGGATGAGGGGCGCGTCCGCATGCAGGCGCGCGTAGTAAGGCCAGAAGGAGGCGCCGATGGCGCCGGTGAACCAGTAGAGGCTGATGTCCGCCAGCATCTCGTCGCGCGGAATGGCCTGGGCCGGGTCCCCGTCGTTGTCCGTCCAGGCCCGGAACTTCTCCACCAGCCACGCCGCCAGCCCGGACGGCGAGTCGGCCAGGCCAGAGGCCAGCGTCTGTGGCCGGGTGCCTTGAATCCGCTGGTAGCCCCCCTCCTCGGCCTGGAAGTGCTGCAGGGCCTCAAAGTAGGCCTTGTCCTCTGCCGTGCCTTCCCCGGCTGGGGCCTTGCGGTGAAGGCTCATGAGGTTCAAGTGGATGCCGACGACGCGCTCCGGGTAGGCGTAACCGAGGCGCGTCGCGATGGAGGCCCCCCAGTCCCCGCCCTGGACGCCGAAGCGGCCGTAGCCAAGGACGTCCGTCATGAGCTCGGCAAAGACGTCGGCCATGTCCGGAATGCCGAGGCGCCGCTGCCCGGGCGTGAAGGACAGGGGGAAGCCGGGCAGGGACGGAACGACAAGCGTGAAGTCGTCCTGCAGCAGCGGGATGAGGTGGAGAAACTCCAGGACGCTGCCCGGCCAGCCGTGGCACAACAGCAGCGGCAGGGCGTCCGGCCGTTTCCCCTTCACTTCCAGGAAATGGACGTGAATGCCCTCCACCTCCGCCGTGTATTGCGGAAAGGCGTTGAGTCGCGCCTCCTGCGCGCGCCAGTCAAAGCCTGACTGCCAGTACGCACAGAGGGCCTTCAGGTAGGTGAGGCTGGTGCCGGTGGACCACGGCGGAAGGGGCGGTTCATCCGGCCAGCGGGTGCGGGCCAGGCGCTCGCGCAAGTCCTGAAGGGCAGCGTCCGGAATGTGGAGACGGAACGGCTGGGGGCGACGGGCTTCCTGCGGCATGCGCACCTCCTCCTCCGCGAAGAAGAAACCGGACAGCACGCCCGACGCCAGGAAGGTGGACGAGCGCAGAAAGCGGTGGTGCGACAGCGCGCGCACCCAGCCGGACAAGCCAGGCGGCCCGGACGGTTTCCGGGACGACGCGCGACGCCGCACAGAACCAGTATTGCCTTGGGCGCCCCGCACGCCGCCCCCGCTTTCCCCAAGCGGAGAGAGGTGCCCCGCGGGCAGCCCGCCCCGGGGCAGCTTTCTTCGCGAATTTGCAATTCTACGGGCGGCCCGGTGTGCGCTTCCTCGGCGCGTCGCGTCAGCTGGTGAAGAGGGACTACTTGCCCGCGGGAGGAGGGGGCAGTTCGGGGGCCACCACACGCTGGGTGCTGGTGGCCCCCAGCGCGGGTGACGGCGGGCTGGCGGCCACGGGCGTTCCGCCAAGAGGCGCCACGGGCACCAGGGCCGCCGTGAGGTCCACCCCGTGCTCGCCCCGCTGCGGGCCCAGGTGCTCGGCCATCTCCACAGCACTCTGCGCGACGTCGGCGTAGCTCGCACTCAGCCGCTGCAGCATTTTCTCCAGGCGCTCCGTCCCTTCGTGCTTCTCCCGGCTGCTTGCCGCGTCGCGGTCCAACGCCCGGACGGCCACCGTGGCGACGCTGTCGCGCCGCAGTCCCTCGAGCAGCTTGGCCAGAACCCCTTGCGTGTCCGCGTCCAGGTCCGAGCGCGCGTAGGCCTTCAGGCCCTGCCGGTTCCCGAACCAGACGCGGCCCAGAAGGCCAAAGGTGTCCGCGTCCGCCGCGGGAAAGTCCTCCAGCACCACCGCCGGGTAGACGTGAAGGGGGAAGTCCCGGGCAAGCACTTCATAGACGAGGGCGCCGTCCTCGCGGGCACGCACCGCGGCGGTAAAGGCCCCGAGCGGGAAAAACGGCTCCAGCGCGGGCCGGGTAGCCGACACCAGACGGGCGCGCGCCGCAGCGTCCAGGGGCAGGCTGGAGTCAGCGCGGGGCCGCGCCGTGCGCTTCAGCGTCGTCATGAGGTCCCGCACCTGGTCGATGCCGATGACGACGTTGAGGGCGCTGCCGCGGGTGTAGCCGGCGTGGTAGACGCCGACCAATTCAAACTCGCCCGTCTTGCAGGAAATGGCGAACACCGGGCTGCCCGAATTCCCCGGGGACAACAGCGCGTCGACGATGAAGTCGTCGTGGTCCCAGTCCTTGTAGCTGTCGTGGCCGTAGGCGGAGGTGACTTTGCCGACGTTGGTGGCCTTGAAGACGCCAAGCGGGAAGCCACGCACGTCGACGACGTTTCTCTCCTTGAGGCCGGCACTACGCCCGACTTTCCAGGGGAGGATGGGCAGCAGCGTCTTCGCCTTGAGGACGGCAATGTCCAGCTGGGAGTCCACCACCACGCGACTGAGTGGCAAGTCATCGCCTTCATAGGAGTCGTTGGTGTTGGCGACAATCTTGAGTGCGTCCGCGACGCGCTTGCACCCCGGCGGGACGTCATCCACCGGGTGCTCCTCGTCCGTCACCGCGGGCCACTCGGCGACATGTTCATTGGTGAGGAGCAGCGTCTCCCCGCCCTGCTGCCGGTAGGCGAAGCCCGTGCCATGCGCCGAGACGCGCACCTTCTTCCGCCGCAGGTTGCCGTCCGGGCCGTAGGACGGGCATTCGTAGGTAGCGCTGGTGCGGATGCAGAAGGTGTAGGCGCCCACCTGCTGTTCCAGTTCCCGGGCCCTGGGCAGCAGGGCCGAGAAGTCATCCGCGTATTCGCCGGGGCAGTAGGACGCGCCCGTGACGGGCGGCGGGGCCGCGGGCGCCTGGGCCCACGCGAGGCCCGGAAGGAGAAGCCCCACGGCCCACAGCAGGCGAGACACGGCCACGTGCAACGTCCTCCTTCGGGCCCTTGCCGCCCCAAGCTCCAGGGTACCTAGCGCCACAACACGCGCCCGGGCGGTTTTGTTTCCCAAGAGGAGCCCCTAGGACCGCGGAGCTAGCGAGGAGGACGGCCGGGTGAGCGCGCCCGGCTTGCCTCCCCTGGGCTGGGTACACCGCACGCGGGCACGCGGGCGCCGCAGCAGAAGGCCCGCGAGGGCCAGCAGCGCGGCCAGGGCGAGGGTTGGACTACCCGTGCTGGAGCATCCGCCCGAGGCCTTGGAGGTGGCCGCAGGCTTGGGGCCACAGGCTCCGGAGGTCTGGCAATACGCGCCCGCAGCGTTGGTGGTGCACTCGGCGTCCCCGGCGCAGGCGCGGCACATGTCATTCCCCGTTCCGCCGACGGTGCAGACGGGTGTCGTGCCCGAGCAGCCCTGCCCGGCGCTACACGCCACGCACTGGCCGAAGGAGGCGTTGGTACTGTCCGTCTCGCAGAAGGCCGCGGCGCCGGTGCAACCGCCGTCCTGGCCGACGTCGGTGGCGTCGCACTGCCGGCAGTACGTGACGCCCGCCGTGCACACCGGCAGGGGGGCGGCGGGGGCCGCCACGCACGCCCCCTGCAGGTTGGACCAGCCCATTTCCACGGTGTAGCCGCCGACGAGGGCGGGCTTCAGGTTACAGAGGTCCGCGACTTGGTGCGCCGGCGTCCCCGCGCTGTACCAGGCGAGCGGCGGCTGCACGAGAGTTGGGCTGCCCTGGGACCAGAGGCCCTCCCCAACGTTGGTGACGAGGTTGAGAAGCACGTGGGCGTGCACCTCGGTGGCGTCGTTGAAATAGTCGGGGTCCGTCCCACAAAGCCCGAAGCAGCCGCCGTCCGGACTCTGGTCCGGAATGAGGCCGACGCCCACGCTGAGGGCGCCACCAATGGTGAGGGTGTCCGTCGTCCCGCAGAAGCTGGACGGCCCGGGCACCAGCGTGCAGCTGATGGCTCCGCCGTAGGAGGTGATGGTAACCCCCGGCGGGAAATTCACCATGTAGAGGGTGTTGGCGTGGCCCTGCGCGTCGAAGTGAGGTGGCGGCAGGTTGCCCGCGGCAATTTGCGCCCGCAATTCCGTGAGGACTTGTGTGTTGGACAGCGACGTCCCGCTGAGGCTGGGCGTGATGGTGTAGCTGCCGGCGCCGAAGAAGCTTCCCCGGCCAATGCGCTGGTTAGGCCCGGCGTCCGGAGTGGAGAAGCCCGTCAAGCCCGCCGTCGAGTACTCGCTCACCCAGTCCAGGTAAGGGCTTTGGAGAATGGAGTTGTAAAAGCCCGCCATGCCGTTGGCGACGTTGACGTCCACGTTGGGTCCCCAGGAGACGGCAACGACACTGGGATTACTGACGACGGGACCACCGTAATAGGTGAGGTGGTTGGCGGCGACGGCCTCGGTGCTAGCGGCCAGCGCGAGGCCGAAAACAAGACGGGAGAGTGGGTGCATGGTTTGGAAGCGGCGAAGGCCCCGCCCAAAGAATAGCCCCAAGGACAAAGGCCACACCCTTCAGGCCATGCGCACGTCGACCGCCATTGGAGACGACGGGCCCACCTCCGCCGACACGTCCACCGGGACGCCGTCGACGTACACCACACGTTCCCCGAACACGGCCGGCACGCGCGGGCCCGGCGTGACAATACCGGTGAGGTTGAGCGGGTCCGCCGCGGAGAGTTCCACCCGTTCGGCGCCCGGGGAGACGCGGCGCACCGCACGCGCGGCGTCCACCGCTTCCGGCAGCGCAAACTGCTCGCCGCCCACCCCGGCGACGAAGCGGCCGCCGCGCACTTCCCCGCGCGCCTCCATGCGCCGGTAGAGGCCCAGCAGCACGCGCCAGGGCGGGGCCAGCGGCTCGCGCACCACCAAGTCCCGGAAGACAATGCCCCAGCGCTGCAGGAAGAGTTCCGCCAGCGCGCGGTGCCTCTCCTCGGCCGGCGGGACGCCGGTGGGAAGCAGCAGCGTCCACCGCCCCGGCCCACCGCGACGCTCCGCCTTCTGCTGCCGGCGCCGCTTGGGGCTTTGCAGCACCCGCAGGTTTTCCACGGCGTCCGCACTCACCACGCCGCGGGCCAAGAGTTCCCACAGCGCGTCCTCCACTTCCTCCGGCGCCCGGCGGGTGGTGGTGAGCAAGTCCTGGAAGAAGCACGCGCCGCGCCGGATGAGGGCACGGCCCACATCCAGCGTGGCGCCCTCCAGGTCCTCCGGCAGCCACGCCTCGCCGTCGGAGGACATGTCCGGCCGGGCCGCCGCCAGAAGCGCGTCCATGCGTGCGCGGCGGAAGAAGGACAGCGTCGCCACCCGGGACAGGGACGGGGCCTTGCGCGCCGGCGCCTCGACTTCCGCCCCGCGCCGAGGGCCCACCGGCTTGGCCTCGCGCAGGGTGAGGCGGCCCCAGGCCACTTCCCCTCGCCAGCAGGCCTGTTCCAACAGGGAAGCCACGTCCCCCTGCACCCGCGCGGGCAGCAGCGCCTGTTCCCAGGCGGCGGCCGGGGCCTCCACGCCTTCCAACAGGGCGACGGCCTTGAGGAGGCCGCCCGGGCCCCGCAGCCCCTCCCCGGGGAGAAGCCGGTGCCAGCGGAAGAGGAAGCGCATGAAGTCGGCGGAAGACAGCGGCTCAATCTCCCGCCGCAGCCGGCCCACCGTCAGGCGGTGAATGCGCTGCAGCAGGCGCCGGTCACACCACTCCACCTCCGCGTCCGCCGGGGCGCCCGGGCGAAAGCGGCCCCGCAGCACCGTCCCTTCGGACTCGAGCGCGTGCAGCGCCGCCGTGACGTCCTCCGGCCGAAGGGCCAGGGCGAGGCCCAGGCCGGTGGCCGTCACCGGCCCGGCCACCTCCATGCGGCCGCGCACGCACGCCAGCACCGCCGCCTCGGCGTCCACCGGGCCGTCGCCGGGCAGGGGCTGAAGCGGCGGCGTCAGGGTACCGTCCGGGAACAGCGCCCGGGCATGCGCCACCTTTTCGGCGGCGACGACGAAGTGGCGCTCGGCCGTGGACAGCCGGGCGGCGCGCCCGGTGGCGAAAAGCGCTTGCAGGAAGGCCGTGTCCAGCCCCTCCTCCGGCACCAGCACGCCTTGCAGCAGCACTTCATGGAGTTCGTCCGCGTCGCGCACCGGCGGCCGTGCATCGGAGACGACTTGGTGGATGGCTTCGGCGTCCAGCGCCCCCATGGCCTGCGCGTCTTCTGCGGGCAAGGTGCGCCGCACCTGCACCGCGCGGGCCCGGCGCTCCTCCAGCGGCGCATCGTCGAGGAAGGTGTAGGGCTGACTGTTGAGGAGGGCGTGCGCCAGCGGGGAGGGTTCCGGCAAGTCCACGGCAAGGGTAGCTAGGGTGCCGGCGCGCAGCCGCCGCAGGACGGCCTTCAGCCCGTCCACGTCCATGGCCTCCCGCAGGCAGTCGTCCACTGTCTGGCGGACGAGGGGGTGGTCCGGCAATTTCACGTCCATGCCGCCGTGGTTGTCCTGACAGCCCACCTGGGCGGGGAAGACGGCGGCCAGCAAGTCATCGCTGCGCGCACGCTGGATTTGCGGCGGCACGCGCTTGCCATTCTGGAAGCGCTGTAGGGCCAGCGCCCGGGTGGCATTCCAGCGGAAGCGCGTGCCGAACAGCGGACTCTGCAGCACCGCTTGCACCAGCACCGGTTCCACCGTGTCCGGGTGGAGAAACTCGAAAATCTCGGCCAGCGGGAAGCTGTGCTGCTCGCCTAAGGACAGAAGAATGCCGTCGTCGGTGGCGGCGGCCTGCAACTCGAAGTCGAAGGTGCGGCAGAAGCGCTTGCGCAGCGCCATGCCCCAGGCCCGGTTGATGCGGCTTCCGAAGGGCGCGTGCAGGCACAGCTGCATGCCGCCCGCTTCGTCGAAGAAGCGCTCCGCAACCAGGGTGTCCGTGGTGGGAAGCGCCCCCAGAATGTTCTGGGAGACGCGGAGGTAGCGCACAAGGGCGTCCACCCCCGACTCGCCGAGGGCACAGGCCGCCCGCAGGGAGTCCACGTCCGCCGCCGCGCCGGCCTCCTGCCGCAGCCGGCCGACTTCCGCCGACAATTCGTCCGTGCGGCCCGGCGCCTCGCCGCGCCAGAAGGGCACGGACGGGGGCGCCCCGTGCGCGTCCTCCACCCGCACCGTGCCGCCGCGGATGCTTTGAATTCTCCAGGAGGTGCTGCCCAGAAGAAATATGTCTCCGGCCATGGACTCGACGGCGTAGTCCTCATCCAGGGTGCCCACCTGGCGCCCCTCGGGCTCGGCCACCACCGAGTAGGTGAAGGTGTCGGGAATGGCGCCGGCGTTGAAGATGGCGGTCAGGCGTGCCCCGCGGCGCGCCTTCAGCTGGTGGTGCACGCGGTCCCGGTGCAGCAGCGCCCGGGCCGGCCCGCGGACGGCGACGCCCTCGGCCAGCATCCGCACCACGTCTTGGTACGCGTCCCAGCTCAGGTTGCGGTAGGGCCACGCGCGGCGCACCAGGGCGTAGAGCGCCCGCTCGTCCCACGCCTCCACGCTGCAGGCGGCCACCAGCTGCTGGGCCAGCACGTCCAGGGGCGCCTGCGGAATGGCCACCGCGTCCAGCTTCCCCTCCTGGACGGCGCGCACCAGCGCCGCGGACTCCACCAACTCATCCCGGGTGAGGGCCACCAAAAGGCCCTTGCTGACGCCGGCCAGGTGGTGGCCGGCGCGGCCCACCCGCTGCAGGAAGGTGCCGAGGCCCCGCGGGCTCGCCAGCTGGACGACGACGTCCACACTGCCAATGTCGATGCCCAGCTCCAGCGACGCGGTGGCCACCATGGCGCGCAGCTGTCCGGCCTTCAGTTTCTGTTCTGCGGCCAGCCGCAATTCCCGCGCCATGCTGCCGTGGTGGGCCGAGACGAGGCCCGGGCCAATGCGCAGTCCCAAGTCGTGCGCCACGCGCTCGGCCAGCTTCCGGGTGTTGGTGAAGATGAGGGTGGTGCGATGTTCCGAAACAAGCTGCACCAGCCGGTCGTAGACCTGCCCCCACATCTCGTGGGTGGCCACCGCGGACAGCTCGTCCTCGGGCGTCTCGATGGAGAGCTCCCACTTGCGCAGGTGGCCCACCTCCACCACCGCGCACTCCTCCGCCTGGCCCCCGGTGAGGAAGGCGGCGAAGTCCGGCAGCGGCCGCACGGTGGCAGACAGCCCAATCAGCTGCGGGCGCGCGCCGGTGAGGTGCTTCAGCCGCTCGAGCGAGAGGGAGAAGTGGCTGCCGCGCTTGTCCCGGGCCAGGGCGTGAATCTCATCCACGATGACGGTGTCCACGCGGGCCAGCGTCGCCCGGGCGCGGGGCGCGGTGAGGACGAGGTACAACGACTCCGGGGTGGTGATGAGAATGTGCGGCGGGTGGCGCAGCATCTGCGCCCGCTCGGCCGCCGGCGTGTCCCCCGTCCGCACCTGGACGCGGATGGGTTCCGGGTACAGGCCCTCGGCCGCGGCCAGGGCGTACAACTCCTCCAGCGGCTGCAGCAGGTTTTTCTGGACGTCATTGCCGAGGGCCTTCAGCGGCGAGACGTAAAGGACGTGGGTGTGCTCGCCCAAGCTTCCGTCCAGCGCCCGGCGGAACAGCCGGTCCAGGGCGACGAGGAAGGCGGCCAGCGTCTTGCCCGAGCCGGTGGAGGCCGCCAGCAGTACGTCGCGGCCTTCCAGAATGGGCGGCCAGCCCTGCAGCTGGGGCGCGGACGGGCTGCCCAGGCGGCTTGAAAACCAGCGCTGCACCAGCGGGTGGAAGGGCGACAGTCCGTCGGCGCCTCCGTCCGTGCCGGGGGAGAAGGGAAGCGGCATCTGCGGGGCGGGCATGGGTGTGCGGACGGAGAACTAGCTGATGGTTTGGACCGCAGACATCGCTGACGGTTTACTGCGGGACCCGCATTTCTGAACACCCGTACAGCAGACGTCAAGCCCCGTTGGCAGAAGCCCCAAAGCCCCGCGTGGACACTCCCCCGGGGCCCGGGGCAGCCTCGGAAGGCGCATGACGACGAGACTTCTCGGCCTCCTGGCGGTGTGTCTCCTCGGCGTCGGCGCGCGTGCGGAGACGCCCTCCTTCGTCGCCCCGACGTCCACCGCTGCCGTCGACCAGCCCGGCAGCCACCACGTCAGCTTCCAGGTGCAGGCCGGGACGGCGTACACGCTGTTGAAGCACGGAGGCCCCGGTGGCACCTGGTGCAAGCTGGCCTCTCCGTCCGGCGGCGCGCCGGGCTGGGTGCCGTGCGAGGGGAGTGCCGCGCCGGCGGAGACGCACGCAGGCGGTGCTTCCGGCAAGGCGGGGCAGTGCCTGAGTGAGTGCACGCACCCGCCGCTTTTCTCCGGGCCCGTCGCGCTGACGGCGCTGGACAGGGAGGTGCTGGCGGTATGCCCGGCACGGCCGGACGCCGCGGCCAGCCTGGAGGACGTCCGCCGCTTCATGTCCGCGCACGTGGACGATGCGCGGCTGCAGCGGGCACTGTCCGCGGCCGGCCGTCCCGGGGACCGGGCGGCCAACGTGGAGTGGCTGGCCTCGCTGTGGGTGGGCACCGGGCCACGCAATGCCTTCACCCACGTCTTCTGCGGAGACGACTGGTCGAAGGCCGCCATCGGCGGCCTGCACTACCTGCCCCGCTACGCGCAGCTCGAATCCGAGGGGAAGCTGTGCTTCGGCGGGCCGGTGAAGGGGCAGCCCGTGCTGCAGGGCGGCCAGTACACCTTCCACTTCGCGGCCGTCTCGCCCTGGTCCTGCGCGGTGAAGCGCGTCGGCGGCTTCACCGAGGAACATGACGCCGTGCAGGTGCTGGCCATCGGCACCCGGGCCTTCGCCCGCTGCTGCAACCGCACGGGCGGCAGCAAGGACGGGGGCGTCTACGCGGCGCCGGACTTGGGCGGCGTCAGCTACCGCATCTGGTGCGGGACGCGGAACGGCAGCTACGGCATCGCCACGCTGTACCCGACGGACGAAGCCCCCACCTGCGGCCCCTGACAGGGCGGCCGGGTGACGACCGAGGGCGGGCCGACGCGCGAAGCACCGCCCAAAGGCCCTCGGGAACCGGCAAGACAGGAAAGACCGCACGCACTCCCCGCCGGGGTGCGCCACGACACAGGGACAGGCGGAGCTCGAGGCTACCTCGCTCGGGGCGGGTCCCAGGCGCACCAGGGGTACAGGCCCCCCCCAGCGAGGTCAACTCGAGATTTCAGCTGAGACTGCGAAATTACCCCAGCGGGCAGCCGTCGAGCGGCCCCATGAGGACCAGGAGTGCAAGAGCGAATGCAGGGTGAAACGTGACACTCGAAAGAAAGCGGCGCATGAGACCCCTCCGGGAAAGAGTACTCCCGACAACACACCACAGGGTGGGTGCTGATGGCAAGGTGTAGCAGGGTGTTGAAGGCCTCGGGTGGGGGGTGACTCAGTCCCTCCCTCGGGTGGGGGCCGACTCAGCCTTTGCGTCCGCCCTCCAGGACGTCCAGGCTCCCGGGCTTCGGGCCGACGACACAGTTTCTGCCCCGGCGCTTGGCTTCGTAGAGGCGCGCGTCGGCCTGGGCCAGCACCTCCGTGAAGGTTTCACCGTCCACCGGCCAGCTGCCGACGCCCGCACTGACCGTCAGCCACTGCGAGGCGCCGTCGACGGGGATGGGCACCTGGGCCAGCTTGATGCGCAGGTGCTCGACCCGGGCCTCCGCCTGGGCGACGTCCATGCCCGGGAAGGCGACAACGAATTCCTCGCCACCAAACCGCGCCACCAGGTCCGTCGCGCGCACGGCCGACCGCAGGCGTTCCGCCAGTAGCTGCAGGGCGCGGTCGCCGGCCAGGTGGCCGAAGGCGTCGTTGAACTTCTTGAATTCATCGACGTCGAGCACGGCCAGGCTGAGGATGCGCCGGTCCTGGGCCTTTCCGGTCAGCTGCTCCTCGACGCGCTCGAGGAAGGGGCGCCGCTGGGACAGGCCGGTCAACTCGTCGGTGCCCACCATCAGCCGCAGGTGGCGCGCCCAGCGGGCGACGGAGATGGCACTGGCGCCGGCTGCGGCGAGCAGGACAAGCCTCAGCGTATGGCGGATGGCCACGAAGTCCTCCGGCGGACCGCGCAGCTTGGACAAGTCCCAATGCATGGCCGCATAGCCGGTCAGCCCGAGCACCTGCGCCCCGGCGAAAACGGTGGTGAAAGCGCACAGCCGCCAGTCGTAACGGAGCGCCGAGTTGGCGATGGCGAAGAAGTACGCCTCGAACAGCACGCGGTTGTTCAGGGCGCCGAGCGGATTGCCGGCGACGAGAAACACGGCCAGGCCGGCGCTGGTGACGGTGACGTCCAGCGCGGAGCTCACCCAGGGAAGCCAGGGGTTGGTGCTCCTCGACGCCCACCAGAAAAGAAGCCCGGCGTAGGCCAGCGCAATCGCGCTCACCCCGACCTCAGTCAGAACCGCCGTGCGCGTTGCCTCCTTGGGGTTGAAGGCGGTGACCAAGACGAAGGTCACCACCAGCCCCAGACGAAGCATGGCGACAATCCGCTCGCCTGACTTGCGCGCGCGCAACAGCGCCTGGTCAGTCTCCGCAGCGAGGAGTTCTTGGGCTCGCTCGGCCCACCGGCGGATGAAGCGCATTTGGACCACAGTTTGTCGGTCCTGCTGCCGCGCCGCTACGTGGGCCCGGGTGCGTGGCGCTCTCACTCCAATTCCCCGGACGGGACGCCGGGACAGCTGTGGCGCACAGCGAGGTCGCCGTCACCCTCCCAGGGTCTGGGCGGACGTGTCCTCCGCTGACGCCGGCGCGTCTTGGCGTCCGCCCTCACTGGACAGCCGGTGGCCGCCCCCCTGAAAACTTCGGCTTCCGCGCGTCAGTGGGGAAGCCGCGCCCCGCTTCTTTCCTTTGCGGTACGCCTCGGGCTTGCCGAAGAGGGGCGAGGAGATGAGGTAGTCCGCCGAGCTGCGGTTGCAGGCGATGGGCACGTCATGCAGCACCGCCAGCCGTAGCAACGCCTTGACGTCCACGTCATGCGGCTGCGGGGTGAGCGGGTCCCAGAAGAAGAAGACGACGTCGATGCGGCCCTCGGCGATGAGCGAACCCAGCTACGCGTCACCCCCCAGTGGCCCGGACAGCAGCGAGCGCACCGGCACCCCGAGGGTGGTGACAAGCGTGCGCCCGGTGGTGCGGGTAGCGAAGAGGGTGCAGCGTTCGAGGGTCCCGCGGTTGTAGGCGGCCCATTCCGCCATTTCCTGCTTCCGACCGTCATGCGCGACCAAGGCAACCACTGGACGCGGCGTGTCCCCGGGCGCAGGGGTGATGTGCGAGTCCATCAATCCATTCTCGCGCCTTCTGACGCGCTGCGCTAACAGGAAAAAACGCCCTTCGAAGGGAGGAACAGCTGAGCTACTTCTTCGAAGAGGACAGAGCGGCCACGCGCTCGGGCTAGCGACGACGGATGGATGGGCGCGAGCACCGTGGGCACGCCCGAGGAGGAGGTCACCGGCATGAAGCGCGCGCTCAAGTGGCTGGCTGTCGTCGTCCTGGTGCTGGCGCTGGCCGTGGGCGCCGTCTTCTACGTGGCCTTTGGCAGAAACCGCCCCATCGTCGACGGGCAGGTGCTGACCCCGGGCGTGGAGACGGTGAAGGACGGCTTCGTCAGTGCCTTTCTCCTCGAGGCGGCGCCGGGCAAGGTGGCTCTCATCGACTGCGGCAATGACAAGCAGGGCCAGGCCCTGTTGGCCGCCCTCCAGCGCCGCGGCCTGTCCCCCTCCTCGGTGATGGCCATCTTCCTCACCCACGGGCACAAGGACCACCTCGCCGGCTGCGGCCTGTTTCCGGACGCGCAGGTGTACGCGCTGGAGGAGGAGTTGCCCCTCATCGCTGACAAGGTGCGGGTGACGCACCCCCTCCGCGACGGCGAAGTGACGGGCGTCGGCCTTCTGCGGGTGGAGGCCTTTGCCACGCCGGGGCACACCCCCGGCTCGGCGGTGTACCTCGCGGGCGGCGTCCTCTTCTTCGGGGACAGCGCGGCCGGCAGCAAGGACGGGACGCTGATGCCCGCGGTGCGTCTCTTCTCTCAGGGCCCGGGCCAGAACGCGGCTTCCCTCCGGGCGCTCGCGGCGCGGCTGCAGCCGCGCGCCCAGGAAGTGCGGGTGCTGGCCTTCGCCCACAGCGGGCCCCTCAACGGCCTACAGCCCCTCACCAGCTTCGCCGCCCAGTAGCCCCCGGCGCCCGGGCGCCTTCGTCAGTCGAAGTTGACGCGGCGGAAGGGACGCACGGTGACGTCCTTCCAGACGCCGCCCGTGGTGTACGCGTCGGCGGAAATCCAGGCGTCGAGCTCCGCCCGGCTGGGAAACTCCATCAGCAGCATGGAGCCGACCATCTTCCCCATGTCGTCGAGGATGGCGCCTCCGTCGAGGAAGTGGCCCGCGGCCCGGAGGCGCTGGGCGGTGGCCAGGTGGGCCGGGCGGGCAGCGGCGCGGCGCGCAGGCGCCTCCGGGTCCACACCGTCATAGCCAAGGACGAGGAATGTCATGGGTGCGCGCATGGTGACGCCAGGCGGAGGCCCGCTGCAAGCCCTTCTTAGGTAGCCCCACCAGCTCTCCCAAATGTCCGCCCCCCCCCCGAAAGGGCGCGTCTCCACTCCGGGACAGGAATGGTATGCAGGGCAGGCATGTCGCGCACGCCGTGCCGCATGGCGCACCGGCCGGGCCCTCCTTCGCCGGGGCGTCCCGGCGGGCCCGCGTTCCGCGGCCTGCGTGGACGCGCCCCTACGCCTGGGGTCCTCGGCACAGGTACTGACGCTGCTTCCCGGCCGCAGGCAGCGCGACTTCCCGGTCCTTCGCCCGCCCGCCCCGTCCTTCGGCAGCGTGGGGCTGCCACGGACGCACGTCCGAGGGCAGTCAGCGCATGAAGGCCTTCCTCTCCGGCCTCTTCTGGGCCTTCTTCGCGCTCAGCTGCGTGCCGCTGTTTGCGGGCGCGCTTCTGGTGTGGCTCCTCACCTCGCCCTTCGACCGCAACGGCCGCCTGCTGCACCTGTACTCTTGCTTCTGGGCGCAGGTGTACTTCTACGTCAACCCCGTCTGGCGGCTGCGGGTGGAAGGGCGGCAGCGGCTGCCCTGGCACGGGGCGGCGGTGCTGGCCAGTAACCACGCCAGCCTGGCGGACATCCTCGTCCTCTTCGGGCTGTACCGGCCGTACAAGTGGGTCAGCAAGGCCAGCAACTTCCGGCTGCCCTTCATCGGCTGGAACATGCGTCTCAACCGCTACGTCCGGTTGGTGCGGGGAGACCCGGACAGCATCGCGAAGATGATGGCGGACAGCGAAGCGTGGCTGGACAGGGGCGTCCCCGTCCTCCTCTTCCCCGAAGGCACCCGCAGCCCGGACGGCCAGGTGAAGGCCTTCAAGGATGGGGCCTTCCGCCTCGCCATGGCTAAGCAGTGCCTCCTCTACCCCATTGCCCTGGCCGGGACGGCCGACGTGCTGCCCAAGCACGGACTGGTGCTGCGGCAGCGGGCCAACTGCCGCGCCCGGGTGCTGGAGCCGGTGGACCCGGCGGCCTTCGGCACGGACGTGGCCGCCTTCCGCGAGGAGGTGCGCGCCCGAATTATTGCCGCCAAGGCCGACCTGGACGCGCAGTTGGCCCGGGAGCGCCCGGGCCCGGCCTAGGACGGCCGCGCAGCGGGCGCTACGCGCCGGACTTGGATTCGGGCGCCTTGTCCCGCCCAATGTCCCGCGTCAGCTGTTCCACGCGCAGCCGGTCCAGCTTCTCCAGTGGCAGCGAGGTGAACATCTGCAGCCGGCGGTACAGCGTGTAGGCCACTTCATAGAAGAAGGTTTCTTTGGCCTCCGGCGTCCCGACGAAGGCGGCCGGGTCGTCCACCCCCCAGAGGGCCACAATGGGCTGGCCCGGCCACACCGGACAGGACTCCCGGGCGCTGTCGCAGACGGTGATGACGAAGTCGAAGCGGACGTCGCGGAACTCGTCCCAGGACTTGGGGGGGAGGCGGACGTCCGGGGCCGCCGCCTGCAGCGCGCGGGGCTGCAGCCAGCGAAACAGGCCGGTGGCGGCCGCCGCCCCCAGGGCCTGGGCCAGGACAAAGCCCGGGACGTCCACCGGGTGGATGCCAGAAAAGGTGTCCGTGCAGGCCCGCGCCAGCGTCACGGCCGGGTTGGCGAAGGAGGTGGACGCGGGGCGAGCGAGCCCAGCGCAGCAGGGACCTCTCGAGTCTTCACCCAACCCTTCTACAAAGCTCGAAGCGTCACGAACAACGCCATTTCTGGAAACGTCGAAGTGACAAATGGCCGGCGCGCTCCGCTGTTCTGGGACTCCTCCCCACGCCCCATGGCCTGCCGCCCGTTCCCAACATGACGCGACTGGGTCAGCCGAGCCCCAGATGAAAGCCTCGGGAGCTCGGTCAGTTGTGTAAGGCCATGGACCACACCCCAAGGGGCCGCTGGGGGGAAGGGACACCGCCCAGGGTACCGGTGCGACGTTGAATGGCCCCAGCCGAAGTCGGTAGCGCAGCGGCGGGGAAATTCTCCGCTAGAGTAGGGCTGCATGGGGCCGTCTTCCGTTCTTCACCAGCTTGCTGCTGGAGAAGCGAAGCGGTCCACGGTTAGACGTTGGAAGCACCGTGGTGGCGCCCGCCGTCGCGGCGCCTGGAAAGACGCAAACTGGCGGTGCCGGGGGGAGTCGCCCGAAGGAGGACAGTTGGACGTCACCCTGCGCAGGGCCCGGACGGAGGACGTACCGGCGGTGGAGACCCTCCTCCGCGCGCGCGAGCTTCCCCTCGACGGCCTCGTCGAGCATCTGGAGAACTTCTGGGTGGCGGAAGCGGACGGCAAAGCCGTCGGCACCGGGGGCCTGGAAGTGCACGGGCGCCTGGGCCTCCTCCGCTCGCTGGCGGTGGACGCGGACAAAAGTGGCGCGGGCATTGGCAGCCGTCTTACCTGGCAACTCCTCGAGGAGGCGGTGGGCCTGGGCCTGCGCGAGGTGTTTCTCCTCACCACCAGCGCCTCGGACTATTTCCCGCGCTTCGGCTTCGTCCGCCTGAATCGCCGCGACGTGCCGGCGGACATCCAGGCCTCGGCCCTGTTTCAGGCGTGCCCGCGCGCGGCCACCGCTATGCGCTGGTCTCCCACCGCCTCGGGCCTTTATGAACCGCCCAGCGTCATCTAGGGCGGCGGGGCGACGCGCTTCACCAGCAGTTCCACCCCCACCGACGGCGCCCCTTGGGTAAGGACGGGCACCGGCTGCTCGCTCTGGAACCACACCACGCCGTCCACAGAAATACTCGCGCGGACGCCGTAGGTGTGGCTTTGCTGGATGGCGCCCGGGTCGAAGAACAATTCGAAGGGTACCGGCACCTGGGTGGTGGCCGGGAATTTGGCGTGGCCCACCGTCGCCACGTCCGGCGGCAGCATGGCGTCCCACAGCCGTACCGACACCTGGGCGCCCGGTGGCAGGGCCAGCTTCTCCCGGTACACCACCGTGCCGCTGAGGACGCCCCTGTTGTTGGCGAGAGCGGGCGGGGGCGGCGTCGAAGGGGTGCCACAGGCCACGCTGGCCAGCAGGACGAGGCCTCCCAGCAATTCTCTCGCGCCGGGGCCACGCCACGCTGAGCGAGCCCGCGCCCACACCATTTGCCCCGCCACGCGCGTTCTCAAAGTACACACCACCTTGCCACGCCGGTCAGGGTGGGGCGAGTCGCCCAACCTGGCTTCCTCACTCCAGCCGACCGCGAGCGGCCAATGCCAGGCCCGCGCCCGGCGTCCACAGCGCTACGTTTCCCCAGCGAGCGCGCGGCGCTGGGCTTTTGGACAATGCCCGAGACGACTGTGGAGCGCTGACAGCTGCGGAAGCTGGCGACGGCCAAGCCCTGCGTTGGACGCGGTGCGCGGCGCATTTCGCCATTTCGCCACACGGTTGGTGCCCGGGGTGCACCCAGTGTGGCTTGTGGAGGCACCACCCCTGCGCCATTTTCCGCTGCCGCCGCGTTGCCAACGGCCAGCGCAAGGGAGGGTCCCATCATGCAATGCACCCGTTGGGCGGAAGCCGTGCTGCCGTTGCTCATCCTCGCCGGAGCTGCGCAGGCTGGCACGCGCTGCAACAGCGTCCTGGCGCGACTTGGCGACCGGCTGGCCGACGCCACCTGCTTCGAGAGTCCAGACCTGACCACCAACAACGTCTCCCCTCCTCCAACCGGCCCCACCACGCCGGCCAACAACGCGTTGCCCGGCCTGCCGCCCTTCGCGTTCACCCCGCAGACCGACCGCTCGGTCATCTCGCCCAACCCGCCCAACCGGACGCCCATCTCCAAGGCCGTGCCAGGCGTCCAAGTGGAGGCGGGCATGGCGAGCGACCCAACGGGCCAGGCGCGAATCCTCCTCCGCCTCCCGGACGACTGGAACGGCCGGCTGGTGGTCGCGGGGGCCTCTGGAACCCGGAGCGAATTCAACGGCGACTTCGCCTGGAGCGACTACATCCTGCAGAAGGGGTACGCCTACGCTTCGCAAAACAAGGGCGTCCTCAACCTGTACTTCACCACGCCCAGCGACCCGCTGGCATGCCGACTCAACCCGCTCTCCACCCTCTGGGTACACTTCTACGACACGGACCCAGGCCAGCCATTCACGCGGTGGCGTGAATTCATCATCGAAGCGGCCCGACTCGGACGGGAGGCGGTGAAAGCCCACTACGGCCGCGCCCCAAATTTCACCTACGCCGTCGGGACTTCCAACGGCGGCTACCAGGTGCGGCGCGCCATGGAGACCGCCCCTGACCTCTTCGATGGAGGCGTGGACTGGGAGGGGACCTTCGTCGACGCCTCGACGCAAAACCTCCTCACCGACCTTCCCGCCGCCATCCTCAACTACCCCGACTACGTCGCATCGGGCTTCAGCGCCGCCAGCACGGCCGCGAAGAATATCCGCGCCGCCGGCTATCCACCGGACCTCCTCGTCGGAACCACGTCGCTGTGGGGACTGTACTGGGCGCAGTTCTGGGAAGTGACGCAATGCCAGTGGCAGAAGCGCCTGGACCCCACCTACGACACGTACGGTTCCGGAACCGGGACCTACAATTACGTGGCCCGGCTCTCCGTCTCGGACGTCGGAGAGAACGTGGCGGCCTTCGCCACCACGGGCCGCATCACCCGCCCCCTCATCACGGTGGCGGGAACCATGGACGGGCTGTTGCCTATTGACCACCACGCGCGCGCCTACGCCCGGAAGGTGGCGGCGGCCCAGAAGCGCCACGAGGACGAGGACGAGGATGGCTGGCGCGGCCGGAGGCGGGCCTACCGGCTGTATGAGGTCCAAAACGGCAACCACATCGAAACCTACCGCGACACCTTCCAGCAGCTGGAATTCATCCAGCCCCACGCCCAACGCGCCTTCGACCTGCTGGTCGAGCATGTCGAGTTTGGACGCGCGCTACCGCCCGACCAGTGCATCCCGCGCGGTGGACTCATCACCGATGGACCTAGCCAGCCCGGCCACTGCGCGGCACAACTCGTCCCCTAGCAGCTAGCGGCCCGGCGGGACGGCCTCGGCCAACGGCCCTGCGGAGGGAGGCTTGCCGGCGGGACGACGAAGCCCGGAGGCCGCCGGCGGCCGCCCGCCGCTCCCCCGGAGCACCCACAGGGCCAGGGCCGTCAGAAGAAGCCCTGCGCCAATGGCTGTCCAGGACTCAAAGACGGCCTTCACGGCTGGCACGCGCACCATGACCATCTGCAGCGCGTTGTTGACGAAATGCAGCAGCACGCCGGGCAACAGGCTTCTCGACTCAAAGGCGGCGTAGCCCAGCACCAGCCCCAGCACCGTCGCCGCGGCGACGTGCCAGGGGTTGACGTGGAAAAGGCCGAAGGCCAGCGCGCTTCCCACCACGGCCAGGGTGCGGGAGCCCGAACGGGCCAGCCCCGTCAGCACCACCCCGCGGAAGCAGGCCTCCTCGCAGACGGCCGGCAGCACCCCCACCAGCAGCACGGCGGCGCCCAGGGACAGTGGCCCGTGCTTTCCCAAAAGCTGCCCCAGCTGTTCCCCGTACTCTCGCGCCCCCTGGAAGTTGCTCAGCACGCTGCCAGTGGCCATGCCCACCGCCCAGCCCCCCAGCGCCAAAAGGGCCGTCCCGGCGAGGCCCCGCCGGGAGGGAAGCCGCAGCTGGAAGGCGTCCTGCAGCGGGACACGCAGCAGCAGCGCCCACACCACGGCCGGGGCGAGGAAGAAGCCCAATTCCGACAGCGCGATGGCCTGGCCAATCTGCTGCCGCGTCACAGCCGCCATCAGCGGCAGGCTGGCGTAAAACACCACCACCACCAAAAGCGCGACGAAGAAGATGGTGTTGCCCGGGGTGAAGCCCCCCTTGGCCTTCTTGGAGAAAAGGTCCTTCCACGGCTTCTCACCGGAGAGCAGCACCTGCTCCGTCTCGAAGACGCGCGCTGCCAGCAGCAGCCCCAGGGCGGCGTAGGCGAAGCTGGCGATGAGGACCATGCTGGCCAGGCCCAGCGTCGCCCGCCCGTCGAGAAGCTCCCGCATCAGCAGGGAGACGTTGGTGAGGGGCACCAGGGCCAGGGCGGGCGTGAGTTCCACGCCCGGCAGCGTGCTGCCCAGTGCGGCAAACAGCACCAGGAGCAACAGCGGCATGAGGTAGCTTTGCCCCTCCTTGTAGGTGCGCGCCATGACGCCCACCGCGATGAAGAGGGAAGCCAGTAGCAGGGCCGCCGGCACCAGAGTCAGGAAGAGGGACACCACCACCCCCGCACTCATGTGGAAGCTTTCCTTGCCGCCCTCGGCGGAGAGGAGGCGGCCGAGGGCCAGGCTGAGCGAGCCGATGTTGGCCAGCGCCGCCACCAGCGTCATGGCGACGACGGTGAGGTACTTGCCGGCCACCACTTCCAGCGCGTGCACCGGCGCCGTCAGAAGCGTCTGCAGCGTGCCGCGCTCCTTCTCGCCCGCCGTCAAGTCGATGGCCGAGTAGAAGGCCGCCGAGGCGAGCAGAATTAGCACCATGTAGGGCAGGACACTGCCCACCACGGCGGCGGCCCGGCGGGAGCCACTCGACAAGTCCGCCTCCTCCACCGCCAGCGGGCGGGCGCTGAGGGCCGGCTGCCCGAGGGACACCATGCGTTCCTCCAGCAGCGCCGCGTCGTGCTTGCGCAGCGTCTTCAGCACCCGTTGCTGCATCGCCTCGGACTCGAGCTGCGTGCTGTCGGCGTACACCTTGAGCGGGACGCTGGGGCCAGCGGCCCCCTCCGGCGTCACCAGCACCACGTCCACCTTCTTGTCCGCCACGCCCTTGCGGGCCCGCTCCTCGGCGTCCGGCGGCACCGTCGCCTGGCGCTCCACCAGGGTGCCCTTGTCGGCCAGCACGGCCTGGACGGCGCGCTCCGGCACCGGCCCCCACACCGCAATGCGCGCGGCCTGGGCGGCCAGCTGCTCGCGCTTGTTGCTGGTGAAGCTGCCGATGGCGGTGAAGAGGAGGGGGTAGAGGACGATGGGCAGCACCAGCGTGGTGAAGAGCGCCCGCCGGTCGCGCACCGTCTCGAGCAGGTCCTTGCGGAAGATGT
>JADGRA010000077.1 GCA_017881265.1 Myxococcaceae bacterium | reverse complement strand
CCAAGGTGCAGATGGACGACGTGGAGCTGCAGAAGAGCAACATCCTGCTCCTCGGCCCCACCGGAAGCGGCAAGACGCTGCTGGCGCAGACGCTGGCGCGCATCCTCAACGTCCCGTTCACCATCGCTGACGCCACCTGCCTCACCGAGGCTGGCTACGTGGGTGAGGACGTCGAGAACATCATCGTCAACTTGCTGCAGGCGGCCGACCACGACATCGACCGGGCCCAGCGAGGCATCGTCTACATCGACGAAATCGACAAAATCGCCCGCAAGAGTGAGAACCCCTCCATCACCCGGGACGTTTCCGGGGAAGGCGTCCAGCAGGCGCTGCTCAAGATTATTGAAGGCACCATCGCCAACGTGCCGCCCAAGGGTGGGCGCAAGCACCCCCAGCAGGAATTCCTGCAGGTCGACACCACCAACATCCTCTTTATCTGTGGTGGGGCCTTCGGCGGGCTGGAGCAGATTATTGAACGGCGCCTGGGCGGCCGGAACCTCGGCTTCGGCGCCGACATTCAGACGCGCAAGGAGCGCAACCTCACCGAGTTGCTCCAGCACGTCGAGCCGGAGGACCTCCTCAAGTACGGGATGATTCCGGAATTCATCGGACGGCTGCCGATTGTCACCGCGCTGGAGGAGCTCGACGAGCCGGCGCTGGTGAGCATCCTCAGCCAGCCGAAGAATGCCCTGGTGAAGCAGTACAAGAAGCTGTTCGACCTGGACGGGGTGGCGCTGAAATTCACCGAAGGCGCGCTGAAGGCCATCGCCCACGAGGCCATCCGCCGCCGGGCCGGCGCCCGCGGGTTGCGGTCCATCCTCGAGACGGCAATGCTGGACGTCATGTACGACATCCCGTCGATGAAGACGGCCAGCGAGGTCGTCATCTCCGAGGAAGTCATCTTCAAGAAGAGCGAGCCGGTCATCCTTCACGCCTCGCCCAAGGAAGAGGAGTTGCAGAAGGAGTCGGCCTGAGCCTCGGCTCTGAGCCCACCTTTCGCCTCCAACTCCTCGACGAGCTCTCGGAGTGGCTGGAGCCAGACGCCCTGGCCCCGCTCCTCGCCGCCCCCGACGCCTCCCCCTTCGCCTACCTGGACCGGGCCGTCCGGGGGCTATTGCCCTTGGGCCTGGACGCCGCGCACCTGGGCGCTGCCGCCCGTGCGGTGCGGGCAATGCCGCCGCTGGCCGACGCCGCGGGGGCCCGGACAAGCATGTTTGCCCTGGAAAAGCTGGCGCGGGCCCATGCCGCGCCGGACGTGCTGGTGCGGGCGGCCCACGGCGCGTGCGCCTGTGCGCTCTCCCTCGGCCTCGCCGAAGCCAGGGGAGGCGCCGGCGTGGAGGCGGCGGCGCGTCAGCTGATTTCGGTGCTGGTCCGGCTGACTACGGCCCTCGTCCGGGCAGGGACGCCCGTCGACGCAGTGGTGGGGACGCTGGCTGGCCGAGACGGTAGCGCCGGGCAGCCGCCGTCGGGCTAGCCGCGGCCCTGGCCCGAGGGGAGGGCTTCTGGGCGGGCGGCCCCGCCGACGCGGTAGGGGTCGGCATTCTTCAGCCGGATAATTTCTTCCTCGAGCTCGCGCAGCCGCGCCGCCAGCACCTCGACTTCCCGCCCCGGGCCGGCCGCCTCCCGGCTGCGCGCCAGGGCCTCGACAATGGGCTTGATGGCGAAGCGCAGCGTGAAGCCGAACACCGGGATGAGGACGATGAGGATGCCCAGGCTGCCCAGGATGACCGCGGTGAGGTCCACGGGCTCGAGTTGCATGTTCATTGCTCCTTGTACGCGTGGCGCCCGGCTACCATTGCACATCCCTTTTGCCCCAAGCACCTAGCGGCACGGGCCTGTCTCGCTCGACCCCCGGCGCCCCTTCTGCTTCAGTGCCGCGCCCGTTTGGTTCCCTTCACGAGGCCGCACATGCGTCCGTTGCTTCTGGCCCTCACCCTTGCCGCCTGCTCCACGCCCGGGCCGGTGAGTCCACCTCCCCCGGCGGCCGCTGCCGCCCCGGCCCCGGCCCCGGCGCCCGACGCCGGGCCCGCGCGCGTCGTCACCCGCGGCGAGCCCGTGACGGACACCCTCTTCGGACAAGCGGTGACGGACAGCTACCGCTGGCTGGAGAACGAGAAGAGCGCAGAGGTGCAGGCCTGGATGGCGGCCCAGGACAGCGCCGCCCGTGCTTTTCTGGACGGGCTGCCGGGCCGCGCCGCCCTCACGACGCAGCTGGAGGCCCTTGCCTACGCGGGGGCCATTGGCCGGCCGGAGACGCGCGGCGGGCGCCTGTTTTTCACCAAGCGGGCCGCCCGGCAGGAGAAGGGCATTCTCTACGTCCGGGACAGCGCGGCGGGTGAGGACAAGGTGCTGCTCGACCCCAACGGCTGGGACGGCGGCAAGACGTCGCTCGGCCGCTGGGTGCCGTCCTGGGACGGCAAGCGGATGGTGTTCTCGCAGCACCCCAACAACGCGGACGAAGCGGTGCTGCACGTCGTCGATGTCGCGAGCGGCACGTGGTCCAGCGTGGACGTGCTGGAGGGGGCGAAGTACGCGGGCCCCAGCTGGACGCGGGATGGGCGGGGCTTCTACTACGAGTACCTCCCCAACCCGCCGGGCACGCCCGTCGCGGACCGGCCAGGACTGACGGAAATCCGCTTCCACACCCTGGGCCAGCCCCAGGCCAGGGACACGCTGGTGCGCGGGGCGACGCACGACGCGACCACCTTCCTCTCCCAGGACCTCTCCCGCGACGGCAAGGTCCTGCTGCTGTATGTGCGACACGGGTGGACCCGGAACGACGTCTACCTGAAGCGCCTTGGCCAGGACCGGGACTTTCGCCCGCTGGTCGTGGGCCAGCAGGCCCACTACGACGTCTCCGTCTGGAAGGGCTTCCTGTACGTCCTGACCGACGAGGGGGCCCCGCGCAAGCGCCTCTTCCGGGTGGCGGTCAGCCGTCCACAGCGCGCCTCCTGGACGGAGATTGTCCGAGAGGACGCCGCCGCCACGCTGGTCTCGGCCAATGTCATCGGGGGCCTTCTGTCGCTCGAGTACTTGCGGGCGGCCACCTCCGAGCTGCGGCTGGTGACGCTGCAGGGCAAGCCTTTGCGTCCCTTGGGCCTTCCCGAGCTGGGCACCGCCTCCAACCTGTCCGGGCTGGAGGATGAACCGGTGGCCTACTACGCCTTCACCTCCTTCACCCGCGCCTCGGAGGTGTACCGGACGGACGTGCGCACGAGTGCCACGACGCTGTGGGCGCGGGTGGACGTGCCCGTGGATGCGAGCCGCTACGTGACGGACCAGGTGCGCTACCCCTCCAAGGACGGGACGGAAGTCAGCATGTTCATCGTCCGCCGGAAGGACGTCCCGCGCGACGGGACGGCCCCGGCGCTGCTGACCGGCTACGGCGGCTTCGACGTCAGCATGACGCCGTCGTTTCTCCGCAATTCCATCCCCTGGCTGGAGGCGGGCGGCGTCTATGCGCTTCCCAACCTCCGCGGCGGGGGCGAGTACGGCAGGGCGTGGCACGAGGCTGGGATGCGGGCCAACAAGCAGAACGTCTTCGACGACTTCATCGCCGCGGCCGAGGCCCTGGGCCGGGGCAACTGGGCGGACCCACGGCGCATCGCCATTGCCGGTGGAAGCAACGGCGGGCTTTTGGTGGGGGCGGCCCTGGTGCAGCGCCCGGAGTTGTTCCGCGCGGTGGTGTGTGCCGTCCCGCTTCTGGACATGGTGCGCTACACCCAGTTCGGCAGCGGGCGGACGTGGGCCGAGGAGTACGGGGACCCCGCGGTGGAGGCCGAATTCCGCTGGCTCTTGGCCTACTCGCCCTACCAGCATGTTGCAGCATCGGCGCACTACCCGCCGCTGCTGCTGTTGTCTGCGGACCACGACGACCGGGTGGACCCGATGCATGCGCGCAAGTTTGCAGCCGCGGTGGCTGCGGCAACCGCGACCCAGCCCGTGCTGTTGCGCATCGAGCGCAACGCCGGCCACGGGGGCGCGGACATGGTGAAGCAGGCGGTGGCGCAGTCGGTGGACACCCTGGCGTTTCTGTTTGCCGAGCTGGGGGTGCCGTCCGCCACCCCACACTGAGACGGGCCAAGACGTGGCGAGGCGCAGGGGGCGAGTGTAGAGTCGAAGCGCATGTTCTTCGGCCGTGACGACAAGCGCGACGCCCCCCGGCGCCCGGCAGTGCTGCCGCTGTTGCCCTTGCGGGACATTGTGGTCTTCCCGCACCAGGTGGTGCCGCTCTTCGTCGGCCGCGAGCGTTCCATCGCTGCGCTGCACGAGGCGATGGCGCGCAAGAGCACGGACGAGAACGACAAGGCTCTTATTTTTCTCGCCGCCCAGAAGAAGGCGAAGACCAATGAACCGGGCGTGGACGATGTCTACCACTTCGGCACCGTGGGTCACGTCATCCAGCTCATTCCCCTGCCGGACGGCACGGTGAAGGTGCTGGTGGAGGGCATGAAACGGGGACGCGTGCGACGCTTCCTCGACTCGACGTCTTTCTTCACCGCCGAGGTGGACGAGGTGGAGGAGGTCTGGCAGCGCTCGGTGGAGCTCGAGGCGCTGGTGCGCAGCGTGCACTCGGTGTTCGAGTCCTTCGTCAAGCTCAACAAGCGCATCCCCCCGGAGATGCTGGTCCAGGTGGCGAGCATCGACGACCCGGCCCGCCTGGCGGACACCATCGCCGTGCAGCTGAGCCTCAAGCTCAACGACCGACAGGCGCTGCTGGAGATGGACGACGCGGCGAAGCGTCTGGAGAAGCTCTACGAGTTGATGCAAAGCGAGATTGAGATTCTCCAGGTCGAGAAGAAAATCCGCACCCGCGTCAAGAAGCAGATGGAGAAGACCCAGAAGGAGTACTACCTGAATGAGCAGATGCAGGCCATTCAGAAAGAACTGGGTGACCGCGACGAGTTCAAGAACGAGGTCCAGGAGATTGAGGAGAAAATCCGCACCAAGCGGATGAGCAAGGAAGCGACGCTCAAGGTCCGCAAGGAGCTGAAGAAGCTGCGGATGATGAGCCCGATGTCGGCCGAGGCCACCGTCGTCCGCAACTACATCGACTGGCTCCTGGCGCTGCCCTGGTACGAGGAGACGAAGGACCGCCTGGACATTGCCGAGGCCGAGCGGGTGCTCGACGAGGACCACTACGGCCTGAGGAAGGCCAAGGAGCGCATCCTCGAATACCTGGCGGTCCAGTCGTTGGTGTCCCGGATGAAGGGGCCCATCCTCTGCTTCGTCGGCCCCCCCGGCGTCGGAAAGACGAGTCTGGCGCGGAGCATCGCCCGCGCCACCGGGCGCAAGTTCGTCCGCCAGTCCCTGGGCGGCGTCCGGGACGAGGCGGAGATTCGCGGGCACCGACGGACGTACATCGGCGCGATGCCCGGCAAGCTCATCCAGTCGCTGAAGAAGGCCGGCAGCAGCAACCCGGTGTTTCTCCTCGACGAGGTGGACAAGATGTCCACCGACTTCCGGGGAGACCCGTCCAGCGCGCTCTTGGAAGTGCTCGACCCCGAGCAGAACTCCACCTTCAACGACCACTACCTGGACTGCGACTACGACCTGTCCAAGGTGATGTTCATCTGCACCGCCAACACGATGCACAACATCCCGAGTCCGCTCCAGGACCGGATGGAAGTCATCCGCATTGCCGGGTACACGGAGATGGAGAAGCTCTCCATCGCCCGCCGCTACCTCATCCCGAAGGAGCGCGAGGCCAACGGCCTGGCCGACGTGGAGGTCTCCTTCACCTCCGCCGCCGTGCGGACCCTCATCCACCGGTACACCCGGGAGTCCGGGGTGCGGAACCTGGAGCGGGAAATCGCCTCGGTGCTTCGCAAGGTGGCCCGGGACACCCTGAAGAACGGCAAGCGGCCGATGCGCATCGACCGGCGCCAGGCGATGAAGTACCTGGGCGTCCCGCGCTACCGGGCCAGCGAGGCCGAGCGCGAGTCCCAGGTGGGCATCGTCACGGGCCTGGCCTGGACGGAAATGGGCGGCGAGCTGCTCACCACCGAGGCGACGGTGATGCCGGGCAAGGGCAAGCTCATCATCACCGGCAAGCTGGGCGAGGTGATGCAGGAGTCGGCCCAGGCCGCGCTCTCCTACGTCCGCTCGCGCACGGACCGCTTCGGCATCGACCGGAAGTTCTCCGAGACCAACGACATCCACATCCACCTTCCCGAGGGGGCCATCCCCAAGGACGGGCCCTCGGCCGGTGTCACCATGTGCACTGCCCTCGTCTCCGCGCTGACGCGCATCCCTGTCCGCCACGACGTGGCCATGACGGGCGAAATCACCTTGCGCGGCCGTGTCCTCCCCATCGGCGGACTGAAGGAAAAGGTGCTCGCGGCGCACCGCGCCGGGCTGAAGACGGTGCTCATCCCCAAGGACAACCGGAAGGACCTGCGCGACATCCCCCGGCGGGTGCGCGACAAGCTCCGGATTCTCCCCGTGGAATTCATGGACGACGTGTTGCGCGAGGCCCTGGTGCTAGCCAAGCCGGAGGACTTCTTCCGCGCGCCCCTCCCCGTCCCGAGCGAGCCCTCGGCCGCGCCCTAGACACTCCGCGGCTTGTCCCGCCCCGGCCTCCCCGGAGGGCAGAAGACACACCGGCTTGGCCACCCCCACGGGGTTGGCGGCATGGACGGCCCACCCCCCGCCTTCCTCAGGACCTTGCGGGCGTCTCGGCGTGCCGGCGCGTGGACACGCGCAACATCCGGTAGATGGGGCACCATCCGACCAGGCCCGTCACGGTCAGGATGACGCCCACCAGCCCGACGGCCTTGAAAGGCGTCGTCAAGAAGTAGACGACAAGGGCGAGGCCAAAGACGACACGGAGGACTCGGTCAACCGTGGACAGGTTCAGTTTCATGGCTGGGACTCCTTCCCGTTTCCGAGGGCCGTGCCCTGGAAGCGGGCGCACAGTTTGCGTGGAGCCGCCCCAGCCAAAGGAATGGCTGCAACCGGTGCGGCCTGCAACGCCAGCCACCTGCGAATCCCCCCGCCTG
The DNA here is from genome assembly GCA_017881265.1 of Myxococcaceae bacterium. GTDB lineage: Bacteria > Myxococcota > Myxococcia > Myxococcales > Myxococcaceae > JADGRA01. The sequence goes on along the minus strand of JADGRA010000077.1, from coordinate 110,176 downwards.
GAATCTGGCTCCCACCTGTGGGAAAGCCCTCACCGCGGGGAGGTTGAGCATGTCCTATTCCACTGACTACGGGTACACGCGCGTCCTGGAAGGCGTGCCCTTCGACGTAGCCGTCGAACGCATCACCCAGGCACTCAAGACGGAAGGCTTCGGCGTGCTGACGACCATCGACGTGGCCGCGACGCTCAAGCAGAAGCTGAACCAGGACTTCCGGCGGTACGTCATCCTCGGCGCCTGCAATCCCCAGCTGGCGCACCGCGCCCTGACGGCGGACCTGGGCGTTGGCCTTTTGCTTCCGTGCAACGTCACCGTCTTCGAGGGTGACCGCGGCGAGTCTGTCGTCCAGGTGGTGAAGCCCCAGGCGATGATGGGCATCGTCCAGAATGCCCAACTCAAGCCCGTCGCCCGCGAGGCGGATGAGCGGCTGGTGCGGGCGCTGGAGCGCGCCTAGCCAGCGTTTGGAGCGCCCCTGCTGCGCTCCGACGCCTCTGGCCGTCGGCCGGACGGCTAGAACAGTCCGAAGAGTCTCTTGGGTTTGCTGCGAGTGGCCGGAACCTCGACCTTCTTGGCTGCCTGCTCGCGGCACTCGCACCGCGCCTCGCGCGGGACACCTGCGAGCGCCTGCTCGATGTGGGCACCACAGCCTGCCCAGGTCGGTTTCCTGCATCGCCTACACACAACTCTCTGGCACATCTGTCCTCCTCAGGGACTGAGAGCCGGAACCGACGCGGAAGGATTCAGGCTCTTACCGCACAGCCATGCGAAGGAAGACCACCGTGCGACTGGTTGCCAGCGTTCTCACAGGGGCCCTGGTCGGCCTGCTGTACCAGCACTTCGTCGGCTGCCACACAGGCGCGTGCCCCATCACCTCGAATCCATTTGTCAGCACGCTGTATGGTGCGCTCCTGGGTTTTCTCCTGGGGCAGCTGTAGCGCCCGGCAAGAGGACGGATGGAACACGACCGCCATGGTGCTCGGCAGCCACACCGCTTTGACCCCAAGCGGGCACACGTCCTCGATGAAAAGGAGCGCTTCGACAGCTTGCCTCCGGCAGACGTGTTCGCCCTGCTGGACGCGCCGCCGGGCGCCACCGTGGTCGATTTCGGGACTGGTACCGGCACCTACGCTATCGAGCTCGCGCGGAGCCGTCCCGACGTGCGGGTGATTGCGCTGGACGAGCAACGCGAGATGCTGGAGAGGGTTGCTGCGAAGCTGACCCAGCAGCCCTTGCCGAATGTCCAGCCAGTGCTGGCGCCGAGTCCGGAGAGTCGCGCCCTCGAGGGCCTTGCGGACCGCATCCTCGGACTCAACGTACTGCACGAGCTTGGGGACGAGGCGCTCGGGCAGGTTCGGACGCTCCTGAAGCCCGAGGGCGTGGCGGCCTTCATCGACTGGAATGCGCAGGTGGAGAGGCCCGTCGGGCCCCCGAGAGAGCACGTGTACTCGCCGGGCGAGGCGAGCGCACGGCTGGAGAAGCACGGATTTCAAGTCCTGCAGCAGCGGCTCTTCCCCTTTCACTACGGCCTGGCGTGCCGGCGGAAGGACGGTGAGATTCAGTGAGATGGGCGCTCGCTACGACAGTGGTGCTGGCGTCGCTCGCCTGTGGAACGCCGTCGACGCTTCCCCAGCCGCGTCCGGCGGCGCGCAAGGGCATCCTGAGCGGGACGGTGACGTCTGCAGACCCCTCGCCTCTCCCAGCTAATGCGGTCCTCAGGGTCTGGGTGTGGGACACGGTCGAGCCGACTGACTCGTCGACCATCGCCGAGGGGAAGTTTCCCATCAGTGGCCGGGGCCCGTGCCCTTCAAGATTTTCTTCAGCCCGACGCTCATCCAGGTCAGCCACCGCTATCTCGCGCGGACCAGCATCAGCGTTGACGGCGTCGTCTGGGCCGAGAGTGCCGAGGCCGTGGCGGTCCTCACCCAGGGAGCGTCCAGCGTTGCCCTCGAACTACCCGTGAAACGCGTGGTCCCGCTTCGGTAGGAACTCGCGCCTCGGCGGAGGGCCAGGCCAGCCCGGCCGGGCTATTCGGCGGGCTTCTGAACCCTTCCAGACCGGCGGTGGCTCCCACACCCGTTACCCCGAGCGCCGGGAGGCGCACTGTGCGCGCGGGGGACGGGAGGTACCATGGGCACACGGGTGGTGGTGCTGGGCTCGGGCATTGCTGGCCACACGGCTGCCTCGTTCCTTCGCAAGTGGCTGCCGAAGGAGCACGAGGTCTTCGTGGTGTCTCCCAAGCCCGACTACAACTGGATTCCTTCGAACATCTGGGTCGGCGTTGGCCTTCTGCGCGCCGACCAGGTGCTTTTCGCGTTGCCGCCCGTCTACGAGCGATTCGGCATCGAGTACCGGCAGGCCAAGGCGGTCGCCATCCATCCCGAGGGTGCCGAGGAGTTGCCGGGCGCCTTCGTGGAGATTGAGTACACCTCGCCCGAGCGGCAGGGTCAGCACGAGCGTGTCCGTTACGACTTTCTCATCAACGCCACTGGCCCCAAGCTGGCTTTCGAGGCCACGCCCGGCCTGGGACCAGGAAAGCACACCGTCTCGGTCTGTACCGCGGACCACGCGGTCGAGACGTCGAAGCAGCTCGATGAGCGCGTTGCCCGCATGCGCAAGGGTGAGCGCCAGCGCTTCGTCGTCGGCGTGGGCCATGGGACCAGCACCTGTCAGGGCGCCGCCTTCGAATACATCGTCAACCTCGAGTTCGAGCTGCGCGCCCGGGGGGTGAGGGAGATGGCCGACGTCACCTACCTCACCAACGAGTTCGAACTTGGTGACTTCGGGATGGGCGGTCTCCACCTGCGGCAAGGTGGCTACGTCACGCCGAGCAAGATTTTCACCGAGTCGCTTTTCGCCGAGCGCGGCATCGACTGGGTCACCCGCTCGCACGTCGCGAAGATTGAGGCCGGGCGCATCTTCACCGAGACGCTCGCGGGCGAGGAACGGGAAGTGGCATTTGACATGGCGATGTTGCTGCCTCCGTTCCGGGGCGCCGCACTCAAGGCCTTCGACCGACGCGGCCAAGACATCACCAGTCGCCTTTTCGCTCCGAGCGGTTTCATGAAGGTGGACGCGGACTACACGCCGAGGCCCTACGAAGCTTGGCGCGCTGCCGACTGGCCGCGCACCTACCAGACGGAGTTCAAGAACGTCTTCGCTGCAGGCATCGCGTTCGCTCCGCCGCATCCCGTCTCGGTTCCGCGGCAGAGCCCGAAGGGCACCAACATCACCCCCTCGCCGCCCCGCACCGGCATGCCGTCGGCGACGATTGCGAAGGCCGTGGCGCGCAGCATTGTCGACATGATTCATGGCGCCGAGGCACCGACCCAGACGGCTTCGATGTCAGAGATGGGTGCGGCGTGCGTCGCGTCCGCCGGCGCCAATGCCCTCACCGGAACCGCGGCGTCCATCACCGTGTTCCCCATCGTCCCTGATTTCGAGAAGTTCCCCGCGTACGGACGGGACCTGAACCAGACGTTTGGCGAAATTGGTCTCGCCGGACACTGGATTAAAATCCTCCTGCACCACCTCTTCCTTCACAAGGCGCGCCTGCGGCCCTTCTGGTCGCTCATCCCCGAGTAAGCCATGCCTCCCTCCCTGCCCATGAATCTTCCCCGTGGCCGTGATGAGCAGTGGTTGTCCGTGACGAAGCCGACGGCCACCACCCGCTTCTTTCGAACCTTTCTGCCCTGGCAGCTCCTCCGCTTCGTCATCATCAACCTGAAGATGATGCGCATCATCTCCATGGGCCACCATCCGAAGCACGCCGTCGCCCCGGCGCCGAAGCGCGCGCTGGACCCAGCGTCTCGCTCTTCCTGAGGGGGTACCGGCGCTGACGGCCCCACAGCGGGTGGCGACAAGGGCCTCCCGGGGGGTAATGGATGTCCTGGGGCCCGGTCATTGCAGGGGCGAAGGCTGTTGGCCCAGGGTGTCTGCACGCCCCGTGAGGTTGGTCATGCGCTTTAGTCACGTCCTTCTCGGTGTTCTCACGCTGTGCTCCCTCGCCGGATGTCGGAAGGCCGAGGGCAGCGCTGGCGCCGCCGCTTCCACCACGCAGCAGGAGCCGAGCCACGTCGTCCGTCTCGCCGCACCGGAGTTCCGGAAGCTGGCCGAGCAAGCCGGCGGGGGCTACCTCGATGTGCGAACGCCGGGCGAGGTGGCGCGCGGACACCTTCCGAACGCCAGCGTCATCGACTTCCATGACCCAAAATTCAGGCAGAAGGTCGAGCTGCTGCCCAAGGACAAGCCCATCTTCGTGTACTGCGCCTCTGGTGGCCGGAGCAGCGCTGCGGCGGAGATGATGGTGCAGATGGGCTTCGGCCATGTCTATGACTTGCAAGGTGGCATCGGAAGCTGGGCGGGCGAGGGCTACCCCGTCGAGCGTTCCGAAACGGCGGCGGCCGACGGCTCGAAGGCGATGGAGCCCCAGGCCCTCGACGCCTTGCTGGCTGGCAACAAGCGCGTGCTGGTGGACTACCACACCCCGTGGTGTGCACCCTGCCGGCGGATGAATTCCGTCGTGGACGCGGTGGCCGAGGCCTGGAAGGGCAGGGCGATGGTGGTGCGCGTCGACATTGGAGAGAGCGAAGCCCTGGCCGCGCGCGAGAAAATCCAGGGCGTCCCCGTCTTCGTGGTGTACGTCGATGGGAAGGAACGCTGGCGCGGTTCGGGCGAGCTGCCGCGCGAGGTGCTGGAGGCGCAGCTGACGAAGCCCTGAGTGGGCCCGAAGGGCTTCAGTGCTTGCGGACCTCGGCCCAGAAGAAGCCGCGCAGGTCTCCTGGCGCGAAGTCCACCGCGCGGTCCAAGGGGTAGCGGGCCGCGAGCGCGGCGGCGACGTCGGCACCCAGCGAGGCACGCGCGCCGTGGCAAGCCAGGCACATGGCGCCCAGCGGGATGGGTTGAAGGACACCGACGCGGTCTCCCAAGTCGAACACCAACAGGCCGACCTCCGAAGCCTTCTTTCCTGCCGCCGCTTGCACGGCGGCCGCGGCCCAGGCGCGTGGGGCATTGTTGGGGTTGCGAACGCGAAAACCGGTTCGCCCCAGCGCTACGCCGCGCGTCGCACCGACGTCGGCCGCCAGACGACTGGCTTCGATGCTGCACGCGTCAATGGCGCCGGCCGCTCCGCCCTGGGCCATCGCCTCCGTGAGGCGTTGCAGCAGTCTTGCGCGCAGCACGCCGATGGCCTGTTCCGCCTCCGAGACGAACGGCTCGGCCCGCTCGCGCGCAGTAGGCGCCGGCGCAGCCGCGCCGAGCAAGACCGCGCTGGCGGTGACCAGCGCGCTTCGTGGAAACATGGCCATGGGCCTCCCGCCGGGCTGGTGAATGCTGCTCCTCCGGGTCGGCCGGGGGCAAGCGGTGGAAATCCATCGCAGCGTGGAGCGGAAATTGTCGGGGGTTCTGTTGCGCGGCTGAGCCAAGGGCGACGAAGCTGCGTCAGGCAACGGGTGCTGGGCGGTCCAGCACCAGAAGCCGCGGGGAGTCGTGGGAAGAACCAAGCAGGGTGTTGAAACAACGGCTTCGTCCGACGCCAATGACGCGTGGACGCCCCCCATGCGGCTGGGGGAGCGGTTGAAGTACGGACTCATCCCAGCGCGGCTGTACATGTCGCACCTGGTCCGAAAGCACCTCCGACGCGGAGACCCGGAACTCTGGCTTCTCCCGGCCGTGGTGCCCCGGAACAAAATCGCCATCGACATCGGCGCGAACAAGGGCGTCTACACGCACGTCCTCGGCGGCCTCTGTCGCGCGGTGCATGCCTTCGAGCCGAACCCCAAGATGTTTGCCATTCTCAGCCGGCCCGGGGCGCTCCCGCAGAATGCCACGGCCTACCGTGTAGCCCTCTCGGACTCCGGGGGGCGAGCCGAACTCATCGTCCCGAAGCACAAGGGCTATTTCTCCGACCAGCATCCCTCGCTCAACCCCCGGAAGAAGTCCGAAGGCCACGGCGTCGTGCACGTAGAGACTCAGACGCTGGACTCCTACGGTTTCACGGATGTCGGCTTCATCAAGATTGACGTCGAGGGTTTCGAGACGGCGGTGGTGCAGGGCGCCGCGGAGACCATTCGTCGCGAGCGGCCGATCCTGTTGGTCGAGATGGAGGAGCGCCACACCGGCGAGCCGATTGAAGCGGCGCTCGCGCGCATGCAGCAGCACTACGGCCTCAGCGGGTACTTCCTCCGCGACGGCCGGCTGCTTCCAGTCCAGGACTTCCATCCAGAGCAGGACCACCGGAAGCCCGCCAGCCGCGCGCGCTACGTTTTCAACTTCCTCTTCCGGCCCGCGGAGCTCGCCCCCCTCGACGCGTCCCGCCTTGTCCTGCGTCCGCCTCGCCGCGGCCGCCGCTGAAGTAGCCGGCCGCGGCCCCCCGCAGGCGTGCCTTCGACGAGTCATGGGATCGACGAGCAATCTCTCGTGATTTACGGTCAGAATGGTCCTGACGGACGAGCAAGGGGCTTGCATTCGACGCTTATTCCCCGAACCGGAAGACACGCACGAGACCTCGAGGCAGGCTGAAGAGGGGAAGGTAGGGGGCTCTACAAAGTTCGCGAGCACGTGCGCGGCCGAGGTCGAGTGTCGGAGGACGAAATGCCGATCGAGATCGGACAGATTGAAGCAATTTTCCGCTATCCGGTGAAATCCATGGGCGGCGAGGCGCTCGATGCCGCCAAGTTGGGCTGGCACGGCCTCGACGGTGATAGACGCCTCGCGTTTCGTCGGCTTGACGAGCGCGGCGGGTTCCCCTGGCTGACCGCGACCAAGCTCCCCGACCTCATCCTCTTCACTCCGCAGCGGCGTGAAGCCGGGAATGGCGACGCGCTGCCGACACACGTTCGTACGCCGGAAGGGGAAGAGATGTCCCTGTTCGGAGAAGCTCTCGCCGCAGAGGTCGGGCGCCGCTACGGGGCCCCCGTGCAGATGATGCAGTTGAATCACGGTATTTTCGACGAAGCGAGCATCTCCGTGATCGCCTCGGAGACCGTTCGCGAGATCTGCCGGCTCGCCGGGCGGAGCGCAGACGTCCGGCGATTTCGTCCGAATATTGTTGTCCGATCCACGCGCGCGGTTCCCTTCGAGGAGGATCAATGGTTGGGCGGCGTGCTTACTTTCGGCGAAGCGGACGATGCACCCGCCGTCACCGTCACGATGCGCGACGGTCGCTGCGCGATGGTGAACTTAGCCCCTGACGAAGGGGGCCCTGCCCCCGAAGTGCTGAAGGCAGTGGTTCGCTCCAACCAGAACACCGCGGGGGTCTACGGCACGGTCACTCGCGTCGGGCGACTGGCCGTCGGACAGACCATCATTCTTCACCGCTAGCCACCACTACCTGACGGTCGCAGCGTGTCTTTCACGACGGCGCCATCCTTCATCACGAAGCGGACGTCCTCCAGTACCCGGATGTCCGTGAGAGGGTCTCCCTGGACGGCAATCAAGTCCGCCCGCTTGCCCGGCTCGATGGACCCGACCTTGTCCTTCCAGCCGAGTAATTCCGCCGCATCCAGGGTGGCCGAGCGAATGGCCTGCATCGGCGTCATGCCGTAGCGCACTAGCAGCGCGAATTGCTTGGCGTTGTCGCCGTGGGGGTAGACGCCGGCGTCGGTCCCGAAGGCCATCCGGGCCTCCGCCTTCACCGCCCGCGTGAAGCTCGCCCGCTGGAGTTGTCCAACCGCCTTCTCCTTCGCGATGGACTCCGGGAGCATGCCCATTTTGAGGCCCTCCTGCAGGATGAAGTCGTCGTTGTAGATGTCAAAGACGAGGAAGGTTCCGTATGCCTTGGCGAGGGAGAGGCCCTCCTCGTCGATGAGGCTCGCGTGCTCGATGGAATCCACGCCGGCACGGATGGCTTCCTTGATGGACTGGGTGCCGTGGGCATGCGCGGCCACTTTTCGTCCGGCGCGGTGCGCTTCCTCGACGATGGCGTGCAATTCCTCGGCCGTGAGCTGCGGCGCGCCCGGCTGGTCTCCCTTGGACAGGACGCCGCCCGAGGCACAGACCTTGATGAGGTCCGCGCCGTACTTGATGACTTCTCGCGCCTTGGCGCGTGCTTCCCAGGGGCCATCCGCCACCCCCTCCTCCCGGTAGTGGAACTTCGGCGGGAGGAGATTTTCGTCGCAGTGACCGCCGGTGATGCCCAGCGCCGGGCCGGACACCAGCAGCCGTGGACCGGCCAGCTGGCCTGCGTCGATGGCCTCTCGGAGCGCGACGTCCGAGTAGCCACCGGCGGCGACGTTGCGCGCGGAGGTGAAGCCCGCCATCAGTGTCTTCAGCGCGTTGCTCGCCCCGTACAGCGCTTCGCGCGGGACAGACACGCCCAGGCCCTTGTAACCGGAGTTCTCGGGGACTCCGGTGAGGTGGACGTGCACGTCGATGAGGCCGGGCAGAAGGGTCGCCTGGCCGAGGTCGAGCACCTTGGCCCCGGCGGGCACGCTGAGGGCGGCGCCCACCTGGACGATGCGCCCGTCCTCGATGAGAACCACCGCGGGACTGAGGACCCGGTCGGTCTTTCCGTCAATCAGGTGCGCGGCCTTCACGGCGACCCGGACCGGACCCTCAGCGGCAAGGACGGGCCAGGAGGCCAGCAACGACAAGACCAAGCTGCGCTTGAGGACGGGATGCATTGGTGGAAGGCCTTCCCTGGTGAGTGCAGCTTCAGACCGCGTCAGCCATTCTCCGCTAGTGGGACCCGGGGACAGCGGCCCAGCTGGCCATGTGGAGGCGTCAGTAGACGCCCGGGATGATGCGGTACGGGACGCGCCGGCAGTATTCGGTCCAGAGAGGGCCGTACTTGGCCGCGCACCGCCGGTCGTCGTCGGCCTGCCGCGCGAAGAGAAGCGCGACGTAATAGGCGGGATAGAGCCACGGCCACGGGTCGAGCGGCCAGCCGAGCGCCAGCGTCAGCCCGATGGCCATGAGAATCTCGCCCAGGTAGTTGATGTGGCGCGACAGCCGCCAGAAGCCGCTGCACAAGAGGCGATGGGTCCCGTCGGAAACCGCCACCGGCGTCAGGACCCCGAGGAGCTTCGCCTCCGGACGCGTCTTGAAGAGGAACTTCTGCAGGTTCGCGCCGCGGGAGAGCGCCCAGCCGGCGAAGAAGACGAACGCGTACAGGACGAGGAGCGCGGCGGGGGTCCGCGAGTCGGGCCTGCTCGCGACCGACCAGAGGCCCACCGCGTAGAAGTAGGGATAGAAGGCGATGCAGCCCCATCCGAGCTTGAAACCGACGCGTTCGGCGAAGAAGTCGTAGGTGTAGAGGTGGACCTCCTCGAAGAAGAGGTACTCGCAGACGAAGAAGGTGAAGAGTGCGACGTGCACGAAGACGCCGGGCGAGGCTTCCCCCGGATGTGCCAGTGCCTGGTGCGCCGCGAACGACACAAGGTTGAGCTCGAGCTGGATGGCGCCGATGAGGTAGAGGTACATCTTCGCGTCGACCAGCGCCTCGCCGCTTCGCCCCAGCCACTGCGGGTTTTCCCGGCGCCCCAGGAAGAGGTCAGCGAGGAGGGGCTTCCCCGTCTTCGGTGCCCCGAGGACGATGGCGAAGGTGAAGAGCAGGCCCAGGACGCACGCGCCTAGGAGGCCTTCCCAGCGGTGCTGCCAGAAGAAGTCCCAGGGGAGGACGCCGAGACCGGCGGCGCCGGCGTAGAGGACGAGGACGACGGCGAGAACCAAAAGCCCGTTCAGGCGGTACCGGAGCCGCCTCCCGGCGGGGCCCCGCACGTACCCGGTGACACTGCGCGCGGGTAGCACGACGTGGAGCGCGAGGATGAGCGCATAGACAATCCACGGCGCGAAAAATCCCGTCATAGAGGCGCGCGGGGGGGAGCCCCGGGGGAGGAGACGTTTCGCCCCGGAACTCGCTCGCACGAGAAGCGCTTCTATTCACACTTCCTGACATTCCGCGAGTCGCTTCGCGGCGGTGGGAGGGCGCTACTGCGCTCGCGCGCGGCGCGCGGCCGCTGGGACCCGCCCGGGGTCCCCAGGGGGCCTCAGCTTCGGAAGCCGAAGACAGAGGCCAGGACGCGCTGCAGGATGAACCAGCCCAGGAGAAGCCCCAGGAGGCTGAGTGCTTCGTTCATGCCTGTCAGAGCCCATGGCGGCCCTGAAGGGTTCGCGGACTGTGGACTTACGGCCCAGCGCTGAAACCGGAGCTGGCCCCCGCGGGTTTCAACCCCAACGCACGCAGCACGTAGGCCAACGGGCAGAAGCCGGTGAACCCGCTCTGCAGCAAGTTGGCGCCCACGAAGGCGGTGAACCAGAGGAAGCGCAGGTCGACCCACACGGCCAGGGCGAGACTGGCGAGGATGAAGACGCCGGCGATTGCTCGAACTGCCCGCTCGATGCTCACGAAACCACCTCCTGCGCCGCCGGCAATGCGCCGGTGCGATTGTGACGTGTTTCCTCGCCCGCAGAGGACGTCGTGCGGCGGGTCACCACGAAGTACAGGACGGGTACCGCCACCCGCGACAGCAGCGTGGCCGCCACCTCGCCAGCCATCAAGCTGATGGCTAGTCCTTGGAAGATGGGGTCGGTCAGCATCACCGCGCTGCCGACCAGCACGGCGGCCGCGGTCAGCAACATCGGGCGGAAGCGGACGACGCCGGCTTCCTCCACCGCCAGGGCCAGTGGCATCCCCGTGCTGACCTTCAGCTCGATGAAGTCCACGAGAATGATGCTGTTGCGAACGATGATGCCTGCCCCCGCGATGAAGCCAATCATGCTGGTGGCGGTGAAGAAGGCGCCGAGCGCCCAGTGTGCCGGGAGGATGCCAATCAGGCTGAGGGGGATGGGCGCCAGGATGACGAGGGGAACCGTGAAGCTCTGGAACCAGCCCACCACCATGACGAAGATGAGAAGCAGCACGGCGGCGAACGCGATGCCGAGGTCCCGGAAGACCTCCAGCGTGACATGCCATTCGCCGTCCCACTTGAGGCTGCGATGCTCGGTGTCCACTGGGTGCGCCAGGCCGTAGCGGGGAATGGGCTCGCCGCTCGTCTCGGCCAGATGGTCGAGCTTCGAATTCAGTGCGCCGAGCGCGTACACCGGGCTTTCAATCTCCCGGGCCAGGTCGGCAAAGACGTAGGTGACCGGCATGAGATTCTTGTGGAAGCGGGGGCTATCCGCCCGCGTCTCCTGGATGCGGACCAACTCGAAGACCGGCACCGGGCCGCGCTCGCCGCTGACTTCCAGCGACAGCAGGGAGGCGAAGTCCGTTCGCCGCGCCAGGGGCAGTTCCAGGACCACCGGTACCTGCACTGGGCCGTCCTGCTCGTGAAAGCTCCCGAGCGAGGTGCCGGCTCCGGCGAGGGACACTGTTTGGGCGACGGCGGCGGGGGACACCCCGTGCAGGGCCGCCTTCTCGGAGTCCACCTCCAGCCGTCGCCTCGGCGCGGTGGCTTCGAAGGAGGAGTCCAGGTCCACCAGCCCCGGGGTGGCGCGAAACGCCTCGAGGATGTCCCGGCCGAGGGACTCGCGCCTGGCTTCCGGCCCGTAGACCTCCGCCACCATGGTGTCCAGCACGGGCGGCCCGGGAGGAATCTCCACCAGCTTCATGCGGGCACCCAGCGGTCGCGTCACCTGCTCCAGCAAGGGCCGCAGGCGGGTGGCGATGGCGTGACTCTGGAGCGAGCGGTCGCCTTTCGGGATGAGGTTCACCTGGAGGTCCACCTGCTCCGCCGGCCCGCGCTGGAAGCTGTGTCGCACCAGGCCGACGAAGGTGAAGGGGGCTGCCTCGCCGGAATACACCTCGACGTTGCGCACCTCGGGCTGCTCCAGCAGCCGCCGCGCCAGTTGCTGGCCGACCGCCACCGCCGTCTGTCGCGGTGTGCCAGCCGGCATGTCCAGCTGCACCTGGAACTCGGACTTGTTGTCGAAGGGCAACATCTTCACCTTCACCCGCGCCGTCGCCACCAGGGCCAGCGCACCGGCGAAAAGCATCCCCACCAGGGCGAGAAAGGCCCACCGCGCCCGAGACGAGGAGAGCAAGAGTCGCATCATCCGCCGGTAGACGCGCGTGGCGCGGCCTTCGGGGGCGGGCGGCTTGTGCTGCCCCTGAGCGCGGGTGGCTTCCCGCCGGTACAGCTTGAAGGCGGCCCATGGGCTCACGACGAAGGCGACCACCAGCGAGAAGAGCATCGCCAGGCTCGCCCCGACCGGAATCGGCCGCATGTACGGCCCCATCATCCCGCGGACGAATGCCATGGGAAGGATGGCGGCGATGACGGCGAACGTCGCGAGGATAGTGGGGTTGCCCACCTCGTTCACTGCCGCGACGACGACGCGGGCGAGACTCTTCGGGCGGTCCGGCAGGTGAAGGTGACGGTGGATGTTCTCCATCACGACGATGGCGTCATCCACCAGAATGCCGATGGAGAAAATCAGCGCGAACAACGTCACGCGGTTCAACGTGTAACCGAGCAGGTAGGTGAGCAGCAGGGTCATCGCGAGCGTGACTGGAATGGCGATGCCCACCACCACAGCGGACCGCCACCCCATGGCCACCAGAATCAGCGCCACCACGGAAAGCGTGGCGATGAGCAGGTGCTCGATGAGCTCGCTCGTTTTCTCTCCCGCCGTCTCCCCGTAGTTTCGAGAGACGGTCAGCTCCACGTCGTGGGGCAACAGCCTGCCTCGCAGCGTTGCCACCTTGGCCTCCACGGCCTCTGCCAGGGCGGTGGCGTTGGCGCCTGGCCGCTTGGCTACCGACACGGCAACGGCCGGCTGGAGGCCCGGGGCCCCGCGTGTCCCCCACAGGACGAGAGCCGGGTCGTCCTCCGGCCCGTCCACCACGGAAGCGACGTCCTCGAGGTACACGGGGCGGCCGGCCCGCTGCGCCACCACCAGCCTGCGCACGCCGGCGTTGGTGCGGACGAAGCCATCCACATCGACCTGGGTGCGGACACCGCCCTCGACGACCGCGCCGGCGAAGAGCGACGCGTCTGACGACAGGAGGGCGTGCCGTAACTCCAGCAAGCTCATGTGGGCTGCGCGCAGACGCTCCGGGTCCGGCTCAATGGCGATTCTCCGGCGTGCGCCTCCCACCGCATGTACCTGCGCCGTCTCCGGAACTTCCGACACCTCTCTGGCAAGGGCCTCGCCCAGCTGGCGCAGCACTCCGGGCGGCTGGGTGCCATGCAGAATTAGCGTCAGGAAGGGGACGTCGTCGATGGTAAGGACACGCACCAGGGGCGGCAGGGCTCCGGTTGGAAGCACCTCGGGGTGGGCGGAGAGCTCCTGGCGGATTTTGAGGACGCTGGGTTCCAGCGGCTCATTGACACGAAAGCGCACCGTCACCAGCGCCTCGCCGGCCTGGCTCGTGCTGTAGACGTACTCGACGCCGGGCAGTCCCCACAGCCTTCGCTCGAGTGGAGTGGCGACCTGGCTTTCCACCTCCCGGGCCGTGGCCCCGGGAAGGGCGACGCTCACGTCCACCATCGGAACGATGATTTGCGGCTCCTCCTCGCGCGGCGTCAGCTGGATGGCCAGGAGCCCGAGCAGCAGCGCGGCGATGATGAAGAGGACGGTGAGACGGCTTTCGAGGAAGGTGCTGGCCAGCCGTCCGGCGATGCCCAGGCGCTCCTTCGGGTGCTGCTCACGGGGCACGCGCCACCTCAATCCGCTGCCCGTCCACCAGGTCTCCTGGACGGTCGATGACGGACTCCTCGGGCAGAAGCCCGGCCCGGATGGCCACTGCCCCGTCGACGACGTCTCCGGCCAGCACCCAGCGCAGTTCAGCCCGGCCATTCGCCGCGACGAAGACGCCCCGCAGGTCGCCACGCTGGACGACCGCCGTGGTCGGGACCCAGACGTCGCTGCCGCCCTTTGCAGCACCGGCCCGGGGCAACAGCAGCCGCGCGAAGAGCCCGCCGCGGAATTCCGGCGGAGCACCCAGGACGCGTGCGCGCACTTCCACCCGGTGGGCGAGCGAGTCGGCGGCCGGGGCCACCGCCGTCACGACGGCGTGGCCGCGCAGCTGGCCCACCTCGAAGTCCACCGACTGCCCATGGGCCAGGCCGGCGACTTCCTGGGCCGACAGGCTCGCGACCAGTTCCAGCTCTCTGCCCTCCACCTCAAGAAGGGGGGAGCCGGCCATGACGAAGTCTCCCTCGTTGGCGCGCTTCGCCTGCACCCGCCCGTCAAACGGGGCCCGCAGCTGAGTGTACCGCAGCGACTCCTCGGCTGCCCGGAGTGCCGCTTCCGCCTGGGCGCGCTGCGCCTGGGCGGCTTCCAGCTGACTCTTCGGGCTGGCCCCCTGTTCCGTGAGGGACATCAGCCGCCGCTCCTGGGCCGCGGCGGTGGCAAAGGTGGCCTGCGCGCCGGTGACCTGGGCCCGGACGTCATCATCGGCCAGGGTGACGAGGACCTGGCCCGCCTGCACCGCATCGCCCGCCGCGACGTACACGTGGGTGACGCGGGCGGGAATGCGTGTGGACAGCGTTGCGCGGCGAATGGCCTGCAGCACTGCCGGGACGGGGTCCATGCCCCGCTCGGCATGCTGCTGGACCAGCTGGACCTTTTTCTCCTGGGTGACGTCAGGTGCCGGGGGGGGCGCCGCAGGACGACTGCAAGCGGCCGAAAGCAGAGCGAACGCCGCCAGGCTGGTAAGGGCCGGTGCGTGCCTCGGTCGGGGTTTCACGTCCATCCGTGGTGAGAGCCAAGGCCCCGGTCCTCCGGTTCGCGGCTTCAGGCCCTCGCGCTGTTCCCCAGCGCCGCCCGGACGGCCGCCCGGACCGGGGCGGGGACCTCATCGCCCGGGATGCGGCGGCACAGCGACACCGTCTTCTGCAGCGTCTCGCATGCCCCCGCGCAGTGTGGACAGCTAGCGAGGTGCGCTTCAATCTGGGCGCAGGTGGCCTGGTCGATGTCTCCGGCGGCATAGCTGGCCAGCTCATCCGCCAGCTCGGGACAGGGTTCCGTCGCGCGGGTCCAGCCATCTGGCCCGAGCAGCGTGGCGACCGCCTGACGCAACCCACCGCGGGCCCGGTGTAGTCGACTCTTCACCGCGGCCACGTCTTCGTGCAGCACGCGGGCCACTTCCTCGGCGGTGAGCCCCTCGACGTCCTTCAGAACGATGACTTCCCGGTGGTTCTCCGGCAGCGAGAGGATGGCGGCCTGAAGCACCTCGCCCATCTCGCGCGCGTGGGCCGCCGCATCCGGCACGGCAGTGTCACTCGGCACGGCCTGCGCCTCGGGCTGCTCGAGCGAGGCCTTGTCCGCCGGCTCGCCGCTGCGGCGACGGCGGGCCTTGATGCAGAAGCTGCGCGCAATCTGGTACAGCCAGGTGGAGAGGTCCGCGTCTCCGCGGAATTCCGGCAGGCCCCGGAAGGCGGCAATCAAGGTTTCCTGGAGCACGTCCCGGGCATCTTCTTCGGAGCCACACATCCGTAACCCGAAGCGGAAGACTTGCTTCTCGTGCCGGGCGAGGACCTCGTCAATGGCCCCAGGGTCCCCGCTGCGCGCGGCGTGCAGAAGGTCGGTGTCGGAGCGGGGCATTGCTACCCCACATTAACGCCCTTCAGTCGGCGACGGCGACCTCCGTGGCTGCGTTACTGGGAAGGGTGTGGACCTCGAAGGTGGGCTGGGCCTGAATGGCCCGCTTGACGGAGCACTGGTCCACCACCCGGATGAGCGCTTCCCGGTACTGCTGCGGGAACGAGGGTGGCAGCTCGATGTCCAGGCGCACCTTCTCCAGCGTTCCCTGCGTGTCCAGCGAAATTGTCTCCCGGACGCGGATGTCCTCGATGGGAATGCCGCGTCGGGCGCAGAAGCCCTGGATGAAGATGCCGGCGCAGGTGCCGAGCGATGCGAGGAACAGCTGAAACGGCGAAGGCGCCGTGTCCTCCCCGCCATTGTCCCGGGGCTGGTCGGTCCGGACGACGTGCGCGCCAATGAGCGCGTCAACGCGCCGGCCTCCAGGCAGGGTGATGAGGATTTCTTTCGTGGTGGCCATCTGCGGAAGCTCCGTGGCTGCTTTCAACCCGTGAGAGCCGGGGAGGACGCGAACCGATTCTCTCCAGTCCCAGGGGAAGGGGCCGTGCCTGGACACTGGGGCGGTGAGTCAGTGGCCCCCCGGGCGTGGCATGCTCGGACTTTGGTCGCTTGGATGGGGGCGTCGCCCGCGTGCGGATGAGAGCGGTAGTGACTGCCCTGGGCGTGCTGCTGCTTCCAGCCATGGCGCGCGGCCAGTTGGCGCCGGCACCGCAGTCCGTCGAGATTCCAAGCGGCACGCTGCGACTGAAGGCGTTTCTGTGGACGCCCCCGGGCGCTGGTCCGTTTCCTGCCGTGCTCTTCAACCATGGCTCGGGCGGCCCCGACGCCGCGCACACTGCGGGGATGCCAATCACCGAGGCTGCCGAACGGCTGGGCCCCCTCTTCGTCAAGCACGGCTATGCCTTCCTCTACCTCTTCCGCCGCGGGCACGGCCCCTCGGCAGACCAGGCGCCGTACATGCAGGACCTCCTGAAGCGGGAGGAAGCAGCCCACGGCCCGGAGGCGCGCCAGCACCTGCAATTCCTCCTCCTCACGACCGACTACCTGGAGGATGCCCTGGCCGGGTTGTCCTTCCTCAAGCACGCGCCGCGAATTGACGCCGCGCGCCTCGCGGTCGCGGGGCACTCCTTCGGAGGACAGTTGACGCTGCTGGCGGCCGAGGCCGACGGCACCGTGCGGGCGGCAGTCATCTTCGGGGCAGCGGCCGCCTCATGGAGCCGCTCCGCCGAGATGCGCGAGCGACTGCTCCGCGCGGTGGCCAAGACGAAGGCGCGCATCCTGCTGGTACATGCCGAGAACGACTACTCGACCGAGCCGGGACGTGCCCTCGCCGGTGAGCTGCAACGGCTGCACAAACCGTACCTCCTCGAGCTCTACCCACCGGTCGGCCGCTCGCCGGAAGAAGGCCACAACCTGCTGTACAACGCCGTCCCCCTCTGGGAAGGGGACGTCTTTGCCTTCCTCGACCAGTCCGTCTGGAAATGAGGGTCGTGAATGCGACAGGCGTGGGCTCGCATCCAGCGCCAACGGATGCCTCGCGCTGGACCAGACGACGCCGAGAGGACGGGCGAATGGGTCGAAGTGCTATCACCGCCAGCCAGCCGGCGAGGAGGCTCCCATGAAGCGGACCCGCGGGCTTACGGTCGCACTCTTCGCGCTTGTCGCAACTGCGTCGGTTGCCGACGCCGACGAAGCTCCAAGGCTGTCTCGGGTCGGGTTTCTCAACCCGTTGGACCGGTCCGCACCACACTTCGAGGCGTTCAAACAAGGATTGGCGGAACTTGGTTACGTCGAAGGCCGCAACGTGACCATCGAGGCGCGCTTCGCCGAAGGGCAGTATGACCGCTTTCCTCGGCTCCTCGACGAGCTGGTCGCCTCGAAGGTGGACGTCATCGCAGTGACGGGCGCAGTGACGGCGCGCGCCGCAAAGAAAGCGGTCACGGGCATTCCCATCGTCTTTGCCGTGGTGGTGGACCCGGTGGCGGATGGGGTCGTCCCGAACATGGAACGACCTGGCGGCACCATCACCGGGACGACGAGCTTCGACCCGCAAAAGGCCCAGAAGCAGCTCGCGCTCTTGAAGGAGGCGATTCCTGGGCTCAAGCGGGTGGCCTTGCTGGGCGATTCCGGCGTCTCCGACGCGCTGATGAAGGCCGGCGAAGCGCAGGCGCAAGCACTGGGCCTGCAGACGCTACGACTGCGCGTGGCGGCTCCGGCTCCGGACCTCGAGGGCGCGTTTGCCTCGCTCAAGCGAGAGCACTGCGAGGCCTTGCTGGTTCTCGAAGAACCGCTGGTTGGCGTTCATGCGACGCGCATCGCCGAGCTGGCCGCCAAGGAGCGGCTCCCCACCCTATTTGCGCCGTCGCGCGTTGGTGCCGGGGGCCTCATCGCGTACGGAACCAGCCAGGTCGCGTCCATTCGCCGCATGGCGACGTACGTCGACAAGGTCCTCAAGGAAAGCAGAGCGGGCGACCTCCCCGTGGAGCGGGTCACGGTGTACGAGCTCATCGTCAACTTGAAGACGGCGCGCGACATTGGCATCACCCCCCCGGGCGACGTGCTCAAGCGGGCGGACCGGGTCATCCAGTGAGGCCCTGCCGGCCTCCTGTGCTCTAGGTGCAGTCGAAGAGTACCTTCCCCACGTTGCGCCGCTCCTGGAGGAAGCGGTGCGCGGCCGCACCCTCGGCCAGGGGGAAGACGCGGTCGACGGTGGGGGAGATTCGGCCTTCCCGGAACAGCACAAAAAGCTCCTTCATGGCTTGGCCCAGAAGCGCGACCTCCGCAAAGAGGTGCCCCAGGTTGCTGCCGGACACGGTCCGGTTGTCGTTCATCAGCTGCAGGGGGCTAAAGCGGCGGACGCGCGCCAGCTGCCACAGCACCCGCGGCCAGCTACGGGTGGTGCCCGAGACGAGGTTGGCGAAGCCAAAGCAGGCGAGGTGCCCGGCCGGCGCGAGCGACCGGTAGCCTCGCTCCCAGTCCACGCCACCGAGGGCGTCCAGAATCAAATCCACCCCATGCCCCGCAGTGAGGCGGTGCACCTCCGCCTCCCAGTCCTGCGTGCGGTAGTCGATGGGATGGTCGACGCCCGCCTGGCGCAGAAACGAATGCTTGCCCGCGGAGGCGGTTCCGAAAAGCGTCACCCCACCCACGGCCCGGGCCAGCTGGATGGCGGCCAGCCCCACGCCGCCGGCGGCCATGTGGACAAGCACCGAGCGGCCAGGCTGCAGCCCGCCCACCCGGTGCAGCAGGTGGTGGGCCGTGAGGTAGTTGACAGGCAGCGCAGCGGCCTGGTCCAGCGTCATACCGACAGGCAGCGGGAAGGTCAGCCGGGCGTCGGCGACGACATGCGTGGCCTGCCCGCCGAAACGTGTCATCGCCAGGACAGTGGTGCCCGCGGGCGGGGTGGTGACGCCCGGGCCGACCGCGTCCACCGTCCCCGAAACCTCGTAGCCCATCACCGCGGGAGGCTTGGGCGCGTCCGGGTACAGCCCGACCCGGGCACTCACGTCAGCGAAGTTGAGGCCGGCACGCGCCACGCGGATGCGGAGTTGCCCGGGCCCGGGGACCGGGTCCGGGCCGGTGCGGACTTCCAGCACCTCCGGGCCGCCATGACGGGAAATGGTGAGCGCTCGCATTGGGTTGCGGGCGGGGTTAGCACTGTTGCGCGCCGGCCACCACCCGGCTTGGACGTCGGTTTAGACTCACCGGCCGCGACGATGGACCGACTCTCTTCTGGATTTCTCATCGCCATGCCTCAGCTCGGGGACCCGAGCTTTCATCGCTCGGTCGTCCTGGTCCTGCAGCACAGCGGCGAGGGCGCACGGGGCCTCGTCCTCAACCGCCTGACGCGCGTGACGCTGGAGGACGTGGCCCGCGGACAGTCCATCACCGTGGCCCCCCGGCTGTGCCGGCAGCTGGTGTACGCCGGCGGCCCGGTGGACCCGCAGCGGGGCCTCATCCTCCACGACCGCGCCGCCCTGCTGGAGAAGCGGCAGCTCGCCCCGGGACTCTTTCTCTCCGAGACGGTGGACGCCCTGCAGGAGCTGCTGGCCGGGGGTTCAGGTGTGCTGCGCTTCTTCCTCGGGTACGCGGGCTGGGGCCCCCAGCAACTAGAACGGGAACTGAAGCAGGGGACGTGGCTTTTCACCGAAGGCAACCCGGAGCGCGCTTTGCACGGAGACGCCGAGACGCTGTGGGAGGAAGTCCTGCGGCAGATGGGGGTGGACCCGGCCATGCTACAGAGCCCGGCGATGCGCGAGAATGAACCTGGAGCCAACTGACATGCTCGACCCGAAGGACATTGCGAAGCGCATCACGCTGGCCCTGCCGGGCGCCGTGGTGGAGGTGCGGGACCTCACCGGGACCGGCGACCACTTCGAGGCCCGGGTGGTCACCCCAGCCTTCGAGGGCATGGCCATGCTGGACCAGCACCAGGCCGTCTACACGCCCCTGCGGGACGTTCTGGACAGCGGCGCCTTGCACGCGCTGGCGCTGAAGACTTACACCCCCGACCAATGGAAGCGCCTTCAGGACCGCACAAGGACCCCCTCATGACGCCCGAGCTCAAGAGCCGCATCGAACAAGAAATCCAGGAGCACCCAGTGGTCATCTTCATGAAGGGCAACCCGCTCTTCCCCCGTTGCGGCTTCTCGGCAGCAGCGGTGCAGATGCTCCAGGCCTACGGCCCGGTGCACGGCATCGACGTGCTGTCCGAGCCGGAGCTCCGCGACGGCATCAAGGAGTTCACCCGCTGGCCCACCATCCCGCAGGTTTTCATCCGAGGCCGCTTCGTCGGCGGCTCGGACATCATCCGTGAGCTCGAGGAGCGCGGAGAGCTGAAGGCGATGGTGGCGGGCTAGCGCCGCCTCGCCTCCCCCCCCACGTGAGCACGGCTGACCCGGCCATTTCGCCGGCCCCCGCGCCGTCGCTGCGACGGCGCCTGGAGGCCTTCCGCCATCGGCACGGGCGGGCCGAGCACCTCCTCTTCTTCGTCGGCGGCTTCTCCTTCGATGCGCTCATGGTGCGCCGCATTGACGACGCCCCCATTCTCATCCAGCAGGGCGCCTACCTGACGGTGGCAGGTCTGCTTCTCTTCGGCCTCAATGCCTGGGACCACCGCCAGGTGGAACCGCCGCGCTCCTTGCGCTGGCTCTGGCGGTGGAGCCAGCCCGTGCTGCACTTCGTGCTGGGGACGCTCCTCAATGCCTACGTCCTCTTCTACTTTAAGAGTGCGTCCGGGCTCTCGGCGCTCCTCTTCCTCGGCACCATCACGTTGCTGCTGCTGGTCAACGAGTTGCCCCAGTTCCGGCGTTTCGGTCCGGTGGTGCTCTTCGGGCTCTACAGCTTCTGCCTGACCAGCTACTTCGCCTACCTGTACCCGGTGCTGTTCGGCCGGCTCCGGCCGTGGATGTTCCCACTGGCGGTCGCCACGTCCCTGCTGCCGCTGCTAGTGCTCGCCTGGGGTCACCACTGGCTCACGCGCGATGGGCGGAGAGTGCTTCGCGAGGCGCTGCTACCCTCCTTCGGCGTCCAGGCGGTCCTGGTGCTGCTCTTCGTGGGCCACCTGGTACCGCCGGTGCCGCTCTCGCTGCGGGACATCGGCATCTACCATGGCGTCTCGAAGACGGGCTCGACCTACCAGCTCAGTCACCACCCCGTGCCCTGGTGGCGCTTCTGGGTGAAGGACGAGCAGGACTTTCTGGCCCGCCCGGGCGATCGCATCTACTGCTTCGTCCACATCTTTGCGCCTCGTAACTTCCACGACGAGGTCCGGCTGCGCTGGGCACACCGCGCCTCCGGCGCCGCCTGGGCCTCGAGCGACGCCGTCCCTGTGCAGGTGTCCGGCGGGCGGGATGAGGGGTATGCCGGCTACTCCTACAAGCAGAACTGGCATCCCGGGGACTGGCAGGTGACGGTGGAGACGGCCGACGGACGGGAAATCGGCCGGCGCCGCTTCAGCGTGCGCGATGACCCGGACGCCGAGACCTCTGAACATGGCCTGGTCACCACTGAGCGGTGAGCTGGCGCGTCAGCGTCCCCGGACGTCCTGGGCGAGCCGTAGCACGTCGGCCAGCACGCCGGCCGCAGTGACGTCTCCACCGGCTCCTGCCCCGCGCACAATCAGGGGGTATTCGCGGTAGCGCTCGGTGGTGAAGGCCACCAGCGCCTCGGCCCCCTTCAGGCCCGTGGCGGGGTGGTCCGCATCCACGGCGACCGGGCCGACGCGTACCTTCTGGCCGTCGCGCGCGTCGGGGACAATCTGGACCAGGTAGCGCAGTACCTTGCCCGCGGCGCGGTAGCGGCTGATGCGGTCGGCAAAGGCCGCGTCGAGGTGGCTGAGCGACCGCAGGAAGGCCTCCGGGTCATCCTCCGCCAGCGCCTCGCGGGGCAGGAAGGGTTCCACCGCGACGTCGTCCAGTTCCACGTGCAGGCCGAGCTCGCGCGCGAGGATGAGTGCCTTGCGCGCGACGTCCAGGCCGGACAGGTCATCCCGCGGGTGCGGCTCGGTGTACCCGCGGTCGCGGGCGGTGCGCACGGCGTGGGACAGAGGCGTACCGCCGGTGACGGCGTGGCTCAAGAAGCCCAAGGTACCGGACAGGCTGCCGTCGATGCGCTCCACCCGGTCGCCGGTGCGGACGAGATTCTTCAGCGTCTCGATGATGGGGAGACTCGCCCCCACCGTGGTTTCATACAGGTAGGCACGGTGGTGCCCGCGTGCTTCCTGCAGCAGCTCTTCGCGTTGGGCGAAGGGCAAGGCCAGCGGCTTCTTGTTTGCCGCCACCACGTGGATGCCGCGCCGGAAGGCCTCGCGGTAGAGACGTTCCATGCCGTCGGCCGCGGTGCAATCGACGAGGATGGGAACGGGCAGCCGCGCAAGGGAGTCCAGCAACGGAAGCACGTCCGGCACCGTGGCGGGCGAAGAGGCCGGCGCCCGGGGGGGCAGCTGGCCGGGGCGAAGTCCCTGGGGTTCCCACAGACGGTGGTGGCGGTCCACCATGCCCACCAGGCGCAACGCGACATGGTGACGTTCCAGTAGGGCAGGGCCGTTGGCCTCCAGCTGGGCGAGCAGCCGTCCCCCCACCGTCCCCCGGCCCAGCAGCAGCACGGACGTCTCGGTGCCGGCCAGGTTGAAGGCGGCGTGCACGGTGCGCACGGCCAGCGTGGTGTCCGCGCCGTCCACCACGCAGGAGATGCTCCGGCTGCTCGCCCCCTGGGCAATGGCGCGCACGTTGACGCCGACGTTCCCCAGGGCGGCGAAGAAGCGTCCGGCGACATTGGGACGGTGCCCCATGGCCTCCGCCACCAGTGTGAGAAGCGACACTGGCGCCTGGACGGGCCGCAGCTCCACCTCCTGGCGCGCGAGCTCCGGCGCCAGCGTTTGCCGCAAGGCGCCGTGCGCGCGGCTAGCCTCTGCCTCGGGTACCACCAGCGCCACCGAACGCCCATGCGCGGCCTGGGTGGCCATCCACACCGTCACCTGTGCGCGTTCCAGCACCTCCAGGACGCGGGCGGCGATGGGTTCCGGCAGGGCGGAGCGCCGTGACTCCACCCCCAGCAACGCGACGTGCTCGAGGCTGGTGACGCAGGTGGGACGCCGGGGGTCGGCATTGCCCGCTCCGTCGATGCGCGTGCCAACGGCGGCGGGGTCGACGGTGTTGCGGATGTGCAGCTCTGCACCGGACTCCAGCAGCGGGAGAAAGGTGCGCGGGTGAAACATGCGCGTCCCGAAGTGCGCGAGCTCCAGCGCCTCGTGGTAGCTGAGGTGCGGCACCGAATACGCCTCGGCCACCAGCTGCGGGTCCGCCGTCATGACGCCCGGGACGTCCGTCCACACCGTCACCTCGCGCGCCCCCAGCGTCTGTCCCAGCACCGTGGCGGTGTAGTCGGAACCGTT
Organism: Myxococcaceae bacterium; assembly: GCA_017881265.1. Classification (GTDB taxonomy): domain Bacteria; phylum Myxococcota; class Myxococcia; order Myxococcales; family Myxococcaceae; genus JADGRA01. The sequence continues at coordinate 86,802 of JADGRA010000077.1, read as the reverse complement.
GCGCCCCAGCGTCGTCACCCGGCCGCCCCTGGAGCGGCCAATGAAGCCCGTCACCACGGGCAGGGTGTCGCCCCAGCCGGCGGCCAGAGGCGCGAGCCGCTCGCGGGTTGCGTCGATGTCCACCGTGGCAGCGCCTGCCGTGTCATCCGTCACCACGAAGGTGGAGGCGTCCACGGCGACGGCCGGTTGCCCCCGCGCCTGCAACGTCACCGCGACGACTTCCGCGGAGATGCGTTCCCCCGCAGACAGGACCACGTCCCGCGCGTTGGCCGTGCACTCGCCGGTGAGGCGGATGCCCTGCAACAGCTGCGTCAGCGGGCCCAGCACCCGCTCCACCGCGCCTTCCAGCGCCCCCAGGGCCTCCTCGGGTAGCACCTGGCGCGCAGTCTCGAAGGCCAGCGCGCGGATGCGCGTCAACTGGGCCAGCACCCGCGTCTCATCCCCGGCGGCGGCGGCCGCCGCCGCGTCGAGGAGCCAGTCGGTGGTGTCGCCCAGGGCACTGACCACCAGGGCGAGGGGCCGAGGGCCGGCGACGACGAGGTCCGCCACGCGCTGCAGCCTTCCGAGGCCACCCAAGGAGGAGCCGCCAAACTTGTAGACGTGCCAAGTCATGACTCAGTCGTCCCATCCCCCAGCGGGAAGGGCGAGGGCGCGCTTCACCAGCGCGGCGAGGGCGTCCCATTCGAGGAGGAAGGCGTCGTGGCCGTGGGCACTGCGCAACGTGGCCCTCTCCACGTGGGCCCCGTCCGTCCGCAGTCGCCCGGCCAGTGCTTCCACCTGGGCCGGGGTGAAGAGCTGGTCCGTGTCCACATCCACCACCAGGCTGCTGGCGCGGATGGGGCCGGCGCCGAGTCCGGCCGGGGCAGCGTCCAAGTCATGGTGGTCCATGGCGGTGGCCTGCAGCAGGTAGGCCCGCGCGTCGAAGCGCCGGCGCAGCTTCTGGCCCTGGTGCTCGAGCCAGCCCTGGACGCGGAAGGGCAGCGGGACGCCCGGCTCGGCCGCAAGGTGGCGCCCCTGCTTGGCCTCCAAGGCCGGTTCTGCCCGGTAGGTGAGCATCCCCACCTGGCGGGCCAGTTCCAGCCCACGGCCGACGTCGTCGGGCCACCCTGGGTCCAGGCGCAACAGGTTGCGCTGGACGTGATTCCACGCCAGCACCCACGCGGAGGACGACGCGGAGGTGGCCAGGGGCAACAGCCGCTCCACGCGGGCGCCGCCCAGGGCGCCGATGCACAAGGACACCATGCCGCCGAGGGAACCGCCGGTCACCAGCGCCAGCCGCTCGAGGCCGAGCACCTCCAGCGCTTGCAACAATGCCCGGGCCAAGTCCCAGGGCGTCAACTCGACGCCGGCCGGAAAGCCCTCATCCAGCGGGCCCGAGCTGCCGTAGCAGGAACCGAGGTTGCCGAAGCAGAGGATGCGCACGCGTGCCGGGTCGAGCGCTCGCCCCGGCCCCACCAGCGGCTCCCACCAGCCCCCGGGGCCCCCGGCGCGCGCATCCCCGGTGAGGGCATGGATGAGCAGCACGGTGGGCACCGCCTCGTCCAGCGGAGGGGCGCCCACCGCGTCGAGGGAGGGCACCGGCTGGCGGCGACGCACGGGCTCCTGCGCCTCGGCGGCCTGCAGCGCCGCCCCACCCAGGACGTGCGTGCGCGCCCGCAGCGCTGGCAGGTCGCTTTCCGGCCCCCACCAGAAGCCCCGTGCCACGTGCGGCTCCACCGTGCCCCCGCGGACCAGCGGAAGCGCCGGAAGGCGCACGTCGAAGAGGCTGGGGCTGGCCGCGGCGGGCCGCCGATGGGCAGGAGGGGACATGGGGCGTTGGCGTCCTTGGGGAAAGCGCGCGTCTCAGCGCTTGCCCAGGGCCTGGTCCAGGTCCGCGAGGATGTCGTCCGGGTGCTCCAGCCCCACCGACAGACGCACCAGGTCCTCCGTGACGCCGGTCGAGCGCTGCTCCTCGGCGGTGAGCTGCTGGTGGGTGGTGGAAGCCGGGTGGATGATGAGCGAGCGCGCGTCGCCGATGTTGGCGAGCAGGCTCCACAGCTTCACCTGGTTGATGAGGGCCTTGCCCGTCTCGAAGCCGCCTTTCACACCGAAGACCACCAGCCCGCCGGAGCCGCCTTCGAAGTAGCGGCGCGCGAGCGCGTAGGCGGGGTCCGTCTCCAGGCCGGGGTAGCGCACCCAGGCCACCCGCGCGTCCTTCTGCAGCCAGCGCGCGACGGTGAGGGCATTCTCCGCGTGCCGGCGGACGCGTAGGTGCAGCGTCTCCAGGCCGTTGATGAAGGCATGGGCGTTGAAGGGGCTGAGCGCCGGCCCGGTGTCCCGCAGCGTCTCCACCCGGGCCTTGAGGATGAAGGAGAGGTTGCCGAAGCTCTCCCACAGCTTCAGCCCGTGGTAGCCGGGGTTGGGGTCGGTGAATTCGGGGAACTTGCCGTTGTCCCAAGGGAAATTCCCGCCGTCGACGATGAGGCCGCCGATGGCCTGGCCATGTCCGCCGATGTACTTGGTGGCCGAGTGCACCACAATGTTGGCCCCGTGCTTCAGCGGCTGCACCAGCGCCGGCGTGGTGGCGGTGTTGTCGACGATGAAGGGGATGCCGGCCTCCTTGGCGATGCGGCCCAGGGCTTCGAGGTCCGCCACGTCCAGGCGCGGGTTCCCCAGCGTCTCGGCGTAGAGGGCCCGCGTCTTCGGGCCGATGGCGGCCCGCACCGCGTCGTGCTGGCCGATTTCGACGAATTTGGTGCGAATTCCGAGCCGGGGCAGCGTCACCTTGAAGAGGTTGTACGTGCCGCCGTAGAGGCTGCTTGCCGAGACAATCTCCTCCCCGGAGCGGAGCAGCGTGAGGAGCGCCAGCGTCTCGGCCGCTTGTCCACTGGCCACAGCGAGGGCCGCCACGCCACCTTCGAGTGCAGCGATGCGCTGCTCGAGCACGTCGTTGGTGGGATTCATGATGCGCGTGTAGATGTTGCCGAACTCCTTCAGCCCGAAGAGCGCGGCAGCATGGTCCGCATCACGGAAGCGGTAGCTGGTGGTCTGGTAGATGGGCACCGCCCGCGACCCGGTGGTGGCGTCCCCCTGGTAGCCGGCGTGCAGGGCCAGCGTCTCTGGGCGGTAGTTGGGTTTGGGCTGCTCTTTGGTTTCTGACATGACGGCACGTCCTTTTGGGGTGTTTGGGCGACAGCGGTGGGAAAGCGCTCGGCTGCAAGAGGCGAGGGGACCCACGGGGGGGACGAGTCGCTGAAGAGAACGGGCTTGCGAATCGTCCGGGCGGGCCGCCTCGGAGGTCAGGGTGCCCGGGCCTGCGGCGGTTCGCTGACGGAAGAGCGGCTAAATTCGACAGCCGCAACAACACTCGCCCGCGGACGCGCGCATGCCCGGGCCACGCATGAGCATGGCCTCCGGGCACATCCACATCGACGCTGACGAGGACTTCATGAGCAACAAACGCTAACGAGACGCCGCTCGCGCTGTCAAGCGAGGGGCCGCCGGCACCCCCCTCAGCGCCGAGATTTCCACACCTTGGCCATCCACGCCTCGACCGCTGGCGCCTCGCTCGGGAAGTCCTGGGAGAGGTTGCGCATGCCCTTGGCCGTCACCAGCACGTCGTCCTCGATGCGGACGCCGATGCCGCGGTACTTCGCCGGGACGGTGAGGTCGTCCTTCTGGAAATACAGGCCCGGCTCGACGGTGAGCACCATGCCCGGCTTCAGGGTCCCGTACTTGTAGACTTCCATCCGGGCCTGCGCGCAGTCGTGCACGTCGAGTCCCAGCATGTGGCTCACGTTGTGCAGCGAATAGCGCTTGTAGAACTGGTGCTCATCCGCCAGCGCGACGGCAGCGTCCTCGAGGATGCCGAGCGCCTGCAGCCCCTCGGCCAGCACCTTCATCGCCCGGCGGTTGGGCTCGAGGAAGTCGTTCCCCGGCCGCACCGCCGCGAACGCGGCGGCCTGGGCGGCGTGCACCAACTCGTAAATTTGCCGCTGCTCGCGGCTGAATTTCCCGGAGATGGGCAGCGTGCGCGTGATGTCGGCCGTGTAGAGGCTGTGGCCTTCCACGCCCGCATCGAGGAGCAGCAGGTCGCCCTTGTGGAGCGGGCCGTCGTTGCGCATCCAGTGCAGGATGCAGGCGTGGGCCCCCGAGGCGGCGATGGTGCCGTAGCCGACATCGTTGCCCTCGACGCGGGCGCGGAGATTGAAGACTCCCTCCACCGTGCGCTCCGTCTGCGCGTCCCGCAGCGAGCGGATGACGTCCTCGAAGCCGCGCTTGGTGGAGGCGATGGCCGCCGACAGCTCGCGCACTTCCTGCGCGTCCTTGTAAAGGCGCATTTCGGCCAGTGCCGCGGCGAGTTCCGCATCCCGGGCCCCCTGGTCGGGCAGCGCGGCGTCCACCGCGCGGCTGATGCCGCGCACCACGCGCCAGGGACGCGTCGCCGGACCGTGCAGCGAGGCACAAGTGGCCTTGAGTTCACCTAGCGCGCGTACCTCGTCCACCCGGTAGCGGGCGAGGCTCTGCTGGACGCCCAGGCGGGGGCCGACCCACAGTTCCCCCTTCACGCGGTCGGTGAAGAAGGTGGCATCGTTGCGCCCGGGGTTGGGTTCCACGAGCAGCACGTCCCGGTGGCCACCCCCCACCGCAGGTTGCAGCAGAAGCACGCAGTCCGGCTCGAGGTTGCCGGTGAGGTAGTAGAAGTCGCTTCCCGGGCGGAAGCGGTAGACGGTGTCGTTGCTGCGCACCTTCTCCTCGCCGGTGGGGATGACCAGCGTCTCCCCGGGGAACAGCTTGGAGAGGGCCTTTCGCCGGGCGGCGAAGGCCCCGTGGTGGGGCAGTGGCCGCGGCAGCGCGGAAGGCCCCGGGCGCCAGCGCTGCATCATGAACTCGAGCAGCGCCGGCGGCGGCGCCGTGTCGTAACCCGTGGAGGGCTTGGGTGCGGGCGGTGCGCTGGCGGGCGACTTCATCGCCTCAGCAGGCGGAGGAGGTGGGTGGGCCATGGGCGTACCTTTCAGGGGACAGCCGCCGAGGAGGAAACCTTCCCATGCTTGGTGCCCTGGGCGCGACTCCCAAGCAGCCAGCCAAGCGCGTAGGGGAGCACGGCTTCCACCCGCAGTGTCCTGGGCCCGAAGCAGACGCGGACAAAGCCCTGGGCCTGGAGGAGTTCCCTCTCGAAGGGCACCCAGCCGCCCTCGGGGCCAATGGCCAGGGCCACCCGGCCCTGCTGGGGGAGGGCCGGTGCCAGTGACTCGGGGCCTGGGTCCAAGAGAAGGCGCGTCCCGGGCCCCAGAAGCCCCTCCAGCCTGTCCTCGACGAAGGGTCGGAAACGCTCGAAGACGTGGACCTCCGGCGCCTGCGTGTCCCGGGCCTGCTCCAGCCCGTCGCGCAGCGCTGCCGCCGTCCGTGCCGGCGTCAGCACCGGGGAGAGGAAGTAACTCTTCTCCACCCGCGCCGCGTTGAGCAGCACCAGCCGGTCCACCCCCAGGGCCGCCGCGGAGGCGAGGACACGGCGCAGCACCTTCGGCCGGGGCATGGCCAGAAGCACATCCACCCCCGGACGCGCCGGCGGCGCGGCGTCCAGGTGCACCCGCAGCACCACCGTCTCCGCCTCGCACCGCAGCACCTCCGCCGAGCCCACCGCGCCGCCCGCGCGCCCGACGCGCAGCGAGTTGCCGGGCCGGGCGCGCAACACCTCCCGGACGTGGCGGGCGGCGTGGCCCCGGAGCTCGGCCGTGCCGTCTTCGCGGAAGTCCGCGGCCTCGAGGAGCAGGAGATTCACCGGCGCCACCTGGCTCCTAGCCCGGCCGCAGGCAAGTCGTCTATGTCCGCCCGCGGATGACGCGCCGTCCCTCGCCCCGTGTCTTCGAGCGCCTGGCGGATGCCTACCGCGCGCGGCCTGGCTACCCGGAGGAGCTGGTGCGCCGCCTCCTCGCCCTCGTCCCAGAAGCGGCGCGTGTCGTGGACCTCGGCGCAGGCACCGGCCACCTGGCCGAGCCCCTGGCCCGGGCCGGGGCCCGGGTGGTGGCTGTCGAGCCTGCGCGCGCCATGCTGGCGGTGTGTGCAGAGCGCGTGCGTGGCCTGCCGGTGGGCCTGGTGTGCGCGCCGGCCGAGGCCACCGGCCTTCCGGGCGCCTCGGCAGAACTGGTGCTGCTGGCGGATGCGGCCCAGTGGGTGGACCCGGACGCGGCGGGACGGGAAGCAGCCCGGTTGCTGGTGGCCTCCGGCACCGCGGCCGCCGTGGAAGCGCGGCCGGCCGACACGCCCTTCATGGGCGAGCTGGAGCGCCTGCTGCGGGAGGCGAACCCGGAGCGCCGGCCGCAGGGGCCCGGTCGCGCACGCCAGTGGCTGGCGCTCGCCAGCGGCGGTGCCCCGGTGCGGGCCGTCGAAATGGCACACGCCGTCGAGCTGACGCCTGAGGCGCTCACCGGCGTGTTGCGCTCGCTCAGCTTCCTGGCCCCGGCGCTTGGCCCGGGGCGCATGGACGCCCTGGTGGCGGCGGCGCAGCGCGTCGCCCAGCAGCACGCCGGCGCCCGCTGGGAACGCGTCCTGCGCCTCTCCTGGGCCCAGCGCCGCCCGGGTTGACGTCTCCACGGATGGGCGTGCGGGCACCTGTGGAGTCCCGAGGGGTTGGGAGGTCCGGAAAGGTACCCGTCAGGGCCACGTCATGTTTTCTCGAGAAGCAGGCCAATCCGCGCGAGGCCCGTGGTACGTGGGGCGACTCGTGCCAATCACCCTGACCGACCCCGCACACTCGCCCGAGGCGCCCCGGTGGCCCTGGGAGCGGTGGGTGCTGCGGATGATGAATGACGAGCGGGACCTGCCCTTCGTGCGGCTGTGCATGAAGCTTTTCTTCCTCAACCTCCCCGCGGCGGCATTGCTGTACGTGCCCGGGGTGTACCGCTGGTGGCTGGGGGCCCTGTACTTCCTAGTGAGCAACGCGCTCTTCCTCGGGCCCTTCATCCTCATGCTGCACAACACCTCGCACCGGCCGCTCTTCAAGCGGGAGTACCGGCTGCTCAACCTGGTGGTTCCCTGGGCCCTGGGGCCCTTCTTCGGGGAGACGCCCGACTCCTACTTCGCCCACCACGTCGGCATGCACCACGCCGAGAACAACCTCGAGGGGGACTTGAGTTCCACGCTTCGCTTTCGCCGCGACAGCCTGCCCCATTTCCTGCGCTACTTCGGCCGCTTCTTCTTCCTGGGATGGGCTGAGCTGACGCGGTACCACTGGAGCAAGCGCCGCTTCAAAATGCTGCGCCGCTTCTGGATGGGCGAGCTGTCCTTCTACGCGTTGGTGGTGGTACTCGGCTGGTGGAACTTCTACGCCACGCTGTGGGTCTTCATCGTCCCCTACGTGTTCACCCGCGTGATGATGATGTGCGGCAACTGGGCCCAACACGCCTTCGTCGACCTCTCGATGCCGGAGAGCCCCTACCGCAACAGCATCACGTGCGTGAACTCCGCCTACAACCGGAAGTGCTTCAACGACGGCTACCACATTGGCCACCACGTGAAGCCGACCATGCACTGGACGGAGATGCCGGACGATTTCCTGAAGAACGTCGACCGCTACCGCGCCGAGAACGCCATCGTCTTCCGGAAGCTCGACTACTTCAGCATCTGGGCGTTGTTGATGGCCCACCAGTACCGGGTGCTGTCCCGCTTCTACGTCGAGCTCGACACAGCCCAGCCGAAAAGCGAGCCGGAGATTGTCGCGCTGCTGCGCTCGCGGACGCAGGCCCAGGCCCGGGCCTGAAGAATGCTGGGTCCCTCCGGGGTCCGGCAGCCCGTCCCATCCGCCCGAAAGCCTGCATGGGCGCCTCCCCCCTTGGTGGGCAAGGGGGCAAGCCTGGCACACCGGGTGGCTACCCAGCGACGGGGGGCAACTGGCCTCCGGGGGGGCCGTCAGACGCGGGCGGCGTTGACGCCGGCTTCGCTCGCCTCGACCGAGGCCGTCACCAGCCCGTCCACGAGGGACGGGTCGTCGAAAGGGGCCCGACCCACCTGATGGGTCCCCATCGCGGGAAGCAGCGGCGCCAGCAGGTAGCTGCGCGCACACCAGCCCCAGAAGTCCTTCTGGACCAGGTCCGGGTGGATGAGGGCCGCAACCTTGGCGTGTTGTGCCGGCAGCATGCTCCAGTGCGCCCCCGGCATCTCGTGGTGCGCCGTGTGGAGCCCGTTGTTGAAGAGGAGGAAGTTCATCGCCCGCCCGGTGAAGGTGCGCGAGTGGTTGTGCTCGCTCCAGGGGTCGGTGTGGACGTGCTGGATGTAGTTGAAGAACATGATGGTCCACAGCGCGAACACGGCCGGCACGGCGAACATGAGCAGCCACAGCTTGAAGCCCAGCGCCCAGCCGTGCAGGCCCACCGCCAGGCTGATGAGCGCGATGTGGGCCCCGACGAAGACGACGTACTGGCGGATGATTTCCCAGTACAGCGCCGGCTTGGTGGCGCGCGCCTTGCGGATGTACTCGTTAGTCGGGGTCGACTGGAAGACGGCCGCGATGAACGGAAAGGCGAAGGCCATCGGGAAGTTGTGCTTGTTGGTGTAGCGCCAGGTGATGGTGGCGTCCCCCACCCGGTTGACGAACTTGTGGTGGTTCAGGTTGTGGGTGGGGACCCAGGCAAAGGTGGGGTAGCCGTAGAAGATGCTGAGCCACTGCCCGAAGATGGAGTTGAGGCGCTTGCTCTTGAACGTCTGGCAGTGATTGTGGTTATGGGCGATGACGCCCGCCGAGAGGGCGAGGTAGCAGCTCACCGGCCACAGCCAGGTGGCCAGCGAAGGCCAGGCGTAGGGAGCAAGCGCGACGAGCGGCATCGCCACGGCCCAGGCCATGGTGCGCCGGTCGGCGGAATAGCGAAGAAGCATCGGCGCCATAGAGCAGAACTCTAACGGATTGGCAACTTCGGGTGTCTAGTCCCCAACCTACAGCTATTAGCTCTGACAAAGCTCTGACAACCCCAGGTGACAGCTCCTTGAGCGCTTCCCAGAGTCCCTCCACCGCCATGCCTGGCCTTGCCGCGGAAGTGCCCAGCCTCGCAGCGCGCTTGCGCCGCTGGCGCTGGCCGCTGGTCGGCATCGCCATCGCGGTGGCCGCCTTCGCCGGCTGGCGCGTCTGGAAGCGCCCGCCGCCCCTCGCCTTTGACACGGCCACCGCCGACCGGGGCCCGGTGGTGGCCCGCATCACCGCCACCGGAATTCTCTCCGCGCTCGTCACGGTGCAGGTGGGCGCCCAGGTGAGCGGGCAAATCACCCAGCTGCTCGTCGACTACAACTCCCCGGTGAAGAAGGGGCAGCTCATCGCCCGGCTCGACCCGGTCTTCTACCAAGCCGGCGTGGACCAGGCGCGCGCCAACTTTGTCGCCGCCAAGGCCCAGGTGGAGAAGGCGAATGTCCAGGAGGTGGACGCCAAGCGTCAGTACGACCGCACGGCGGCGCTCAAGCAGCGCGACCTCATGTCCCAGGCAGACCTCGACACGGCCGAAGCCACTTGGCGGGCCGCCAGCGCGCAGACGGGGACAGCCAAGGGCCAGCTCGAACAAGCGCGCGCGCAGCTGAAGCAGGCCGAGGAAAACCTCGGCTTCACAAACATCCACTCCCCCATCGACGGCGTCGTCATCTCGCGCAGCGTCGACGTCGGGCAGACGGTGGCCTCCTCCCTGGCCGCCCCCACCCTCTTCACCATCGCCGAGGACCTGCGCCGCATGCAGGTGGACACCTCCGTTGCGGAGGCGGACGTGGGCAAGCTGCATGACGGGATGGAGGCCACCTTCCTGGTGGACGCCTACCCGAACGAGAAGTTCTCTGGCCGCATCCGGCAGATCCGCAATGCGCCGCAGACGGTGCAAAACGTCGTCACCTACGACGCCGTCATCGACGTCGAAAACCCTGACCTCAAGCTCAAGCCGGGCATGACGGCCAACAGCACGGTGGTGTATGCCGAGCGTCACGACGTGACGCGGGTGCCGAACGCCGCGCTGCGCTTTCGGCCGCCTACGGAAATGCTGGCGCAACTGGGCGGAGGCCGCGGGCCGGGCAGCCGGGCCGCCGGCACGGGGCCGTCCGGCAGCCCGCCGGCCGCGGGCGGCACTAGCCCCGGTGCCGGGCGCGGCAGCGGCGCGGCAGGGGCGGGGCCAGGGGCAGCGGCTGGGAGGACGCCCCCCGTGGAGGGACAGAAGACGGTGTGGGTCCTCCACGACGACAAGCCCGCCGCGGTCCGCATCACCACCGGCGTCTCGGACGGGACGCTCAGCGAAGTCACCGACGGCGCGCTGAAGCCGGGTGACGTCGTCATCACCGGCGTCGCCGGCGCCCCTGCGCCCGGCACCGCGGGCGGTCCGCCGCGGCGTCTCTTCTAGCCGCATGGCGCCCCTCATCGCGCTGGAGGACGTTGCCAAGACCTACCGGATGGGGGACGTCGAGGTCCGCGCGTTGCGCGGTGTCTCGCTGGCCATCGAGAAGGGCGAATTCGTCGCCATCATGGGCCAGTCCGGCTCCGGCAAGTCGACGCTGATGAATGTCATCGGCTGCCTGGACCGGCCCACCGCGGGCCGCTACTGGCTCGACGGGCTGGAGGTCTCCGCGCTGAGCCGGGACCAGCTGGCCGGCATCCGCAACCGCACCCTGGGCTTTGTCTTCCAGAGCTTCAACCTGCTGTCGCGCACCTCGGCGCTGGAAAATGTCGAGTTGCCGCTCCTCTACGCCGGCCTCGCCCGCCAGCAGCGCCACGCGCAGGCGCGGGTGGCCCTCGAGCGGGTGGGGCTGGGCGACCGCATGGACCACACGCCGAGCCAGCTGTCGGGCGGCCAGCAGCAGCGGGTGGCCATCGCCCGCGCCCTGGTGAACGGGCCGCGCGTCATCCTCGCCGATGAGCCCACCGGGAACCTCGACTCGCGCACCAGCGTCGAGGTGATGGCCCTCTTCCAGGAACTCGGACGGGGCGGCATTACCGTGGTGCTGGTCACGCATGAGGCGGACGTGGCCACCTACGCCGGTCGGGTGGTGGTGCTGAAGGACGGCCGGTTGCAGAGCGACCGGCGGCAGAATCCGGCGCCGGCCGTCGTGCCTCCGGGGGAGGAGGCGGCCTGAACCTGCTGGAAGTCATCCGCGTCGCGCTCCGGGCGCTGATGCGCAACAAGCTGCGCTCCTTCCTCACCACGCTGGGGATGATTTTCGGCGTGGGCGCGGTCATCGCGACGGTGGCCATCGGCGAGGGCGCACGGTCGGCGGTGGAGGCCGCCTTTGCCTCCATGGGCACCAACCTTCTGGTGGTGCTGCCGGGCACCACCACCTCCGGTGGTGCGCGCGGCGGAAGTGGCACCCAGCCCACGCTCACCTGGGATGACTTGAAGGCCATCCGCAGCGAGTTGCCGTCGGTGCGCTATGCGGTGGCTGTCCTCCGCTCCGGCTCGCAGGTCCTCAGCGAGGACGCCAACTGGACCACGCAGGTGCAAGGTACCGAGCCGGACTTCTTCGAGATTCGCAACTGGCCGATGCTGCTGGGTACGCGCTTCACCCAGTCCGACGTCGACGCCGGCACCAAGGTGGTGGTGCTGGGGGCCACCGTGGCCGACAAGCTGTTCGGGCCCAATGCCAACCCGGTGGGGCAGCTGGTGCGCATCCGCAACATCCCCTTCCAGGTGGTGGCGGTGGCCGGCAGGAAGGGCCAGAGCCCCTTCGGTCAGGACTACGACGACGCCGTCTTCATCCCCCTTACGACGTACATGGCGAAGGTGCAGGGCGGGCTCCAGAAATTCATCGCTGGCCAAATCCTCATCACCGGCGTGACGGCCGCGCGAGCGGAGACGGACGTCACCGCCCTCCTCAGGGACCGCCACAACCTGCGGGGCGGTGACGACGACTTCTCCATCCGCAACCTGGCCGAGGTGGCGAGCGCGCAGGAGGAGTCGAGCCGCACGGTGTCGCTGCTGCTGGCCATCGTCGCCGGGGTCTCCCTGCTGGTGGGAGGCATCGGCATCATGAACATCATGCTGGTGAGCGTCACCGAGCGGACGCGCGAGATTGGGACGCGGATGGCCATCGGCGCGCGCGGCATGGACATCTTGATGCAGTTCCTGGTGGAGGCCGTCACCCTGGCCACGCTGGGGGGGCTGCTCGGCATCGCCTTCGGCGTGCTCACCGCCCGGTGGATGACGTCGCTCTTCCACTGGCCCGTCCTCTTCCGGGCCGACGTCATCCTAGTCTCGGTGGTCTTCAGCGCCCTGGTGGGCGTCGTCTTCGGGCTCTACCCCGCCCAGAAGGCCAGTCGGCTGGACCCCATCGAGGCCCTGCGCTTCGAGTAGGTCCCCCTCACGGGAAACGACCGGCCGCCACCAGCAGCTCCAGCGCCGACTGGCGAAGCGCGTCCTCGGCGATGATGGCCTGGGTGGCCGCGTCGCGCGCCGTCAGGAAGGCCTGGATGAGGTCGAGGTTGGTGCTGGCGCCAGCCTTGTAGGCGATGTCGGCCAGCCGGTAGGTGTCCACCGCGTAGGCCGCTGCCGCGCGGGCATTCTCCAGCGCGCGCGTGTTGCGCTTCACCTGGTCGAACGACGTCCGCACGTCGGACAGCACCTGGCGCGAAGCTCCGGCCAGGGTGATTCGGTTCTCCTGAAGGACCGCCTCGCGCTCGTGCGTGCGGCCGTAGCGGGCGCCGCCGTCGAAGATGGTCCAGCTGAGGAGGGCCTGGATTTCCCAGCCCCACTCCGGAAGGGGCGTGTTGGGAGGGCTCTGGAAGGTGGGCTGGCCCACCAGGTTTAGGGTGGGCAGGTAGTCCATCCAGGTCATGTTGAGCGAGCGGTCGGCCACCTTGACGTCCTCCTGGTACAGCTGGATGTCCGTCCGCTGCTTCGGCGCCTCGGCCAGCGCCACGTCCAGCCCGGGAAGCTGGGGGAAGGTGGGCGCCGCGGAGGCATCGACGGGCCCGGTCTCCCCCAGCAGCACGCCCAGGGCCTCCTGGGCGCTGTAGACAAACTCGTAGCTCGCCTGCAGCGCCACCTCGGCCGTCTCCAGCGTCTGCGCAGCCCGCGCCGCATCCACCTTGTTGCCGAGGCCCCCTTCCAGACGACGCTTGGCGTAGTCCAGCTGCGCCACGGCCGTGTCGCGGGCGAGCAAATTCACTTCCACCTGGCGCTTCCGGGCGATGAGCGCGATGTACGTCTGCGCCGTGTTGGTGGCCACCACACGGCGGATGTCCGCCACGTTGTAGCGGGAAACCTCCACCTGGTCGTTGGTGCGGATGGCGTTGGCCCAGGCGGCCGGGGCGAGCAGGGGAATGGCCAGCTGGACGTTGGCCGCCCACTGGCTTTTCGGGTTGAGGATGATGTGGTTCTCCACCCGGTCGCTGTCCAGCCGCGTGTAGCTGCCATTGGCCACCAGGGTGGGGATGGACGCTGCCCGCACCTCCTCCATCAGACCCTGGACGCGTGCCACTTCCTGAGCTGCGGTGAGGGTGCTCGGGTTGCGCGCCAGGGCCTGTGTCACCGCCTCCTCGAAGCCGATGGAGCGCACGACGGGCGTGACGCCGTCCACGCCGCCGTCCAGGGCCGCGGGGGGGGGGCCGAGACGAGGCTCCGGGGCGTTGGTGAGGCGGGGAAGGGGCAGCGGCGGCGCCGGCGGCAGGGGGACTTGGGCGGATGCGCTCAGGGCGAGCAGCAACGCCGGGACTGCGAGCGGCCAGGAACGCATGGGGCAATTCTCCGGACTCCGGGGGTAGGCAGGAGGGCGCGGCGCTTCGGGCTGCCTCCGCCGCAGCGGTGGGCGACGGCCCGCGGAGAGGCGAGGCATGGGGGCCTGTAATGCTTAGGGGAAAATTCAATTGCAACCACAACGAATCCGCGGTCTACCTCCTGCAAAGTCGTGCCCCCCCCAAAGTCGCCCCTGGCCGCTGGCGAGCTGGCCGAATTCGAGGAGGTTGCCCGCCTCATCGCCCAGGCGCGCCGCAAGGTGTGGAGTGGCGTGTCCCGGGCGCTCGCCCCCCAAGGGGAGTCCGTTCTCGGCTGGGCGGTGGTGGCGACGCTTGCCCGGCTGGGGCCCCTCAGCCAGCGGGACCTGGCGGAGATGATTGGCCAGCACCCGGCGGGCATCTCGCGCCAGCTGGCCGAGCTGGACACTGCCGGCCTCACCACGCGCACCCCGGACGCCGGGGACCGGCGCTGTCGCCTCGTCGCCCTCACCCCGGCGGGCCGACGCTGGCACCGCCGCTGGCGCCCGCGGGTGCTGGCGGCGGTGGGCGGCGTCCTCGGCGTGCTGGACGCGGGCGAACGGGACGGGCTGCGGGCGCTGCTGCACAAGGTGCTTGCCCCCAGCGTCGTGAAAGCCGAGCCGGCCCGCCGGCGAGCGGTTCGGGCGACCCTTCGGTAGTCTCCCCGCGCAGCTGTCAGCCCCCCCCCGGGAGACGCCACCACATGGACCCTTCGTCGCTGAGCCGCCCGCTGTCCACCGTTCCGCTGGCCATGGTCACCACTGCCTTTGAGTTGCCCGGGCACCGCGTGGTGAAAAATCTCGGCATCGTCCGGGGCATTGTCGTGCGCTCCCGAAGCATCGTCGGCAGCTTCTTCGCCAGCCTCCAGACAATCTTCGGGGGCAACATCACGCTGTGGAGCGAGATGTGCGAGCTCGCACGCCGCGAGGCCTTCGAACGGATGGCGCTGCACGCGCGGGCGGTGGGCGCGAACGCCGTCATCGGCGCGGCCTACGACGCGACGGAGATTGGACCCGGCGTCACCGAGGTCCTCTGCTACGGAACCGCGGTGGTGGTGGACGCCTCTCCCTAGCGGAGCCGGTCCCAGGTCCAGGCGGCCGCTCCCCCCACCACTGCTGGCAGCACCAGCATGGTGGGTCGCCACCAGCCGAGGTGCACCCAGGCCACGCTCTGCGCAGCGGCGACGGCGAGGAAGCCCCACAGCGCCCAGCGCCGCATCCGCCACCAGAGGGCCACCAAGAAGACGATGGACACCAGCGAGCTTCCCAAGACAAAGCTGGGGAGCCAGCGTGCGCCCAAGCTGGCGCCGAGGTTCCGGTAGTCCGGACCGAAGGAGAAGGCGAAGGCCTGCAGCGACGCCAGGAAGGCCACGGCGCAGGCCAGGGTGAGGCTGACGGACCGACGGCGCAGCGAGGGGGGGGACGGGGGAAGGTCCATACCGGGGCGTCCCCCAGGTGCTACCACAGGGCTACCGCGCGTGGTCCCCCACCCGCACGCGCCACTGGCGCCCCAGCGCCAGCGCGACCCCGACGTTGGTGGCCCGCCGGCAGGCCAGCACCAGGGCCTGCTGCCCAGCGGGCTGCATGGGGAACACCAGGAAAAGCCCGCGGCGGGTGAGCGCCCAGGCCTCGTCCGGAGGGCCGGCGCTGCCGGGCGCCGCCACCAGGCCGCCCGCCAGCAGCGCGCCCCTGCCCAGCCGAAGGCCCGCCCCCTCCTCGGCCAGGAAGCCGCTTTGCACCTCGCCGCTGGGCACGTCCACCAGCCCGGCGGCCAGGCACCCCGGCACGTCGGCGGCGGCCGCCTCCAGGGTGTGGGCCAGCGCCGGCGCCGAGGCGTCCAGCGTCAGGGGGCGCTGGCCTCCGTCGGCTGGCGCAGGGGCGCGTTCGAGCACGCGGGCCAGCAGCGAGGCGGACGTCTCGTCGTCCACGTCGTCCAGCAGCGCCGCGCAGGTGGGGCCCGACACCACCACGCGCCAGTGCCGGGGCGTCCCTACCGCGGCCAGCTGCAGCGGGTCCCCGGCTTCGCGCTCCGCCGGCGCGCGCACCAGCGCGGCGAGGTTGCGCAGCGCGTGGTCCAGCATCTCGAAGCTCGGCGGGCTCAGGCCGACGGCGGACAGCACCACGTCCTGGCCCCCCCCGCGCTCCTGCAGCACCACGACGCTGGTGCGCGCGCGGGAGCCAATGTCGGCCGCGGCCCGGTGCGCGACGTCCAGCGGCGTGGGCACAAGGGCCCGGGCGCAGGCCAGGTAGGTTTCGAAGGCGCCGAAGGTGAGGCGAGGGTCCACCGCGCCCTTGAGCGCCTCGAAGTGGGCCTCCACCCCGGGCGGGGTAAGCGCCGCCAGGTGCAAAAGGCGCTTCACCATCTGTGCCTTGAGGGCGGCACGCACGGCCAGCTCCGCGCGCGGCCCGCCCGCCTCGATGAGGACCTCGCCGAGGGGACGGCGCTCGGCACGCGCCCGCTCCAGCGCGTCGGGGAGGAGGCGGGCCATCTCCGGGTAGAGGCGCTCGAGCTGCGTCCCGAGGCGCTCCTCCTCGGACCCGCCGGCGACGAAGCGCAGCCGCCCGGCGCCGGCCACCAAGTCGAAGCGGCTGCCGTCTGGAAGCGGGCCGTACTTCCACAGCCCCGCTGTCGGTGTCTGCTCCACGGCTTCCAGGAGCTGGGCGAGGAAGCCCAGCTGGAGGTGGAGGCCAGCGTCACCGGGGTCGGCGGAGGGCTCGGGCATCAGGACCGGAACAGGCCGGGATGCTACTGGCGGCACGGTCCGCCCCGTCAAGGGAGTGGGTGTGTGTGCTGAAGGGGGGGCTAGCCCCCGGCATGCCGGCGGAAGAAGGCGCGGATGCGCGGGGCCACCTCGTTCTGCCAGCGGCGGCCGGCAAAGATGCCGTAGTGGCCGACGTCGGGCTGCTGGTAGTGCTCCTTGTGCTCCGCCGGGATGCCGGTGCACAGGCCGTGGGCGGCCAGCGTCTGTCCAAGGCCGGTGATGTCGTCCTTCTCGCCCTCCACCGTCAACAGGGCGGTGCGCCGGATGGCCTCCGGGCGCACCGGGTGGACGCCCCGGAACGTCATCGTCCCGCGGGCCAGGGCGTGCTCCTGGAAGACGCTGCGCACCGTCTGCAAGTAATACTCGGCCGGCAAGTCCATGACGGCCAGGTACTCGTCGTAGAAGCGGCGGTGCACCTCGGCGGAGTCGTCGTCGCCGTGCAGGACGTCGCGGAAGAGCTTCCAGTGGGCGGACAGGTGCTTGTCGGCGTTCATCGACATGAAGCCGTTGAGCTGGACGTAGCCGGGGCACACCCGGCGGCCAGCGCCGGGCTCGGTGGCCGGCACCCGGTCGAGCGCCCACCGCTCGAACCACTCCAGGGGCTGCTTCTCCGAGACGCGGTTGACCTCGGTGGGGTTGACGCGCGTGTCCACCGGGCCGGCCAACAGCACCAGGCTGCGCGGCTGCGCCGCCGGCTCGTCCTCGGCCAGAAGCGAGATGGCCGAGAGGACCGCCACCGCGGGCTGGCACACCGACAGCACGTGCACTTCGGGGCCGAGGTGCCGCAGGAAGCGCTGGATGAGGGCGATGTAGTCGTCCAGGTCAAACGACCCGGCGGACAGCGGGACGAGACGCGCGTCGAGCCAGTCGGTGACGTACAGGTCATGGTCCGGCAGCAACGTCCGCAGCGTCTCGCGCACCAGCGTGGCGTGGTGGCCCGACAGCGGCGCGACCACCAGCACCGTCGGGTCCACTGCCGTCGTCTCCCGCCGGAAGTGCAGGAGGTTGCAGAAGGGCGTCTGCAGGGCGACCTCCTCGTGCACCGTGACGGGCTGGCCGTCGATGGTCGTCGAGTCGAGGTCGAATGCGGGCTTGTCGTAGTGGCGCGTGGTGCGCTCCACCAGCTCGCTCACCGCCACCAGCGCCCGGGTGAAGGGAGTCTCCGGCAAGGCGGGGTGCGACCAGAGATCCCGGTGTGCGGCGGCCCAGCGGTTGAAGGGCCCTTGGAGCCCCCGCTGCAGGTGGTAGGCGAAGTACACGGTGGCGCCAACTTAACCAACCCTGGCGGGGGTGGGGAACAATTCCCGGCGCCGTGCTGCGGCGCCGAGGAATATCTCGCACTTGCAGCATTTCACGACAGGGCGCCCCTGAAGCGCGCCTACTGGGGTGGTATAGAGGAAGCCCCAAGGACGCCCGCGCAGGCACCGGAGGAGGCTCGCCATGGCCGTGGTCATCAAGAAGTACGGGAACCGGCGCCTCTACGACGCCGACGCCAGCCGCTACGTCACGCTGGGAGAGGTGGCGGAGAAGGTGCGCGAGGGTGCGGAGGTCCGCGTGGTGGACGCCAAGTCGGGGGCGGACCTCACCCAGCAGACCCTCACCCAGGTCATCATGGAGGACACCAATGCCGCCCGGCTGCTCCCGGTTCCCCTGCTGCACCAGCTGATTCGGATGGGGGACGACGCGCTGGCGGACTTCCTCGGACGCTACGTTACCCGGGCGCTCGAGCTGTACCTGCAGGCCCGGGCCGGGGTGGGCGCAGTCGGCGCCTTCAATCCCTTCGCCGCTGCCTTCGCCCCGGCGGACACTTTCGCCGGATTCCTCGGCGCCGAGCGTGGCCACCCGCCGGTCGCGGCGCCAGCGGCCTCGGTGTCACGTGAGGTGGAGGCCCTCCGGCGCGAGGTGGACGCGCTGAAGAAGACGGTGCGTAAACGCCGTCGATGACTGGTCTTTTGTTGCAGTGCAGCATTTTTCGCTTGACAGTGGGGAGGGCGGGGTTAGTTTCTTTGGGCAGGCGCGATGAGCGCGTCGAGCGCAGGATGAGGAGAAACGACCATGGCAGAGACAAGCAAGATGACTTCGCAGGTGCAGCAAGCGGCAGGTGAGTGGAACAAGGCAGGTGAGTGGAACAAGATGGTGGCGGAGCAGGTGACCCGCGTGGAGTCGGGCCTGACCGAGCTGGCCAAGCTGGAGAGCAAGACGCTGGCCCAGGCCGTCACTGGCTTCGAAGAGGCCGGCCGCATCGCCAAGGAGTCGATGGCGCTCGCCGAGAAGGCCAGTGCCGAGTGGCGCAAGCTCTTCCTCGACGCGACCCGCCGTGCGGCGGCCATCCTCGCGCCGGAGAAGGTCTAACCTCTCTCGGCATCAACTCCTGCGCGAGTAGGAGAGGTCCGGGGGAACCCCCGGGCCTCCTCTGCTCGGCGCGGGTTGCAGTGCTGGCTGCTTGACGCAGCCCCGCGTGGACTCTTTAGTCCCCGGGGACGTTTTCCGTAGTCCCCCCGGGAGCTCGGCCATGCTGAGCGTCAACAAGGTGACCAGCGTCGAGGAGGCGGTCGCCCTGGTGCACGCCGGCGACACCGTGGCCACCTCGGGCTTTGTCGGAAACGGCACACCCGATGCGCTTCTGGACGGCCTGGCCCGCGCCTTCGAGACGACCGGCGCGCCAAGAAACCTGACCCTAGTATTCGCCGCCGGCCAGGGCGACGGCAAGACGCGCGGCCTCAACCGGGTGGCGCTTCCCGGACTCATCCGGCGCGCGGTGGGGGGACACTGGGGCCTCGTCCCGAAGCTGGGCGCCCTGGCGCTGGCCGGAGACATCGAAGCCTACAACCTGCCGCAAGGCTGCATTTCCCAGCTGTACCGCGACATCGCCGCGCACAAGCCGGGGACCCTGTCCCGGGTGGGGCTGGGCACCTTCGTCGACCCACGGCTGGGCGGCGGCAAGGTCAACAGCGTGACGCGCGAGGAGCTGGTGGAGCTGCTCGAGCTGCACGGAGAGGAGTGGCTGCTGTACCGCGCATTCCCCATCCACGTGGCGTTTCTCCGCGGGACGACGGCCGACACGGCCGGCAACGTCACCATGGAACGCGAGTCCCTGACGCTGGACAACCTGGCCATGGCCATGGCGGCGAAGAACAGCGGCGGCCTGGTCATCGTCCAGGTGGAGCGAGTGGCGCAGGCCGGGTCGCTCTCGCCGCGCGCCGTGAAGATTCCCGGCGCCCTGGTCGACTGCGTGGCGGTGGCCCGGCCCGAGTACCATTGGCAAACCTACGCCACCCAGTACAGCCCGGTGTACTCGGGCGAGACGCGTGGCGTGCTGGAAGCGCTTCCCCCCGCGCCGCTGGATGAGCGCAAGGTGGTGTGCCGGCGTGCGGCGCTGGAACTGCTTCCCGGCAGCATCATCAACCTGGGCATCGGCATGCCCGAGGGCGTGGCCTCCGTCGCACAGGAGGAGAGCCTCTTGGCCCTTCTCACCCTCACCGCCGAGCCCGGCGTCATCGGCGGGCTGCCGGCGTCCGGCCTCGACTTCGGCGCGGCGATGAACACCGAGGCGCTCATCGACCAGAACCAGCAATTCGACTTCTACGACGGCGGAGGGCTCGACCTGGCCTGCCTGGGGATGGCCCAGGCCGACGCCGTGGGCAACGTCAACGTCAGCCGCTTCGGCAGCACCTTTGCCGGCTGCGGCGGCTTCATCAACATCAGCCAGAACGCTCGCAAGGTGGTCTTCGTCGGCACCTTCACCTGTGGCGGCCTCGAGGTGGACGTCTCCGCAGGCAAGCTGCGCATCCTCCGGGAGGGCAAGGTCCGCAAGTTCATCCAGTCCGTGGAGCAGGTCAGCTTCTCGGGCGCCCACTGCTTGAAGGCCAACCACGAGGCGCTCTACGTCACTGAGCGGTGCGTCTTCCGCCTCACCCCGGACGGGCTCGAGCTCACCGAAGTGGCCCCGGGCATCGGGATGGACGACATCCTCGCTAACATGGACTTCGTTCCCTTGCGGGCCAAGCACGTGGGTACCATGGACGCGCGGCTGTTCCTGCCAGAGGCCATGGGGCTGCGGCACTCGCTCGAGTCGAGACCCCTCGAGGAGCGCATCCTCTTCGATGCCCAGGCCGGCGTCCTCTTCATCAACTTTGCCGGCCTGTCCGTCCGCAACCAGTCGCAGTTGGACGCCATCGCGCACACCGTCGAGGAGCGCTGTGCCCCGCTCGGCCGCCGCGTCCCGGCCGTCGTCAACTACGACGGCTGCACCATTGCCCCACAGCTGCTCGACCCCTACGCCGAGATGGTGGAGCACCTGACGGAGCGCTTCTATTCCAGGGTGACGCGCTACACGAGCAGCGCCTTCCTGAGGCTCACCCTGGGCCACTCGCTGGCCAGCCACCACGTGTCGCCGCAGCTTTTCACCTCCAGCCGGGAGGCGTTCCGTGCGCTCGCCTCGGCCCCCCTGGCCGCGAAGAAGGCCAACCAGCACTGAGGAGTGACATGGATTTGTCCATCCCGAGACTCGCTGGACAGAAAGCGCCGACGCGGGGCCGCCTCAAGCGTGCCTTCGGCCGGGCCTTCAACTTCGTCGACCAGCTGGACGCGACGGGCCTCAGCCGGTCGCTGCTGGCCGAGGCGGCCGGGGTGGTGCGCCGTCCCCTCGGGTCCGGGGCCGCGGTGGGCCGCTTCCTTCTGGGGGAGGTGAGTTCGCTCGTCGCCAGCGCGGCGCGCATGGCGGGCGCCCCTTTAACCGGCCCCCTTCCCCCGCCCACCAAGGACCGGCGCTTCTCGGACAGGGCCTGGGAGGAGAATGCTTTCTTCTACCACCTGCTCCAGGAACACCTGCTGCGGGAGCGCCTGGCCCAGGAACTCATCGACGCGGCCGCAATGTCGCCCACCCAGGCCGGCAAGGCGCGCTTCATGAGCCAGCTGGTGGTGGACGTCCTGTCGCCCAGCAACTTCCTGTGGACCAACCCCGCGGCGCTCAAGCGGGCCTTCGAGACGGGCGGGCTCAGCGTGGTGCGGGGCTTCCTGAGCTTCCTCGAGGACGTCCGCACGCGGGGTGGCTGGCCGAAGCAAGTGGACGGGTCTGCCTTTCAAGTCGGCAAGAATCTCGCCGCCACGCCGGGGAAGGTGGTCTTCCGCAACCACCTCATGGAGCTCATCCAGTACGGGCCCCAGACCCCGGAGACGTACCGGGTCCCGCTGCTGTTCAGCCCGCCGTGGATTAACAAGTACTACATCATGGACCTCGCCCCAGGCCGCAGCTTCGCGGAGTGGGCGGTGAAGCACGGCCACACCACGTTCGCCATCAGCTACCGGAACCCGGATGCGTCCATGCAGGACGTGTCCCTCGACGACTACCTGTTGGACGGGCCGGTGGCGGCCACCCGGGTCATCCGGGAAATTACTGGCGCGCCCAAGGTGAACGTGGCGGCGCTGTGCCTCGGCGGCACGCTGGCCACCATGTTTCTCGCCTACCTGAACGAGACGCGGGAGGACTGGGTCAACAGTGTGACGCTGCTCAACACGCTGGTGGACTTTAGCGAGCCGGGAATGTTGGGGGCCCTCACCGACGAGAAGACCATCGCCCGCATCGGCCGCCGCATCGCCGCCCGCGGGTACCTCACCGCCGAGGAGATGGGCAGCACCTTCAGCCTGCTGCGGGCGAGCGACCTGGTCTTCAGCTACGTGGCCAGCCGCTGGCTCATGGGAGAGCCGCTGCAGCCCTTTGACCTGCTCGCCTGGAATGGCGATGGCACGCGCATGCCGGCGCGGATGCACCTCGACTACTTGCGGGCCTGCTACCTCGAGAACCGGCTCGCCAAGGACGAGATGGTGGTGGGTGGACAGCACCTTCGCCCCTCCACCATCCGCCAGGATGCCTTCATCCTCGCCGCCGTCGACGACCACATCACTCCGTGGAAATCCTCCTTCAAGACCACCCGGCTGTTGGCCGGCAAGGTGCGCTTCCTCCTCTCAAGCTCCGGGCACATCGCCGGCATCGTCAACCCGCCCCACAAGAATGCCGTCTACTGGGTGAATGACCGGCTGGAGGCGGACCCCGAGCTGTGGCGCGCCGGTGCCAGCCGCCGCAACGAGAGCTGGTGGGAGGAGTGGGCGCGGTGGATGTCGCCCCGAGCCGGGGCCCTCGGCCCGCCCCCGCCGATGGGCAGCAGCGGCCACCCGCCGCTGATGGACGCCCCGGGTGCCTACATCCTCGAGCACTAGGAGGCGGCGGGAGGCCCCGGCGCGACGGCTGCGGGGCGCGCGGCCTGTCGCTGTGCCCACAGGGCCAACAGGCTTCCCACCACCCCGCGCCGGAAGAAGAGCACCGTCACCACGAAGACGAGGCCGGTCACCAGGCCGGTGGCGGCGGTGGACCGCGAGAGCGCGTCGCGCAACAGGACGGTGATGGCGCTGCCCACCAGCGGGCCGAGGAAGGTGCCGGTGCCGCCCAGGAGCGTCGTCATCACCACCTGCCCGCTGGTCGTCCAGGACAGAACGTCGAGTGAGACGACGCCGTGCGCGACGACGAAGAGCGCCCCGGCCAGGCCGGAGAGGGCTGCGGACAGCAGAAACGCGAGCACCTTGTGGGCCCAGGTGGCGTACCCGACGCTCTGCGCCCGGATGTCGTTGTCGCGGATGGCGCGGAGCGCCGCGCCGAAGGGAGAGTGGATGGTGCGGAAGGCCACCAGGGCGCCACACGTCGCCACCACCAGGCCGAACCAGTAGACGTGCAGCGAGTTGGAGAAGTCCAGGCCGAACAGAGATGGCCGGGGGATGTTGGGCATCCCGCTTTCTCCCCCCGTCACGTCCTCCCACTGCTTGGCGATGAAGTCGATCATCTGCCCGAAGGCGAGCGTAATCATCGAGAAGTAGATGCCCACGCTGCGGATGGACAGAAAGCCTATGGGAATGGCGATGAGGAAGGCCGATGCTGTGCCGCCGAGCATGGCCAGCGGCACGGAGGCGCCCGCATGCAGGAGGAGCCACCCGGTGACATAGGCGCTGGTGCCCCAGAAGGCGGCGTGTCCGAAGGAGAGGAGCCCGACCTGGCCGAACACCAGGTCGAAGGCGAGCGCGAACAGGCCCAGGCAGAGGATGTCGAGGGCCACCACCGGGTAGATGACGAAGGGCAGCCCGACGAGCACCAGGAAGGCACTCGCTCCGACGAGGATCCAGTTCCGCCCGCTCATCGCCCGCCCTCCGGGAGGCCGAAGAGTCCCGTCGGGCGCACCAGCAGCACCCCCGCCATCAGGATGAAGACGAGGGTGTTGGCGATGGGTGGGTAGAGCGCCGAACCGATGGCCACCAGGACGCCCACCAGAAAGCCAGTGACGATGGACCCGAGGATGCTGCCCATGCCGCCGATGACGACCACCGCGAAGGTGGTGATGATGAGCTCCGAGCCCATCAGCGGGTCGACGCTGTAGATGGGTGCGGCCAGCACGCCGGCAAGCCCGGCTAGGGCCGTGCCGAAGCCGAAGACGGCCGTCACCCACAGGGAGACGTCCACGCCGAAGCTGCGCGTGACGGTTGGGTTTTCCGTGCAGGCCCGTACCACCGCGCCGAGGCGGGTCCTGTCGATGAGGTAGAAGGTGAGCCCGCACACCGCCAGTGAGACGGCGATGACGAAGAGGCGGTAGGTGGGAAACACGACGAAGCCCAGGTTGGTGACGCCGGCGAGCTGGGGCGGGCCGGAGTAGGGGGCGCCGCTGATGCCGTAGAAGAGCCGGACCCCGTCCTGGATGACCAGCGTCAGGCCGAAGGTGAGCAGCAGGTTGTAGGCCGGCGCCAGGTTGTAGAGTCGGCGCAGCATGGTGCGCTCGATGAGGACCCCGAAGAGGCCGAGCAGCACCGGGGCGATGAACAGCGATGGCCAGAAGCCGAGGCCGAAGCGCTCGCCCAGGCTGTAGGCGGTGAAGGCTCCGAGCATGTACATCGCACCGTGCGCGAAGTTCACGATGCGCAACATCCCGAAGATGACCGCCAGGCCGAGGGAGAGCAGGGCGTAGAAGGCGCCGTTGACCAGTCCGTTGAAAATCTGGATGACCAGCAAGCGTCCCATGCGGCTCCTTGGTGTCCCTCGGCCGGGCGGTGGCCCAGTCGCTTACTTGCCCATCTGGCAGGTCGACTCGGAGAGCGGCGTGAAGGCCTGCGCCGCCGGCGTCTTGCCGATGACGGTGAAGTAGTCGCGCTCCTCCTTGGCCTGGCTCTTCGGCTTCACCTCCACCTGAAGCACATCCAGGATGACGCGGTGGTCCTGCGGCCGGATGCTGGCGTTGCGCGCGAAGAAGTCGCTGAACTGGTAGCCATCCAGCGCCGCGCGCACCTTGTCCGCGTTGTCCGTCTTCGCCCGGGCGACGGCCTCGAGGTAGGTGGTGACGGCCGAGTAGACGCCACCGTGCACCCAGGACGGCTTCTTTCCGAAGGCCTTCTCGAAGTCCGCGCTCCAGGCCTTGCTCTGCGCGTCCAGGTTCCAGAACCACGGTAGCGTCACCACGGCGCCCGAGAAGGCGTCCTGCCCCAGTGCGTCGACGTCGGTGTCGAAGAGGAGTCCGATGGCCAGCCCGATGCCGCCCTTCTTCAGGGCGAACTCGTTGTACTGCTTCACCACGTTCACCAGGTCGTTCCCGGCCTGCATGGTGCCGAAGACCTGGGGCTTCAGGGACTGGGCCTTGAGCAGGTAGCTCGAGAAGTCGGTGTTCGGGAACGGCGTCGCCTCGCTCGGAGCCACCATCTTCCCGCCGGAGGTTTCCACCGCCTTCCTCATCTGCGCGTCGAGGTTCTGCCCGAACTTGTACTTCGGGTAGATGATGAACCACGTCTTGCCGCCGCGCTTGGTGACGGCCGTTCCGGTCCCGTTGGCCAGCATGTAGTTGTCGTAGGCGTAGTGGTAGGTGTGCACGTTGCACTGGTCGTTGGTGAGGTCGGTGGTGCCCGCGCCGACGTCGATGAAGAGCGCGTTGCGCGTTTTGACGACGCCGGCGACGGCCAGGGCGCAGCCCGAGTTCGGCGTGTCGAAGATGGCGTCGACGCCCTCGCGCTCAATCATCTCCAGCGCCTTGTTGGTGGCAACGTCGGGCTTGTTCTGGTGGTCGACGCCGGTGACTTCCACTTTCCCGGCGTACTCGGGGTGCTTCTTCATGAAGGCCGCGGCAGCCATCTCCGCGGCCTTCACACTGCCGGGTCCCGCCAGCGCCGAGTACACGCCGTTCATGTCCGTCAGTACGCCCACCTTCACCTTGTCGCCGGAGAGCTGCTGTGCTGCAACGGGAAGGGCGAGCAGCAGTGCTGCCAACAGGGTCGTCTTCATGAAGTCTCCTTCGGGTGCGGGAGAGGCGCTTGGTTCTGGCAAGCGTCGGTTTCCCGGGGGGGGGATTACACACTCAAGTGGTCCAGCAGCTCCTTTTCGCGGGTGCGGACCTGCTCGGTGGTCAGCGTCTCCACCGAGCGTCCATCGACGACGAGCACGTGGCGGTCGGCCACCTTCAGCGCAAAGCGCAGGTTTTGCTCGACCAGCACCACCGCGAGCCCCTGCTTTTTCAACTCGAGCACCATCTGCGCAATCCGCTGGACGATGACCGGCGCCAGGCCCTCCGACGGCTCGTCCAGCAGGAGCAGGCGGGGGGCGGCCCGGAGCACCCGGACGATGGCCAGCATCTGCTGCTCGCCCCCCGACATCTTCGTCCCCGCGAAGGCGCCGCGCTCCTTGAGGATGGGAAACGTCTGGTAGACGCGTTCCAGCGTCCAGCCCCCGGGCCGCAGCAGCGGGGGCAGCTCGAGGTTCTCGCGCACGGTGAGGGTGGAGAAGATGGCGCGCTCCTCAGGGACCCACGCCATGCCCAGCCGGGCGATTCGGTCCGAGGTCATCCGGGTAATGTCCCGGCCGTCGAAGGTGATGGTGCCACGGCGGTCGGGCAAGACGCCCATCAGGGACTTGAGGGTAGTGCTCTTGCCCGCGCCGTTGCGGCCGATGAGGCTCACCACCTCCCCGTGCTTCACGCTCAAGCTGACGCCATGCAGGACGTGGCTCTTGCCGTAGAAGGCCTGCAAGTCGCGCACCTCGAGCATCGGCTCAGCCAACCTCCTCACCCAGGTAGGCCTCGATGACATGCGGGTTCTTCCGCACCTCGTCGTACGTCCCCTGCGCGAGAATGCGGCCGCGCTGAAGCACGGTGATGCGGTCCGCCAGCTGCGCCACTACCCCCATGTTGTGCTCCACCAGCACCAGCGTCCTGCCCTCGGCCACCTTCTTGCCGAGTGCCACCATCCGCTGCACGTCGTCCGTGCCCATGCCGGACGTCGGCTCGTCGAGCAGCAGCACGCGCGGCGCCTGCGTCAGCGAGATGCCAATCTCGAGATTCCGTTTCTCGCCGTGGGAGAGCGACGAGGCCGGCCGGTGGGCCAGGGCCAGCTCGTGCACCACCTCCAGAATCTCCCGGGCCTGGGGCTGGAACTTGAGCAGCACCTTCAGGTTCTCCCAGAAGCGCCAGTGGTGGGGCGTCCTGGACTGCAGCGCCACCAGCAGGTTGTCCTGGACGCTCAAGGTGTCGAACACGGAGGAGATTTGGAAACTCCGCGACAGGCCCCGGCGGACAATCTTGTGGGGAGCGATGCGGGTGATGTCCTCTCCGAAGAGGAAAACCTGGCCGGCGGTGGGGGTGAGAAAGCCGGAGAGCAGGTTGAAGAGGGTCGTCTTCCCCGCGCCATTCGGCCCGATGATGGCGTGCGTCTCGCCCTCTTCGATGACGAGGTCCACCCCGTCCACCGCGGTGAACCCATGGAAGGCTTTGGAAAGACCTCGAGCCTCGAGAGCTGCGGGCATAGGTTCGACGCTTCGCGCGAGGGGACCGACGGGAAGCGGGACCTTACCCGTGGCCTCGCAGACGTCAACGAGCTTTAACGACGCTCCCCGCTATGCTGGGGCGCGCGGGGACGCCGATGGGACCTTTCCGCCGCCGGGCGCCTTCGCCAGAGAGGAAATGACGCTATGCGTATGAAGGGCCGTGTGGCACTGGTGACGGGGGCAGCAAGCGGCATCGGGCGTGCGATTGCCGAGGCTTTCGCCCGCGAGGGCGCCCGGGTGGGCGTGGCGGATGTCGACGCGGCTGGAGCGCGGACGGTGGCCGAGGCCATCACCGCCTCCGGCGGCAGCGCGCTCGCGGTCAGTATGGACGTCACCCGGGAAGACCAAGTCACCCAGGGAGTGGACGCGCTCGTGGCGCACTTCGGAGGCGTGGACGTCCTGGTGAGCAACGCGGGGGTCCAGCACATCGCCGCGGTGGTGGACTGCAGCTTCGAGGCGTGGCGCCGTCTGCTCGCCATTCATCTGGACGGGGCATTCCTCACCACCCGGGCCTGCATGCGCCACATGGTGGCCGCCGGAAAGGGAGGCTGCCTTCTCTACATGGGCAGCGTGCACTCGGTGGAGGCCTCCCCCCTCAAGGCTCCCTACGTCGCGGCCAAGCACGGAATTCTCGGCCTGGCGCGCGCGGTGGCCAAGGAGGGCGCTCCGCATGGCATCTGGAGCAACGTCATCGCCCCGGGCTTCGTGCGCACGCCCCTGGTGGAGAAGCAGATTCCCGAGCAGGCCCGTGACCTCGGCATCAGCGAGCAGGAGGTGGTGAAGAACGTGATGCTGAAGAACACAGTCGACGGCGAATTCACCACCCTCGACGACGTCGCGCAGCTCGCTGTGTTCCTCGCCTCTTTCCCGAGCCGCGCCCTCACGGGCCAGTCGGTGGTGGTCAGCCATGGCTGGCACATGCAGTGAGCCCATCTCAGTGTGACCTCGGCTGAAAGCCCCGCACCACCCTCGCCGCGGGCCCTACGCCAGAGCCGCCACACGCTGCGAGGTGGCGACGCAACCGGGAAAGCCCAGGGCGAGCTTCGACCTATTTGTCGCCCGGCGTTGGCGGCGTCTGCAGCTCTTGAATCATCGCTGCACCCTCGGCAGCCGAAATCACCCGGAACATGAGCGGTGGCATCTTGTGCACGTCCTCATCTCCGAGTTGTAGGCGAGCAACCGCGGAAGCTTTCTCCTCAACGCTCATCGTCTGCAGGAGGTCCACGTTGAAGCGAGCCCGACTGATGGTCTGGTCCAAGTTGGAATTGTGACACTGATGACACATCTGGACCAGCATCTCGTGCCCGGTGGCACCCGCTTTGGGGGAAAAGCCCAAGTCGGGATAGGCCGACTCGAGAAAAACATCCGAGATGTTAGGCAACGTGTCGGCGGGCGCCGTGCCAGACGCAACCTGCGTATGAATCTTCGTCGCAATCGCCAGCTTCGCCGGGTCGGTGGACTTTACGTCGTGATATGGCACGGCAATAAAGTTGCCCGCGATTGCCTGGTCATAAATCCTCTGCCAGGTTGCGCTGCGGCCTGCTGGCACGTTGACATTCGGCTGTTCAGGCGAGGAGGCCTGCACCTCCGCCTCGATGTTGGCGGAATCGAACGCGTTGGGCTGGGACGCGAATCCCGCTCCAGCGACCAAGGCTGCAAGCTGCGACGGATCAGACTTATCAACCATGGACGCAGGAATGGGGCCGTAATTCTCATTTAGTCCGTGTGCGGCATGGAAGTCTTCCAAGAGGGCCCGGCCTCCTGCGGTGCCTGCGCTGAAGAAATGCGTGTAGGGAGGGGTTATTTCCTGAAGACGCAAATTAGGATTGCCAACACTGTCGATCGGCTGGTGGCACTGATTGCAGTCGGCAATGGTATTGCCGAGCGAGCCTGTATTTTCATAGACGCGTACGTTGCTCCAACCACTCTCGACCCTGGAAGTGAAAAGGTCAGCGCTAGTACAGCCTGCATCTGCCCATGTGCAGGCCTGGTCAAAGAAAATGACGTAGAGGTTCAACTGGTCGGCTGTCGGGTCCAGCGAGGCCACTTCGACGAATTGCTCACCCCGAGTGAATGTCAGAATTGTGTGGCGCCGGCGCCACCGTCTGGAAGTGGAGGCGTAAAGACAAACGCTCTTGGATTGATAGGCGTTACCAGCCGAGCGACCAGTGACGAGGACGAACCAGCCAACGTGAAGCCGGGGGCTCCCCACTCTTCAGCTCGCAGCGTTGACCGGAATAGCGCTTTATTGTTGCCTCGGTGTGGCTATCCGACCTGCGTATGCCACAGCTCTCTACACCAAATAGTTGTTTGGAGAAATGTGAACGGTGCGCGCCGCGATGGCTCTTCGCAAAAGCTCTGTCGGACCTGGTGGACGGGAAGCCGCAAGGTGGGGCCGGTTGTGCGGCCAGCGGTCGAGAAGGCTCGCCGCTCCTGCGTGAGGGGCCAGACCAAGTGCACCTTTTCGGAGGAACCGGAACGTCGAGTTCCAACACTCTTCTTCGTCCTGTCTCTGGCTGGCTGCTCTCCGGTCAACGGTTAGTGGGCTGCTCTCGGTGCGATTTTCCGCTCGAGCGCTTGGTCCGTCGGACAGTGTGCGACACCGGCCGGTGGACGAGGTCCGAAGCCTCGCCGTGCGGACCAGCCTCCCGAAGGCTGGCCTGCGTGCTCGGTCCACACGCGAGCGGGGGGACGGCCTGGGCGCCGAGGGCCGGGCATGTAGACGCCCGCTCCACTCACCGGGGGGTACGCATTCTATAGACACCGGTGACTCCGTCCGCAGCGGGGCAGACCCCGCTCGCTGCAAGATGGTGCCCGAGGCGCAATGGTTGAGCCCCTCGACCACTCCTCAGGAAGCGTCGCTGGAGTGCTTTCCGGAAGGTGGTCACGCGATGGTGCGACATCTAGCTCTTTGCGCTCTTGGGCTACTCTTTGGGTCAACAGCGCCTGCCCAGACGCCTAAGACGCTCGTCTTCCCGCCGGACTCGCCGCGCTGGGAGCTGGAAGGCCAGGCCAAGGCGGCGGAGTACCAGGGCCGCACATGCCTCTTCCTCGATGGCGGCGCGGCCGTCGTGAAGGACCTGGAGATGCGGGACGGTGTCATCGATGTGGATGTCGCCACGCCCGCAAGTCGGGGTTTTTTCGGCATTCAGTTCCGGATTGCCAACGACGGCGCCTTCGGCGAGGTGGTCTATCTCCGCCAACACAAGTCCGGGCTGCCCGACGCCATGCAGTACACGCCCGTTCTCAACACGGGCCTCATCTGGCAAATCTTCAACGGGCCGGGCTTCACCGGCGCGGTCGACATCCCCAGGGACGTCTGGTTCCACCTGCGGCTGGAGGTGAGGGGTGCGCAGGCCAAGATGTACGTCAAGGACATGGAGAAACCCGCGCTGGTCATGAATGACTTGAAGAGCGGCATCCAGAAGGGCCAGGTGGCCCTCTACGTGCTGACGGGCGCGACTTATTTTTCGAACTTCACGATTCGCGCGACGCCCGATGCACCCTGGGAGCGGCACCAGCCACCGATGCCGCTGGGCACTCTGACCCGGTGGAGCCTGTCCCCTTCGTACGACGCGCTCGCACGCAACCTGGAGCATCCGCTTTCCCCGACTGAGTCGGATGCCATCCGCTGGCAGGACGTGGAGGCGGAGGCCCCTGGCTTCGTGCTCATCAATCGCTATCGCGAGAGCCCGCACCCGAGAGTTTCGTTCGCGAACGACTTCTCGAAGCGCTTGGAACCTCAGCCGGGGATGAAGGTCGTCTATGCGCGGACCACCATCACTTCTGACCGCGAACAGGTGAAGAAGCTCTCCATCGGCTACAGCGATGACGTCAGCGTCTTCTTGAATGGCAGGATTCTCTTCCGGGGCCGGAGCGCTCAGAATTTCCGTGACCCGGCCTTCCTCGGTATCGTCAACTCGGAGAATGACGCCGTCTACCTCCCCTTGAAGAAGGGTGACAATGAATTGACGCTGGCGGTCAGCGAACTCGGCGGCGGATGGGGATTCATCTGCCGCCTGACGGACGTGGAAAGCTGAGCGGCGCCCCTGTCGGGGGTGACCCCGGCTGCCCGACCTACGACAGCGTCGCTGTCGGGCCAGCGGAAGAAGGGCCCGTTGGCCTTGGCCACGCCAGCGGTGTCTGCAATCAAATGCGTGTCCGCCCGTACCACGCCGAGCGGCGGCTTGGGCGAGCGCCCCTGAGGGGCCCGGGAGGGCAAATGACGCGTCACCTGCTCGCGCTTCTCCTCGCTTCCGGCCTCGTGCTGTCTGCCCAGGGTGCGCCGAATGGCGACGCCACCCACTGGCTCGTGGATGAATCCCAGGCGGAACGCGTCCGGCGCGTGGAGCGGGGCTTGCCGGCGGTGACGCTCCCGGACGGCCAGGCGCTTCGGATGGACCTCGAGCAGTGGATGGATTTCTTCAAGATTCCGGGGATGAGTGTCGCGGTCTTCGACAACTTCCACATCGTCTGGATGAAGACGTACGGCGTCCAGGAAGCGGGCCTGTCGCGCCCGGTGACGCTCGACACCACGTTCCAGGCCGGCTCCATCAGCAAGCCCGTCGCGGCCCTGGCGGTGATGCACTACGTGCAAGAAGGGAAGCTATCGCTCGACGTAAACGTCAACGACACGCTTGTCTCCTGGAAGGTTCCCGACAACGAATTCACCATCCGCGAGAAGGTCACCCTTCGTCGCCTCCTCAGCCATAGCGCGGGGACCACCGTGCACGGCTTCCCCGGCTACGCGGTGGGCGCGCCGGTGCCGACGACGGTGCAGGTCCTCAACGGAGAGAAGCCTGCCAACACGGCCCCGGTCCGGGTCGAGATGGTCCCGGGGACGAAGTACCAATACAGCGGGGGCGGGACCACCATCGTCCAGCTCCTGCTCACCGAGCAGCTGAGGAAGCCGTTCCCCCAAGTGATGGCGGAGACAGTCATCCAGCCCCTGGGCCTCAAGCACAGCAGCTACGAGCAGCCCCAGCCGCCAGCCCGCGCGGCGTTCTCCGCCACCGGGCACCGCGCCGACGGCAAGCCCGTCGAGGGAAAGTGGCACATCTACCCGGAGATGGCCGCGGCCGGACTCTGGACGACGGCCGGCGACCTGGCGGAGGTGTTCCTCGAGGTGGCCAAGTCCAAGCACGGCCAATCCAGCCGCGTGGTGTCGCAGGCCACCACCCGGCAAATGCTGACCGTCCAGGCAGCGCCGGTGGGACTCGGCTTCTTCCTCGGCCCTGGAAGCGACCAGTTTGGCCACGACGGCTCCGACGACGGCTTCCGGGCCAATGTCGTCGCTTTTTCTGACTCCGGCCAGGGCGTCGCCATCATGACCAACTCAGACGTGGGGTACGCGCTCTTCGGCCCTCTGACGGCCAGCATCGCCAAGGAGTACGGCTGGAAGTCCTACACTCAAGAGCCCACCTCACCCTTCCTCCGCTTCTTGATTGTTTTCCGGAAGCTGGGCACCGAGAAGGCCCTCTCGGACTACGCGTCGGAGCGGGCGCGGGGGCCCAAGGAGAGATTCGGGCCCGGCGACCTCAACGGGTATGGCTATAGCCTTCTGAGTGCTGGTCAGACGGAGGATGCAATTCGCGTCTTGGCGGCCAATGTCGCCCTCTACCCGGACGACTGGAACGCCTACGACAGCCTGGGCGAGGGCTACCTGACTGCAGGCCAGACAGCGCTCGCCATCCAGAACTACCAGCAGTCCCTGAAGATGAATCCGAAGAATTCCAATGCCGTGAAGATGTTGGCCAAGCTGGGCGTGACGTGGAGCCCGGACGCCGGACTGAAGTAGCCACAGGGAAGACGCGGGCCGTCTCTCGCCACGTGGAGGATGCAACCCCAGGGAGGCTTGACCATGCCGGAGGCGGTGAGGGGTTGGCGCCGGACAGGTGGTGGCAAGGCTGCCTTGGCCATCTTGCTTTGCGCATGTGCGGGAGCCGCCCCCGCTCCCCCTCGGAGGGAGGCCCAGCCGGAGGACGCACTCGCCTCGCAGGTGGCCCAGGTGCGCTCGCAGCACGGGATTCCTGCCATGGGGGCCTCAGTCGTCCGGGGCGGCGTCCCCAGCACTGCGGTCGCTGGCGTGCGCCGAGTCGATGCTTCGGACCCCGTCCAGCGGACGGATGCCTTTCATCTCGGGTCGGACACGAAGGCCATCACCGCCTCGGTGGTGGCCCGGCTGGTCGAGCGTGGCCTTCTGCGCTGGGACGAGACGCTGGCAGAAGCGCTCCCGAAGACGAAGATGAGCCCCGCCTTCCGCAGCGTGACGCTGGAGATGGTGCTGCGCCACGTCGCCGGCCTACCCGGGGGCGGCGCCTTCACCCCGGAATTCACGCAAGGCTTCGATGACGAGCACTGGACGCTCGAGCACCAGCGCGCGGACATGACCGACCGCTTCCTCGTCAAGGGCCCGACGCTGCCGCCGGGAACGCGCTTCGTGTACTCGAATTACGACTACCTCATCATCGGCCACGTCGTGGAGCACGTCACCGGAAAGCCCTGGGAGCAGCTGGTGCAGGAGGAAGTCTTCGCTCCGCTGCGGATGGTTGGGTGCGGCTTCGGCCCGACCGCGACACACCCGGGCGCAGTCTGGGGGCACGACGTCGACAAGGGCGTCTACACGCCGACCGCTGAGGACAACCGGCCCCTGATGGGCCCGGCTGGCACGGTGCACTGTCCGCTCGACGCCTGGGCGCGGTTTGCCGCGGCGCACGCGGGCGATGGGCCGGCAGGCTGGCTCACCGACGCGTCGCTCCGGAAGCTGCATGAGCCACTGCAAGTCCCGGGCGTTGGGCCGGGGAAGGACATCGCGATGGGCTGGGGCGTCACCACCCTCGGCGCCCCGCAGCTGCTTACCCACAACGGCAGCAACGGCTACAACACTGCCCGCATCGTCGTCATCCCGAGACTTCACGCGGCGGTGCTGGTGACGGCCAACGCCGGTGATGAGCGCGCTCGCGACGCGGTGGACGAACTCAGCGACCTCCTCGTCCACCAACTGGCTCCGGACGCCCCGAAGGCCAGGACGCCGTAACCGCCGTCAGCACTTGGCCAACCGTCCCGCGCAATTCCTGCCAGGGTCAGCCACCAGTTTGCTGCCCCCCGACGGGCGTGCTAACCCCTTCGGTATGGCGCGAGTCACGATTGAAGACTGCGGTCCCTACGCGGAGAACCGCTTCGCGCTCTCCATCCTTGCCGTTCGACGCACCAAGCAACTGCTCTCCGGAGCCACCTGCACTGTGCCCTCCGGCCGCGACAAGCCCACCGTCACTGCGCTGCGGGAAATTGCAGCCGGCAACGTGAAGTTCGAGCAAGAACTGCGCAACGTGCTGGGCCACCACGCGCCCGCCGCCCCTGCCGCGCCGACGCTGGAAGCCGTCGCCGAAGCGCTTCGTCGGCAGCCCTTCATCCCGACCGGACGCTAACCCTCCGCCCCCTCCACGCTGGGGGCACAGACGGGCCGGCGGCGCCCACCCGTGCCGCGAACGTTACGGTCCCGTGACGGGTCGGTTTGCGCCGGTGCGGCGCCCTTTGGGCCACAGGGCCGCGGCCTTCGGGTGTCCCTGGGCACCCACTTCTCTGACGGTGGCTTGGGGTGGCAAATATGCCGTCGTGCACGCCTCCGCGACGGCCAGCGCGCAGGGCCCCCTGGTGCTGGTGGTGGATGACCAGTCCTTCTTCCGGGCCTACCTGCGCAATGCCCTGGCGCGCCGCGGGTACACCGTCCTGACGGCCGAGGACGCGGCCACCGCCGAGCGTCTCGTCGAGGAGGTGGGGCCCCCGCTGGTGCTGATTCTGGACCTCATGCTTCCCGGGACGAGCGGCCCGGAATTGCTACACACGCTGTCACGGCGTGCGGACGCCGACGGCCTGCGCTTCGTCCTCGTCTCGGCCTACCCCGTCCTGGAGAAGGTGGCCCCGGACTCCGCGCTGGTGGTGGGGAGGCTGGGCAAGCCGGTGGACGTCGAGCAGCTTGCTGCGCACGTAAAGGCCGCCGGCGCCGCGTTGCGCGACAGCGAGCGCTAAATTCCCCCCCCCGGCGCGGACGCCCCGGGACTTTAAGCCGGGGCCTTGGTGCGGCTTCGCGCGAAGTCTGCGTCCTCGGGCTGGACCCAGTCGCGGTCAGGACCCAGGTCCTTCACCACCAGCGGCCTGCCGTCATAGGCCAGGCGCCTCCCTGGGTAGACGTAGGCCTTGAAGATGTAGCCGACCATGGACGGCTCTTCGAGGTTGGGGTGAAGGGCCGGCCGCATGCGCGCGGCATGCGCGGCCGGCAGCAGGCTCCAGTGCAGCCCTGGCTCGTTGTGGTGAATGCCGTGGTAGCCGTTGTTCACCGTCAGGAAATTCAACAGCGGGCTGACGAAAGTCCGCGAGTGGTTGACGGGATGCTCCGGGTCGCAGCCGTCGTGCTGGAGCAGGTTGATGGTGACGATGCCGAAGTTGGCAACCAGGTGCGGCACCACCATGAACACCAGCGCCTTGCGCCAGTCGACCAGGAGCAGGACCACCTTCAGGCCCCACACCACCACCGCTTCGAGAAGGAACTGGTTGTGCCAGGCGGAGATTTTACTGCCCCGCAGCTGCTTGAAGCGCGCGTTGCCGCGGAGGATGGCCGGCGTCACCGCGGGGAAGAAGAAGACCAGGTTGAGGAAGTTCCACCGGAAGCGCACCTTGCTGGTGCGCATGACGTCC
This sequence comes from Myxococcaceae bacterium, assembly GCA_017881265.1. Classification (GTDB taxonomy): domain Bacteria; phylum Myxococcota; class Myxococcia; order Myxococcales; family Myxococcaceae; genus JADGRA01. The sequence continues at coordinate 50,829 of JADGRA010000077.1, read as the reverse complement.
TCGCGCATCTCCGTGAAGCGGTGGTGGGAAAGGTTGTGGCCGGGCACGTACTCGCTGATGGGAAAGCCGTAGGACAGGCTGACCCACACCTGGAAGGCACGGTTCATCCAGCGCTGGGTGAAGACCGGGCAGTGGACCGTGTTGTGGGCCACCACCGCGCACAGCCAGGAGTTGTAGGACAGCACTGCCACCCACGACCAAAGCAGCGGCCCGGTGGGCGCCACCATCCACCCCGTGAGGAAGAGGGCGGCGTAAGTCGCGAGAATTCCAAGGGTGCGGATGTCGGCTCTGTAGCGCAGCACGTTAAAGGCACCTTCTCAAAGGACAGCTCCCCCGTCTAGCCCGGCGTGGGTTAACGACTGGCGTTGGGCGCTTCCACTGAAGTCGCAGTGGCGCCACGCAAATTTGGCGCCGGCAGCAGGCGGTCCAGCACCGCTCGCGCCACCGCGGGCGAAAACAGCATGCCCAGGTGGCCGACGTCCGGCACAAGGACCAGGTCGTCTCCGGCCGCGAAGACGCGCGGGATGATGATGTTGTCCGAGCCGGCGACAATGGAGGTGTAGCGGACGCCGGGGGCCTGGCCCGCGGTGCGGGCCAGCCGTTCCAGGAGCGCGGAATCCGGACGGAGCTCCCGGCCCACACGGGTGCCCAGCCAGTAGGCGTTGTAGGTCCCGCGGTGGGGCGTCCCGAGGGTGATGCAGCGGTCGACCCGTCGTGACCCTGCCAGCTGCTCGAGGTAGACGCGGGCCACGACGCCACCCAGGCTGTGGCAGACGAGGTCGATTCGCCCCCCGCGCACGGCGTGCCGCAGGAAGTCCCGGAGGGCCAGGCCGGCGCGCTCGATGCCAGCAGAGGATTGGTAGTCGAAGGCCAGCATCTGCCGGATGCCATGGGCCCGCAGGTAGGCGGACAGGGGGAGGAAGCCGCTGCGGTTACTGCCCCAGCCATGGACGAAGACGACGGTGCGCTGGTGCTGCTGCCGCGGCGTCCGCTTGCGCTGCGGCCTCCAGCCGAAGGGGTGCAGCAGCGACCAGGCGGCGAAGGCCGCCACCTCCCGCGCCACCAGCACCGAGGCGGGTCGGGCCGAGGCGGGGAAATCCCGCATCACCCGGCGACCGCCGTTTCCGGCACGACCGGCAGGCCGGCCTGGGCCGGGGCGAAGCGGATGATGCGGGCCCAGGCCAGAAGCCGCATCAGCTGGTAGGCCGGGTCGAGCTCGAACCAGCGCACGGCGAAGTTGGCCCGGGTCGGGAACTGGTGGTGGTTGTTCTGGAACAGCTCGCCCATGGTGACGAACTCGAGCCGGAGGGTATTCCGGCTGACGTCGTCGGTGTCGAAGTTGCGGTAGCCGTACTTGTGGCCGCACCAGTTGACGATGGCGCCGTGGATGGGCCCCATCGTCCAGTGCACGGGCAACAGGAGGAACCAGAAGGCCGACGGGGCGAAGTGCACGTAGAAGAGGACGAACAGCAGGGCGAACCCGACGCGCGTGGTCCATCGCTGCGACAGCCGGTCGATGAAGGGCCACTCCGGCGTTCCGCCCAGGAAGCGCGCTTCCGGCTCCCCGCGCCGGTAGGCGTAGACGTCGTACTGGTGCTTGGTGTGCCACATCATGGTGGCCACGTTGGAGAAGAAGCGGGGGGAGTGCGGGTCCTGCTCGGTGTCCGCGAAGGTGTGGTGCTGGCGGTGCAGGATGGCGTAGGCGCGCGGAACCAAGAAGGAAGGGCCCTGGGCGACGAAGGCAAACAGGTAGAAGAAGCGCTCCCAGGCCGGGCTCATGGTGAACATCCGGTGCGCGCCATACCGGTGCAGGAAGAAGGTCTGGGCGAAGATGGACATCACCCAGTGCGCCACAAACAGGCTGAGGATGGCCGTCATGACGGGCGGCCCCTTCGGCTGGCCCCGGCCGGAAGCCGGCCCACCAGCGTCCGCCGCAGATGGTCCCGCCCATGCGCCAGCCGCGCCGCGCCGTCGCGCAGCCCCCGCTCGACACGCTCGCCGGCCTGGTCGGCGGCGGCAAGGGCGTCCTCGAGGATGGTGCGGATGAGGTTGGACACCGGGATGCGCAATTCCTCGGCGAAGCGCTTCAGCTCCTCCTCGAGGGGCGCAGGGACGCGGGTGTGGATGACCCGCTCCTTGCGAGCGCGGGCGGTGGGACCTGACTTTTGCATGTGTCACTTTGTGACACAAAGTGACACATCTGTCCAGGCGCCGCGGACGCCGGACGCAGGCTTCCCCGGGGGCCCTCTCTAGGGCCCCGCCACCCAGAGTTGTCCGCCGGCGGAGTCCGCAGCGAAGGCCTTTCCGGCTGGCGTCACGACCACCACCCGGACGCCGGGCGCGGTGTGCGCCTCCCCGGTGGCGTGTAGCAAGCCGTCGGGGAGAAGCTGGGCGCGCGTCAGCCGCTCGGCCTTGCCGGCGGCCGCGTACACAGTGCCCGTCTTGGCGGCAAAGTCGATATTGTCAACGCCCAGGCCGGTCTCCACGCTGCCCCGCCGCTCAGGCTTGGGGCTGAGGGTGAAGGACACGAGGCGGTCGGTGCACGCCACCACCAGCACGCCGTGGGCGGTGTCCAGCGCCAACCCGCGAGGCCCGTCGGAACTGCAGGTGGTGGGCCAGTGGCCCGAGAGGGACCGGGTGTGCACGTCGAGGGACATCGTCTCGTTCCGGTCCTCGAGATTGGTGAAGAAGCGCCCCCCGGCCAGGTCCACCGCGTAGCCCTCGGGCTCCCCCGGCAGTTGGATGTGCCCGGCGATGGGCAGGCCGTGCTTGGCCGCGGAGAGAATGACCAGCGAGCGCGACCTCGGCGTGGTGGCCCACACCTCGTCGGTGGTGGCCACGTAGGCCAGGCCATCCGGCGCCTCCGGGAGCGCCACGCACTCGCCGCGCTGCAGCGTGCGCAAGTCCACAGAGCACACCGAGGAGTCGGCCCGGTTACCGACGAAGGCGCGCCCCGGCCCGAACGTCACCGACGTCGGCCCCAGCGTCCGACCTTCCTTCTCCTTGGTGGGAAAGCCCTCGACGGTGCGGATGGTTTCGGTCGTCGCGTCGATGACGAAGACGCGGCCGGTGTTTCCACCGGGAACCCACACCTGGTTGGTGGTCACTTCGTAGCCCAGGTAGTCCATCCCGACGCGGCCTGGACTGCCGGGCTGAAGCACCAGCGCATGGAGGGCCAGCGTGGCCGGGCTGCCGGCGTCGGCCTGTGCGAGGGCGACTGCCGACATCAAAACGCAGGCGGCAAGAAGGAGGCGGCGCATTGCGCTGGTTCTATAGCGCAGCCGCCCTTCCTGTGGATGCCGGGAATGGGGCCCCTTAGGCCGCCGCCTTGCCAGGCGCCTGGGGCACCGCTGCCGCGGGCGCCGGCCGGACGGCCGTCTTCCGGCCGCCGTTCTTCAGGCTGGACGCCGGGCGGAGCAAGTCCGCCACCAGGGCATCTTCCAGGAGGCGCTGCCGCTGCTTGTCATTGAAGTTGTACATGGCTGTTTTCTCCTCAAGGCGGCGCAAGTGCCGCGTGCAAGGCGAGAAGGTGCCTTCCGGCCAGCGAGATCGCCAAGACATTCTTTGTGTGCCTACAATAACTTTTAGCTATCGCTATGAATCTCAACTCGCTCCGTCTCTTCGCCGCGGTGGCCGAGCGGGGAGGCTTCACGGCGGCTGCGCGGCAGCTCCGGGTCAGCCAGCCGGCTATCTCCAAGGCGGTGCGACAGCTGGAAGCCCAACTGGGCACCCAGCTGCTGGTGCGGAGTGCCCGCGGGGTCGACCTCACCGAGGAGGGGAGGGTGCTGCTGGCCCACGCCCGGGTGCTGTTCGGCGAGGAACGGGCCGCCGAGGAGGCGCTGGCCGAGCGGCGCGGGCTGCGACGCGGGTCGCTGCGCCTGGGCTCCAGTCTGACGGTGGCCAGCTACTTCCTCCCGCCCATCCTGGGCGCCTTCCACGCCCTTCACCCGGCCATCGAGTTGACGCTGGTGGCGGCCAACACCCGGGCGGTGCTGGAGGCGCTTCTGGCCAACACCATCGAGTTGGGGGTGGTGGAGGGCCCGGTCAGCCACGCCCGGGTCGAGGTGTCCCCGTGGATGGGGGACGCATTGGTGGCGGTGGTGGCCCCGGGCCACCCGTTGACCCAGGTGCGCTACCTCCGGGCGGCGCGCCTCTTTGAGGAGCTGTACCTCATCCGGGAAGAGGGGGCCGGGACGCGGGACGTCGTCCTGGCCGCCCTGCGCAACCGCGGCGTGACGCCGGCCCGTCTGTTCGAAATCAGCGAAAACGAGGTCATGAAGCAGCTGGCCGCCGCCGGCGTGGGCTTCGCCATCCTCAGCATCCTCGCCGTCCAGAAGGAGATTGCCCGGGGCGAGCTGGCGGCCCTCACCGTCGAGGACCTCGTCCTGCGCCGAACACTCACCTGGCTGCAGGTGAAGGGGCGGCGCCCCAGCGCGGCGATGACGGAGTTTCGCGCGCTGGCGACCGGGCCCTTCCGCCCGACGCTCGGGCCCCGAACGAGCAGTGTGCTAAGCACGGCCCCCTCGAGGAGGACTAAAAACCCATGACCATTCGCGTTGGTGAACGACTTCCCGACGGAACGTTGACCGAGATGATTGAAGAGGAGACCCCGGGCTGCGTGGTGGGCCCGAACAGCTTCAAGGTGTCGGAGTTGGCCAAGGGCAAGCGTCTCATTGTGTTTGGCCTCCCGGGCGCCTTCACCCCGACTTGTTCGGGCAAGCACGTCCCGGGCTACGTGGCCCGCTACAACGACTTCCGGGCCAAGGGCATCGACGAGATTTGGTGCGTCTCGGTGAACGACGCCTTCGTCATGGGCGCCTGGGGGAAGGACCAGAAGGCCGACGGCAAGGTCCGCATGCTCGCGGACGGAAGCGCCCTCTGGACCAAGGCCGTCGGCCTCGACCAGGACCTCACCGCCCGCGGGATGGGCATCCGCTCCCAGCGCTACGCCATGCTCGTCGAGAACGGCGTGGTGAAGCTCCTCAACGTCGAGGCCCCGTCCATGTTCGATGTCAGTGACGCCGACACGCTGCTGCGGGCGGTCTAGTCACCGCCGCAGGTCCCCGCCGACGGGCGCAACCCGCTGGCGGGGCCGCTTGACTCGCCGATGTCGGCCGGGTGATGAAACGGTTCTCGCGGCCCGACGGCGGAGGCCTGCGGCCTCAGCCCTTCTTCTTGAGGGCGCTCTCGTGCTCGCGGATGAAGGCGCGAATGTCCTCGGCCAGGTCCAACAGCTTGAGCCACTGCTCCTGGTACAGGGTGACCGGAAAGCGCCCCAGGCCGTAGACGGAAACGCCGCCCTTCTCGCTCACCTTCATCGACACGCCCTTGCTGCCGCGCGTCTTGAGCGCCTCGTTCTCCGCCCTGAGACGCTCCAGCTCCGCCTTCAGCTCCGCCTCGGTACTCACGTGGGCTGCCTCCTCGCCTGCATTCGTCCGGTTCTACCCCGCTTCGGCGCCTCGGGAGCACGGCCCGGGCGAGTCAGCGCGGTGCCTCTGCGACCCGCTGCGCGCGCCCGTCTTCCCCCCGGATGACCGCCGCCAGCTGCCATGCCCCCTCGCGGCGCCTCGGTGAGTCGGTCGCTGCCCCCCAGGGGGCAGGGGTCCCGGGCGAGCAACGTGCTCGTTTTGGGGTAAGCCCCATCCTCGGCGGCCCCCGGTCCCCCACCCCAGGACAGGCAGTGAATGGCAATGGGCCCTGGGCAGGCGCGTAGGCCAGCCCGGAGGGCGGGTTGGGCCGGGAAGGGCGCGCGAAACGTTCTCTGTGTGAGGGCATCCAAAAGTGTGCTCGGGGTTGCGGTGGCCGAGTGCCCCGTCGCCGTCTGGAACAAAACAGAACGAACTCCCGTGAATCCAGCGGTCTTCATGCATTTTCGCAAGCCAAAGGACCTGAACATGGGTATCTCGTTGCCGAACTCTTTCCTGCCGGCCCCCGACCATGTTCCGTCCTGCTGAAGCCCAACCCCGGGATGAAGTTCCCGAGGAAACCCTCCCGGTTGTCGCTTCGTCCAAGCCGCGCCGGCTCCGCGCCTGGCTGATTGCCATCGGCGGCTTGCTGTTGATTCTGCTCATTTTGGTGGGCGTGAAGTACGGCCAGATTGTGACGATGATGAGTGTCGGCAAGACCATGCTGCCGCCGCCGGAGTCGGTCACGGCCACCAAGGTGCAAGCCGTGGAGTGGCGGCCAGTGCGTTCCGCAGTGGGGACGCTTATCGCCGTGCGGGGCGTGACGCTGGGCGCCGAGCTGACTGGCACCGTGCGGGAAATCGCCTTCGAGAACGGCGCCTTCGTCAAGCAAGGACAGCTGCTGGTTCGCCTCGACACCTCCGCCGAAGATGCCCAGCTGCAGGGGGCGCTCGCCGACGAGGCGCTTTCCAAGCAAACCCTGGAGCGCGCCCGTCGGCTGCGCAAGGACCTCGTCAACACCGAGGCCGACCTCCAGGCGGCAGAGGCGCGCGCTGTGCAAGCAACGGCCACCGTCGCCAACCTCCGCGCCCTCATCGCGAAGAAAGTCATCCGGGCGCCTTTCGACGGCCGCGTCGGTATCCGCCAGGTCGAGCTTGGCCAGGTGGTGTCCTCGGGCACTCCCATTGTCTCGTTGCAGACGGTGACGCCCATCTACTCGGAGTTTCAGCTGCCGCAGCAGGCGCTCGCGGACGTCAAGCTAGGGCAAAAAGTCACCGTCACGGTCGACGTATTCCCGGGCGCGACCTGGGACGGCACCGTCACCACCATCAATCCGGAAGTGGACCCGACCTCTCGCAACGTCCGCATGCGGGCAACGGTTGCCAACACGGACGGTCGCCTCACGCCTGGCATGTTCGCGAGCGTCGAGGTCTTCTCGGACAAGGTCGAGCAGCTGTTGATTGTTCCAGCCACCAGCATCCTTTTCGCGCCCTACGGCGACTCGGTCTACGTCCTCGAGCAGACGAAGAGTGCCGACGGGAAGAGTGAGCTCGTCGCGCGGCAGCGTTTCGTGCGCGCCGGCGAGCGCCGGGGCGACTTCGTGGCAGTGGTGTCCGGGCTCAAGGCTGGCGAGACGGTGGTGAGCAACGGCGCGTTCAAGGTTCGAAATGGGCAGTCGGTGCAGGTGAAGGAAGACACTTCCCCTGCCCAGCTGGCCCCCACGCCGGCCGACCGCTGAAGGGAATGGCGACATGAGCTTCACCGACCTCTTCATCCGGCGACCGGTCATCGCCATCGTCGTCAACCTCATCATCGTGGTGGCTGGAGTGCAGGCCATCCGCTCGCTGAACGTCCGCCAGTACCCGCGCAGCGACAACGCGGTCGTCACGGTGACGACGGTGTACGTCGGCGCCAATGCGGAGCTGGTGCGCGGCTTCATCACCACGCCGCTCGAGCGCGTCATTGCCGCTGCCGACGGCATCGACTACCTGGAGTCCACCAGCAGCCAGGGCGTGTCCACCATCCGCGCCCGCCTGCGCCTCAACTACGACGCCACCAAGGCCCTCGCCGAAATCAGCTCCAAGGTCGACCAGGTGCGTGGTGACCTGCCGCCCGAGGCGCAGGTCCCCGTCCTGAACATCGAATCGGCCGACAGCCAGTTCGCCGCGGCCTACCTCAGCTTCTCCTCGGAGTTCCTGAAGCAGAACGAGATTACCGACTACCTGGTCCGGGTGGTGCAGCCCCGGCTCTCGGCGATTGAGGGCGTGCAGCGCGCGGACCTGCTGGGTGCCCGTACCTTCGCCATGCGCATCTGGCTCAAGCCCGACCGCATGGCCGCGCTGAACGTCAGCCCGGCGCAGATTCGTCAAGCCCTTGCCAACAACAACTACCTGGCGGCGGTCGGCCAGACCAAGGGCTCGCTGGTCCAGGTGAACCTCACCACCAACACCGACCTGCGGTCGGTGGAGGAGTTCCGCCGGCTGGTCATCCGGCAGACGGGCGGAGCCGTCGTCCGGCTGTCCGACGTCGCGGACGTCGTGCTCGGCGCTGAGGACTACGACGCCGACGTCGCCTTCAGCGGGCAGACGGCCGTCTTCGTCGGCATCTGGGCACTCCCCAACGCCAACTCGCTCGACGTCATCAAGCGGGCCCGGGCGGAGCTGACGCTCATCCAGAAGGAGCTGCCCGAGCAAATCAAGGCCTACGTCGCCTACGACGCGACGGAGTACATCCAGAACGCCATCGACGAGGTGGTCAAGACGCTGGCCGAGACGCTGCTCATCGTCGTCATCGTCATCTTCCTCTTCCTCGGCTCGCTGCGCTCGGTGCTGGTGCCGGTGGTGGCCATCCCGGTGTCTCTCATCGGCGCCGTGTTCCTGATGCAGCTGTTCGGCTTCACGGTCAACCTGCTGACCCTGCTCGCCATCGTGCTTTCGGTCGGTCTCGTGGTCGACGACGCCATCGTCGTGGTGGAAAACGTCGAGCGTCACATCCGCGAAGGCATGTCGTCCCTCAACGCTGCGCTGACGGGCGCGCGCGAGCTGGTCGGGCCCATCATCGCGATGACCATCACGCTCGCGGCGGTCTACAGCCCGATTGCCTTCCAAGGCGGGCTGACCGGTTCTCTGTTTCGCGAGTTCGCGCTGACGCTGGCCGGCGCGGTCACCATCTCCGGCGTGGTCGCGCTCACCCTGTCGCCGATGATGTCGCGGTACCTACTCCGGCCGGGCGACGAGCACCGCGGGCTGGCCCGCCTCATCAACGCGGGGTTCGACAAGTTCCGCGAGTTCTACGGGAAGGCGCTGGACGTCGTTCTCGCCCGGCGCAACATCGTCTACATGGCCTGGGGTGTCCTCAGCGTCCTGGCGGTGTTGATGTTCAACATGTCAGTCAAGGAACTCGCGCCGGCCGAGGACCAGGGCATCATTTTCGGAATCATCAATACGCCCGCCAACTCCACGCTCGACCAGGTCTCGGTCTCGACCAAGGCCGTCTACCAGGCCATCAAGGACATTCCCGAGACGCAGTTCACCTTTCAGATTACCTTTCCTGGCGGTGGCTTCTGGGGGGACGGGCTGAAGCCATGGGAGGAGCGCAAGCGGACCGCGGCTCAGGTGCTACGCGACGTGCAGGCCAAGGTGAGCGTCATCCCGGGCATTCAGACGTTCGCCGTGCTTCCGCCCGCGCTGCCAGGCGGCGGTACCTTCCCCATCGAGTTCGTTATTGCCTCCACCGCAGAGACGTCAGAGGTTCTGGAGTTCGCCCAGAAGCTTCAGGAGAAGGCGGCCGCCAGCAACGGGAAGTTCTATTTCCCCCCCATCATCGACGTGAAGCTGGACCAGCCGCAGTCCGAAATCATCATCGACCGCGAGAAGGTGGCGCAGCTTGGACTGAATCTTCAGACGGTCGGCCAGGACATCGGCGCGGCGGTGGGTGGGAACTTCGTCAACCGTTTCAGCATCGCCGGCCGGGCCTACAAGGTCATCCCCCAGGTGCTCCGCGTCGACCGCATGAACCCGGAGCAGCTCAAGGACATCTACGTCACTGGGCCGGGCGGGGGACTGGTCAAGCTGTCCTCCATCGCCCAAATCCGCGACACCGTGACGCCGCGGTCCCTCAACCGCTTCCAGCAGCTCAACGCAGTCAAAATCAGCGGGGTCGCCGCGTCATTGGACGATGGCCTGTCCTTCCTCGAGAACGAGGCGAGGACCATCCTGCCCAAGGGCTACAAAATCGACTACACAGGGGAATCGCGCCAGCTGCGGCAGGAGGGCGACAAGTTCCTCCCCGCCTTCAGCCTCGCCGTCCTTCTCATCTTCCTGGTGCTGGCAGCCCAGTTCAACAGCTTCCGCGACCCCTTCGTCATCCTCGCGGGCTCGGTGCCGCTCGCCCTCTTCGGGTCGATGATTACGACGTTCTTCAAGATGCCGAACCCGGAAATCCACTTCTTCACCGACGGGTGGACGACGTCCATCAACATCTACTCGCAGGTGGGGTTGGTGACGCTGGTGGGCCTCATCTCGAAGAACGGCATCCTCATCGTCCAGTTCGCCAACACGCTGCAGGAGTCGGGCAAGGCGAAGCTGGAAGCGGTGAAGGAAGCGGCCATGACGCGGCTGCGGCCCATCCTCATGACCAGCGTGGCGACGGTGGCCGGCCACTTCCCCCTCACCCTCGTCACCGGGGCCGGGGCGGCAGCCCGAAACAGCATTGGCCTGGTGCTGGTGACGGGCATGGCGGTGGGCACCCTCTTCACCCTCTTCTTCGTCCCCGCCATCTACCTGCTCATCGCCAAGGACCACCGGGCGGACGAGAAGCTCGACGTCGTCCAGCCGGGTGGTGGGCGCCTTCTGCCGTCGCCTGCCGGTCCCGAGCATTAGGGCGTCTTCATGGCCTCCTTGTGCGCGGGGCGGTCACGCTCACCCTGGCTTGTGCCCATAGCCGGGTGAGCCGGGCCACTTCTGGCCCGCCTCCTCGATTGGGAGTGTCTCAATGCGAAACTGGAAGGCGAAGTTGGCGTTCGTCGCGGTGCTGGCCCTGCCGCTGGCGGCGTTGGCCTCCACGGTCGGTGTTGCCTGTTTCTGCCCGCGCTGTCCGTTCTGCCCCTAGAAAGGCAGCCGACGACGGAGCGAAATCGACAGGGTGGAGCGCCATGAGCTTCAAGCAGGCATGGTTCGGCTCGCGAACGGCGACCGGCGCGCGCTGCGCGCAGTCTTCGACGCGCTCCACCCGCTCGTCCTTCGCTGGTGTCGTAGAATGCTACGCAACGCCGCCGACGCGGAGGATGCGACCCAGGTGGCCTTGGAGAGACTCTTCTTCCAGGTCTCCGACTTCGACGTGCATGGGGATGCGCTGGGCTGGGCGCTCGCCGTGGCGACGTCCGAATGCCGCACCCTCGCCCGGAAGCGGACCCGGCGCCGCGAGACGTCGGACGCTCCGCTGGCGACCATCAGTGTCGACGGCGAGGCGGAACGTAGCGTGGCCCGGGAGGAGCTGCGTGGCGCCCTGGGGGAGGTGCTGGGGACGATGACAGCGGAGGACGTGAACACCTTGCTGGCGTGGATTGAGCTGGAGCCGCGGCCGGAGGTGCCGGGGGCGACGTTCCGCAAGCGCCTCGAGCGAGCAGTCCACCGTCTGCGAGGGGCCTGGAGGGCGCGCTATGGACTCGACTGACCTGCTGCGGCGCGCACGCTTTAGCTATGAAGTTGGGCGACTTCGCGTCGCTTTGCCCGGCCTTGCCGCGGCCGTGGCCCTGGTGGCGTACGTGATGAGTCGGCCCAACCACAGCCAGGTGCCGTTTCTCGGCGCCCTGTTACTCGCCTCCGTGCTCGGCGCGGGCCTCTGGCGCCGCGTGAGCGCCCGGGCCGTGCTGCCGGGGCTGACAGCGGGCCTGGTGCCGCTGTTCGTGCCTGCGCTAGCCATGCAGGCCGGCATGGGGTGTGGCCTCCGCGACTGCACGACGCTGTGCCTGGTGAGTTGCCTCGCCGGCGGCATCGTCGCCGGCGGCGTCATTGCCTGGCGAAGCACCGCCCTCCCTGAAGGTCGTCGGGCCTTCCTGGCGGTGGCCGGCGCCGTGGGCACGCTGGCCGGGGCCCTGGGCTGCCTCCAGTTCGGCGCTCTCGGTCTCCTCCTCCTCGTCGCGGGCTTCGCCGTCATTCTCAGCCCGACCTGGGCGCTGGCCCCGCGGCCAGCTGCCGCCTAGCTGCGGGGCCCCACTGCCCTCAAGCGTCGTACCGGATGTCGCCCGCCCCGTCGGCGTCGTAGCCCGGGATGGCTCCGACCTCGGAACGGAACGCCGACCCCTGGGCGACTTCGCAGACGCGGACGACAGGGGCCTCGCCGAGGTCCCGCGCCTTGACGAGCAGCCCATAGGCCTCCGTGGCCAGTGGGTGAAAGTCGAGGCCGGCGCGGGCGCCCCACGCCCGGGAGGCGAGGCCCACGTCGGCGCCTCCAGACACGACGGCCAGGACGACGTCCAGGTGCGAGGACAGCAGCTGGGCCCGGCGGTGGACGCGCTCGGGGTCCAGCTTCGCCCCCCGCAGCGCCGCGTCGAGGTACGTGCGGACGCCCGCGGACGTCGGCCGCGAGGCGAGGCGCCGCTGGGACAGTTCCTCGAGGCGGAGGGCCTTTTCCCCGGGTCGCGTCAGAAGGCCAATCTCGCGCCGGACGAGATGGATTCTAGCGACCCGCTCGACGCCCACATGCGTCGGAAAGCCGCCCGCGTGGGCTCCGGTGGCGAGCACGGCGCCTGCGGCCAGCAGGTCCAGGCCCGTGCGCCGGTCGGCCTGGACGAAGCCGAGCAGGGGCGGGCCCTGCTGTGCGGCCAGCCGGAGCAGCGACATGAGCACGATGTCGCCATTGCCGGCGACGAGGGCTGGGGCACCCGCGGAGGACGCGGCCACCAGCGTTTCAGCGTCGGCCACCGGCGTGCTGCCGCCCGACCAGACGAGGACGTCCGCGCGGTCGAAGCGCCATTCGGACCCGACGCGTCGCGCGGGCAGGCCCTTCTTGAGGAGACGGTAGACGTGCTTGGGGTGGACCCTGAGCAGCGCTGCCACCTCGGCTGTCGTGAGCAGCACGGACGGGGCACCCGGGCGGGCACGCGCTGCCACCTCGGGTGGGGGCGGTGCACCGCTCATTGGACGTTCCATGCACTATGAGCAACTAGAAGACACATAAAGTCCTTTTAAGCACGATTACAGGTTGCTATGAGGATCATCCGTCGCTGAACCATGGCCAGGGTGGTGCAAGCGCCCCCGGGAAAAGTCCTGCGGTTGCCTTGTCGGGAGGGAAGATGCCACCTGCACGGTCGGTTTTGGTTTGCACGCTCGTCTCGGTGTTGTCGGCGGGGGGGCAGTGGCGCAGCAATCTGGAGAGGCACCACAGCCAGAGGGCGCCGTCGCGGCCCCGCCGGGCGCGGTGGGCATGGCCCACACAGACATGGCAGCGGAACACGAAGGGGGCCAGCCCGCGGACCTCACCCCGTTGAATTTCTTCACCGAGGGGTGGACCGACGCCTGGGTCCACCGTCACCGCCTCTCGCCGGACATGGCGTTGCTTCGCGTCACCACCAACTTCCTCGAGCAGGAGTTCCGGCTCGACTACGTCTACACGGCCGTCAACAACAACCCGAAGGTGCGCGACACCCAGCTCGCGAATGCGCTCATCGCCTACGCGGTAGACCGACGCCTCATGCTCGAGGTCATCACCAACTACCAGTGGAATCAGCCGCCCAGTGGAGCGCCGGTCAACGGTCCTGGGGGTGGCGCCATTCTGCGCTTCCAGCTGGTGGACACAGAAACCGCCTCTTACGCCTTCAACTACAAGGTGGCGTTTCCCAACAAGACCATCGGCCAGACGACGACCACCATGAGCTACACCCTCACGGGTTGGCAAGACGTGGGCGCCGTCGTCCCGGTGCTGGGCCGATTCGGCCTGTATTACTCGCTTACCTACGACAACCAGGTCGGCTCGCCCAAGAAGGGAGCCACGACGAATGACTTCAGTTACGCACTCTCCCTGGCCGAGACCTGGCTGCCCGCCAACACGCCCGTGCTTGGGAACTTCACGACATTTCTCGAGTTCTCCGGCACCACGCCGCTCGACGGCACCAACATCAGCACCATCCTTAGCCTGACCCCGGGCATCCGTTTCTGGTTCGTCCCGAAGAACTCGCTGATGTTCGGCATCGACTTTCCGCTCACCAGCAACCCGGCGTACTCCATCGCTTACCGTCTGACCTACATCCTGAACTTCTAGTTGTGGGAGGGCTGCACATGGAACTCAGCGCGCGCAACCAGCTCAAGGGCAAGGTGAAGTCTGTGAAGACCGACGGCCTGACGGCGGAAGTCATCATGGATGTCGGTGGAAACGAGTTGGTGTCCACCATCACCAAGACCTCGGCCGACAAGCTCGCCCTCAAGGCTGGGGATGCGGTGACGGTCATCATCAAGGCAAGTGAGGTCCTGGTTGCGAAGTAGTCGCTGGGCCTGCGCGTCGGCGCTCCTGTTGGGCCTGGCCTTCCTGCCCACCGGGACGGTCGCGTTCGAGGCGTCGCCTGCGCCCTCCGTCCGGGTGGACGGCTCGCTACCAAAGACGGGCACCCTCAGCGTGGCGGAGCTCGAGCGGCTCGGACCGGTGACGCTGGCGTGGACTACCCATGGGGAAACCGACCAGGTGAAGGGGGTCCGCGTCGACAAGGTGCTGGCCCACTTCGGCTTTACGCCCGGGCCGATGGGGAAGGACGTCCCGTTGTCGCAAAAGGTGAAGGGTTACCGCCAGGTGCTGGTGGCCACCGCCCGCGACGGCTTCCAGGCCGTCTTCAGCTGCGCGGAGGTGTCGGAAGGCATGGGCCAAACGGTGGCCCTCCTGGCCTGGGAGGTCGACGGAAAGCCGCTGGCTTCCGACGTTGGGCCCTTTCGCCTGGTGGTGCTGACAGACGGCATGCCGTCCCGGTCGATTCGCCAGCTCGAGCGACTTCGCGTGCTCGACGCTCCTGGTTGCTGCGCGCGCTCCCCGGAAGGGCCGGGCTCTCCCAGGGACCTGGACGAAGCCCACTGACGTAGGCAGTCGGCCAGGGCGGCACGTCCCATCGACCCGGGGCGCCTTCCGCGTTAGGAAAGCCGCTCACCCGGAAGCAACACTCCCTTTCCATGCCCCACGCCAGTCACTTGCTCATGGTCGTCCTTGCCACGGCCCTCGCCGACGGCGGCACGCCGTCCCCCTCCATCGGTGCCACGCCGGCTGCAGCCGTTGATGGCACGTCGGCTCCCGCCATGCGTGCCATGCCGGCTCCAGCCGATGGTAGCAGCTCGGGTCCCGTCATCCGTGCCGTGGCGGCTTCAGCCATCGGCGAGCACCAGGCAGTCGTTCCGCTGGAGAAGTTTAAGGTCTTCACGCAGGACTCGGGACCGGTCAACTACTACGAGGTGGTGAGTGAAGGGGACATCCGGATGATTCGGGGCGTGTACACCCCGCCCTTGGGAAACGTCGTCCTCTACGCGGAAACCCCGGACAAGGCCTGGCACACCGTCAAGCAGGTGAGCTGGCGCTGGCGTGTCCACGCCCTCCCCAAGGACGCAAACGACTGTGGACCGGGCTTCTCCGACAATGCCGCCTCCGTCTTTCTCGCCTTCAAGGCGGGCATCAAAATCATGGTCCTCAAGTACGCGTGGAGCACGCTTGGGACCCCTGGCACCTCCTGCGTGTCGTCCCGCGGGTGGTTCTTCGACCGGGACACCATCCTTCTGCGGACGGGCGGTCCGCTCAACGTCTGGGAAACCGTCGAAGTCGACCCGAGAGCCGAGTTCGTCAAGCACTACGGAGGCAAGCTGCAGGACGTCCCGGACTTCGTCGGTCTCGGCCTCATGACGGACGGCGACAACTCCCAGTCACCCGCCGAAGGCGACTACGCGGACTTCATCGTCCGCTGGTAAGCGGCCGCACCGCTGGACGCCGAGACGCTTCCTGCGCGCCTGGCCGGCATCCACCCGCGCGGTCCGCCCCAGCCGTCATGCGGACGAGGGGGTGGACGCTTCCGGACGGGTCGCAGGCGCCGCTTCCGGCGGCCCAAAGCGCCCGTCTCACCCGCTGGCGCACCCGCTCGCGGACGTAGTGCGCGGCCAGGGCTGCAGTGTCGATGGGGTACTTCCAGCCCAGCGAGCTCCGCATGTAGCAGTACACCGTGCAGCCGGTGCAGAAGTCATGCGTCCCTTGCGTCCGCCTGGAGTCCTGCACCGCCGGGTGCTTGGTGTAGACGCCGTAGAGGTTGTTCTCGATGGGGATGCCCGCCTGCCGGAAGTGGTAGCAGGGCAGCCACAGCTGGTCGTCCGGCGAGAGGACGACGGTGGACGTCACTGCGCGGCAGACGGGTTCGGCCGGGTCGTTTCCGCCCGATGCGATAAGGCGAAGCTGGGCCCTGTCGACGATGACGTCCCGTTGCCCGACGTACTGGTGGAGTTCCTGCGCCCTCTCCGGGACGAGGCCGCCGTTGCCGAAGAAGGAGAAGCAGGGGTTGAGGAACAGGATGGCCCGCTGCTGCCTCGCAAAGCGAACCATCTCGTCCACGCGGCCCACGGACTCGTCCGTCACCACGTGCGAGAGGAAGAGGTCCTGCTTCAGCTGGCGCGCGACGCGGAGGGCTTCCATCACCAACTGGAACGAGGGCGTGGCTCGGATGCGGTCGTGTTCGGCAGCGTCCGGGGATTCGACAGAGAACAAAAGTGCGTCGACTTTTCCCGCCAACGCCCTCGCAAACTTCGGGTACAGCATGCCGTTGGTGGTGAGGGTGGTCCGGAGGCGGTTCCGCTTGGCCAGCGTCAGGAGCCCGATAAGGTGCCTGTACAGGAGAGGCTCTCCCCCCGTGACGTCGAGCAGCCGCACGCCCAGCCGCTTGAGGTCCCGCAGGTTGGCGACCAGCTGCGCGGGACTCGGCTCGCGGTCAGGCGTGCCAGCGTTGGTATGCGGAATGTTGCAGAAGACGCACCGCTGGTTGCAGCGCAGCGTGACGTAGTAGTTGCAAATCAAGGGCATGGCGTCGGGAAGCCCTTTAGAAGACTGGCCGCGGCCAGCCCGTCCCTCCGCGCAAGAGGCTGGTTCCCCTCGCGTCGCCGTTGAAGACAAGGGCTTGGCATTAGCCGCTGCGGCCATGGGTGAGCTTCACCCTTGGCCCCCAGTGCGCCGGCGTGTCCGCGAACATGAAGTCCCCCGAGAAAAATCAGCTCGCATTTAAGGCAAGGGTCCCTCCTTTGCGACGACGTACCCATCTGCAGCGCTGCGTGTGAAGAAGGCTCACTTCTCGAGTCAAACGTGCAGCTGTTTCGTCCGCCGACGCGCCTCGGGTCCAACGGAACCCGGCCACATACGGGTGCCCGGCCTGTACCGGGCAGGGCTCTCAATGCGGTAGGAGGATGAGGGCGAACCCCGGAAGTCCGAAGGTGGAGGCTTGTTTGAGGAATCACGTCATGGGAATTCCCGGCCACCTTACAGCCACGGCGCTGGTGTCTCTCTTGGTCGCGTGTGGCGGGACGCAAGCCTCGACTGTTCCGGGCGCGCCGAGCGGCGTGTCGGCGACGGTGGGCATCCGGACTGCCAGCCTGAGTTGGACAGCGCCCGCCTCCAATGGCGGGAGCCCCATACTTTCCTACCGCGTCAGCATCTCCCCAACGACGCCAACCGCTGTGGTCACCGTCACGGGGACGACGGCGTCGGTGACAGGTCTCGCCAACGGCGGGACGTACACCTTTTTGGTTTCGGCCACCAACGCGGCCGGGACGGGCCCGGCTGCGGCAAGCGGCCCCGTTACGACGCCCGACGTCCCCGGCGTACCCACGGGGGTCGTCGCTGTCGCCGACAACCTGTCTGCGTCCCTTGCCTGGGTGGCGCCCACGTCCACGGGCGGTAGTCCCATCATTGGCTACAGCATCGCCATCACCCCGCCGACCTCCGGGGCGGCCATTGCCTTTAACGGCACGACAGCCGTGGTGACGGCCCTCGCCAACGGGACCAGCTACGCCTTCACCGTGTCCGCCGTGAATGCAGTGGGGACGGGGCCGGCGAGCGTGGCCTCTGCGCCGGTGACGCCGAGCGCGCCGACTGGGCCGCCGACGAACCTCGTCTATTCCAGCAACCCCGCTGTCTACGCGGTGGGCGTGGCCATCACGGCAAACCTGCCGAGCAGCAGCGGCGGAGCCGTGTCCTCCTATTCCGTCTTGCCAGCGCTACCCGTGGGGCTGAGCCTCAACCCCGTGGCGGGCTCCATCACCGGGGTTCCAACGGCGGCTGCGGCCACTGCGACCTACGTCGTCACGGCGTCCAATTCCCTCGGAAGCACGACGGCGTCCGTCTCCATCACCGTCAACGCGCAGGGAATGTTCCCGTTGCGCATTTCTGCGAGCAAGAATTACGTCGTCGATGCGACGGGGAAGCCCTTCCTCATGCAGGGCGACGCGGCCTGGTCAGCCATCGCCCAGCTCAGCGAGGTGGATGCGCTCGCCTACCTGAATGACCGACAGCGCCGCGGCTTCAACACCATTCTGGTCAACCTGGTGGAGCACTCCTTCACCTCGCACATCCCCAACTGGGCGAATGCGAACGGCGACATTCCGTTCACCGGGCGCGCGTCTGGGGGCTGCCCCAGTACCGAGGGGACCTCTTACTGCAACGACATGTCGACGCCGAACAACGCCTACTTCAACCACGTCGATTGGTTTCTGCAGCAGGCGCTCAGCCGGAACATGCTGGTGCTGCTGGCCCCCTCGTATGTCGGGTACAGCGGGGCGGCAGGGACGGACGGTTGGTTCAACGACATGGCGGCCACCGGAAATGCAGGGCTCACCGCCTACGGGAGCTACATCGGCGCCCGGTACAACGCCACGGCGTACCCCAACATCATCTGGGTCAATGGGTGTGACTACACGCCGAAGAATTCCTCAGAGCTACTCATGGTGACGAGCATCGTCAACGGCATTAAGGCCGGGGGTGGCACGCAGCTGATGACGGCGCACTGGGGAGGCGAGCCGAGCTTCCCCGGGTACGGGGTGTCCCCGCACCCGAGCTGGCTCGACATCGACACGGTGTACGTCGAGTCGCCTCCGCACAACTACCAGTTCACCGTCCAGGGATTCACCGCGGACCATGGGGTTCGGCCGGTCTTCTGGATTGAGGGGTATTACGAGAACGAGCACGGCTCGACGCCGCTCCAGCTGCGGTCGGACATGTACCAGCCGATGCTGTCCGGCGAATTCGGCTTCGTCTTCGGCATCAACCCGGTGTGGAACTTCTGGACATCGACCGACGCCAACCAGCAATACAATTCGTATTCCAACGACGGCAAGTACACCGGCTGGAAAGCTGCTCTCGGAAGCCCCGGTGGCAAGAACGCGATGCTGGCTATGCAGTTCTTCGCGCCACTCGACTGGATGGACCTCGTGCCGGATAACGCGGGCGGCACGAGCAACCTCCTGACGGCCGGCTACGGCTCGTGTTGCTCGGACCAGTATGTCCTCGGGGCGGTCACGCCTGACGGGCACCTGGGCCTGGCGTACTTCACGTTCACGACGACAGTCACGGTGGACATGACCAAGATGGCGGGCACCACGCGGGCCCAGTGGTTCGACCCTTCCAGCGGAACCAATTCTTCCGCCGGAGGCCCATTCCCCAACACCGGGACGGCGACCTTCACGCCTCCAGGAAATGGGCTTGGGTCGGATGGCTCCTTGGACTGGGTCCTGCTCCTGCAGTCGCCTTGAAGGCGAGTGCAGGCAGCCAGGCGAGGGCTTCCCCGGAATTGCCTCCGGGCTCACCGACGGCCAAACCCGGCAATGTGTCCAGCGTCGCGCGGGACGCGCAGCCCGCAACTCGCGACGGGCCGAGGGGTTAGTCTCGCCGGCTGGGAGGGTGCGCATGCGCCGATTTGGTCAAGCACTCATCGCGCTCGCGCTGGCCTCGGCCTGCACGCATTCGAGCAGCACGACGGACGGTGGCCCGGACGGGGGGACGAGCGGGCTCCAGAAAATCAAGCACATCGTCATCGTCATGCAGGAGAACCGCTCCTTCGACCACTACTTCGGCACCTTTCCGGGAGCGGACGGCATCCCCATGGATGATGCAGGCGTGCCGCTGGCCTGTCTTCCGCAACTGGATGGCGGTCCCTGCGTCCGGCCCTTTCATGACCCCAATGACGTGAATGGCGGGGGCCCGCACGGCGAGGCCAATGCCAACGACGACATTGACGGCGGGGCGATGGACGGCTTCCTGGTGTCGGCGCAGAAGGGCCAGAAGGGCTGCATCGACCCTAACAATCCAGCCTGCAGCAATGGCGCCTCCATCGACGCGGTCGGCTGGCACGACGACCGAGAAATCCCTAACTATTGGGCATACGCCCGGGCCTTCGTGCTGCAGGACCGCATGTTCGAGTCCAACGCTTCCTGGAGCCAGCCCGCGCACCTGTACCTCGTCTCTGAGTGGTCGGCGGCCTGCAGCCAGGCCGGCAACCCGCAAAGCTGCGTGAATGCCCTCCAGTCGCCCAGCCCCGCTAACACCGGGCCCTATGCCTGAACGGACCTCACCTACCTCCTCGATCGCGCCGGCGTCAGCTGGCGCTATTACCTGGCGGAAGGCACCGAGCCGGACTGCGTCGATGACGGTGTCGAGACGTGCGAGCCGGTGCCGCAGCTAGCCACGGTGCCGAGCATCTGGAACCCGCTGCCCAACTTCGACACCGTCAAGGCCGATGGCCAGCTCGGCAACATCGTCCCGCTGGACCAGTTCTACCTCGACGTGAAGAACGGAAACCTTCCGGAGGTGCTGTGGATTATTCCGGACGGCACGGTGAGCGAGCACCCTCCGTCCAAGGTGTCCGTCGGCCAGTCCTACGTGACCGCCATCCTCAACACCCTCATGCAGAGCTCGGCGTGGCCGAGCATGGCCATCTTCCTCGTCTGGGACGACTGGGGCGGCTTCTATGACCACGTGCTGCCCCCGGTGGTCGACGCCAACGGCTACGGGCTCCGCGTGCCCGGCCTCGTCATCAGCCCGTATGCGCGGGCGGGCTACATCGACCACCAGACGCTGAGCTTCGATGCCTACGTGAAATTCATTGAGGACCGCTTCCTCGGCGGCCAGCGGCTTGACCCCGCCACCGACGGGCGGCCGGACCCGCGCATCTCCGTCCGCGAGACCATGCCCATCCTCGGCGACGTCACCGAAGACTTCGACTTCACCCAGGCGCCACTGCCGCCCCTGCTGCTGCCCACTGACGCGGGATTGTGAGGGCTGTGGCCCCGGCGAGACGTCAGTTCATCTTCCGGTAGCCGGTGTTGGTGATGGCCACCGAGATGCCGGCCGACTTGGCGGTCAGGTTAATGTTGGCCGGGTAGGTGGTGCCGTCGTTGAGAGAGCCGAGCTGCGCGTCCATGGTGACGGGGCTGGAGGGTTGGCCAAGGTAGCTACTGACGTTGAAGCCGAGCAGCTTGTTGCTGGTGACATCCAGCGAGATGGCCAGGAAGTCGCCCGGGAGCCGGTAGTCGCGGAAGACGAGGCGGATGACTTTGCCGGGCTGCAGAATCTCGATGGCCACCTTCCCGGCGTCCTTGCACCGCTGCAAGAGGAATGGGTCTGGCGGCACGTAGGTTTTGACCAGCGCCACCGCCTGCTTCATGGAGTCGCTCAGCTCGGCCTTCTTCGACGCGATGATTTTGCCACGCAGCCCCGGCTTCGATGCGGGCGGTGGCGTCGCGGAGAGCGGCACCTTCTGCAGCTTCCCGTCCGCGCCGTAGTAGCAGGTGTTCTGCGTGCGGGATTTCTCCTCGCCGTTGACGCTGACCGCCGTCGTCTCAATCCACTGGTACGTACGCAGGTTCTGCTGGCTCACCGCGAGCGACTGCTTGATGGCGGCAATGCGCTCGCCGAGGCCGCCGTCGCCGGCGGCCGCCGGCTGCGCCCGGCTGGAGGTGCTCCCCAGCACACCGAGGACGGCCACCAGCAAGAAACACCCTCTCGTCGTCATAGAATACCTTCGCGTGGAGAACATGGAACCGCGACAGCGGCGCGCCACAGTAGGCCGTGGCGCAGGGGGTCGTCCACGCCAAGCAGTCATGCGGGCTGAACTGTGGAGCGCCCGTCCCATTCCCCCCGCGCGGGACCGCGAGGGGCGCCACGCGCCCATGAGGGGCCTTGGGTGTGGCCGGCCGGCCAGCGTAGGGTTAGGCGGCGTGTCCGGGGGTTTGGCCTCATGTACGACCACATCGGCTTGAAGGTGAAGTCCCTGGAGGCGAGCGTCCGCTTCTACCGGGCCGCGCTGGGGACGCTGGGCCACGTGCTGCACTCTCAGGACGAGACGTCCGCCAGCTTCGGGCCGCCCAGGGAGCCTGGCTTCTGGCTGTACCTCGCCAAGGGCCAGGTGGGCCCGGGCATCCACGTCGCCTTTCGCGCCCCGGAGCGCTCGGCTGTTGACCGGTTCTTCAGGGTGGGCGTGGAGGCAGGGGGCCGCGTCCACGGGGCGCCCGGCGTGCGCTCGGACTACGGGCCGCATTACTACGCGGCCTTCCTTCTGGACCCGGACGGCAACAACGTCGAGGCTGTCTCTCTCCGCTCCTGACGGGCGAAGCCCGCCTCAGCTTTCCACGCGGGCGGGACCTGCCCGTGCTTTGGCATCCGGGAATGTCTTCTCGGACACGTCAGCCCGTCAGCGCCGCGGGGCGCAGGTGCGGCAGCCGCCGCAGCGCCGAGCGTGCGGCATGGTAGCCGCACATGCCGTGTACGCCACCGCCCGGGGGGCTACTGGCCGAGCAGATGAAAAGCTGCGGGTGGGGCGTCGTGTAGGGGTTGAAGCGTGCCACGGGCCGGGTGAACAGCTGGCCCATGTCGGCCACGCCGCCGGTGATGGCGCCGCCCACGTAGTTGGCGTTGTAGCGCTCGAGGTCCGCCGGGGCGGTGACGTGACGGGCCAAAATCCGGCTTCTAAAGCCCGGCGCGAAGCGCTCCACCTGCGACTCGATGGCGTCCGTCATGTCCTGCGTGGAACCGGCCGGCACGTGACAGTAGGCCCAGCCGGTGTGCTTGCCCGGGGGCGCCCGCGTCTTGTCCACCTCACTCTGCTGGCACAGAAGGACGAAGGGCCGCGCCGGGTGCTCGCCGCGCCAGACGGCGGCCTCCGAGGCTGCAATCTCCTCCAGCGTCCCCCCCAGGTGGACGGTGGAGGCCTGCAGGCAGCGGGCGTCCTTCCAGGGGATGGAGCCGTCCAGGGCCCAGTCCAGCTTGAAGGCGCCCGGGCCGTAGCGGTAGCGGCGCAGTCGGCGCACGTAGCGCTGCGGGAGGACGCGCCCGGCAATGGCGGCCAGCTGCGCCGGACTCGTGTCAAAAAGGTACGCCCGCGCCGGCGGGAGGTCCGCCAGCGTGCGGACGTCTCTGCCAGTTTCAATGCTTCCACCGAGAGCGCGCAGCAGGCTGGCCAGGGCCCGGGCGATGGCCTCGGAGCCGCCGGCGGCCACCGGCCACTCCTCCGTGTGCGCCGTGACGAGAAAGAGGAGGGCCACGGCCCCGGTCAGTAGCTTCTCCAGCGGCAGGATGGCATGGGAGGCGCACCCGGCCACCAGCGCCCGCGCCCGCGCGCCCTGGAAGCGCCGGGCCAGCCCCGTGGCGGAGGCAACGCCCTGAAGCCCGAAGCGCAGCATGAGTCCCGGGTGGTGGGGAAAGCCGAGTGGGGCAAGGACGTCCTCGAGAAGGGCCTGGGGGCGGCTGAGGTAGGGGGCCACCAGTCGCCGGTAGCTGTCCGCGTCGCCGCCGAGCTCCGCACACGTGGCGTCCAGCGAACGTGGCAGCAGCACGGCAGTCCCCTCGTCCAGCGGGTGGGCCAGCGACGCCGCGGGACGAATCCACCGCAGGCCATGCGCGTCCAGCGGCAGCTGCCGCAGGTAGGGGGAGAGGATGGCCATGGGGTGGACGGCCGAGCAGACGTCATGGGCGAAGCCCGGCAGGGTGAGGGCGGCCGTGCGCAGCCCGCCCCCGACGCTAGGCTTCGCCTCCAGCAGCAGGACGGAGGCGCCGGCGCGGGCGAGGAAGACGCCGGCTGCAAGCCCGTTGGGACCCGAGCCGACGATGACGACGTCCGGCGGCGTCACGCCGCGGCCCAGGGCTGGCGCTGGCGCAGCTCGCCCACCTCCAGCGTGCCGGCCTCCAACAGGCCCGTCTTCGCGTCCAGGATGCGGAACGCCAGGGTGGAGCGGCCGAGGGGTTGCGACTCGACGAAGATGCAGCGGAGCTCCCCCGCCTCGAAGCCGCACTGCGCCTGCACGGCGCGCAGCAAGTCCTCGCGGTGCAGGTGCCCGTCCCCGAAGTTCCAGCCCAGCACGAGCCCGGCCACCACTTCCCCCTCGACATATTCATAGTCCTCGAAGCGCTCCACTGCGCGCGGCAGTAGCAGTGGCAGCGCGCGCCCGTGCAGGTGCATGAGGCGGAAGCTGAGGACTTTTCCAAACAGGCCCACCGAGGTGGGCTTGTCATAGAAGCGCGCCAGCTGGTCAAACACCCAAGGGGCACTCTTCGTCAGCTTGTCCAGCTTCCGGTAGCTGTCGCCCCGGAACAGCCAGACGCCGTAGGCCCAGTTCCCGGCGTAGTAGCGCATGGCCAACAGGAAGGAGACGCGGTCTGGGAAGAGGTTTCCGGCCAGGGGAACGGCGACCAGCATGAGGAGGAGGAAGGCGACCAGCCAGGGCGGGCCGAGCGAGCCCAACGTGACGTCCGGGTGCGCCCAGAAGAGCGCGAAGGCCCCGTACACC
Organism: Myxococcaceae bacterium; assembly: GCA_017881265.1. Lineage (GTDB taxonomy): Bacteria > Myxococcota > Myxococcia > Myxococcales > Myxococcaceae > JADGRA01. Next base: position 26,648 of record JADGRA010000077.1, on the reverse strand, counting down.
ACCATGAAGTTCCACTCGATGGGGACGCCCATCGGCACGTTGCTGGTGATGTAGAGGTGAAGCATCAGCATGAACACCATCCCCACCACCAGCGACGGGCCGCCCGGCGACAGCAGCAGGATGATGGGAACGCCCAGCTCCAGCGCGGTGCCGGCGTGCGCCATCCACTCCGCCAGCCGGGATGGCCGGAGGTCGTCGGGATAGCGCCGGTACATGCGCTTGCGCAGCCACGGGAAGCGCAGGACGGGGCTGTTGCTCGTCATGACGCAGACGACGGCCGGGAAGTGGTGATTCAGCTTCGAGAAGCCCGCCCAGAACCACAGCGCCAGCTGCACCGCCTTCGCGCCGGCAATCCACGGCGCGGCGAAGGCGAAGCACACCGTCATTGTCCAGTAGTGCTCGGCCCGCACCGCGAGAAACAGCGTCCGGTCGACGAGGCCCAATAACGGCACCAGCACCACCACCGGGCCGAGGAGGGACCAGGTGAGTGCCGGGGCCACCAGCGCCCGCACCAGGGCGACGAGAAGCGCCGCGTACAGCGCCACGTCCAGCCAGGTCCGCCGCGTGCCACCCAACAGCGGCAGGGCAGGGAAGAGGGGCAGCTTCGTGGTGCCCGGCCTCAGGAAGTAGAGGAAGCCGCCGAAAGGCGGGAAGTAGCGGCCGGTGAGGGGTCCGCTTCCGCACCCGAGGCCAAGGCCCTCGAAAAGCATGCTCCACAGAATGGCCTTCTGGAAGGCAACAGGCGCGAGCCACCACGAAGAAAGGGAGGCCAGCCCCCCAAGTCCCGGGGTGAAGCCGCAGAAGAAGACCCACGCCCCGATGTAGAGGAGGACCTTCACGGCGTGGATGGCGTAGGCCCCGACGGGCGTCCCGTACCCCTGGAGAGCCCACGCCTGGCAAACCATGCGCCCCCTTTCTGGCAGCGGCTTCTTCGCCCAGAGGAGCGGGTCATACGGGGGAGGCGTCGGCTGGAGCAGCTTCACGGGCACCTCAAACCGTTGCGGGCCCGCGGCACGCTAGTCCAGCGCCGCCCTGCCGTCTGACGTCGCCAACCGCGAAGTCCCGTCGCCGCGCGGCGTCACGCCTTGCCCCGGGGCTGCAGGCGCCACACCGGGCGGTCGTCGACGCGCCACCCTCTCCTGGGCCGGCGGAGGAGTTGCGTGGACTCGGAGAGAGAGCTATCTACAGATATAGCGTAACGACACATCTCCTGGAGGTGCGGCAATGCGCGAGGGACATTGGGAGTGGCAGCGCCATTTCATGGGCCCGGGCTTCCGCGGGCGGCGACAGGGAGGGCGCCCGGACTTCTGGGACGTCTTCGGTGGGCCTCCGCCCCGGGCAGACCGCGGCGCCGTTCGGTACCTCGTCCTCGACGCCATCGAAAAGCAACCCCGCCACGGCTACGAGATTATGCAAGCCATCGAGGAGCGGAGCGGCCGGACGTACCGCCCCAGCCCGGGCGTCATCTATCCCACCTTGCAGCTGCTGGAGGAACTCGGCCACGCGCGCGTCGAGGAGCATGAGGGGCGGAAGGTGTACGCCATCACCCCGGACGGGAAGCGGGACCTCCAGGAACATCGCGACGAGGTGGATGACTTCTATGAAAGGTCTGGAGCGTCCAGCTGGGAGGAGTATGCCGAGGAGCTGGGGGACCTCATCAAGCACGCCACCCGCCTCTTCAAGGTCTTCCGCCACGCCGCGCGCCACGGAAGGCTGAGCCCGGCCAACATGAAGAAGGTCCGCGTCGTGCTGGACGAGGCGCTGGCGAAAATAGAAGCGTTGGTGGACACGGACAGAAGCTGACCCTTGGGGGGTCGCCCCCCTCCCGGGCAAAGCTGCTGGGCCCAAGCGGGAGGGCCCGTGCCATGCTCGCCCCGCATGCGCGCATGCGGAGACACGGCATGACGTCCAACGCCCCGGCCCCCATGGGGTGGTTCGTGCGTGGAGACGTCGACGGCTTCTTCGGCCTCGCGCTCGACAACCTCGTCCAACTCCTCGTCCTGTCCGCCCTCTGCCGCACCGTCCTCGGCTTTCCCGACGCGCTGGTCTTTGGCCGGGTGCTGCCGGGGGCGGCCGTCTCGCTGGTGGTGGGAAACATCTTCTACGCCTGGCAGGCCATGCGCCTTGGCCGCAGCACCGGGCGCTCGGACGTCTGCGCGCTGCCGTACGGCATCAACACGGTGTCGCTGTTCGCCTACGTCTTCCTCGTCATGCTGCCGGCCAAGCTGGCGGCCCAGGCTGCGGGGGAAGCGGACCCGTCCCGTATTGCGTGGCACGCGGGCCTGGTGGCTTGCTTCGGTTCCGGCATGATTGAGCTGCTCGGCAGCACCGTGGCCGAGCGCATCCGGAAGTCCACCCCGCGCGCGGCGCTCCTCTCCACGCTGGCGGGCATCGCCCTCACCTTCATCGCGATTGGCTTCCTCTTTCGCACCTACAGCCGGCCCGTCATCGGCCTCGGCACGCTGGCCGTCATCTTCCTCGTCTACTTCGGCCGCGTATCCTTCCGGGGAGGGTTGCCCGGGGGCTTCGTCGCGGTAGCGCTCGGCGCGGCCTTCGCGTGGGCGACGGGCCTGGCCCCAACGGGCCCGGCCCCCGCCGCGCCAGCGCTGCACCTGCCGCTTCCCGTCCTCGGCGAGCTCCTCACCGCGCTGTCGGGCCATTACCTGCTCGGCTACTTCTCCGTCATCCTGCCCATGGGCCTCTTCGCCACCATCGGGTCCCTTCAAAATATTGAATCGGCGCGCGCCGCCGGCGACGTGTACCCCGTCCGGAGCTCGCTCGCGGTGAATGGCATCGGGACGCTGGCCGCCTGTGCCTTCGGCTCGTGCTTCCCCACCACCCTCTACATTGGCCATCCGGGCTGGAAAGCCATGGGGGCGCGCGCGGGCTATTCAGTGCTGAATGGCGCTTTCATGAGCGTCATCTGCTTCACCGGGACGGTCGGGTGGATTGCCTGGGCCGTCCCCATCGACGCCGGGATGGCGATTGTCCTGTGGATTGGCATCGTCATCGCCGCCCAGGCCTTCCAGGCAACGCCGCCCCGGCACGCGCCGGCCGTGGTGGTGGGCCTTCTCCCCAGCATCGCCGGCTGGGGCGCGTACATGGCCAAGGCCGGACTGCACGCGGCTGGCGTGGGGGAACCGAACGGGCCGCCTTTTTCCCCGCAGCTGCTCGGCGTCTTCGAGCGCTCGGACATCTGGCTCGACGGTGCGCTCCGGCTGGAACAGGGCTTCATCCTCAGCAGCATGCTGCTGGCGGCTGCCACGGTGGCAGTCATTGAACGGCGCTTCGTCGAGGCGGGCGCCTGGTGCCTGGGCGGCGCGGCCCTGTCGGCCGTGGGGCTGCTCCACTCCTACCGCTGGGCGCCGGCGGACACCGTCCTGTCCCTGACGCCGGCCTGGCCCTGGGCGGCCGGCTACACCGTCATGGCGGTGGTGTTTCTCCTCGCGCGGTGGGTGACGGTGCCCAGGCCGGACCTCCCGGACGACGTGTGAGGGCGGGGACCCGCATCGTGCCGCGCGGCGGGCGCCGACAAGCCGGCCTCGTGCTGCCGCCCGGAGATTCACCCAAGGGCGACGGGAAGCTGTCCCCGACGCGGCGTGTCTCGAACGCCGGGTGAAGGCGCCGCCTGCACAAAGTCCCGCACGTGCCCGGCGCACAGGGAGCAGGCGTTTGGGCTACCCTCTTCCGCCGTCCAAAAACGGAGACTCCCGAATGGCCACGACGCGAAGAAAGCTTCTGCAGGCGGCGGGAGCTGCCGCTGCGGCGACCCTCCTTCCCGGACGGGGAGCGACGGCTGCTGGAGAGACGAAAGGCACTGTGTCTACCCGTGCGCTGACGTACTGCATGCTGCGGACCCCAGCCGGCGCGAGCCTTGGGGTGAAGCAGGGCGAGCGCATTCTCGACGTCGGCAAGGCAGGGGTGCTGCTGCGGGTGGCCGTCCCGGCAACGACGGACGACGTCATCGCCGGGCGAAACCTAGCGGGGCTACACGCCGTCCTGGCAGCGACGGACTCGCTGAAGGGGGCCTTCGTCTCGGAGGGCGCGGCCGCGTTTGGCCCGTGTATGACCGCGCCGCAGAAAATCATCATGCTGGGCTACAACTACAGGCGACACGCGCAGGAGGCGGGCGTGCCCATCCCCAAGGCGCCCGTCCTCTTCAACAAGTACAACAACGCGCTGTCCGGGCACGGGGGGAAGGTGAAGCTGCCCACCCAGGTTGCCTCCAAGTTCGACTACGAGGTCGAGCTGCAAGTCGTCATCGGGAAGGTGGCCCAGAAGGTGAGCGAGGCCGAGGCGCTGAGCTACGTGTTTGGCTATGCCACCGGGAATGACTTCTCGGCGCGGGACCTCCAGTTCCGGGACGGGAAGGCCTCGCAATTCATGCTGGGCAAGACGTCCGACGGCTTTCTGCCGGTGGGCCCGTGGCTGGTGGGCGCCGACCTGGTGGGAGACCCTCAGAAGCTTGCGCTGGAATGCCGCGTCAACGGCGAGCAGCGCCAGTCGTCCAACACCAGCGACATGATTTTTTCCTGTGCCCAAATCATCAGTTACGTCTCGCAGGTCTTCACCCTTCTCCCCGGGGACCTCATCTCGACGGGCACTCCCGAGGGCGTCATCGCGGGCAAGCCCGAGGCGCAGCAGGTGTGGCTCAAGCCCGGGGACAAGGTGGCCTGCAGCGTGGAGAAGCTGGGCGAGTTGAGATTCGAACTCGTTGCCGGATGAGCCGCCCCATTGCTGTTCACCCCCCGGTTCTCGTGCTTGGCGCGAGGCCAGCCTGAGGCGGTCGACATGCGCACCAAGGGCCCGAGCGGAACCGCCAGCATGGTCACCCTCATCCGCGCTCTGGCGCACGGTGGGCTGACGCACGTCCGTGACTTCCAGGACCCGACTGCCTTCGTCCTGCTGACGGCGCGCGGGCGCATGCTGTGCCGGTACCTGCTGTGGAGGGCCAGAAAGCCGGGCTTTCGGCAGAGTCTGCTTGCCGGAAAATCCGGACTCGGGACGGACCTCGTCCCCTTGCGGACGCGCGTCCTGGACGACGCCTGGCACGCCGCGCAGGCCAAGGGAACGAGGCAGCTGGTCCTCCTGGGCGCCGGTCTCGACGGGCGGGCCTACCGGCTGGAGGACATTGGCGAGTCCAACGTCTTCGAGGTGGACCACCCCGCGACGCAAGGTCTCAAGCGCCAGCGCGCGGCGAAGCTGGCGTCGCTGGCGAACAACCACCTCTTCGTTCCGGTGGACTTCGAGCGCGACTCGCTTTCCAACGCCCTGGAGGCGGCAGGCCAGCGGATGGACCTGCCCACCTTCTGGATTTGGGAGGGGGTGACGCCTTACCTGACGCGTCGCGCGCAGGAAGTGACGCTGGCCGCGATGGCCGAACGTTCGTCTGCGGGAAGTCGGGTGGCCATGACCTATACCCAGCCGCCGGCCCCCGGGGACAAGGCCAAGTCCATGCGTCAGACGATGAAACTGGTGCGCTTCCTCGGAGAACCCTTCCTGGGGCTCCTGACGCGGGCCGAGGCGGAGGAGCTGCTCCGCAACGCCGGGTTCCGCATTCTCGAGGACACGGGCGTCGAGGACTGGCGACAGAGGTACGCTGACAGCAGCAGCCGGGCGTCGGTGGTGTACCAGCAGCGCATTGCTGTTGCCGAGAAAGCCGACTTGGTGTCCGGGCGCCTGCCAAAAAAAGAGAGCCCGCGCCTGGTCCGCGCGCGGGCCCTCCCCCAACCTGTCACGTCTTCAGCTGCAGCTGCAGCTGCGGCAGGGCGCCCTCGCCGAGGACGAGGTGCACCTGGCCCACCTTGGCCGCCAGCTCCTTGTACGCCTCGAGCTCCTTCAGGCGGACGACGAGCGGGTTCTCGGCCAGGACCTTGGCCGTCTGCGCCATGGAGCGCGTGGCCGCCGTCTCCTCCCGCCGGAAGATGACGTTGGCCTCCGCCTCCTTCTGTGCCTCGATGACCCGGTTGAGCAGCGTCTTCATCTCACCCGGGAGGACGAGGTCCTTCACGCCCAGGTCCAGCAGCTCCAGCCCGACGGTGGCTGCACGCTGCGCCACGGTGGGCGCCAGGTGCAGCCCCAGCTGCTCGCGCGCTGCGAGCAGCTCGTCCAGCGTGCGCGTGGAGACGGCCTCGCGGGCGGCCAGCTGCACCGCTACGTAGAGGACCTCGTCCGGCGCGCGCGCCACCGTCGCCAGCCGACGCGGGTCAGCCACCCGCCAGGCCGCGCTGAGGTTCAAGCGCAGGGACACCCGGTCCTTGGTCATCACCTCTTGGCCGTTGACGGCGAGCTGGTGCTCCCGCAGGTCGATGACCGCGAGGTTAACCTTGCGGCGCACCGTCCAGGCGGCATGACGGCCCGGGCCGAGGACGGCGTCGAGCGCGCCGTCGACGTAACGGACCACGGTGGTGCCCTCGGCGGCGGTCGCCTCGACGTAGTCGGTCGCCGGCACCAGGGCCCTGACCTCGTCGCGCAGTGGCTCGGCGGCCACCCCCGAGACGTCGATGACCTCGACGGTCACGCTCGGGTCGACGGTCCAGACCTGCCGCTCGCCGCTCTGCAGCCACTTCACCGGGCGGCCCTTCCGGCTGACCACGGCCCGCTCGTCCGGCGCCAGCGTCAGCCGGCGAAGGTCGCTGGCCGGCACCAGGGCCAGCGCCTCGGCGCGGAGGTCGGCCATCAGCGCGTCGGTGTCGAAGCGCTCGGCCTCCGCCTCACGCCAGAACGGAACCCGCAGCCGGTGACGACCCGGGCCCAGGTAGCGCACCGGCTCGCCGTCCACGTAGACCAGGACGCGCTCCTTCAGGGAAATGTCGATTCGCATGGTCAATCTCCTCCTTTCGTCCGCTGTTTGCTTCGGGTGAAGTCTGGGTACGGCAAAGAAGTGAGGCGCCGGCCCCTCACGGGCCGCTGCATCCGTCCCCCTCCGGCAGGGTCTGTCGGCGCGCGCCGGGGCGGCTGCTTCGCGGGCCCGGGAGGCGCTAGGACGCATGACGTCTGCGGTAGCGTCTTCCGGGATGGCCAGGCAGCGGCAAACCCGTCGCGGGCCGGCGTCACCGTCCGGCCAGATGCAGCGCCGGCTCGTGACCGGCGCCTCGGGAGTCCTGCGACCCCCGTGCTGAGTGAGGGATTTGAACCCTCTCCTCTGGATTCCAAGTCCAGTGCTCTACCAATGAGCTTTGTCGAGTCCGTCCACGGCCGGTCTCATTGCCGAGCGGAGCCCGAGGCGCGGAACGCGCGTGAGTGACGACCGTGAAGGACGGCCAGCTGTTGAGACCGGCCGCTTCCGGACGACTCCGCGACGCCGCATGGGCGCACCGCCATATTCTTGTAAAGCCAAAAACGAAGAAGGCCGGGTTCCTTTGTCGGGAACCCGGCCTCCGGTGAAGGGCGCGCGTTGGCGTGAACGCCTAGCGACTGCCTCCCGAAGGTGAGGTCACGACGCCCAGACCGAGGCCGGACCTGCGCAAGCAATTGCTTGCGAGGAATGAATCTCTTGGGCTTTGGCGATTGGTCTTGAGTTTCACGATGGGCCTCGAAAGAAAGAAAGCGCGCTCATAAGCCTCTTTTAGAAACATGTCAAACCGCCCCTGGGTTTGTTACCCGGTGCGACTTCGTGCACGGCGCGAGCAACATGTCGTTCCGGGAAGCGTCCGCGCGGCGAGACGGGCGCTTCCATTTCTGGGCATCAAAAGATGCGCCTCGGCGGCTCCAAGGGCCCGCGCTTGACTCGCCCACCGTGACGGGAATACCTTGCTTCAAGCAAAAGGAAGTCGGAGCAAGCCGATGATGACCACGCGATTTCAAGCACCAAGAGGAAAGACCGCCGCGAGGGCCAACGCCCATCGAACGGCGGCCGTCCGCTCGTGTGCGTGGCTTTCATCCCTTGCCGCCCGAGTCGTTTCCCTGCCCGAAGAGAATCCGGGCAGGAGCGTTCGAGGCGCACCCGACTCCTTGAGTCGCTAATCCAACAGAAGGATTGGCGCTCACGAGGCCGGGTGACCCAGCAGGGGTCCCCGGCCTCTCGCATTTCGGCCCCCCCCACACTCTAGGCCGCGCGCTGGGCGCGAGCGGGTCTCCAAAACCTGCTTCGGAAGGTTCAATCCCTTCGCGGCCTGCCATGCCCCCGGAGCTCGGTTGGTCGAGCATCGGTTTCGTAAACCGAAGGTCAGGGTTCGATTCCCTGCAGGGGCTCTGCAGTAGTTGGTGTTCTCTGAAATTAAAGAATAGCAGCGACAGTGGGGCCACCCGTCCGTCCAACGCCGGACGGGCTGGCCCAACTCGGGTCTTTAGCTCAAGGGGAGAGCTGTCGGTTCTTAACCGGCTGGAGAGGGTTCGATCCCCTCAGGACCCACTTTGGATGGGACGTGACCAAGGGTGGTCCACCGCGCCGTAACCGCGGCGTCCTCCGGGACATTGGTGAGTTCAATCCTCACCCCATCCACTCTGCGGGCGTAGCTCAACGGCTAGAGCATCGGTCTTCCAAACCGACGATGAGGGTTCGACCCCCTCCTCCCGCTTCAGTGGGGCGTCGGCCAAATGGCAGGCCACTGGGCTCTGAACCCAGGAATGAAGGTTCGACTCCTTCCGCCCCAGCTCACTCCGGCATCGTCTAATGGCAGGACGGCCGTCTTTGAAGCGGCCCATCGGGGTTCGAATCCCTGTGCCGGAACAAGCAGGCAACATTGACCGGTAGCTCAGCGGAAGAGCGGCGGGCCGTTAACCCGCGTCTGCGCAGGTTCGAGTCCTGCCCGGTCAGTTCCAAGGCGCGCACCCTTTCTGAGAAGGGCACGCGTCGGTTGCTCCAACAGCAGAGGGTCACGGCGCCGTCGGCCAACGGTCAGGCCACTGGGTTCTCAACCCGGGAACGGTGGGTTCAACTCCCCCCGGCGCTTTCTTGGTGAAGCAGGGTGCGGCCGCCTGGCCCGCGCAGGCGGAAAGCGGGCGGGCTGACCCAACGGGCTTCTGCTGTCAGTCGGACTTTGTGGGGACGTCGCTCAATGGCAGAGCGTGCGCTTGATAAGCGCAAGACGTTGGTTCGACTCCAACCGTCCCTATGTACGGCGGCCGACGGTCAACGGTGGACCACCGGGTTGTGGCCCCGCGAGGCGAAGGCCTCGAGCGAGTTCGACTCTCGCCGGTCGCCCTCAATGCCTCGTTGTCCCTCTGGTGAAGGTCCCCGGCTGTCTACTGGGTGAGACGGGTTCGACTCCCGTACGAGGCGCTGAAATGCCGCTCTGGCCGACGTGGTCAAGGCGCCCGGTTGAAGCCCGGGAGACGCTGGTTCGATTCCAGCGGGCGGCACACGTGGTTTTGAAGGACGGGCCGTGTCACTGGAGTGCCGCTTGGCTTTGCACACCGAGCTCGCCAGGTTCAATCCCTGGACGGTCCATTGCTGTTTTCCTGTCGCGCCCCGTCCAGCGGATTCTGGACCTTGCCGTCCGAAGGCGAGCGAGACCGTTCAACTCGGTCACGGGGTAACTGTTTGCCCCCACCGATGGACCCGGGCCCGCGGTTACGAACCGTGGTGAGAGCGTTCGATTCGCTCTGGGGGTGCTGCCCCGGTCGATTAACTGGAAAGGTCGTTCGTCTTCTAAACGAAAGGTCAGGGTTCGAATCCCTGCAGGGGCACTCCTCGTGACGTCGCCAAGCGGAAAGGCAGCGGTCTCATAAGCCGCCAGCGCAGGTTCGACTCCTGCCGTCACGACATGCCGGACAGTCCACCTGAAGGTGATGCCTCTCTCACATGGAGGCTGCGCAGGGTTTGATTCCCTGGTCCGGTACACAAACGCCCCGATGGTGAAACGCAGACACACCAGGCTCAGACCCTGGCGCCCTTCCAAACGGGCATGGGAGTTCGACTCTCCCTCGGGGTACCACTTTGAAGGGCGGCCACCGGCCGCGGAAAGGAGCGAGCGATGGAAACACTCGTGCTGGACATCAGGTACCTCCCCGTCGCTCGCGTGACTTGGCAGCGGGCCATCACCCTGCTCTGGGAGGGGAAGGTGGAAGTGGTGGAGGAGTACCAGGACAAGACGGTGCGGAGCGTGACGCTCGAGTTTCGCGTGCCCGCAGTCATTCGGTTCCTCCGGGCCATCCGGGGGAAGCGGACGGGTATCAAGTTCAACCGCGAAAACGTCTACACGCGCGACAAGGGCAAGTGCCAGTACTGCTCGAGGTCCGTCCCCCGCCACGACTTCACCTATGACCACGTCGTGCCCAAGGCGCAGGGTGGGCACACCGCCTGGGACAACGTCGTGGTGTCCTGCACGCCCTGCAACCAACGGAAGGGGGGACGTACACCCGGCCAGGCCGGGATGAGGCTGGTCCAGGCGCCCGCCAAGCCGAAGTCCCTCCCGGACGTCGTCCGCCTCACCTTCACGTGGCGGAAGGGAATGCCCGAGCCGTGGAAGCAGTGGCTTCAGTCGGTGGCCTACTGGAACACGGAACTGCAGGACTGAAAAGGCGAGGGGCCCTCCAGGCATTCGCCCTGGAAGGCCCTCGCACCGGGGTTGACGGCCCCAGGCGTCGCTGGGACCAAGCACGTGACGAAACTGGAAGGTGAACTGGACATGCGTCCGGGCTCCGCTCGAAACGGATGCGGTCGCGAAAGCGACTGGGGTGCAAGACCTCCGCCTTCCGCTGCTGGAGAGTGAACGCCAGGAGGCCTGGCGGCCCGTTTGCTACACGGTGCGGCCCCCCAAGACGGGGCTGAGGTTCGTGTCCTCCGCTCTTCGCAAAGAATACCGCACCCTGACGGCTGGACCGCGAGCACGACGAAGCGCGCCGTAAATACGTGTAAGGGCGATGACATTCCCAGGGGATGGCATGGCAGGATTGAGTCCTTGAGCCTTCTGGGCTCACGCCTAGGCGAAGGAAGGCGGCGAGGCAGAACCCACGTCCGGAAGGAGTGACGCCCTGGAAGGTGCGCAACGACGACAGCTCGTCCAAGAGCGAATCTTCGCGCTGGTGCGTCGGGCCGGATGCAGCGTCATCGCGTACCGGACGGAATGGAATTCTCTCGATTCCTTCATACCGACGGCGCATTGGCTGGAGTGCGAGGGCCAGCGCCTGGACCTGTCCGGCGTCGCAGGGGACTGGGGCGAGGCCGAACTCGTGGCCCTCGAGACTTCGGAGTTTCTCCAGAAGCTCCGACGCTGGGAAGACCCGGAAGACGAGTTCGAAACAGCGACCTTCTATCTCGTCAACACACAGCCGGAGGCTCCGGAAGAGAGCGCTGTCGCGTTCCTGCAAGCCGCCCGGAATCTCCTGATGGATGACCGGAATGTCTTCACCGGCACACGGTGGACGGACGCTGCGGCGGCGAGCAGGGACATCTCCGACGTCATTGAGGCGCTGCGCCAGGGAGGGACGTCCGAAGTCTCCCGATGGTTTGGTCCCGACGGGGATTTCCGACGGGTGGGTCACGCGAGCCAGTGGGGCGAACTGGGCGAAGACCTCGCGAACCGCATCCTCGCCGTGTTGCCGACGCTGCGCACAGTGCGAGGAAAGGACCCCGGGGGCGGCGCCACACCGACGCCTGGCAGTCGACGGATGGCCCGTGCACTCGTAGCACTCCTGCTGGTGCTGTGCGTGCTGTTCTTCTGCATGAATCAGCTCCCGCCCAATCCGATTGGCGAGTCTGTCCAGGACTGGTTCCTGCGCCGTCGCAGTCCGGCGGGTGGGTTCGGCATCATCGAGTCCCAGGAAATCTTCTGGTGGTCGGTCGTGGGACTGGCCGTCACGGGCGCCGCCATGGTGGGCGCCGCAGCGACGGCTGCCTGGCTCCAACGGGCCACTCACCGCCGTGGAGCGGCCTTCGGCACCGACGCTGTGTCATCGCGGGACGCGCCTCCAAAGCGCACGTCGGAAACGGCCTTGGGTGCCATGCCAGCTGGAGACGCTCTCCGAGACGCGGGACCTGGCACGGGGCCAGGCTCCTCGACGCGCCCATGGGGCTTCCATCGGCGCCGCGCTGCAGCTGCACTCGCCGTCGTCAGTACTGCGGCGTTCGCAGTGCTCTATGCCATCGATTCGGCTGAGAGCACCGCAACGCCCGGGCTCGTCACGCTCGATTCGGGAGGCTCGTTGCCGCTCCAGGTGCCGCGTTATGTGGAAATCGAGGCGGTGGCCCGAGGAGACCTCCGCAGTGCCGTCGGAGAACAATCGGCCTTTTATGGCAAGGCGGTGAATATCACGACCACATTCAGCGGCGTCCGGATGGACCTGGCGAAGCAGAACAGAACCGATGAAGTGGTCATTCCGCTCGTCCGTTCAGAGTGGCAACCGGACCAGCCCATCGGCCTATTCTTCTCGGCGCGCCGCGACGCGCAGCCTCCCTCCTTCGGGAACGGCGACGTCCCGGTGTCGAAGTTGGACGGAACGGTGACCGTCCGGGGCACGCTGCACCGCAACGGACTGCCGCTGTTCGTCGTCAACTCATATAGGCGCGCCGGATTCGTGGTGCCAGACACCTACTACATCGTCCGTCCGGCGTTGTCGCCGTTCGACCGGGAAGCCCGTCGCTGGGCCGTCCTGCTCATCGGATGGAGCGCCGCGCTGCTACTTTTCGGCTGGTCTTTCCTTGCGAATCCGCGCAAGCGAAAGCAGGCGGGCACAACGGGGCCCGCCTGAGGAATCCCATCAATGAATCCACCGTTCGTTGTGCTGGTGCAGGTCGCCCGCGCCGGCACTGCGTCCCTGGTGTTGGCGTACAAGCCAAAGACAGCGGAGTCTGAAGTCGTCATCGTGGGACACTTCAGTGAGCCTGGAGCGAAGCCCAACTGGAAGTCGCTGGCGACCGCACCGCGCTTCGTGGAGCTCTTCACGCGCTACATGAAGGGCGGGCTGTCGGTGAGGCCCGGAATCCTGGAGGAGGCGAAGGTCACCGCCGGCGAGTACGTCTACGTCATCGATAGACGCACGGCGGACCCGCCGGGTGACGTGCCCTTCCACGACATCATCGGCTGGTACACGAGCGGCGGCGAGGGACGCCCACACCCGGATTCGTTCGAACACAACCCGGACCATAAAATCGCGCTCGAAGACGGGGCGCTGAGCTCAATTTTGAGTGACCTCATGGTTTACGAGGCGGTGCTCGCGACGGGCTAAAGCGGCGCTTCTCGATGTCGGTCGACTGAAGACGCCGCGGCGCAGCGCGCGGTTTATGGGGTTGCAGGGCGGGTGGCCCAGCCGGGAGGCAGGCAGGTGTAAGTCACCTCCTGCCCCGGCGTCGCTGCCAAGGAACGCAACGCCGAATCCGACAGGGCTGCGCCGTCATCCGGCGCGAAGGTCCCGTCGGTCTTCAGCAGGAATGTCTTTGCCGCCCCGCCGACCACCACACGGGCGATGAGGTCGCACTCCGTCGCATTCGGGCCCAGAATCTGCGACGCAAAATGTGTGCTTGCCCGCGCAATCAGGAGGTCGATGCGCGGTCCAACGCTCGCGGCGTTGTCCGAGCGAAGGGTGACCTGCTGGCCGACGATGGGTGCCAGGTCGCTGTCGAAGGCGAGAAGGTACTGCTCGACGTTTCGGCGTTGGGGGTCGCCCCCCGCGAAGCCAATGCGCGCGCCGTCTGCGCTCTGGAAGACGTTTGCCTGCAGAAAGCGGAAGAGGGTGTCGACACTGCCGTCGTGCTCGAATCCAACGCCGCGCACCTGAGGGCCCGTATAGCCATTGTCACCGGGGACAGTCCGGAGATTTGGTGGGGAACCGAACATGCCCACCTTGTCGTAGAGGTTCCGGAGTTGCGGGATTTTCGCCGTCTGGGGGAGAGCCTCGAAGCTGCTCTCACCGTCGGTCCCAAAGAAGCCCATGGCCGGGTTCAAGACGTGGCAGCCCTGGCAGGTGAATCCGAGCGTCTGAATTCGGATGCCGTCAGCGAAGTGACCGCCGCTCGCCGGCGGACCGCCGTCAGGACACTGGACGGCCACTCCCGTAACGCTGTCGAGCCCATCACAGCCAAGGAAGAACGACCGGCCCGCCGCCTGTGCCGGGTTGAGCGAATTGTCCAGGGCGCGCACCGGGTTGGGCGGCATGACGATGGAGAGTGCGAAGTTTGCGAATGTCTGCATGTCGGCATCGGGAAAGGCGGGGCCAAGCGCGACCAGGCTGTTGAACGCCACAATGAAGTTCTTGAAGGCTAGCGTCGAGTCGTAAGGCGGGGCTGTCCTCGTGTCGGTGCCGAAGAAGCCCGCCACCCGGTCGCCTCGCCAGTGCATTGGGCCGTGATTCACCAGCCCCCGTAGAGTCTGCGTGCTCATCGGGCCCTTCATCGGGTGGAGCACGGCCACCTGGCCGCTCCCGTTGATGTTTGGTTGGGTGGCCGCCCCCTCGCTGAGCTTGATGTTGATTGGCGTCGTCACGGTGTCGCCGTCCGGATTGCCGAGGTCCCAAACCAAGTTGTCCTTGTCGCCGAACATGTGGCAGCTCGCGCAGGATGCCTCCCCGTTGGCGGAGGTGCGCGTCGAGTCGTAGAGAAACGGGCGCCCGGTCGTAACGGCCGCCGGCTCAGGGTTTACAAGCTGAAGGTGCGCAGTTTCGAGGCCCGTAGCGAGGTCAATCACCGAGAGACCATCGTCGAAACGCGTCGTGACGTAGAGGCGATGATTGGCCTCGTCCAGCGCGAGACCACCGGGTCCCCCACCACTCACAGAGAGGTAGTTCACGCTCTGCGTGACGGGGTCGAAGGAGTCGTTTTCGATTGCCGCCGCCGGGAACACGCCAACCTTCGATGACCCGAAGGCCGCCACGTAGAGGGCTTTCCCGTCCGTAGTGACCACCAGTTGGAGCGGCATGGACAGGCTGTGCTGCATTGTGGTGGCTGGCGCCGGCAGCACCGTGTAGTTGATGTGCTTGTTCAAGGCCCGAGGCTGGACGCCACCGTCGCTCAGGACCGTGATGCGCGCCTCTGCGAGATGCCCCTGCAGCGTCTGACCCGCGAAAGTGCCGGGTCCCTCGAATCGCAGGTCATTCCGCGCCTCCGTGTTGGAGACATAGACGACGCCACTCGCGGGATTCACGGCCAGGTTGAACAGCGTCGTCCCCACGCGCGAGTATGTAGCGGTTGTCTTCAGTGTCGTCGTGTCGATTGCGAAGACGTCCTGGTCCGGCAAGCCAAAGGCCGTTGCGCTGGTCCATTCGCGGCCGAGCACATCCCGCCACGTGCCACGGGCGTCTGTCTTGAGGAGGAGCCCCACCTTCGGCGCGTTGCGACCGGCAGAGTCGGTCGCCGGGCCCGGGGGCGCACCGGGAACCGTCACGCCAAGCACCGTGCAGCCAGGCCCTGCGTCGGAGGTGTCGAAGCCATCGCACGGCAACTCAGACGAGGTCGCCATCGTCTGGTTACCCGACTTGAAGACTGCGACATAGACGGTGTGGCCGTCGGGCGTGACGGCGAGTGCCCGCGGCGTGTCACCAAAGAGCGAGACGATTGCCAGCGGTGTTCCACCGACGCTGGTGCCGAGCGCGGTAGCGTCGAACACCCAGACGTCTGCGCGACCCACGCCGGCAGTCGTCAGCTGGGGGTCCCCGGCACCCGGAATCCCAGCCAGGGAGGAGTCGGTCCGCTGTTGTCCGCGGTGGGCCGTGGTGATGAAGGCCCGACTTCCGCCGGTACCACCGAAGACGATGTCGCTCGGTTCGTCGCCGACGAGGAGCGTCCGGGCCACATGCGGAGGGGTGCTGCTGACGTCGACAATGCTGACGCTGTCCGACACCTGGTTGACGACCCAAACCTCGGTGTTGCTGCGGGCGGCGACCGCGACGGGTTCGAGCCCGACGTAGACGGAGGCCGCGAAGGAGAGGCCGCTGCTTGCAACGTTGAAGATGTCCAGCGAGCCATTCGAGGTGTTGGCGACGAAGACCCGAGAACCGTCGGGGGACAACACCACTGGCCGGACTGGGCCACTCTCGAACGTGAACGTCGGCTTGACGAACGGCGCCGGAGGCGGGGGCGAGCTGTGGCAAGCGCCCAGCGCCAGGGCAAGAAAGGCGGTCCGGACCAAGGAGCGGGTGGCCGGTGGTCGGGCCGAGAGGCCAATTCGCATGCCCACCTTCATACCCCACTTGCGCGACCCTTCGGCTCGGCGTGAGCGGTCTGAAGTGCCATCTGCTGGCACGCGGAAGAGTCGGCAACGGTCGGCTGAGGTCGCCTCGTACAAAAGGGAGCGCGGACTCCGCTAGGGCGTTGCTCTCCGGAGCTCGAGGAGTTTCGACCGCTGCGCGTCGGTGAGCAGGTTGCGAATTCGGATGAGTAGCCCCAGGTGGGCCTTCTTGATTTCGGTCTCGAGTTTCATGACTTCGCCGGCCTGCGCCAGGGCCTTGGCCTCGTCGATGCGGGGCGCGTCCAGGAGGCTGCTCAGCTGCTCGGTGGCTGCCTGCAGCTGCCACTGCAATCGCGGAAACTGCGCCTGTGCGCGCTCGAGCTCCTTGAGGATGGCGTCGCGCTGACGCTCGTCGATGCCTAGGTCCGCCTGGTGGCTCATGATGAGCTCCGGCGGGAAGAGTTTTCCGCCGATGGGGTCGCTGGGCTGGGTGCCGTGCGCGGCGGGCGAAGGCTTCTGTCCCTCCTGAGCCGCCACAGGCGGGGACAGCGCGAGGACGGCGAGCAAGTAGAAGAGCGGACGACCAATTGGACGGCGAATCATGGATTGCCTCGGCGGGCGTCCGGGTCCGGACGCAAGACTGAGTCAGGGAGGGTCGGGACCAGCTGGGGAACGGTCCGCAAGGTGACCAGCCCCGGGGTCTCGAGGAGAAAGTCGGTCGGCCCCCGCCAAACCGTCCCGGCGGGGATTTGGGCTGGCGGAGGGCCGAGCTGGCTCACCAGCCACATCGCCAGCCCGGCCGCCGTGACCAGGGTGGCGCACGTCACGAGCCACGGTACCGGGGAGGCGCGGGTCTGGCTGCCGCGGCGTGCGGCCCTCCATGCCTTGTCGAAGGAGGGGCTCCGTGCGGTGTCTGCGCGGTGCGCTTCGGCCAACGCAGCCTTCAGGGTGTCGTCGTCATCCGGCTTCATGCATTTCCTCTGGAGCGAGCAGTGCAAGCAGACGGCGCTTCCCGCGCTGGTAATGGACTCTGGCTGTGCCGAGCGCAACCCCCATGACTTGCGCCGCCTCCTCGATGGTCAGCCCATGGAAGAAGACGAGGTCCAGCACCTCCCGCTGGCGTATGGCGAGCTGCTGCAGGGCGTGGCGCACCAGGGCACCCCGTTCCTCGGAAGCCATCACCTCGTCGGGGCCGGCGACGCTGTCGCGGGGCGGTGTCCCTTCGAGCCAGCGCTTCAGCGCGACCTCCCGGAACCAACGGCGGCGGCGCGTCTCCGTCGCCACCGTCCGGACAACGGAGAAGAGCCACGTCTTGAGGGAGGAACGCCCCGCGAAGCGAGCCCGCCCCTCGAGCACCCGCACGTAGGCGGAGTGGAGTACTTCCTCGGCCTCCGTCCTGTCCCAGCTGCAGCATGTCAGTGCCCAGGCGAAGCTTGCCGGGTGGAGTTGGGCGATGTGCTGCTCGAGGTCTCCGGGCTTCACGGGTCAATGCCATCAGACACCTACTGGAGGGGATTGGCGAAGACGCATGCCGACGAATCGCCTTCGGTGCCGCCGTCGCCCGTGCTCGTCTCGGCGCGGACGTAGACGGTCTCGAACCTGGCATTCCAGCACTCGGTCATCTGCGCGCCCCCTCCGCCATCTAGCTGATGCACCTCGGCATCGGCCCGACCCGCTCCGGTGGCAATCCAGTGCGAGCCTACGCGACTGACCTGCACGTCATCGCCGTTGGCGAGGAGACTTGCGTCAGCGTCGAAGGCCAGGGCACCGGAACCATCCGGAAACAGGACCGAGACGACGTCGGCGTTAGTGGGCGGCGCGTCGGGCGCGTGGACGCCTTGAAGGACGACGTGCACCTCGCGCCCGCTGGTTTGGAGTTGCCACGACGCGACAATCTGGCCGACATTGGGATTCGCGACCGGGTCGAGCCGTTCGGCGACCGCGAGGTCCACCGAGAAGGTGCCCAAAGTAGGACCACCTGGGCTCACCCCTTCGGATGTGCCGTGGAGAAAGGGTTGGAAATCCCAGTCACCTCCAGCCTTTGGTCGGACGTCCAGCTGGAATGCGTACTGGGCAGGCCCCAGCCGGCTGATGGCCAGTCGCCATGCCACGGGCGAGAGCGGATCGCTGAGACCCCAGGCTGCACTGTCAGGGCCGACGGCGCTTGGTGGGTTCCGGGAGATGGCGCCGACCGTGTCCAGCACCCCGCCGACCAGTCCGTTGACGTTGGCGGTGGTCGCCCGGGTCAGCACGTACAGCTGAGCCGTCTCGAGGGGCGAGGGACCCTGTGACCGCGTCGCCGTACCACCGTCCGGAGTCAGCACTTCCAGCGTCTGCCGCGAGGGCAACGCCCCGACGAACGATGACTCTGGCCGCTCGGCCCCACCACAGGCCCACAACAGACTCCCCAGCAAACACACGTGCTTCCACATGGCACCCTCCAGGCATCCGTTTCTTCGGCGTCCGGAGGCTTGGTGGCACGGGACGGCTCGCCATAGGACGCACCGTCGCGCCCGTCGCCGCCGGGCGGGTGACTTACCGTCTCAACGCCTCACAACCATTGAAGAAGGCGGAGGGGACGCTGGAGACTTCGCTGCGTTCAGTGAATGGTCTGAAACTCTCGCTTGAGGTGGCGGGAGTCGCCGAACTGTTCGCGGGCCGTCAATGCCACCGGGCCGTTGAAAGCAGGTAGGTGCTGAGAAAAGGTGCCCTCATGTCCAAGCTTCGTGTTCACGCCTTCGCCATTTCCGTCGACGGTTACGGTGCTGGCCCCAACCAGGACCTAGCCAACCCACTTGGCGCTGGCGGCCCGGCACTGCACGAATGGGCCTTCGCCACACGCACCTTTCGCAGGATGTTTGACCAGCCTGGTGGAACCGCGGGCACGGACGATGAGTTTGCAGCGCGGGGCTTTGACACATCGGCGCGTGGGTCATCGGCCGGAACATGTTTGGACCCGTGCGAGGGCCCTGGCCCGATGAGACGTGGAAGGGTTGGTGGGGCGACAACCCGCCCTACCACGCGCCCGTCTTCGTGCTGACGAATCACTCGCGCGCGTCCTTCACCATGGCGGGCGGAACGACGTTTCACTTCGTCACAGATGGAATCCGCGCCGCGCTCGAACGTGCCATGGACGCCGCCCAGGACCGGGATGTCAGGCTCGGCGGCGGCGTCACCACCCTTCGGCAATACCTTCGTGCCGGACTCATCGACGAAATGCATTTGGCCATCGTGCCCGTGCTTCTCGGTTCGGGAGAGCCCTTTTTCGCCGGCATCGACGTCCCGAAACTCGGTTACCGATGCACCGAACACGTTCCGACAGCGGGCGCTACCCACGTGGTTCTCACCAAGCACGGCTAGCGGATGGTCGCGTCCGGCTGACATCGAGCAACCGCGAGACCCAAATCGCTTCCAGCGCGTTGCACTTCGCCCGCCTGGACGCGCTCGCGGTGCTGCATGGAAAGGACTCTGTCTGCGGCCCTGAGGTGACTCTGAAGTGGGTACGCAATGCCCCAGGCGGGAGCCGGGCGACCTTGGCGTACCGCAGCCGTCCTACAGCATCGCCTCCAAGTGACATTGCGGGGATGCGGTGGGCGCAACTTTGCGGCCCGGGCTGGGTTTCATCTTGCAACGGAGAGGTCCGACCTTATGGCGCACTGGAACCGCATCCTCATCGTCGCGACGCTGGTGGCGCTTGGTCCTGCCGTGGTGGCGCGCTCGCGCGCCGGGACCTCGCGCCCGTCCGACCGGGCCGCGGTCGAGGATGCGCTTCTGCTGCGTCTGAGCCCGGAGGGCGCTGTGCGCAAGAGCAGGTTCACGGAAGAGCAGATGGTGCGGATTCTCCGCGAGGCCGACCAGGCCGCGGTTCCGGCGGCGAGCGCTCGACCGTGCGGCGCTCAGACCAGCGCCGAATGCCGCCGCGCATGAAAACGGACGGACGCAGAAATCTTACGACTCGCGGACCAGCTCCTAAAACACGAAGCTGTGATCCGCCAGCTCCGGCTACTCAGGAAGCTTGAATACCCGGTAGGCCCGGCGGACGCGGTCCACTCCGGAAGGTGGACCGGGCCGTCGAGCGGGCCCGAGGCGACGAAAGGATGGGCGCCGGGGCTCAGCGAGACAGTACGCGGACGCGGTCAAAACACCAGAGTACCTGGGAGCGATCATTGGCCGACAGAACCAGCCGCAGGAATCCGGGTTCTCGGCAACTCGGCGATTGCCGTCGTGGCGCGCACGCGGATTTGAATCGGACGACATGTGCGTCAGCGTTGCTGAATACTGCTGCACCGCGCCGCCTGAAAACGCGGGGTTGGGCAGTGGGCGTTAGATCAAGGGAGCTTCAACCGCAAGGCGCCAGCGGCTCCACCTTCCCCGACGCGACGGTCAAGATCACCTGGACCGGCTGCAACATGTTCCAGATGGCGCACTCGACCTAGAACAGGCCGACCTGAACCTACGTCATCGCGGGTACCGGCAGGAAGTCTCACGTGTGGCTTGATCTCGGGGGAGCACTACACGCTCTCCTAGTCTTTGTCGCCTCTGCGATGCCTCCGTCAACCGACCTGCCGCCGGCGGCCGGCGTCTGCCGTCGAGCGGCCGAGAAGCTGCGCAATCGACGCCGGCTTGTTGCGTAACGAGAACTCATGAGTCGCTCCGCAGCGAACGTGCTCTCCGCACGCCAGCTCGTGGGGATCGCCGCCGCGACCCTGCTTGCCAGCTGCGGGACCAGGGCAGGCCCCGAGCGGGCGAGCACCCCCGACCGCGCCGCTCGGCAGGAGCGAGTCGAGAGCCACCTCGCGCCGCTCCAGATCGGTTCGACGACCCTCTTCTCCCTGAGCCTCGGCGACCTGATGCGCGTGCTCGGGATACCAGGGACGAGCGTCGCGGTCATCGACCACTTCGAGATCGCCTGGGCGAAGGGCTATGGCGTCGCGCGCGCCGGCTCGAGTACGCCGGTGACGCCGGAGACCCTGTTCCAGGCCGGCTCGGTCAGCAAACCGGTCGCCGCGGTCGGCGCGCTCAGCTTGGTCGAGAGCGGCATGCTCGATCTCGATGAGGACGTGAATCGCAGGCTGGTGAGCTGGAAGGTGCCCGACAGCCCCGTCACACGCGAGCGGAAGGTCTCGTTGCGCCAGCTCCTGTCCCACACCGCGGGAACAACCGTTCACTTCTTCCCGGGGTATGCCGTCGGAGCTCCGCGTCCGAACCTGGTCCAGGTCCTGGGAGGGGAGAAGCCGGCCAACAGCCCGCCGGTCGTCGTGGCGGCCGTGCCCGGCACAGTATGAGGCTACTCGGGAGGCGGAGCCTGCATTGCGCAGCTGCTGATGACGGATGTCACCGGCCTGCCCTTCCCCGAGCTCATGCGCGAATGGGTCTTCGAGCGCATCGGCATGCGCCCGAGCACCTACGAGCAACCACTGCCGCCCGAGCCAGCGGAACTGGCGGCCAGCGGGACGTACAGGACCGGTCGCGAGGTCCCCGGACGGTGGCACGTGTACCCCGAGATGGCTGCCGCCGGCCTGTGGACCACCCCCACCGATCTGGCCAGGCTCGCCATCGAGGTCGCTCTCTCCGCGGAGGGTCGCGCGAATCACGTGCTCTCGCAGGGAATGGCCCGCGAAATGCTATCCCCGCAGTTCCCCCGCGTGGGCGAGCCCACTTGGGGGGACCAGCAGAATCCCGACCGGATGGGTCTTGGATTCTTCCTCGGCGACGCCTCGTGCCCGGCTCGCTTCGGCCACATCGGAGATGACGAGGGCTTCACCGCCATTCTCGTCATGTTCGGCGACACCGGCCAGGGCGCGGTGATCATGGTGAATTCGGCGCTGGGCATCGCGCTCGCCAACATCGTGCTCGCTAGCCTCGCCCGGGAGTACGGCTGGAATTTCACCCCGCCCCTCTATTCAGGGATCGTCACCGAGTTCTACGTCTTCCTCGCCGTCCCTCTGGCGCTGAGCCTAGCCGTCCTTCTGGGAATTCTCTTCGCGGTCTCGCGGGCCAGGCACGCCTGGATCGCATACGTCCTGGCGTGCCTGCTGACCCTGTTCGCCCACACCGTCCCCGCGCTGCTCGGCCTGTGGTCGTACTGGATCCTCCACCCGATGCGCGGACCGTTCGGAGGAGCGCTATTGTTGATGCCCGTCACCCTCATGCTCCTGGTCCTCGCTCCCCTCTGGACGCGTTGGCGCAAGGGGGCGCAGCGACTGGCCGGGTGACGCGCTACGCTCTTGCCGCCCGTGCGTCTAGCCTCGTGGTCCGACAGCGCACGAAAGCCTCAAGGTCCTCTCGCCGGACCCGGATGGCGTTGCTCACGCGCAGGTGGACGAGCTGCGCCTGGACGAGCTTCTACCATTTTCACCGTCGGTGGCCACGTCGAGGAGCTTCGGCTCACCACGTTGCCTCCCTCGCATCGCAGCCTTGAACGAGGGCGTGAGGTCCTCCACACGGGCGAGCCCTCCTTGTAGAGGCCGTGGGGCAAGCGCAGACTTTCCTCCATGGAGCTCTGTGGCTACCGCTTCCCGACCAGCGAGGGCTTTACCTGCCAGAAGCTCAAGGGCCACAGTGGCATCTGCTACGGAGTCGATGAGCACGGCAACAGGTTCTTCGGCCCACATCGACAAGGGCGGCATTCAACCCGGTGTGGCTTCCGCAACGCCTATGGCAGCACCTGCGGGCGTGACCCCGGCCACGGCGGCGAGCACGACTTCACCGCTTCACGCTAAGGCGGCCCAGCGTTACCTAGGCGCGATCACCTCAATAGCCGCCCCTACTTCTTGCAATCGCCCAAGCGCTTTGCGGTGAGTGTCTCGCGCTGCCTCACCGTCTTGCCACCCTGATCGCCCTCAGTGTCGATGGTGCTCTGGTAGCCATCCTTCGTGAGGACTGAGACGTTGGTGATCTTCGCCTTTGCACCTTTGGTGTCGCACTCAATTACCGTGGTGACGGTGTCGCCGACGCGCTTGGCTTCACCGAACTTGCAGCCGTGCTTCTCTAACATGGCACGCTGTTTCTTCTGCGCCTCAGCCGGGTCCTCGCATTCGGTGACGTCGATCGCCTGCGTCTTCCCCGGGTTCTGTGGGTCGGGAATCACGCGATGGTACTGCCATTCGCCCGGCTTGAGACTCGCGAAGAAATCAGTCGACGCCGGTGTCGCTGCAGCCAGAGCCATCAGGAGCGTGAGCATCGACGCGGACGTTAGGCTCTTGGAGGATGATTTCAAGGGCGATCATCGGAGCCCGTGTCCGCTGGTTGCTTACTCGCACTGGAGTCGGTGGCCTGTTCCGGCTCCGCGGTGCTGGTCTCCCCACGAGTCATTCTGGCGACCTCTTTCGGTTAGGAAGGCCGCCAGGTCCGCCGGCGCGATCCGGATAGCGTTGGAGACCCGAACATGTGCGAGCTCGCCTCGGTGACAGAGTCCGGAGACCGACGCGGCATGGACGCCGAGCCTCTCAGCCACCTGGCGGACGCTCAGCAGCCGGCCAATGCCGCCGTCGAGGGGCATCAGCGTCGGGCGCTTGTGTCCACCCTTGTGTCCAGGTTCAGAGGGCGGCGACGAGGCCCCGGGCGCCGAGCTGAAAACAGCTCTGCTTCCGTGCACTTCCGAAGCGAGGAGTACGGGACTTGAACCCGTGACCTCCGGCGTGACAGGCCGAGCTGACCAATGTCCAGGCGTTCGGATTGCGTCTCAAGGCATGCAAGCCATTGTTCGGACTGAGAGTGGAAGCGGCGCTCGTAACCCGCCCAGCCGTCCAATCCCTCCAACGGTCACAGAAGTTCCCCTCTCGTTTGCTGCATCCTTGCTGCAGGGCGTGGGCCCCCAGGAACCAAGTTGGGGGGAACGGAACCCCGATGCTCAGCGTCAGGGAGGTGGCCGCTCAGCTCGGTCTTTCGCGGGCCACGGTTTACGGTCTGGTGGCCACCGGGCGCATACCGAGCAGTCGAATCGGTAACAGCATCCGGGTCCACCACCGGGTGTTGGTCGTGGTCTCCGGCCGCCAGCGTCTCGCTCGGCTTGCCGCACCCACTTCCGGAGCGTCTCCGACGTGCAGCCCATCTTCCCGGCGATCGAGCTGATTGCCGCCCACTCCGAATCGTGTGCCCCCTGTTGCTCCAGAACCAGGCGCACCGCGCGCTCTCGAAGCTCTGCGGGGGACTTGCGCAGGCGCTAACGGGGTCGCCTGGAAGCCTGGCGCATATGCTGCGCCGACGCGCGCCGGCTAGTTCCACCCGCACCAGAACGACGAATGCGATTTCACGGGAGGGGGTGTCCTGAGACTGACAGCGAATGGCAGCGCCTTGTCCAGCAAGCTGTTGGCTCGGAAGCTGCAGCGCTTGAGCAGCGGGCCTGAACGAGAGGCGGCAAGCAATGAGCAGCACCAACCTCATCATCCTGATTGTCGTGCTTGTACTGGTGTTTGGCGGAGGAGGCTACTTCTGGACCCGGCGAGGCTGAAAGGCTGACCAGGATGCCGATTGAGGCGTTTCTGCGCCCAACCGTGGCGAACCGGCACGATTTTCACTCGGCCCCGTACCAATCGCTCGACGTGTCCGCAGGCATCCCGAGTTCATGGACGTGCAAACGTTGAATTGAGGAGAAAACAATGTCATCAAGCGAAAAAGACAAGCTGAAGGGCATATTTCACCAGGCAAAGGGCAAGGTGAAGGAGATCGCTGGGAAGATTACCGACAATCCCAAGTTGCGCGCCAAGGGCAAGACAGAGAACGTCGCGGGGCAGGCTCAGGAGAAAGTCGGGCAGGTTAAGAAGGTTCTGGGAGACTAGTCTTCGCGCCGAGTTCGGGGTCGTGCCCTGCGGGGCGAGCTTGGTCGGCGCGTCAAGAAATGCCCCGTTTTGGCCCGCCCGGGCCCCTAGTTTGGGGGCTGTTTCGAGGCCACCCGCTTGCGTCTGGGGGTGGCCGTGGCCACCTTTCAGCTTCAACGGAACCAGGAGATGCCAAATGCGGAGACTGATGATTGCTGGTTGTGTCGCAGCTGCACTCGCACTCGGGTGTTCGACGACGACGGAAGCGAAGGCGCCGCCGGCCCAGCCATCGACGACGGTCGTTACCCCCCCGGCCCCCCCGGCCAAGGTCATCGTAGTTCCCGGCAGCTAGACGCGGAGTCGCTGCCAAGCGCTCAGCTATCGGCGTCGTCCTGAACGTACCGGGGAACTTGTGGCAATCGCGTTCCTGCTGGCGGCCAAGGGCAGCCTGGAGCTGAAGCTCAAACAGACCCGGACCGACGACTCCGCTTAGCGCCTCACTCGAAGCTGTGGAGGCCGGCGTGCCACCGCAGGAGCGTGCACAGTTCACCGCTTGAGGACCGGATGCCATCACAGAGACGCTCGGAGCCCAGCGCTCGACTCCCGAAGTACATGGTCCCCGTTCGCGGAAGCAGAGCACTGCCCAGGGTGACCCCGAAGCCGGGAGCAAGTCAGACCGCTCGGTCCGGTGGAAATGGGAGTCGAGCAAGCCTCCAATTGCGACGGATTGGTCAGCCCGCAAAGGTGGCGCTAGCCGAATACAGAGGCAACGGCGTGTCGAGACCCGCGGGTCGCGCGCCACCCCACGGCCCAAGTCTCTAGCCCTGTGCGGCGTCTGCCAGCGGTTCGAAGCACTCTGGCCCACCAGCCCTAGGAACTACCCATCGGCCAATAGGCTCTCCTCGGCGGTTTCGCTGAAGGGCCACGACCACGCCCCCTGGGACGGGCAGCGGCGAATCAACGGGCACTCGCGGGCCATCCTTCCGCTTCGGCCCCTTGCGTGAGTCCACGGCGGCGACGCTAGACCAGCGCGGCCCCGCTCGGGGGATCGGCTCGCGACTCCGGAGCACAGCCTTTCCTGACGCCCTCGCCTCTATCCTCCTGGTCGGAATCGGTCCGCCACCGATGGAACGCCGAGGGCCAGTGACCGCAGCATCTCATTGATTAGCGGCAGCTCGTCGTCGGGCTGGGAGGCCATAGCCGCTCCGTCTGGGGATGCGGAGGAGCAGATCGGCCGCCGCCACGACAATTTCGGGTGGGGTGGGAGAGGGCGGCGACCATGCCTGAGCACGAGGCAATAGCCAGCCATGCCGGATCCAGCTCGATCTACTCCTGGGCCGAGTGTTCGATCACAAGCCGACGTGGAAGCCCACGCCCGAGGAGTCGGCCTTCATGGAAGACGTTGCCAATCGCACCGGCCCGCACCTTCCGCCACAGGCCCTGAAATCGACGACCGTCGCCGTCGCCTATCTCCTTGCGGCGAAGTCCAGTCTGGAGCTGATGGCGCGCCACATCGTCGGTGACGGTGCGGAGGAGCAGCCCCGCCCCGGACCGAGCTAACCCGCGGGCCTCGCTCTCCCCTGCCACAGGAACGCGGCCCACGGAGCCCGCGACGCATCAAGGGGGGCCTGTTTCGCCGTGAGCATGGCGAGAGGTAGGCATCGCTGCCGAGAGGGGCAATCGTGCCCTGGTGGTCAACCCGTGGAGCGACTCATGGGCATGGCTTCAGTGATTGTGGTGGGCCTCATCGCGGGACTCATCGGCCGAGCCGTGATGCCGGGCAAAGACTCGATGGGGTGGATCATGACCATCGTGCTTGGAATCTTTGGCTCATTCGTCGGCGGGT
>JADGRA010000018.1 GCA_017881265.1 Myxococcaceae bacterium | reverse complement strand
TTGTCCCTATTGCGCGGTTTCGTGCGGCGTCATCATTCACACGCTCGGCGACAAGGCGAAGAACGTCGTGCCGGCGGTCGTCTACGTAGAGGGCGACCCGGACCATCCCATCAACCGCGGCACGCTCTGTCCCAAAGGGTCGACGCTTCGGGACGACATCAACAACCCCTTGCGTCTGGCGGTGCCCAAGGTTCGCCGTCCAGGCTCTGACCATTGGGAAGAGATTTCCTGGGACGAGGCCATCAAGAAGATTGCCCGGCACATCAAGGACACCCGGGACCGCACCTTCGTCGCCAAGAACGCCAGGGGCCAGGTGGTCAACCGCACGCCAGGCATCGCCGTGATTGGCGGCTGCACCGACACCAACGAGTTCAACTTCCTCCAGGACAAGTTCATGACCGGCCTGGGGGTCGTGTATCGAGACAGTCAAGCTCGAGTATGACACGGTCCAACGGTGGCCAGTTTGGCCGCCACGTTCGGTCGCGGTGCGATGACCAATGGGTGGGTCGACATCAAGAATGCCGATGTCATCCTCGCCATGGGCGGGAACCCCGCTGAGAACCATCCCTGTGGCTTCAAGTGGGCCATCGAAGCGAAGAAGACCCGCAACGCCAAGCTGGTGGTGGTCGACCCGCGCTTTACCCGGACGGCCGCCGTCGCCGACGTCTATGCCCAGCTGCGTCCCGGGTCCGACATCGCATTTCTCAATGGCATCATCCGCTACGCCATCGAGACCAAGCGTTTCCACGAGGACTACGTCAAGCTCTTCACCAACGCCCCGTACATCATCAATGAGAAGTTCGCCTTTGATGACGGGCTCTTCAGTGGGTGGGACGACACCAGCAAGAGCTACGACAAGTCCGCCTGGGCGTACCAGCCGAACCCGACGACCAACTCCTACGACGTCGACCCCACGCTCCAGCATCCGCGCTGTGTCTTCCAGCTGCTGAAGAAGCACGTCGACCGCTACACGCCTGAGATGGTGGAGCGGATAACTGGCACTCCCAAGGAGACGTTCCTCAACGTCGCCAAGGTGGTCACTTCCACCGGCAACGCCGAGCGGGTGGGGACCATCACCTATGCCCTCGGCTGGACCCAGCACTCGGTCGGCGTGCAGATGATTCGCGCCGCGGCGACGCTCCAGCTGTTGCTGGGAAACGTCGGCAGGCCGGGGGGTGGGGTGAACGCCCTGCGCGGGCACTCCAACATTCAGGGTTGCACGGACATGGGTGGCACGTTCGAGATTCTGTCCGGCTATCTCGCGACGCCCCGCAGCGAGCTTCCCGACCTAGACACGTACCTGCAGAAGGTGACGCCCACCACGCTCAACAGCCAGGCCTGGGCGTCGATGAACTACTGGCAGAACTACCCGAAGTTAATGGTCTCTCTGCTCAAGTCCATCTACGGCAAGGCGGCGACCAAGGAGAACGACTTCGGGTACTCGTGGCTGCCCAAGACGGATGGCAACTACTCCTGGATGTACCTGTTCGACGAGATGTACCGGGGGAGTTCCAACCGGGCAGGCGGTGTGGAGCCAGGCCCTGAGGGCCTCGTCACCGCCGGAATGAACCCGGCGAGCATCGGCCCCAACGCGCCGAAGATGGTGGCGGCGCTGTCCAAGTTGAAGTGGCTGGTGGTGGTCGAGAACTACGAAATCGAGACGGCCACCTTCTGGAAAGCGCCGGCCGAGTACGGCGGCGCTCCGGTGGCCGAAATCCAGACCGAGGTTTTCCAGCTCCCAGCCAGCGGGTTCGCGGAGAAGGACGGCAGCTTTACCAACTCAGCCCGTTGGGTTCAGTGGAAGTGGAAGGCAGTGGATGCGCCTGGTCAGTCGAAGACGGACCAGGAAATCATCGCCCGCATCTTCCTGGCCGTCCGGGACCTCTACCAGAAGGAGGGTGGGGCGCTTCCGGAGGCTGTCCTCAACGTGGCGTGGAACTACACCAACCCGGCGAGCCCCGACCTCGGCGAGGTCCTCCGCGAGATTAACGGCAAGGCCCTGGAAGACCTCTTCGAGCCGCCCAAGGACCCGAAGGACCTCAAGGAGCCGAAGAAGCTCATCAAGGCAGCCGGGCAGCAACTCGACTCGTTCGGGCAACTGCGCGCCGATGGCTCCACCAGCTGCGGTAACTGGCTCTACACCGGCTGCTACACCGAGGCCGGCAACAATACCCAGCGGCGCAACAATGCCGACCCGAGCGGGCTGGGCATGTTCCACCAGTGGACCTTCAGCTGGCCGGCCAACCGCCGCGTCATGTACAACCGCGCCTCGGCGGACGCGGCCGGAAAGGCGTGGGACCCGACCCGCCCCGGCATCCAGTGGAACGGCGAGAAGTGGGGTGGCCCCGACGTCCCAGACATCGCGCCCGACTCTCCACCGGGCAAGTTCGGCGCCTTCATCATGCTGCCTGAAGGAAGCGGGCGTCTGTTTGCGCCGGTGCTGGCCGACGGCCCGTTTGCCGAGCACTACGAGTCAGTTGAGGCAGCCATCCAGAACCCGCTCCACCCGAAGGTGACCTCCAACCCGGCGAGCAGGCGATTCAGTACGAAGTTCGACAAGTACGGTACGGCGGCGGAGTACCCGATTGTCTGTACGACCTACCGCCTCACCGAGATGTACCACTATTGGACGAAGAACACGGGACGGCTCAACCAGCTGCAGCCGGGTTTCTTCATCGAGTTGCCGGAGCAGCTCGCCAAGGAGAACGGCATCGCCAACGGCGAGCAGGTCCGCGTCATCTCCGCACGGGGCGAGGTGCAAGGGGTGGCCATGGTCACCAAACGCCTGGGGCCGATGGTGGTCGACGGCAAGCCGCTCTGGCACATCGGCTTCCCTATCCACTGGGGCTACACCGGTGAGGAGGGTCACCTAGGTCCGCTCGCGAACATGCTGACGCCCTCGGCGATGGACGCCAACACGTGGACCCCGGAATTCAAGACGTTCCTCGTCCGGCTCGAAAAGGGCCGGCCCCTCAAGAGCACCTAGGAGAGCACGGCGATGCCCATCCAAGGCCTTGAAGTCCTTCAGTCCTCCGCCTCCCTCCGGGGCCAAAACACCGGCCTGCGCGTGCTCGCCAAAGTGTCGAAGTACATCGACACATCGACCTGCATCGGCTGCAAGGCGTGCGAAGTCGCCTGCCAGGAGTGGAACGACCTGCCGGTCGTCCCCACTCAGCAGGTGGGCACCTACCAGACGCTTCCCACGCTTCAGGCGGATTTCTGGAACCTGATTCGCTTCAACGAACAGGAGTTCGAGGGCGGACTGGCCTGGCTGATGCGCAAGGACCAGTGCATGCATTGCGCCGACCCGGGCTGCCTCGCAGCGTGTCCGGCGCCGGGGGCCATCGTCCAGTACGCGAACGGCATCGTCGACGTCAACGCCGAGAACTGCATCGGCTGCGGCCTATGCGAGACGGGCTGCCCCTTCGATGTTCCGCGCTTCTCCGCCAAGACCGGAAAGATGTCGAAGTGCACACTGTGCGTTGACCGCGTGGACTCGGGGCTGGAGCCGGCGTGCATCAAAGCCTGCCCCACCGGCTGCCTCCACTTCGGCACCAAGGAAGACATGGTCGAGCTCGGCCACGCCAGGGTGAAGCAGCTCCAGGCCAACGGATTCGCCAACGCCATGCTCTACGACCCGCCCGGCGTGGGTGGCACCGGTGTGGTCACCGTGCTCGCGCACGGAGACAAGCCCGAGCTCTACGGCCTGCCCAAGGACCCGCGCGTGCCCCTTTCGGTCACATTCAGCAAGCGCATTCTCAAGCCGCTTGGCATCTTCGCCATCGGCGCGACGCTGGTTGGCCTGTTCACGCACTACGTCAGAACGGGTCCCAAGAAGCCCCACGACGACAACCCTCCCCGGACTGGAGGCTGACCATGGCTCACGTCGTCTCGCCACCCAACGTCGGACATGCAGACGCAGCCATCGCGGTCGCCCGTTCTTTGGAGGATGTGGAAGTCGGCGACCGGATTGTTCGCCACACCCTGGCCACGCGCCTCATGCACTGGCTGGTGGGCACGAGCTTCATCCTCAGCTTTCTCACCGGGATGCCCATCTGGACGCCCATTTTCGGCTGGATGGCGGCTCTCTTCGGTGGCCTGCAGGTCTGCCGCTGGCTTCACCCGTTCCTCGGGGTGCTCTTCTCGGTCGGCCTTCTGTGGATGGCCGCCAGTTGGTGGAGCCAGATGGTGATGTCGGGCAGAGACATGGAATGGCTCAGCCCCGCCTACTTCGCCAAGTACCTCCGCTTCGAGTCGACCGACCCGGAGACTGGGAAATACAACGGCGGGCAGAAGGCGCTGTTCTGGATAGCACTGCTCGGCGGCGTGGCGCTCTTCCTCTCCGGCCTGGTGCTCTGGTTCCCGGGCGTCTTCCCCCAGGCCCTCCGAGAAGTGTCCTGGATTCTCCACGACGTGGCCTTCATCGCTTTCTTCCTCCTCATCATCGGGCACGTCTATCTGGCCATTGCCGATCCAGGGACGTTCGAGTCGATGGTGGACGGAACGGTGAGCAAGCCCTGGGCCAGGCTGCACCACCCCCGTTGGTACCGTGACGTGACGGGTGAGCAGCGAAAGTAAGTCGCCCATCTCCGCCGCGTTCCGCCGGGCTGCCGAGCGAGCTGATGCGCTCGCTGGCTCGAGCAACGTCGCGGGAGAGCCGCTTCGGTTCGCCGCCGGGCTGTACCGCGTCCAGGGCGAGGTGGCGGCCGCCATTCAGGCGCTGCACGCCACGCGCCCGCTCGCCGGACGACTCGAGGCCGATGGCGGCCGACTGGTGGAGCCGCTCCGGGCGGTGCACCGGTATGCGGCCGAGGTCGCCCCACCCACCCTCGCGGAGGTGGCCCGCGAGCGCCTGTCGGAGCCTCCCGAAGTGGCGCAGGCACGGCTGAGCGTCTACTGGAACGGCACCCGGGACGACCGCGAGGACTTCCTCTCCCGTGCCGCACTTCGCCCCTATGTCGAGGTGCTGGTCCGGAACAAGGTGCCGGTGGACCGACCGACGGCCGGAAGGCTCTGTCCTCACTGCGGCGGCCAGCCGTGGGTGGCCGCCCGACGTCCGGTCCCCAACAGCCATGGCGCCCAGCGCGTGCTGCTGTGCGCCCTGTGCGGGAGCGAGTGGGTGGTGAACCGCATCCTGTGTCCGGCGTGCGGGGAGGAGGACCCGGACAAACTGCCGGCCTTCAACACGGAGCGCTACCCGACAGCTCGCATCGAGGCCTGCGAGACTTGCCGCCGTTACCTCAAATCCATCGACCTCTCGCTGGACGGCCACGCGATTCCCGAGGTGGACGACTTGGTCTCGTTAAGCCTGGACCTCTGGGCGGCAGACCAAGGCTTCGCGCGCATCGAGCCCGGACTGGCAGGCGTCTAGTTAGCCAAGCTGGGGATGGTGGGCGTTCGCATCTGAGGGCGCCTTGGGCACCAGGGCCCGGTAGGCGGCATCCAGCGTGTCCTGGGCCCAGCCGAGGAAGATGCCCTCGCCGCGGAACACGGCACCGACGTGGGTCTCCACCAGGACGATTGCCCCGGGGCCATTCGGCGTGGTGACGGTCATTCTCCACGCGGCCAGCGTCACGCGCCCTTCCCGCGTCCGCGCCGGAACCCGCTCCGGTGATGTGGCGATGGCACCTTCGAGGCCTGGAACCGTTTTCGGTTCTGTTGGCGTTGGCATGTGTGACGCAAACGCTACGCCCTTGCCATGGTGAGTGCCAGAACCAGTCCTCATGGCCCTCCGTCAGCCGCGAGCGTAGCTGCGCCGGTAGTCCACCGTGCCCGCGTAGCGGAAGGCTCCAGGCGGAGGCGGCGTCCCGAGCGGCCGGTCCGCCGGCAGCTCGAGGATGCGGGTGTACTCCTCGACCCCGATGCGCTCCCGGTCGGCGAGGACCCGGTCCAGCCCGGCGCTGTTGATGGCGGTGGGGGCCCGTGGCCCGACCACGCCAGAGAAGAATTCACTGACGCAGCCGCTCCCGTAGCTGAAGAGGCCGATGCGCTTCCCGGTCAGCAATGCCGCCTCCTTGTGGAGGAGGCTGGCCAAGCTGAGGTAAAGCGAGCCGGTGTAGATGTTCCCGACACGGGCGGACAGGCCGAGGGAGGGCGCGACCTGAGTTTCGAAGCTCGCCGCGGCCCGGGGCGTCTCTTCGGCCTCGGCGCTTGCGTCGAGCGCCTTGCCCGTTCGGTCTTCGATGTCGCAGCGCCGAACCTGCGCGTGTGCCTTCTTCGCCATCTTGCAGAAGGGCACGTGGTAGGCGATGCGCGCCAACTGCTCGGACGGAACCTCGGCCGAACGAATCAAGTCCCGTCCGAGGGCTCTTGCGCGCCAGCCCCGGTAGCTTCCGGACACCGCCTCCAAGTAGCACTGGATGGAGTAGTGGCCGTCCACGACGGCCTCCCGGCGGCCGAGGGGCCGCCAGAAGTCGTGCACGTCCATGCTGCAGGTCCCGCTGACGCCCACGTCGAGGGCCAGTAGTTCGGGGGACTCGGACACCAGCATGGCCACTGCCCCGGCGCCCTGCGTCGGCTCACCGGACGTGTTGAGGCCGTAACGAGCAATGTCCGAGCACACCGCGATGCCCACCCGGCCCGCTCCTGCGCCAGAGGCAATCCACTCGGCCACCGAATTAAGGGCGGCCGTCCCACCGTAGCAAGCGTGCTGGCAGTCAAAGGTCCGCATGCTTTGAGGAAAGCGGAGCATTCCCTGCACGTAGGACGCGACGGCCTTGGAGTGGTCGACGCCCGTTTCCGTCCCCACCACCAGCATCCCGATGCGCGAGGGGTCCAACGCGCGGTTGGCGAGGAGTTTGGCCACCGCAGAGGCAGCCAGCGCGGCGGTGTCCTCGCCCGGCTCGGCGACCGACATCTCCAGACCCCCAAGGCCCTGTGTGTACTTCGCAGGGTCGACGCCTCGGGCCCGGGCGAGGTCGCCGAGGTCGATGTAGCGGCGTGGAAGGGCGACGGCGATGGCTTCGATTCCGACTTGCTGCTTCATGGCTTCACCACTCCTCATGCGGCGGCTCGTGGAACGAGCACGATTCGCCCAGCAACCCCCCGCTGCTCCAGGCGCGTGTGCGCGAGGGCAGCGTCGGCCAGGGGAAGGGCCTCCGAAATGAAAGGTTGGATGGAACGGTCGGCGGTCAGCTTGAGCGCCTCCTCCAGTTCGGCCTGGTCAGTCGCGAATGCTCCGATGATTTCCAGCTCCTTGACGATGACCAGGCCGGGGTTGAGGGTCACGTCGCGAGTCACAAGGTTACCCACCACGACCAGGCGCCCGCCGGGCGCGATGCAGCGCAGCGACTGGGCGAAGGTCGCGCTCCCGACGATTTCCAGGACCACATTGACGCCGTCGCCACCGCTGCGCCGGCGGACCTCCGCGGCGAAGTCGAGGTTGGGTGAGACGATGACCTCGTGTGCACCGGCCGCTTCGAGTGCCTCGACTTTGGAGGCGCTGGAGGTGACGGCCAGCACCCGGGCGCCGTCGAGCCGGGCGAGCTGCACGGCGGAGAGCCCGACGCCACCACTTGCCCCGGTGACGAGCACCACCTCACCCGGACGAACGCGGCCGCGGGTACGGACCACGTGGACCGCCGTGCCGGTGGTGCAGCAGGCCGTCGCCGCCGCCTCCCACGAGAGGCCGGCGGGCACCCGACCCAGCCCAGCCACCGGCGCCGCCATCAGCGAGGCGTAGCCGCCGGGGATTTCTTCGCCGAAGAAACGCGCGTCCTTCTTGCAGAGCGTCGGACGTCCGGAGAGGCAAATGGGGCAGCTCCCACAGGAAAGCCGCTGCAAGGTTGCCGCGCGGTCGCCGACCCCCCAGCCTTGGACCCCCGGGCCCACGACGATGACGTCACCGGCGACCTCGTGTCCAAGAATGGCTGGAACGCTCGTGCGGGGAAGCTGACCGCGGCGGTTGATGACGTCGTGGTAGCAGACGCCACACGCGCGGACGCGGAGAAGGACCTCCCCGGGACCGACCGTCGGTTCCGGGACGGACTCCAGCCGGAGGTTCTCCGAGTTTCCAAACGCCCTCAGCACAACCGCATCCATGCGTTTCTCCCGGGTTGCCCTGACTTCAGCCAACCAACCGCTCCCTGAAATTGTCCGGGTCCAGCGCGGCAATCGCCGCCAGCGCGGCCTCCGCGGGTGCCGCATCCGTGCGGAGGTCGGCAGCGACCGTGAAGGCGAAGCCGGTGCGCTCGGCGACCTCCACCGGCGTTGTCCAGGCTCGGTGGCGATGGAGACTGGCCCCATCGGCGCCAACCTGGAACCGCCCCAGGTCGGTGAGCAGAGGCGTGGGTCGCCCATCGACGGTGGAGGCCACCTGGACACGGGCCACCAGGTTCCGCTTGGTTTGTTTGGGCATCACCAGCACCGGACGCTTTACCCAACGGCGCAGCGCCGCGGCGCCCGCAACGCCGGGCAGCTTCACCGTCGGTCGGTCGAGGGAGCCGGTTGCACTCATGTTGGAGCGACCGGCGCCGTCGACCTCTGCCGCACCGAAGAAGATGATGTCGATGCGGCCCCGCCGGGCATGGTCGAAGAGGTCGGGGATGCAGATATCCCCGCGTCGATGCTCGAGGTACGCCAGGTCCTCGGATGAGGCGTGAAGTCGTCGAACGTCCGGGTTTACCGAGCCGACACAGGCCAGGTAGGTCAGGCGTGGGGCATGCGTGGCCTTCGCCAGCGCGATGGCCAGGATGGCGAGCGGCGAGGCGACTCCCGTGGCCACGACGTCCCCGTCGCGAATCTCGGCAGCCATCGCGGCCAGAAGAGCGTCGGCGTGGGTGGCGGTCATGCAGCATCCCGGGCGCGGACCGCGCCACTTCGGCGTTCCAGGTACTGCGCTGCAGCGCCCTGGGCGGCGAGAGCGAGGTACTCGAGGAGGTCGGCCTCGTCGTGTGGGTAGAGACTGGCGGACCCGGTTGGCAGAGCCCCGCCCCAGACCTCGGCGACCGCCTCGACCTGAAACGCCGGCAGGCTGACGCGGGGGAGCCGGTCGACGCGACGGTCGGCCGTGGCCAGGACACGGCGCGCGGCGCCCGCCATCAACAAGTCGGTCGTGGGGTCCTCGAAGAAGAGATTCCCCTCGGCGTCGGCGGCCTGTGCATGCAGCAGCGCGACGTCCGGGGCCACGGCGCGCTCCACCGGGACGGTCTCGCCGGTGAACGGGTCGACCACCACGGCAGGGGGGTCGAGGCTCGCCAGCTCCGAGCGCTCGGCATCCGGGGCCGGCAGGAAGGGGAGCCCCATGGCCGCGGCGCGCAGTCGCTGGACGATCCGGTAGCCGTCCATCTCCGCCCAGGCGATGGTCCCCGCCTCGATGGCCGCCTTGAGGCAAGGCATGGGGCGGACGCGGCCGCCCAAGGTGAGCGCCGAGAAAGCGAATTCCACCCGGCTGGCCGCACCGGCGGCGACCAGCATCTCCGCCGGCAAGGGATTGGGAAGCGAGAGCACCCGGAGGTCGCGTCGGCCCTGTCGAATGAGCTCGAACACGAGCGCCATCGGCGCCCGGCCCAGCATGAAACCGCCGGGAGCCAGCAGCGAGCCGTCCGGAACGCTGCCGGCCAGGTCGGCCAGCGTGGTCCAGCGAGCGAGACTCATCGCGCCTCCACCGGCACCAGTCCGTGCAGAAAGAGGTCCACCATGCCGCGGGCGATGGCGGTGTCGGCGATGGCGCCGTCCTTGCGGTACCACTTGTAAATCCACAGCACCATGCCGAGAAAAGCGAAGGCAGCGACGGTGGGATTCACCGCTCGGGCCTTGCCAGCCTTCGTCGCCTCAGTGATGGTCTTCTCCAGAAAGCGCACGTACTTCTTCTTCCGGGCGTCGATTTGGTTCCGGGCGCGGCCCTGGAGGGTGGCGTGCTCGTGCAGGATGATGGTGACTTCCTTGCTCCAGCCGCGCGTGACGAGAAGGATGTTCTTCTCCATGCAGGCCCGCAGACGCTCCACAGGGTCAGCGATGGACTCCACCTGGCTGAGCACCTGCTCCTCGAAGACATCCATTCCGTAGTTCATGATTTCGAGCAGCAGGTGCTCCTTGCTCTCGATGTGATGGTAGAGGCCGGCCTTGGTCAGACCACAGGCATCCGCAATGTCCTGGATGGAGGTGGCCTCGTAGCCACGGGCGCAGATGAGCCGCGCAGCGGTCTCGAGGATTTCGCGGTGACGCTGCTTCGCTTCGTCGGCGGTGCGCGTGCTCATCTCGGCGGGGACCTCAGGACCGGACCTCGAGGCACGAATGGCTTAACCTACCGACCGGTAGGTATGCAACGACCTACCGGTCGGTAGGGCTGGCACGGGTGCAGTTCCAGCCGGGGTAGAAGTCCGGGTCGGGCCGCGCCTTGCGTGAGGTCAAGACCCGGGAATTCGGCTGATGAGTTCACCGAGCGAGGCAACGACGAGGTCCGGCTCAGCGATGCCCCAGCCTTCCCAGGGGGTCTGGCTCTGGCGGCGAACCCAGGCCGCTCGCAGGCCCGCCGACTTGGCTCCCAGGACGTCCCAGGCGTTGGCCGAGACCAGCCAGGTGTCGTCGGCGGGCGCACCGCCACGGGTCAGCAGGTGCAGGTATACGGCCGGGTCCGGCTTGTAGCTGCGGACGTCGTCCACACTCACCACCCCCGCGAGGGGCGGCAGAAGCCTCGCCTGTGAAAGCAACTTTCGCAGTGACGCCTCGACGCCGTTTGAGAAGGCCACCAGGGCGTGCCCGTCGGCCTCGAGGGCGACGAGCCCCGCCCGTGCGTCCGGGAAGGCTGGCAGCTCGAGGTACGCGCTCAGCAGCTCGTCCTCGGCGGCACCCGACAGCGTCACGCCCAGCATCCGCGCGGTGAAATGCAGGGCGTCGCGGGTGACGACGTCGAAGTTGGCGTACCTGCGCATCAGCGCGCGCCGAAAGCACGAGTCCAGCTGGTGCTGGCGCCAGGTCGTGGCGAAGCGCAACGCCAGCTCGCCGACATGGGCCCGGAGAGGGCCTTCCATGCCGAGCGGGTCGACGAGCGTGCCGTAGACGTCAAAGCCGATGAAAGCCATTGGAACTCTCTCCGCGCCAGACCCCTTGGGTGCCCTCCGGTCGACGGAAGTGCCCCCGAGCCTTCCTGGAGCCAACTATGAAGTGGGGCAGAAACGGAAGCAGAGACACGTGCCGCTCAACTCTGCCAGGGACCCAGCGAGCTTGGGCGAGGGGCGCGGCCGCAGAAGTTCCGCCTCGGGCGCTGGCCCGCCGCGCCTGCCCGGGCGTTTCTTTTGGGCGGCGCAAACGGCAGACGGCGTTATACGGCGGGGTCCGCTGCTGCCCCCTGCGCGATGCTGGGTCTTTCCGCGGCGCTCTTTGGCACCTGGATGCAGGCCGATGGGCCCCGAAGGTCCGGCATGGTCGCGGCGCTTTGCTGGGGCTCGGCCTTCCTGTCCAGACGCTGTACAAGGCCGCGCAGCTGTTCCGCTGAACCGCTTTCCCGGCGGTTGGGTGGGCCAGCGCCGGGCCATGGGGGGCAGGGCAATGCCCAAGCCGGTCGGAAGCCTTCCCAGGACGTCAGAGTTGGATGTCGACTGGCTGGATGCCCCAGATGTCGCGCGCGTACTCGCGAATGGTGCGGTCGGACGAGAAGCGGCCGACCCGCGCCATGTTGAGAATCGCCATCCGGGTCCAATCCTCGATCTTCGAATACGCATGGACGACGCGGCTGTGGGCCTCGACGTAGGCGCGGAAGTCGGCCAGCACCAGGAACCGGTCCTCGTCGAGCAACGCATCGACGAGCGGCCGGAAGGCGCTTGGGTCCTCCGGCGAAAAGAAGCCAGATGCCACCAGGTCCAGCACGGCCTTGAGCTCAGCGTCCTGCCTGACAACCTCCCGCGGGCGGTAGCCGTTCGCCACGGTCGCCTCGACTTGGTCGGCAGTGAGCCCGAAGAGAAAGAAGTTCTCCGGCCCAACTGCCTCCCGAATCTCGATGTTCGCCCCGTCCAGCGTTCCGAGTGTCAGGGCGCCATTCAACGCAAACTTCATGTTGCCCGTCCCAGAGGCCTCTTTGCCGGCAGTCGAGATTTGCTCCGACACATCCGCCGCCGGAATGATGCGCTCGGCCAGGGAGACCCGGTAGTTGGGAAGAAAGACCACTTGGATGCCCGTACGACCGGCGTCCGCATTGACCACTTCACCGATGCCGTTGATGAGTCGAATGGTGGACTTCGCCAGCTGGTACCCCGGTGCCGCCTTGGCTCCGAACAAGAAGGCTTGCGGATGGACGACCGCCGTGGCGCTCTCCCGAACCCGCATCCACAGCCAGACGACGTGCAGAGCGTTGAGGAGCTGGCGCTTGTACTCGTGAAGCCGTTTCACCTGAACGTCGAAGATGGCCGACGTGTCCAGCTGGAGGCCTGTCTCTTCGTGGACGTGCGCTGCCAGGCGCTTCTTGTTCTGCAGCTTCACGCGACGGAACTGTTCGGCGAAGTCACGGTCGGTCGCCAGGGGTTCCAGAGCTCTCAGCTGGTCGAGGTCCGTGACCCAGCCCGGTCCAATGCGGCTGGTGACGAGCTCGGCGAGTGCCGGGTTGCAGAGGAGAAGCCACCGTCGCGGCGTGACGCCGTTCGTCTTGTTGTTGAACTTGCCCGGGTACATCTCCGCGAAGTCCGGCATCACGTTGCGCTTCAGCAGCTCGGTGTGCAGAGCGGCCACGCCGTTGACGCTGTGGCTGCCCACGACCGCCAGGTTGGCCATCCGGACCTTCTTGTCCGGCCCCTCCTCGAAGAACGACATTCGCTGTTGCCGGGCGACGTCGAAGGGGTACTTGATTTGGACGGTCCGCAAGAAGCGCTGGTTGATTTCGTAGATGATTTCGAGATGTCGAGGCAGAAGCCGCTCGAACAGGCTCACCGGCCAGACCTCGAGCGCCTCGGCCAGTAGCGTGTGGTTGGTGTAGCCCATCACCTTCACGGTGATGTCCCAAGCGGTCTCTGGCGGCAGGCCCTGTTCGTCCACTAGCAGGCGTAGCAATTCCGGGACAGCGACGGCTGGGTGCGTGTCGTTGAGTTGAATGGCAACGAAGCGAGGCAAGTCGCGCAGGTCTCGCGGCTTCTTGAGGAAGCGGCGGAGGATGTCCGCCAAGGCGCAGGCGACGAAAAAATACTCCTGTTTGAGACGGAGTTCCTTGCCGGCCTGAAAGTTGTCGTTGGGGTAGAGGACCTTGGAGATGGTCTCCGAGTCGTTCTTCTCGACCACGCTGCGCTCGTAGTCGCCGGCATTGAAAAGGCGGAAGTCGAACTCGCCCGAAGCACGCGCCTGCCACAGTCTGAGCGTGTTCACTGTGTTGGTGCCGTAGCCGGCGACGGGCGTGTCGTAAGGAATCCCAAGCACGGTCTTGCCGTCCACCCACCGGGCCACCGGGGAGCCGTCCGGGCGTGTCCCGTGCTCGACCCGCCCGTAGAGGCGCACGGGCACGCTCAATTCGGGTCGGACGATTTCCCAGGGGTTGCCGAACTTGAGCCACTCGTCGGCCCGTTCCACCTGGTGCCCGCTGATTATGTCCTGGGTAAAGATGCCGAACTCGTAGCGGATGCCGTACCCCAAGCCCGGGTAACCGAGCGTCGCCATCGAGTCGAGGAAGCAGGCGGCCAGCCGGCCCAAACCACCGTTTCCGAGGCCAGCGTCGGGTTCGACCTCGAGCAGGTCCTCCAGCGACACGCCTAGCTCGGCGAGCGCCTTCCGGGCTGCATCCATCAGCCCGAGGGCCATGAGGTTGTTCCCTAGCGCGCGGCCCAGCAGGTACTCGGCACTGAGGTAGCAGACGCGCTTGACGTCCTGCTCGTGGTAGGTGCGTTGGGTTGCGACCCACCGTTCGGTGAGTCGGTCGCGGACTGCCATGGCAATGGCCATGAAGCGGTCCAGTGCTGTCGCGCTCTTCCACCCCTTGGCCCGCGTGTAACTGACGTGCGCCAGGAAGCTCCGTTGCAGATGGAGCGGGTCGTTCTTGAGGCGGGGCGCCTCCGGGATGGCGCTACCTGCGACGCCTACTGACGTTGGAAGAGGGGTGACCTGTGCCATCGCGCAGGCGACTGTAGCGGGCCGGTCGCCTCTGCGCGACGGTTGCCGGCGGCACCCCGTGGGGGGCGTCCCTCAGGGAAGACTGAGCACGGCCGGCGGGACGAGGGGCCGGGCCCGGGCCCGGGTCGCTACAGACGCGGCGTCCAGCTGCGCGGCCATTGGCCGGAGCTTCTCCCGGAAGTCGGCGAGCTGCTTCGGCGGTACCGGCTCAGCGCGGGGAAACTTCTGATTCAGCGGATTGACGAAGACGCCCCCCCGCTTCAGCGCGTAGTGCAGGTGAGGTCCCGTGGTGCGACCCGTGTTGCCGGACAGGGCGATGACTTGCTTCTGGGTGACGTGTACGCCGACACGGACACCGGCGCCGAACGAGGACAGGTGCAGGTAGCAAGTCTCGAGCCCGTTGTGGTGGCGCAGGCACAACGTGTTTCCCCCAGCGCTGGTATCACCCGCGACCGTCACCACGCCGTCCGCCACGGCCCACACGGGCGTTCCCACCGCCGCCGCATAGTCCACCCCTTGATGGGCGGCGAGGTACTGCAGCACCGGGTGAAAGCGGTTGCCAAACCCGGACGTTACGTGCGCGAACTTCAACGGGCTCTTGAGGAAGGCCTTGCGGGTCGAGGTCCCGTCCTCCTGGAAATAGCTCCAATCACCGTCCGGGAGCTGGTAGCGGAAGACCCGCCGGTGACCGACGGTCTCGCCCTGGTAGTCGGCAGCCAGAACCTCGCCGTAGTGCAAGAGCCGTCCCTTGGAGACGTACTTCTCGACCAGGCAACCGACGCGGTCTCCTCTGCGAACGTCGAGGTAGAAGTCGATGTCCC
Organism: Myxococcaceae bacterium; assembly: GCA_017881265.1. GTDB lineage: Bacteria > Myxococcota > Myxococcia > Myxococcales > Myxococcaceae > JADGRA01. Next base: position 42,209 of record JADGRA010000018.1, on the reverse strand, counting down.
ATGCAAAGACGTCGGCCAGGGCCAGCGCCAGCGTCGGGTCCTCGCCTGCGGCCAGGGCCGCCTCGTAAAGCGAGCTGCCCACCTCGAGTTGCACGCGGGCGAGCGTCTTCTCCACCTCGACGGCGCGCTTGCTGGCGACCAGGCGGTCGCCCTCTCGGCGCACTTGCCACTCGTCCACCGCGCCCTGGCGGTAGTCAAAGTAGTCCAGCTCGCCGTCTCGCAGAACGAGTCGCAGCTGGTCGCCGTCCCGCGACTTGCGGACGTCGAAGACGCCCTCCAGGGCGGCGAGGGCGCGGTCCGCTGCCGGCCCGTCGAGGCCTGCGTCCCGGAGGGCTCGGGCAAGAATCTGATTCCGCTCGATGCGCCGGTTGACGATGCGCGTCGCTCCAACGCTCGGGAGCGACAGGAGCAGGGCGAGGAGGAGGGCGGCGCGGCCTGGAAGAATCATCGGGGCTTGGCCCTCCACTGTACCGGAGTCGCGCCCGAGGAGGGCCCAGAAACCTCAGCTTCTCCCGCTTCCCAGCCCACGTTCGGCCGCCCGTGCCTCGTAGCCAGGCGGAGGCAACGCCGGGGGCGCGGTGAGAAAGGCGGCGACCACCCGGGCAAGCACCTCGGGCAGACCGGTGCTGCGAAAGCCAAGCTCCGCCCGGGCAAGCGATGGGTCCAGGTAGGACATCCAGCCCGTGCTGAAGGGCGAAACGTCCCGCAGCCGAAGGCCGGCGCGGGTGATGGCCTCCGCCGGGAGGGCGACGCGTCGCTCCGGAGCCCCCAGCGCCTCAGACAGCAGCCCGAGGAGGTCCCAGAGCGGTGGCGCCTCCCACTGCGCCAGGTTGACCGCCCGCCCGAAGACCCGGCTGTCCCCAAGCATCGAGGCCAGGGCGTCCGCCACATCCAGCCCATACACGTGGCGGCAGACTTCCTGCCCGCCGTCCGGGACGAGCAAGGGCCCCCCATCGAGAAGGCGCCAGAGGTAGCTCTCCAGCCGCCGGTAGTAGTCCCGCTCGCCATTCACCATCGGGATGCGAAGGCGCGTGGACGGGAAGTCGGGGGCGCGGAGAAGCACCTCTTCACAGCGTCGCTTCAGCACGCCGTAGCTCCACTCCTCCAGCGTCTCGGGGTCTTCCGGGCGTGCCATCACGTTGCCATCGAAGTCGGCTTCGCGCGCGGGGCGAGGACAGGCTTCGCGGACGAGGTACACCTGCCCGGTGCTGATGAAGACGTAGTGACCAACCCTCCGGCGCAGAACGCGCAGGGCCCGCTCCACCTCCTCCGGGCGGTAGGCGGCGAAGTCAACGACCGCGTCGAAGCGTCTGCCGGCGAGGGCGCTGTCGAAGCCGTCCGTCCCGCGGTCCGCCCGCAGTCGCTCGACGCCTGAACCGAGGCCGTCTGGCGTGACGCCTCGGTTGAGCACCGTCACCCGGTGGCCCTGGGCGACGAGGCGGAGCGCGAGGAAGTGCCCGACGAACTTGGTGCCACCGATGAGCAGAACATGCATAGGGGAGAGTTCACCACGGCCTTCCGCGCCCCGGAACCCAGCCCCGCCGGCAGCCTCCCGGTGGGCGGTCCACCGGCGCCGCCTCCGGTGGAACGCCTCCACGCCAAGCCCGCATTGGTCGCGAGCGACTGTGCGCCTGGCTCGCCGGGGCTCAGGTGCGCGGCGTCGGGGCCGGCCCAGCGGAGTACTTGATGACGCGGACCTTCTCCACGGTCACCAGGCCCTCGGTGACCATCGCGTCGATGATGGGCAACATTCGCTCGATGTGCTCCGGCGTGTCGACGACTTCCACGACCAGGGGCAGGTCCTCCGAAAGGTTGAGCAGGTGGGTACTGTGGACGATGCTCCGCGCACCGTAGCCGCACACGCCGCGGAAGACGGTGGCTCCGGCGATGCCCTCCTTGCGCAAGCGCTCGACGAGCGCGACGTGCAGGAATTGACCTTGCCAGCGGTCGTCCTCGCCGAGGAAGACACGCACCATCATCTGCTCGCCGTCCAGCTCGCGCATCGCGCCCTCGGTGGGGGCCCCGCGCGGCGTCATGAGCGCGAGACCGAAGTTGTCGGTGGTGGTCTTCCACGCCGACGCGGGCGAGCCTAGCGACCCCCGCCGCCGAGTGCCATTGGCCCTTGGCGATGGCTCGTGGCACGGTCTAGGCGGCCAACCGACCGGAGGTAGCGTCCAGCCCGCCGTCGACTAGGCTACCGCGCGGAGCCTGCATGCCTTCTCCCGCATTCGGTCCGCCCAGAAGCCCAGGCCCCTTCACGCTCGACGCGCGGAGCTTGGCCCTTGGCCGGATGCTGCTGGGGGCGCTGCTGCTGTGGGACCTCGCGCTTCGCGCCGGAGACCTCACCGCACACTACAGCGATGCAGGCGTCTTGCCGCGCTCGGACTTTCGCCTCGAGGCATGGGACTTCCTGTGGTCGGTCCACACCGCCGCGGGCTCGAAGCCCTTCGAAGCCGGGTTATTCGTCCTTCACGCCCTCTTTGCGTTCGGGATGCTGGTGGGGTTCCGGACGTTCTGGGCAACGCTGGGGAGCGCCGCGCTGCTCATCTCGTTGCATGGGCGAAACCCGTTGTTGCGCGATGGGCAGGACGACCTCCTCCGCGTGCTGCTCGTCTGGGGTTGCCTGCTGCCCTGGGGGGCTCGCTGGTCGGTGGACCGGCTCCGCGGACGGGTCTGGCACCCTCTGACGGGCGTCTCGGGGGACCGGGTGCTCGGGCCGGCGACGGTGGGCTGGGTCCTGCAGCTGCTGACTTTGTACTGGGCGAGCGCGGTGGCGAAGCTGGAGTCCCCTTGGTGGACTTCTGGTTCGGCAATCTCGAATGCCCTCGCCATGGGACGTTACGAGACTGCCCTCGGCCAATCCCTTCGGGCCTTTCCCTCCCTCCTGCACATCGGCACCTTCGCCGTGCTGGCGTTCGAGCTGTTGGCGCCATTCCTCATCTTTCTCTCGGGGTCGTGGCGCCCGACGCGGGTTCTCCTGGTTTCTGGGTTTGTGCTCTTGCACGTCTTCCTCTCCATGTTGCTCCGCCTGGGACTGTTCCCGGCAGTGGCCCTGGCCGCCTGGCTGACGCTCCTTCCGCCGTCCGTCTGGGAGGGGCTGGTGCGGCGGCTGGGGGTTGGCGCATGGGGGGGAGCGTTCGCGCCCGAAGCGGGGGCCCGGCTGCCGAAAGGCAGGCCGCTGCTTGCCTTCGGGCTGGCCGCCGTGGGCCTGACGCTGATGCTCCTGTTCAACCTGTCGGTGGTGGCGCCACGGGTGCCGGTCCCCCGACCAGTCTTGTGGGCGGCGCGGGCGCTCGGACTACAGCAGTACTGGTCCTTGTTTTCGCCCAACCCGGTGAATGACTTCGTGATGACGGATGGTTGGGTGGAGCTGGTGGCGAGCCTAGAGGATGGCACCGAGTTGGACGTCTTGGCCGGGGGGGGGCCCGTTCGGTCTGTTCGCCCGGCCAATGTGGCGGATACCTTTGCCAACCGCCGCTGGCGCCACTACGTGGCCAACGTGCTGACGCCGTGGCCAGTGCGGAGTGAACAGCGGGCGACGGTGGAGGCGAGTCGCGCAGCTTGGCTGAGTTGGCGCTGCGCCGAGTGGAACGCCCACGCCATGCCGCCGAGGCGCACGCGCGCCGTCCGCCTGGTGTGGATGCAGCAGCGTTTGGGCCATCCGGAAGACGTGCCCCAACCAGAAATATTGCGCCGGGCCGCGTGTTCGGTGTCGTGGTAAGCGGGCACGGCGATGACGGACGACTTGCCTCCGCTGCCAGTCTTCGGCTCCGATGCGCGGGTGTGCGGTGCCTGCCGGCTGTGGTCACCCTACTCGGTCGACGGCGCGCGTGGCTGGGTGGGTCCCTGCCGCCTTCAGCCGCAGCGAGGACTCTTTCCCCCCACCGCGCCGATTTGCAACGCCTTCTCGCCGAAGGGCGGGACAGCCCCGGCGCCTTCTGCCGCCGTTGTCCGGACTGCGGTCGCGGCCCGGAGCGTCGCCCCCCTCCTCAAGCGACGGGCGGGGGCAGAGCTTTCTTCCGAGGTGCTCGACATGACACGTGAGGAATTGATGGAGGTGTTCCGCGAAGCGGCCGGGGACAGCGACCCGCCACCGCTGGCGGCGAAGTGGGAAGGGGGCGCCATTCAGCTGGTCCCCGGAAAGCCGGACCTCCAGGCCAAGGAGCTGCCCATCGACGCGCTGTTCCACAAAGTGGTGATGGTGCGGGACCGGCTCCGGACGCTCGAGCAGAAGCTCAACACGCATCCCAAGCTGACCGACGCGGAACGCGTCGAGATGCAGCAGTACATCACCCGCTGTTACGGAAGCCTCACCAGCTTCAACATTCTCTTCCGAGAGAAGTCAGACCATTTCGTCGGACAGCGGGGCGCCGAGGACTGACCGGGTGGTCTGGCGCTGCCAGTCGCGTCCCCCGTCCACCGACAGCCCTAGAGCTCCACCTTCTTCTCTGAGTGGCTCTGGCCGTCGAACCTCACCGCCATGCCCTTGCCCTCGACGCGCGTGACGAGATTGACCGGGCGTCGCCAGAGCGATGCCAAGTTCTTGAGGGTTTCCCGGGCGTAATCCTGTTTCAGGTCCTGCCCGTCGTGCTTGTGCGCCAGGAGCAGCTCGCCGCGGTTGTCGAAGTTGGCATCCACCACTTCGACGATGGGGTTTCCGAAGTTGGTGAGCTGGGTCAGCAGCTTGCTCTTCACTTTGCGGAACTCACGGTCGAGGATTTCCCAGCTGTTTCGCTTGTCGTTGAAGCCGTAGACGAAGAGCTTCTGCTCCTGCGCGAACTCGGCCGTGAGAAACGTGTCGATGAAGGTCACGTCGTTGTAGTGCTTGCGGACCTCGAAAATCTTTTCCTTGCCCAGCCCGAGCTTACGGTCCCAGGCCCGCCGGGCCCGGAGGTCGTCGCACTCGTCCCACTCCTTGCCGAAGCGACCCTTGTCCCAACGTTCCTCGATGTCCCGGAACAGCTCGATGCCGATCTTGTAGGGATTCAGCGCGCCTGGACGCGTCCCCATCGTGCCCGAGTGGTGGTCGGCGTAGTCGATGACCTCGTCGTCCCTGAGCGCCTTCTGCGTCATGATTTTCGAGTGCCAGTAGCTGGCCCAGCCCTCGTTCATGATTTTGGTCTGGCCCTGCGGCGCGAAGTAGTAGGCCTCCTCGCGGAGCGTGGCTAGGATGTCGAATTCCCAGGGCTCGAGAGGTGCGTGCTCGAGCAGGAAGAGCAGCACGTCCCGCTGAGGCCGCTCCGGGAATTGCTTTTTTCGCTCCTTTTCCTCGGCCACCTTCCTGCGCTGCTCCTCGAGGAACTCGGTGGGGTTGACGAAGCCGCGCATGTACTCGCGGCCGACCCGGAAGCCTTCCACCCGCTCGTTGCTCTTGTCTTCCTCTTCCGCCCGGCGCGGGTCCGGGTTCCGTCGGATGTAGGGCGAGTGGTAGTCGATGAGGTTCTCGAGGCTCAGGGCGCGATCGATGAAGTCCTCAATCTTCTCGATGCCAATCTTGTCCACCCAGCGGCGGACGCGGGTGGCGTGGTTCGCCATCTCGTCGATCATCCGTCGGTTGGTGTGCTGGAAGTAGAAGTTGTTCTTGAAGAAGTCGGCGTGACCGTAGACGTGGGCCATCACCAGCTTCTGGTCCACCTCGGCGTTGCTCTCCATGAGGTACGCGTAGGTGGGGTCGTTGTTGATGACCAGTTCGTAAATCTTCGACAGCCCGTACTCGTACCCCTTGGAGAGCTGCTCGTACTCCATGCCCCAGCGCCAGTGGGGATAGCGGTTGGGAAAGCCGCCGTAGGCGGCCACCATGTTCAGCTCGTCGTAGGTGACGAGTTCGAAGACCGTCTCGAAGAAATCCAGGCCGTAGCCGCGGGCGTACCCCTCGATGGTCTCCTTCAGCTGGGCCAGTTGGGGCGTCAACCCGCGGGGCATCGCGTCACTTTCCCCGTCCGAGGAAGTCCTTGATGGACTGGTAGATGGCGTCCTTGTCGGCGATCTCGGAGAGCGCCACATTGTCCAGGTCGCCGACGGACTCGCGGAGGTCCTTGATGAACTGCCCGCTGCCGTAGGGGCTCTCCACCTGTCCGTAGGCGAACTGGTTCACGTGGGGGAGGATGTCCGCCTTGAGCATCTCCACGCAGTGGCGCGTGTCGTCCGCGCTCCAGTTGTCTCCGTCGCTGAAGTGGAACGGGTAGATGTTCCAGCTCGAGCTCGGGTAGTCGGCTTGGATGATGTCCTTGCACAGCTTGTAGGCGGAGCTAATCATCGTCCCGCCCGACTCTCGGGTGTGGAAGAAGGTGTCCCGGTCGACCTCGCGTGCCACCGCATCGTGGATGAGGTAGCGGCACTCGAGGCCCTTGTATTGGTGGCGCAGCCACGTATCGAGCCAGAAGCTCTCGATGCGGACAATCTCCTTCTGCTCGTCGCCCATCGAGCCGGAGACGTCCATCATGTAGAGGATGACGGCGTTGGTCTCCGGGAGCTGCTGCAGGCGGTAGCTCCGGTAACGCCGGTCCTCGCGCGTCGGGACGATGATGGGACGGCTGGGGTCATACGTGCCGAGCGCAATCTGCCGGCGCAGGGCCTGCTTGTAGGTGCGCTTGAAGTGGCGGAGCGACTCCGGACCGGTGGTGTGCACGCCGGTGTATTTGATTTTCTGTGCGACCACCTGCTCCTTGCCCTTGCGCTCGATGTTGGGCAGCTGGAGCTCCTCGCCGAGGATGGTGGCCAGCTCCTCGAGGCTGACGTCGACCTCGAGGGCGTGTTCCCCCTCGCCCTGGCCGGCCTGCTGGCCGTCGCCGGGCTGGACGGCCCCCGGAGAGAGCTGCTGGCCGACGTCCCCCTCGCCTTGGCCCACGCCGCCCTGCTCACGGTGGCCATACTTGAAATGGGGGATGTCGATGAAGGGGATGGGGATGGAGATGGTGTCCTTGCCCCGCTTGCCGAGCATCTCCCCCTTCTGCACGTAGCGACGGAGGTTGGCTTTGATTTTCCCCCGGACGATCTGCTTGAAGCGGCCGTGGTCCTGATGGATCTTCAGCGACACGCCTACTCCTTGGCGTCTCCACGCGCGAAGATGGAAGCCACAAAGTTGAGGACGTCGGTCGAGCAGATCTCGCAGTAGGCGTAGTTCTTCATCATCCGGTCTTTGACCAGGTCGATTTTTTCCTGGGTCTCCTTGTCCACCACCGAGGAGACGAGATTCTTGAGCTTGATGCTGTCCTTCTGGTCCTCGAAGAGCTTGAGCTCGAGTGCTTTGTGCAGCCGCTCGTTGGTCCGGTAGTTGAAGGTCTTGCCCTCGACGGCGAGTGCACCGATGTAGTTCATGATTTCCCGGCGGAAGTCGTCTTTGCGGCTTTCCGGGATGTCGATCTTCTCTTCGATGCTTCGCATCAGCCGCTCGTCTGGCTCCTCGTACTGGCCGGTGTACTTGTTCCGCACCTTCTCCTTCTGCGTGTAGGCTTTGATGTTGTCGATGTAGTTGCCGCAGAGCTTGGAGATGGCGTCCTCGTCAGCGCTGATTGCCCGCTGGACCTCGTTCTTGACGATGTCCTCGTACTCCTGTTTCACCGTGGTGAGCAGGTCGCGGTAGCGCTTGCGGGCCTCTTCGCTGGAGATGAGCGAGTGGGTCTTCAGGCCCGCCTCCAGCTCGTTGAGGACCATGAACGGGTTGATGCAGCCATCGCCCTTGTCGCTCACGAGCGCGTTGGAAATCTTGTCCTGGATGTAGCGGGGACTGATTCCGTCGAGGCCCTCCCGGCTCGACTCCTTGCGCAGTTCCTTGATGTTGTCCTCGGTGAAGTTGGGGAGGGTCTTTCCGTTGTAGAGCTTGAGCTTCTGAAGCACGCTCAGGTTGTGCTTCTTCGGCTCCTCCAGCCTGGTCAGCACCGCCCACATCGCCGCCATCTCCAGCGTGTGCGGTGCGATGTGCTTGCCCTTGATGGAGTTGGCGTTGAAGTCCTTGAGGTAGATGCGCTGCTCTTCGGAGAGCTTGGTGATGTAGGGGATGTCGATCTTGACCGTTCGATCGCGCAGCGCCTCCATGAACTCGTTGTTCTCGAGCTTCTTGTACTCGGGCTCGTTGGTGTGCCCGAGAATCACCTCGTCGATGTCGGTCTGCGGGAACTTCTTCGGCTTGATCTTGTGCTCCTGGCTGGCGCCGAGCAGGTCGTACAAGAAGGCCACGTCGAGCTTGAGGACTTCGACGAATTCGATGATTCCGCGGTTGGCGATGTTGAACTCGCCGTCGAAGTTGAAGGCCCGAGGGTCGGAATCGCTGCCGTACTCGGCAATCTTCCGGTAGTTGATGTCACCGGTGAGCTCGGTCGAGTCCTGGTTCTTCTCGTCCTTCGGCTGGAAGGTGCCGATGCCAATTCGGTCCTTCTCGGAGAACACCAGCCGGTGGACGCGCACGTGCTCCACCACCTTGGCGAAGTCCCCGCCGCTCTGGGTCATCAGGTCGCGGAAAACATACCGGCACGCTGGGCACAGCTCCGAGCCTTCGGGAATCTGGAAGTCGTGGCCATCGGCCATCTCGGCGAAGATTTTTGGCCGCCAGTCGCGCGGGACGAGGTTGAGCGGCTCCTCGTTCATCGGGCACTTCATCCGCTCCTTCACCACGGTGCCATCGGCGGCGCGCTTCTCGAGGAGCCACGAGAAGGTGTAAGCCGCGCCTTCCGGCGTTCGGCTGTATTCCTCGATGCCCTTCTTCAGCAGCCGCGCGATGGTGCTCTTGCTCGAGCCCACCGGTCCATGGAGCAGGATGACGCGCTTCTCGGTGCCGTACCCCTGGGCCGCCGACTTGAAGACGTTCACCAGTTTCATGAGCGGGACGTCCAGCCCGAAGATGGCGTCCCGTCCGCCGAAGCGCTCGTCCGAGAAGAAGTGGTAGCGGATGAGCTTCTTCTTGTTGTCGATGTACTCCGACTTCCCGTGGCTGAGGATCATGTCGTAGATCCTCTGGAAGGCCGTGCGGGTAATCTTCGGGTTGGTCCGGACGATGTTGAGGTAGTCCTCGAACCCTCCTTCCCAGGTCAGCTCTGCATAGGTCTTCGAGTCCTGAAGCGTCGCGATTCGAGAGACCCAAGAAGCCTTCACGCCAGTCGTCATGTCACGTCCTCACTCGCCACCGCTTACCGGCGATTTCCCGGAGTTCGACCCAACCGCCCCTCCGGGACCCCGCCGCGGGCTCGAACCGCGACGCATGACCGCTCGACGACACCTCGCAGAGCAACAGTGGCGGGCACGGGGTGAAGAGGCAATGTTGGACAGTATAGCCGAGGGAGGACCACGTCTGCGAAGCGGGGGGGCCTAGAGCAGACGCTCAAGCTTCCAAGTGGGCCTTCTTTGGGCTAGTTCCACCCGGCATCGTCCACTCGCCCCCATGACCGTTCCTGCCGAGGCCGCTGCCGAACCCGCGCCCCAAGGCGTCCCCGCCTCCCGCGCCGTCTCCCTGCCTCGGGCCAGCGCCGAACCCCGGGCCTCGCTGGTTCTGGTGCTCCTCTGCGCCGCCGTCCTGGTTCCGCGGGTCATCGTCTTCCCGTTCGGCGAGAACTTCTACGGCGATGCCGTGGTGCGGACGGAACTGGCCAGCCGCTGGCTGGAACGCCCCCACTGGATTGCCAGCATGGACGACGGCGCCTACCAGTTCGGCCCACTGCACCTGTACGCCGTGGCCGCAGCGCTTGCCACTGGCCTCGTCAAGGAGGACGCCGGCCGCTGGGTGAGCTTGCTTTTCGGGGTCCTCACCGCCTTTCCGCTGTTCGCCCTCACCCGTCGCCTCTTCGGCTGGCAGGCGGGCGTGGCGGCGGTGCTCGGACTTGCGGTGTGGGGGTTGCACATCCAGATGTCGACCACCGCCGGCAGCGAGGCGCTGGGCCTGTTCCTGGTGCTGTGGGTCCTGGACCTTTTCTCCAAGGGGGTGGAGGAGAACCGCTTCGGCTCGTTGCTGGGCTCGGCGGCGGTCCTCAACCTCGCCTGCGCCGTTCGCTACGACTCCTGGCTTCTCATGCCCCTGCTGGTGGTCCTGCTCCTGGTGGGGGACCGAGACCGGATTGCCGCCGTCACGCGTGCCATCGCCTTCGCCTTGGTGACGTTGCCGTTCCCCCTCGTGTGGATGCAAGGAAACGAGCGGGCTCGCGGCAACTCCTTCGCCCCGATGCTCTACATCGAGTCGTTCCACAAGGCTTGGATCCAGGACGGCGTGGCGCGCTGGACCAACGCCGGCTACCGGGCGCAAAACCTCGTGTTCTGGCCGGCGGTCGCCCTGCTCACCCTCTCACCCTTGCTGGCGTACTTCGGCATGCGCGGGATGGTGCACATCTTCCGCACGGACAAGAAGCACCGCTGGCTGGTCTGGACGTCCCTGGCGCCCGCCGCTTACTTCACCTTCCGCTCGGCGGTGCTGCTCAACTTCGTTCCGCTGGCGCGCTTCACCGTCAATCAGGTCGCCCTGGTGCTGCCCTTCGTCCTCCCCGGCTTTGACGCGGCCCTTGCCGGTCGGTCGGCCAGGACGCGCCGGGGCTGGGCCCTCGCCACGGCGCTCCTCGCCGTGGCGACGCCCCTGGTGATGACGGCGGTCACCTTGCACGGGCAGGACGGCCTGGCGAAGTCCCTGCGCCCGGTGACACCGCTCTCCAGCAATCCACCTCAGGTGATGCAGGTGGCGGAGTACCTGCGGACGGACGTGCTGCAAAACGGCGGTGCGGCGGTCCTCGATTCGGACCCCGAGTACTTGGACCTCCAGATTGCCTTCTTCAGCGGGCTTCCCGAGGAGCGCCTGGCACGCCAGCGGTGGGAAAACTTCCGGGAGCGCGTCGCCTCCGCCAAGCCGGACACGCTGGTGCGGCGCGAGGGCGGGGGCTTGGACCGCGAGGCCGACCTCCGGGTGGAGGGCCCAACCCTCTTCTTCGCCGGCCAGGTGTTCCGCGAGGTCCCTGGCTTCGAACGCCCTTGGCACGTCTACCGGCGCTGAGCGATGGAAGAGAACGGGAAGCGCCGGCCCTTCTCACCGTGTGCCCACCGGCGCCTTCAGGCTAGCGCCTGTTGTCCGCTTCGTCCCCCTCCTCCCCAAAGGGCGCGGTGAGGCCGGTGTAGTCGCCGATGCGCTTTGCATCGTAGGGCGAGTTGAGCCCGCCCCCGTGGACGCTGTCGGCGTCGTAACCAAGCGAGTTTATCTTCCCGAACGTGCGCACAATCCGCTGGTCCGGGTTCACCTCGATGACCCGGTGGTTGTACTGGTCGCTGATGAGGGTGTGGCCGTTCCGCAAGCGGACTGCCCGGGTAGGCAATGGCCCGGTTCCCCCGCGCGAATTGCTGTTTGGATCAGTGTTAGTGAAGTACTCCCAGACCACCTTCTGGCCTCGGTTAATCTCGACGATTCGCGCGTGGTTCGAGTCGGTAATGAGCGTGTGGCCATTCTCGAGCCTGCTGGCAAACGCGACGCCGCTCACCGGGACGGTGATGTTCGGGTCCCCGCTCCCGTATTGCCAGACGATTTCGTGAGACCGGGTCACCTCGATGGCGCGGTTGTTGTTCTCATCGCAGATGAGGATGTGGCCATTCTCAAGCAGTTCCGCGCAGTTCGGGTTGTTCAGCTGGTTGAAGCCGTTGCCAGCCACCAGGGTCGTTCCGTACTGCCAGACGACTTCCTTCTTCTGAGTGACCTCGATGATTCGCTCGTTCGCCTGGTCGGTGATGAGGACGTGGCCGTTGGGCAGCCAAGTGGCTTGGACGGGCGTGTTGAGCTGGTTGGTGCCCGAGCCGACGACGCCGAAGCTTCCGTATTGCCAGACGATGTGGCCGGCACGGTCGACGAGCAGCACCCGGTTGTCCGGGCAGCCGTTCGAGTTCGTACAGTCGGGAGCCTCGGGCTGTCCCCCGGGCGTTCCGGTGCCTGCCATCAGGGTGAAGGCGCCGACCCGTTGGGCATCGTTGCAACCGATGATGGAGTCGGGGGAAAAGTCTGCCGGTCCCCGGCCGAAGTGCCAGACGACGTCTCCTCGCTCGTCCACCTCAATCACTCGATTGTTGAACTGATCGGCGATGAGGTAGCGGGGGGCCCGGTCTTCGTCCTCTTCGGCCAGGGCCCGCGCGCCCAGGGCGACGAAGGCGAGGATGACGACGTGCGCTACGCTGCTGTGAGGGTTTCTCATCGGACTGACTCCTTCCAAATTCGTTGTTGCCTGCCGGGTGGAGGCGCCGTGCGGTGGCGCGCAAGCTGTGGGAGTTGTCGAAGCAGCACCGCCCCCGCCTCCGTGCCCTCCTGCCCCGGTGCCTCACCGGAAAGACACCCCCGGACGAGGCCGTTGCGGGGCGTGCGGCTGGGGCCAGCCGCGGGGGCGGGTCCGCTGCCTTTGGCTAGGGTCGGGGCCAGGGGACGACTTGAACGGCGCAGTGCCGCCGTTTCAGCGCGGGGACGTCGTGCTGCGCTTTCCAGCCCAGTAGTCCTGCTGCCACGTCTTAACCGCGGCGTTGTGACAGATGAGGGTCGGACAGAAGACGCTCGTCCCGTCATTGCGAGAGACGAAGTACAAGTCGTTGCAGGCCATAGGTGCGGCGGTGGCCCGAAGGGCCGCGGCTCCCGGGTTGGCGATGGGGCCAGGGGGCAGGCCTTCCTCGGTGTAGGTGTTGTAGGGGTGGGGCGTCACCAAGTCGCGCGCGGTGATGTTCTTCACGAAGTGCCCGCGCAGCAGCATCATCGCGTACAGCACGGTGGGGTCGGCCTGCAGCCGCATGCCTCGCCGCAACCGGTTGTGGTACACGCACGCGATGTGCGGGCGCTCCTCCGGAGCGCCGGTCTCCTTCTCGACGATGGAGGCGAGCGTCACCAGCTGCAGAAGGTCCAGGTGGATGCCGGGCGCGCGTTCCGCCTCGGCCTTCTTCGCCTCCTCCAGGCCCCGGGCGACGAGCCGGGCCAGCACCGTCTCGGCGGTGAAGGGCCTGGTGAAGACGTAGGTGTCCGGGAAGAGGAAGCCTTCCAGGCGGTCTGCGGGCACCCCTTGGCGGCGGACCCAGGCCGGGTCTCCCGCCAGCGCGAGCAGCTTGCCCTCGTCTAGGTGCAGCTCCGAGTGCGCCAGCAGCTGCAGCACTTCGTCCAGCCGCAGGCCTTCTGGAAGCGTCACGCGGTACGTCTTCTGCTGGCCCGAGATGAGCTTGTCGGCCACCTGGGCCGGCGTGGCCGGGCCCGAGAATTCATACTCGCCGGCCCGCAGCTTCGGGCCGAGCTCGCCGCGTCGAAGGAAGCGGTAGAAGAGCCCCGCGTCCGAGACGACGCCCGCCCGGGCTAGCAACGTCGCCACCGTGCGGGGGCTGCTTCCGGCGGGGATGGTGATGTCGCGCGCCTCGGCCAGGCCGAAATCGGTCGCGGCGAACGCGTCCAGCTGCTTCTCCCGCCACCAGAAGACGGCGCCGGCCCCCAGTCCCAGCACGAGGAGCACGAGGAGCAGCGCGGCGACGAAGCGCTTCATTCGTCCTCTCCGGGCAAGCCGGGGCGGTGCGCGTCGAGCCAGCCCTGGAGGATGAACGCCGCCGCCACCTGGTCCACCAATTCGCGCCGTCGCTGTCGCGAGGCGTCCGTCTCGCGGAGGGCCCGGTTGGCGGCCACCGTGGACAGCCGCTCGTCCCAGTACTCCACGGGCAACTCCAGCGCCTTGGCTAGGGCTGCGCCGAACGCGCGGGAACGCGCCGCGGAGGCTCCCTCGCTGCCGTCCATGTTGAGTGGAAGCCCCACCACGGCGTGCGTCACCTCGTGGGCCTTGGCCAGTCGCTGGAGCGCCGCCAGGTCCGCGCGCAGCCCTGTCCGGCGCAGGGTGGTGAGCGTCTGGGCGGTGATGCCGAGCGGGTCAGAGAGAGCCACGCCCACCGTCCTGGTTCCCACATCGAGCCCGAACGCACGCATCGCCAGAAACGGCAGTCTACCGGTGCGGGTGGCCTGCCGTCGCGGGTGGCCGGTGCGGATGGGCCGCCTCGGGCGCATCGGCGGGGCGTGGCGCCTCAGCCCGAGCCCCCCGAGGCCGCCCGGGCCCCTGGTGCGCCCTGCAGCGCAGGCGACGGCTTCGCGGGGCCTGCGCCGGATGCGGGCGGGGGCGGGGGCGCCGGGGCCTCCTCGGCCGCATCGGCCAACAGCAGCTGCTTCATCCGTTCGAGCCCCTCCTTGGCCCGGTCGACGAAGGGTCCGCTCGCGCCCAGCCGCTCGGCGGCGGCGAGCGTACCTTCATAGACGGTGATGGCCTTCGTCAGCAGCACCCGGACGCGCTTTCTGAGCTCCTGCCGGTAGACGCGAGCCTCTTCCTCCTTGAGCTCGCTCGGCGCCTCGGACTCGGCAATCTGCTGGTACATGTCCTGGTACAGACCGCCAATCTGCGTGCCGGCGGCGGTGGCCCAGTAGGCGTTGCCAATCTTGATGGTGCGGAAGTAGTGGCCCTGGGCGGACAGCAGCAGCTCCGCTTTGAATTCAAGCTCCTTGGCCAGCTCGTCCGCGCCCTGCTCCGGGTTGAGGTGCACGCCCGTGTAGTGCAGCCGGTAGATTTCACCGAGGAAGAATTGCGCCTGGGCGGGGAAGTAGTCGTCGAGGGTGTCGTGCTGGGCAGCGCCAGTCCAGAGGGTGAGGGCCTGTCGCAGCGTCTTCTCGCCGGCGTCCAGTCGCCCATCCTCCACCTCGCAGACGCCCTGTTGCACCTGCGCCTCGAGGCGGCGCGCCAGTGGAAGGTCCGGCCGCGCCGCCATCTTGGCCAGCAGCTCCGCTGCCTCGCCATAGCGGCCGAGGTGGTACAGCGTCTCGGCCAGGTGGAAGGCCGCATCCAGCGCGTCGCCGCTGCCCGCTGGATTGCTGACGGCAGCGAAGTGCGCGCGTGCCTCCTCCCAGTCGCCCAGGCGCTCGCGGGCAAGCCCGGCGTTGTACTCGGCGAGCAGCAGGTGGGGGCTCTCCGGGAAGGCGACCGCCAACCGCTCGAAGCACGCCGCTGCCCGTGCCCAGTCGCCGCTTCCGTAGGCAGAGGCTCCGTTGGCGAACAGCTCTTCAGCATTCATCCGCGCCAGCGCTGCGTCGCCTCGCACTTCCACGGGCGGCATGGCCACCGTTTGAGGCCGCACGGGCGCACTCGCGCAGCCGCCCAGTCCGAGGGCGAGAAGGAGCAGGGCCCAGGGGCCGTTTGTGCGGGCGCGCGTTGCCACACGGGGCCAGCGGCGAGGGCCCTGGCAAGGGCGGAGTCTGCCAACCTGGGCGCCCCGGACGCTAGGCCCCCGGCGCGGCGGCAGCGGCGGCAAGGGTTTCCCGGGGGGTGGCGTCGGCGACGAGGTAAGCCCCTGCCCGCCAGAGTGCGCCCAGGTCATGCACCTCTCCTGGGAAGCGCGGGACGGTGAGCAGCGGGGTGGGAGCCACCGCCTCCCGGAGGACCCGGACGCCGTGCGCGTCTGCCTGGGCGAGGGAGTTGGCCTCGGAGATGGTGCGCTCGAGCTTGCCGCGCAGGGGCTCGGGAAGACGCGTGGAGGCCGCCGCCTCCTCCGGGCCCACTCCGGCATGCACCTGGTTCACCACCACCGCGGCGACGTTGAGGTGCTGCTCCAGGAGCGACTGGTGAAAGCGCACGGCCTCCTCCCGGCGCTCGGCCGCCGGACCGGTGACCAGCACGACGACCGTCTCCTCGCTCGCGAGCAGCGCGCTGACGGCCCGTGCGCGTTCCTGGAACTCGTCGTTGAGCGAACTCATGGCCAGCAGGAAGGCAGCCAAGTCGGCCAGCGTTTGTCCCCCGACGATGCCGGAGAGGGTGCGGCTGATGAGGTTTCCGCCGAGGCCGACAAGGCGAAAGCCGAGCTTGGCGCCGCGGAGGGCCGGCTTGAGGAGCCACTTGGCGGTGTCCGTCCCGAGGAAGTCGATGACCCGCGCGGGGGCATCGAGGAAGTCCCGGGCATGGGCGGTGGGGGGCGTGTCCAGCACCACCAGCTGGTGCTTGCCGGAGGCGTGCAGCTCCCACAGCTTCTCGAGCGCGATGTATTCCTGACTTCCGGCCAGGGCGCTGGAGAGCGACTGGTAGAAGCGGTTCGCCAGAATCCGGTCGCGCTGCTGGGGCGGGGCCGAGCGCGCGATGAGCTCATCCCAGGACTGCTTCATGTCCAGCATCATCGCTTCCACCGGTGCGGCCAGCCGGATGTCGGCGGCGCGCAACTCGGCAGCGGAGATGGGCCGGGCGAGGTTGCCGAGTTCCGCCAGGCCGAGCGCGCTGGCCAGCCGCCGGGCGGGGTCGATGGTGCAGACCAGCGAGTTTCGGCCGAGAGCCGCGCCCTGGAGGGCCAGCGCGGCGGCGAGCGTCGTCTTGCCCACGCCGCCCGGGCCGACGCACACCACCACCCCGCGGCTGCGCAGGGCCTCCGCCAGCGGCCTCACGTCCTGCCCTCGAGGCCGGCCAGCAACGTGGCGCCCAGGCCCGCCACGGCGGCCTGGTCCATCGTCCCCTGGTACAGCCGGGGAAGCTCCAGCACCGGCGCACCAAGGGTCCCTAGCCGCGAGGCGGCGTCCTGGGTGCGCTCGGCCTCCTCGGCGTGCCCGCGGGCGAGCGCCTGGAGGCGGGGGAGGGCGGCCAGGGCCTTCACCTCCTCCGGCAGAAAGCGCGGCGCGGTGGCCTGGTTCAGCACCACCGCCAGAAGGGCCAGGTGGCGTGCGCGCAAACCGGCGGCCAATTCCATGGATTCGAGGACGGGCAGCTCCTCCGGCAGGGCCACCACCAGCGCACCGGTGACTTTGGGGTCGACCAGCATGTCGCGCATCCACGACGCTTCCTCGGCCATCGTCCCCGGCGGCAGCGTGTCCAGAAGCACCTGAGGCACGCCCAGGAAGGTGAGGGCGTGCCCGGTGGCAGGCGCGTCCAGCACCACCGCGTCCCAGCGTTTGCGCGGGCCGTCGGTCTCGCGCAGGTGCCAGCACACCTTGCCGAGCATCACCGTCTCGGCCAGCGAGGGGATGAAGCGCAGGAAGGCGCGCACCAGCGGGTTCTCGAAGACTGTACGGTAGACGCGCTGGAAGCGAATCTTGCTGAGGACGTACTCGCGCATGGCCTCCGCGGGGCGCACGTCAACGCTCCACAGCTCTCCGTCCAGGCGGGACAGCTCCGGCCCGGCCCGGGGGTAGCCCAACAGGGCGGTGGCCCCCCCGCCGCTGTTGACCTCGCACAACAGCGTCCGTTGCCCCGTGCGGGCCAGGGCCAGTGCCAGGGCGGCCGAGACGGTACTCTTGCCCACGCCTCCCTTGCCGGTAATGACGAGCAGCCTGGGCCGTGGGAGCTGAGTCATCGGTCGCGGGAGCGCGGCACCGTAGGGAAGCGGCTTGGCCGGTGTCAATCGAGCGCGCCTTGACAGCCTGCCGGGGCCGCTGCGAAGAGGTCGGCGTTCCACCGCTCGGGGAAGGACACCATGCTCAGAGACAACCCGATGGTGAAGAAACTGGTGGAGACGGGCGAGGAACGCGTGGGGAAGCTGGCCTCCACGCTGCTCTCCAACGAGACATTCGTGGCCGCGGTCCAGTCGCTGGTGTCCAAGTCCCTGGCGGCCAAGGGTTCGCTCGACAAGAGCCTGCGCAGCGCGCTGGCGGCGATGAACCTGCCCTCCAGTGCCGACGTGGAGTCCCTGCGGGCCAAGGTGGACGACCTCGAGCGGCTGCTCACCTCGGTGGAGAAGAAAGTCGACACGCTGCTCGCTGCCCGACCGAAGCCCTGATGCGGCGTATCGCCTTCGTCAACGAGAAAGGGGGCACCGGCAAGACCACCCTGGCCGTCCACCTGGCGGCTTGGGCGGCGGAGCAGCAAGGACAGCGCGTCCTGCTGGTAGACTTGGACACGCAAGGCCATGCCGGCAAGTCGCTTGGGCTCGACGTCCGGACCCTGACCCCGAACGCCTTCCACTGGCTCACCGACCCCGCGGTCGGCTTCGACGCGGTGGTGCGCCCGAGCGCCTTTCCTCGTCTGTCGGTGGTGCCGGCCTACAAGCAACTGGAAGGCCTCTCGGCGGCCCTGGCTGGCGCAGAGCGGCCGCTGCATCGACTGGCGGACCAGGTGGCCGGGCTGGCCGAGCGCTTCGACCTGCTGGTGGTCGACGCTCCGCCGTCGCTCGGACCCGCGGTGTCCAACGCCCTCTGCGCCACGACGGAGGTGGTGCTCCCGGTCGCGCTCACCTACCTGGCCTTGGACGGGTGCGCCGAGGTCGCCCAGACGGTCGAGCGCGTGGCGCGCGAGCAGGGCGTCCCGGAACTGCACATCAGCGCGGTCGTGCCGATGCTGGTGCGGCGGACGTCGCTGGCTGCGGCAATCCTCGAGCGCCTGGAGGCCCACTTCCCAGGCAAGGTAACGCCGGGCCTGGGCGTCTACGTGAAAATCGACGAAGCCCAGAGCCACGGGCAGACCATCTGGGAGTACGCCCCGACCGGCCAGGGCGCCGAGAGCATGCGCGCGGTGGTCGAAGCGATTTGGGCCCGCCGCTAGTGCTTCTCCAGCTCGTCCAGCCGCTTCTCCATCTCCTCGAGTCGCCGGGTCAGCGCCTGCAGGTCATGCCCGAGCGCCGGTAGCGAGCCAAGGACACCTTCCACGGCCGCCTTCACTCGCTCGTCCACCTTGCGCTGCCAGTCCTCGAGCGTGCGCTGGCTCATCCGCAGAAGGTCGTCCTTGAGCGTGGCGTCCGAGCCGGCCTCGCGGCCGAGGAGCCGGTCGATGCGGGTCTCCGCCTCTTCCCGGATGGACGCCACCCGAGGCGTGACTTCTCGCTCGATGAAGCCGGTCACCACCTCGCCCGGCCGGCGAATAATCTCGCGCAGCACCGCCAGCGGCATCTGGTTCTGCTTCTTCTCTTCCTCGAAAATAATCTGCGCGAGGGTGATGGAGGTCAGGTCGTCCTTGCTGCGGTTGTCGACAATCTTCACCTCCGCGCCCTGCTTAATCATCTCGGCGATTTCGTCGAGCGTGACGTAGCGGCTCTCGACGGTGTCGTAGAGCTTGCGGTTGGTGTACCGCTTGATGATTTTCGGCTCGCGGGGGGGGACAGCGGGGGCGAGCGGCTCGGCGTCGGTCATCGTCTGTCAGCTGTCCGCCGGGGGGGATGCGGGCGCAGGCCGCCCCGGTCCAGAAGGTGCTTCGGAAGCAGTGCCGCGCCGCAGCGTGGACAGCCAGGAAGCTTGGGTTTTCCAATGGATAGCAGTGACATCCCCCGCCGGCAAGCCCGGGAGGTGGGGTCTTGGCGCACCGCGCCGGGAGCGAGACCCCGGGGTATGCTGGGGGACCCCCGTCCCCGCGCCCTGGATGATTGTTACCTGCCCTCAGTGCCAGACGCGCTTCCGGATCCCCGACGAAAAGGTGACCGCGAAGGGTGTGAAGGTGCGCTGCACGCGCTGCCGCCACACCTTCCGTGTGAGTCGCCCCGCCGAGCCGCTGGCCGAGTCCGCCCAGGACCCCTTCGCCCAGTTCGCGCGCCCCGACGCCCTCTCCGAGAAGGACAAGACGCCGGCGCGCGGAACCCCGCTGGCCGCTGCGCTGGGAGTCGAGGTGGAGCCGGCAGGCGCTCCGCCGCCCGACGACTTTGACGTGGACGTGGAGACCACGGAGTCCAGGCAACCCACGCGCGGCCCGGACCTGTCGGACTGGATGTTCCCCCCGCCGCCTCCCCGGGCCGAGGACGTCCCCCCCGCCCCGCCGCCGCCCGCCCCGTCCGTCCCGCCGGACGACCCCACCCCACGGGTTTCACTCGCACGCATCGCCATGGTGCGGCAATTGACGGTGGTGCCCCCGCCGCCGGCGCACAGCCCCGGCCTAAGGGAGTTAGCGCCGGAGGGGCCGCCGGACGCCCCCCTGGAACTGGACACCGGCTCGCCTCACTCCGCCTGGCAAGGTTCCATCGAGGGGGGGCTCGAGTTGCCGCCAACTCCCGAGTCCGCCGAGTTCGACTTCGGTGACCTCAATGCCCTGGAGGGTCCGTCCTACCCCGTCGCAGCGGCACCGGCACTGGCACCTGCGCCGGTGGCGGTGGCGGCGGCGGCGCCCCCGCCCCCGCCTGCCACGCGGTCGCTGGGCCGGAGCCTGGACTTCGACTCCCTGTTGAATGACAGCGCGCCGCCGTCCGCCAGCGGCAGGGCGCCGGCTGCCTCCACGGCCGTCTCCTTCGGAGAGCTGGACATGCCCGAGCCGCGAGCACCGTCCGCCTCCCACCCGGCGTTCGACCTGACGCCGCCGCCGGGCGACGCGGCCTCGCCCGGTGGCCGTGGCCGCACCCCCACCGGCGAACTCTTCGGGAAGAGCGCGACGCGCCTGGATGAAGAGTCCTTTCCCGTGGAACGGGACCCCGCCGCCGACCGGGCCGCGCTCTTCGACATGCCGGCCCCGGCAGCGTTCGAGGGGACCGCCGGTCCCACCTCCCTGCTGGCGGACGTCCCGGACGCGGTTCCGGATGCGCCACTGCACCCGGCGGCTGGACTGCCGCCGGTGCCGGCGACCCCGCTCGGACGGGTCAGCCGCCCTCCCACCGGGACTTCGGTGCTGGGCCTTGAGGAGCGGCGCGAATTCGGCGCGGCCCGGCGAGTCAGCGGGGCGGTGGTGAACATCAGCGTCGCCGCCCTTTTGGTGGTGGTGCTGGCCGCGGTGGGCAACGTCTACGTCAACGAGGGACGCCTCGACTGGGCGGCCCTGTCGCCCCGCCGGTGGGCGGCCCTCTTCGTCCCGCCCACCGGCATCGTCACGCTGGACGTCAGCAACGGGCTGTACGAGACGCGCGGAGGTCGACCGCTGGCCTACGTCCGCGGTCGGGTGGAGAACCGGGGCCAGCGTGCCGGGCAGGTGAAGGTGCGCGCGGAGATTTGGAACGGCAGCCAGCTGCTCGGAACCAGCGAAGGGCTGGCCGGGGTGCTACCAACCCCGGAGGAAATGGTGGAGGCGAGCACCCGACGGGACGTGGAGGCCCTGCGCGCGCGCCTGCAGCAGGGCGCGCCGTCTTTGGCCTCGGGCAAAGGGGCAGACTTCGTCTTGCTCTTCGACGAGCCGCCCACCGAGGTCTCCGGCCTCCGCCTCAAGGTGACGGCCGCGGCGGCTGAGGGCAAGTAGGCCCATGGGGCGGACTGCACCCGAGAGCCTCGACGGCTCGCGCTTCGTGCGCAGGCTGCACGGGGTCTCCGGCGGTGTCGAGCTAAGGAAGCACGCCGTGGCGCGGGCGCTGCGCGAGCGACCGGCCGAGGATGTGGCACGCCTTCTGGCCGAGGTGCTGGACCTCGACCGCTCCGGCGACGAGGCGGCGAGCTGCGTCCTCGGCGCGATGATGGCGGTTCTGGAGGACGAGCGCCTCGGCCGGGAGCTCACCCGGGCCCTGGCCCAGCTTCCGCCCGGCGCGCTGCGCGAGGAGGTGGTGGGGCTCCTCGCTTCCGGGCCGGCCTGGCGGAATTTCGACGAGAACGCCGCGGCCCGGGCCGACGCGCGCAACTTTCCCGAGACGCTCGGGATGCTCAAGACCCAGGCGCGAACGGCGCGCGACCCGGACGCGCTCTCGCGCATCGCCCTCGCGTCGAACCCGGCCGTCGTCCGCAACCTCCTGGTGAATCCGCGACTGACAGAAGCTTCGGTCGTCCGGCTGGCGGCGAGGCGCCCGGCACGCGCGGAGCCTCTAGTGGAGGTGTGGCGCTCCAAGTGGGGCGCCCGGCACGCGGTGCGCCGGGCGCTCGTCTTCAACCCCTACCTGCCGCCCGAGGTGGGCGTGAAGGTGGTGCCGCTGCTGCTCCGGACGGACTGGGCTGAGATTGCCGGCAACGGTGCGCTGCACCCGGGCGTCCGGGCTGAGGCCAAGCTGCTCCTGGCGGCGGATTGCCGAGGGCCGGCCAGCCCCGCCTCCCCCCGCGTCCTGGTCCTCGACGCCGAGGGGTGAGGGTGGTGGCTCAGCGGCGGTGGCTGGGTGGGTGCAGAGGTTCCGCCTCCGTCTCGCTGGTCTCGGCGTCCACCGGCCGGGAGGGGGGCAGCTTGCGGGCGTGGGCGTCGACGAAGCCCTCGCCCCGGGCGGCCTTGCGAAACGAGTAGACGAATTTCCCGACGGCGTTGCCCAGGGCGGCCATCCGCGAGGCGGAGAGCACCACCAGCAGCACGAAGCCGATGACCAACAACTCGCCGAAGCCCACGCGTGGCATATGCGGCCGTCACCCTCGCATCGGCTGGCCCCCAGGCGCAAGCGCAGGCCAGGCGGGGCTTGACCAGCCGGGGCCTAGGCCCTACCCCCTGCACACTGGATGCGCATCCTCGGCCACCGCGGCGCTAGCGCCGATGCACCGGAGAATACCCTTCCCGCCTTTCGCCTCGCGCTCGAGCAGGGGGCAGACGGCGTGGAACTGGACGTGCGCCTGTGCGCGAGCGGCGAGGTGGTGGTGTTTCACGACGAGACGCTCGAGCGTCTGGCGGGGCGTCCGGGCCGCGTGGTGCAGACGCCCTGGTCGGCGCTGCGCACGCTGGAGGTGGTGTGCCCCCGCGGCCGGGCGCCCATCCCCCTCCTCGCCGAAGTGCTGGAGGCGCTGCCCCGCACCGCGTGGCTTAACGTGGAACTGAAGGCCGACAGCGGCTGGCTCAGGCTTGCCGCCCGCGTGGCCCGCCTGTTGGTGGAAGGCGGCCACCAGTCGCACGTGGTGGTGTCGTCTTTTCACCCTCTGTGCCTGCTGGCGCTCGCCGCCCGCGGCCCGACGCTGCGGCGGGGCTACCTGCTGGAGGCGGGCCGTCCGGCGTGGCTGGAATCCAATCCGCTGGCGCTGTGGGCTGGCCGGGACGCCGTGCACCCCCCGGACGCCGAAGTTACCGAGGAGCGCGTGCAGCGCTGGCATACCCGTGGCCGGGAGGTGGCCGCCTGGACGGTGGACGAGCCGGGCCGCGCACGCACGCTGGCCGGCTGGGGCGTGGATTTCCTCATCACCAACCGGCCCGGCCTGCTTCGCGAGGCGTTCCGCTAGCGGCTAGTCAGGGCTTGCCCGCCGTGGCGGGCGTCGGTGGCGCTGGGGAGACGTCCACCGGCCGCACCCAGCCGGCGGCGGCCGCCTCCTGCGTCGAGTGGGCGAGGGCCTGGGCGACGGCCGCCGGGCGGCGGCGGATGACGAGGGCCTTGCGGCTGGCGTAGTCCTGCGTCTGGCGGGCCACCACCAGCACGTAGTTTTCCCCCTCTTTCAGCGCGAAGTCGGTCCTGAACTTCACGTGCGTCGGGTCGGCCGAGTTCGCGTCCACGGTGTTGAAGAACACCTTGTGGTCGTTCACCAGCACGTAAATGTCGAGCAGGCCGAGCGGGTCCGAGATGCTGCCGCTGAGGGTGAAGCGGTCGCCGGAGGCCACCACGCCTCCCTTCTCCGGCTCGACGTTAACGGCAATCTGCGGTGGCTCGCGGAAGGGGACCGACTGGAATTCCTTGGCCGTGGCCACCTTGCCGGACTTCACCTCGTGGGCATCCTGGCTGCGGACGAAGGCGAAGCGGCCCTTCTCCAGTTCCACCTTGACCAGCCCGTTGACGCGCGCCAGCTCCGCCACGACGGCGCCCCCCTTGTTGACTTTGAAGAGGGCGCCGGACTGGGCGTCCGGCCGGGCGAGGATGGCCGTCCCACTGTCCAGGCGCAGCAGGCCCTTGCGGGCCTCGACGCTGAGCGGGTGGTCGGCGATGGGGATTTGCAGCTTCTCGGTGGCGAACTCCTCGAGCTGCACGTCCACGACCGCGAACTTGAGGGGGAACGTCTCTCCCACGTAGCCCTTCTTCACTTCGAGCTCGAAGCGAGCCGTCTTGGTTTCCCCGGGAGCCAGCTCGCCCAGGCGGAAGCGGCCCTTGTCGATGAAGACGTTCTGGTCGGCGCCATTTTTGATTTGGGCAGAGACATCTAGTGCCTTGCCGCCCCCGATGTTGGTGACGTCCACCAAAATCTGCACCTGCTCGCCTCGCTGGACGACGCCATCGCCGTTGCAGGCGGCGCACTCGTCGATGACTTGCCAGCCGATGGCGAAGGAGGGACGCGCCAGCTCCGCGAAATTCAGCTCTGCCACCAGGGTCTCCGGAAGCGGCCCGGAGTCATCGAGGAACTTCACCGTCACGTCGTCGCGACGGCTGGTCAGGTTCTTGGGAAGTTGGACCGACACCTTCCAGGTGCGCTTTTCTCCGGGCTTGAGCGCCCCGAAGATGAATTCCCGCCGGTCGAGCAGCGGGTTCTCGCTCTCGGTCCACGCCCGGAGTCGCTTGATGGGCTCGCTGCCCCGGTTCTCCACCGCGAGGTCGAGGTCGAACTTCTCGCCCGCCAGGATGCGGCGCTCCGAGCTCGGCCGAAGCGTCGCTTGCAACTGCGGAGCCTTCGGCGTGGGACCTGGACTCCAGTCCACCCCCAGCGCCGCGATGGCCTCGTTGATGCGCTCCTGCTCCTTCTCCATCCGCTCCTGGATGAACGGAGCGCCCATGGCCAGCATCCGGTCGCGCTGCGAGGCGGGGGCCTTCAACACGAAGTCCCGGGCGAAGAGGACCTCGAAGTCCTCCTTCACCTCGTCCTGGGTGTCCGCATCGAGCTGGTCATACAGGTCCTCGTCGATGTGGCCCGGCTCGGTGTCCGACTCGCCCTCGCCTGGCTTCTTCTTGCCGAGGCTCTTGTCCGTCTTGGACAGCTTCGGGTCCTTGCCCTCCTCGAGCTTCTGCTGGCGCGCTGCGGCGTCCTTCTGCCGGGTGTCCTCCTTCAGGTAGTGCACGGTGGCGGCAGGCTTCTCGCGGCCGAGCACCTGCTCGCGCTTGGTGGCGGCGGCCTGGCTGGAGGGGTTGCCGAAGTGGTGCTCGAGGTCCGCTTCGCCGATGGTCTTGCGCGGAGCGAAGACGTTCACCCGGTCGGCCGTCACCCGGGTGGGGATGAGCTCGATGTCCGGCTCGATGCCCACCTCCTGGATGGAGACGTCCCCCGGGGTGAGGTACTTGGCGATGGTCAACTTGAGTGCGCTCTCCTCGTTGGGATTGCCGGAGGGCGAGGGAAACTCATACAGCACCTGCACCGAGCCCTTGCCGAACGTCTGCTGGCCGATGATGGTGGCGCGGTTCAGGTTCTTCAGCGCGCCGGCCACAATCTCCGACGCCGAGGCGCTCCCTGGGTTCACCAGCACCGCCAGCGGGACGTTGATGTCGGCGTCGTCGGCGTGGGCCCGCTTCTCCTCCCGGACGCGTTCCATCTGCGCCACGGTGGTGACGATGGTGCCCTGGCTGACGAAGAGGTCCGTCACCTGGATGGCCTGCTCGAGGAGCCCGCCCGGGTCTCCGCGCAGGTCGAGGACCAGGCCCTTCAGGCCCCCGGTGGCCCGGGTTTCGGCGGCGAGCTTGCTCAGCGCCGCCTGCAGGTCCCGGGTGGTGTTGCCTTGGAAATTCTTGAGGCGCAGGTAGCCCACGTTTCCGGCGAGCAGCTTGGACTGCACGGACTCGATGGAAATCATGTCGCGGGCCAGGCTGAGAACCATCGGCTTGTCCAGCCCCTTGCGGTCGACGGTGATGGTCACCTTGCTGCCCACCGGCCCGCGCAGCTTGTTGACCGCCTCGTTGAGGTCCATGTTGACGGTGGATTCCTCGCCGATTTTCCGGATGATGTCGTCGCGCTTGATGCCGGCCCGGTAGGCGGGCGTCTGCGCCAGCACGCGCACCACGGTGAGGTTGCTTTCGCGCATCTGGATGACGAAGCCCAAGCCACCGAATTCCCCCTTGGTGGTCAGGCGCATCTCCCGGTACTGCTCCGGCTTGAGCAGGATGGAGTGCGGGTCGAGGGTGGATAGCATCCCGTTGACCGCCGCGTATTCCACCTCCCGGCTGTCCTCGGTGGGGCGCATGTTGGACGCGATAAACTCGAAGATGTCCTTCATCGTGAACGACATCTTCCACAGCGAATCCACGTGGCTGATGTCGTAGTCCTTGACCTTGCCGTTGACGTTCAACGTGACGTGGTCGGGGTCCTTGTCCTCGACCAAGACCTCGGGCACGGTGCGCTCCACCGACCTCAGGGCCTCGACGAGCATCTCCTTGGGGCGGATGCGCTTCGGGTCGACGTAGTTGTCCTTCACGTAGAGGACGACCTTGTTGAAGATTTTGAGGGCCGACAGGTCGTGGTTGGACTTGTCCGCCGGGCGGAGGCCTTCGGGCGCTCCCTCCAGGTGCGAGGGCCCGGCGGCGGGGCCTGCCACCGCCTCGTTGAAGGTGACCGGAAGGGGGGCACGGTCCCGGCCGACGAAGGCCCAGGCGCCGAGCAGCACCACCACGAGAAGCAGTCGACGAAAGATGCGCATAGGGAACGGAGGGCCTTTACGAAGGGCGCCCCTGGGAACCGAGAGAACAGCGGTAGAAGGGGAATACTTCCTGCAGTCGACTCTAATCGCCGGGCCAGAGGGCCTTCAAGGCGACAAGGGGAGGGGGGCGGCGAATGACGCGCCCGGCCCGCACCCTCCGCGTTATAGAGGCTCCCCGCCCGTCCCCGGCTCATGACCCTCGACCGCGCCCCCACCGACGTCCGAACGCTGAGTCAGGTCCAGGACCTGGTGGAGACGTTCCGCCAGGCCGAGAAGCCGGCGGCGCACTTCCGGGTCGGCCTCGAGCACGAGCGCTTCGTCTACCCGCGCCACTCCTCGGAGCCGGTGCCCTACCCGGGCCCCCAGGGCATCGGCGCGCTGCTCGCCGCATTCGAGCCCGCCGGCTACCAGCCCTTCCGCGAGAGCCCGGACGGGCCCACCATCGCCCTGACCAAGTCGCCCCTCACCGTCTCGCTGGAACCGGGCGGGCAGGTGGAGCTGTCCGGCTCTCCCTTCCGCACCGCCCGGGAGGCACACGCGGAGAATCTGCGCGATGCCGCCGCGCTGCGCGCGGCCGCCCAGTCGCTCGGGTTGCTCCCGGTATGCTTCGGCTACCGGCCCTGGGGAACCACCGCCCACATGCCGTGGATGCCCAAGGCCCGCTATTCAGCCATGCGCGAGACCTTGGGGCGGCGCGGCCGGCTGGCGCTCGACATGATGCTGATGACCTGCACCACCCAGGTCTCGCTCGACTGGGCGGACGAGGCCGACTGCGCCCGCAAGGTGACGGTGACGGCCCGGCTGGCGCCGGTGCTCCTCGCCCTCTACGCCAACAGCCCGCTCGTCGACGGGCGGCCGGCGGGCTGGCAGTCCTACCGGAGCCGCGTCTGGAACGAGGTGGACCCCGCCCGCTGCGGGTACTTCCCGGCGCTCCTCGATGGCTCCTTCAGCTACCGGGCCTACGTGGAGTGGGCGCTCGATGCCCCCTTGCTGTTTCTCCGCCGCGGCGGCCGCTACGAAACCCCTGGCCTCACCTTCCGCGGCCTGCTCGCTCAGGGCTGGAACGGGGCCCCGGCCCTGGCCTCGGATTGGGCCGACCACCTCTCCACGCTGTTTCCCGAGGTGCGACTCAAGTCGGTGCTGGAGGTGCGCTCGGCAGACAGTGGCTCAGCGGCAACCGCCGGGGCGATGGCGGCGCTGTGGCGGGGCCTGCTCTACGACGCCCAGGCGCTGCAGGAGGCCGGACGGCTGCTCCCCCAGCTGTCTTTTGCCGAACACCTTTCCTTTCACGCCGAGGCCCAGCGCCTCGGCCTGCACGGGACGCTGCGGGGCATGCGCATCAGCGAGCTGGCCCAGCAGATGGTGCAGGTGGCTCGCGACGGGCTGCGCCGGCTGGACCCGGAGGATGGGCCGCTCTTGGACCCGCTCGAGGAGACGGCGCGCGCTGCTCGCTCCCCCGCGGACCTCCTGCTGGCCGCACACGCGAAGGACCCAAGCCCCAGCAACTTGCTCGCGGTCGGGGCGCTCTAGAGAAGGGCGCCTTACCGCCTGCCGAAGAGGCGCTTCAGGCCTCCGAGCAGCCGCGCGCCAGGGTCAGCTTCCTCCAGGTTCCGGACCTCCTCCGCGGCCTCGGCCGGCGCCGGCGCGGGCTGCAAGGCCAACGTCCGGCGTTTGCCGCCGGGAGGCGTCACCGCAGCAGAAAACAGCCCATCTGCGCTCAGCCCCAGGTGCAGGGCCCATTCCCCATCGCGCTCCACACCGGCCGAATGCAACAGGCCGAGGAAGCTGCGCGGGTCCGGTGCCCGGGCCATGCCCTGGAAGATTTGCACCTCGAGGGGCTGGTTGGCGGGAAGCGTCAGCGTCAGCGTCTTTTCCGCCGGCAGCCGGGTGTTTCGCTCGAACGCCCGCTGGTGGCCAAACTCCGGCGCCACGGCCTCCAGCGGTACGGCCAGCACCTCCACCACGTTGGAGCGGGCGCGTCCGCTGACGGCGGGCGTCGTCAACGCCGCGCCAAGCAGCGCTGCTCCCAGGGCGGGGCCGCCGTCCACGTCCGTCGGCGCCGCTGGCTTGCCGAAGGCCTGCTCCACCGCACGGCGCACGTGCGGGACGTGCGCCATGCCGCCCGAGAGCACCAGGGCGTCGATGTTCTCCGCACTCAGGCCGGCAGCCCGGAGGACGTCCTGGGCGAGGAGCACACTGCGCTCGACGAGCGCTGCGGTGCGCAGTTCGAGTTCCGCTCGGCTGACCTCGACGACCGCCTCTCCGGCAACCGCCGGCGGCACGGCTCCGCGCTCGCTGGTGCTGAGAGTCACCTTGCAGCGCTCCGCCTGGGCGACGCGCAGGCGAAGGCGGGCCGGGTCGGTGCGAGCCGTCTTGTCCAGGCCCAGGGCGAGCTGCTCGTCGAAGTTGACGCCACCGAGGGCGCCGTCCCCGCCGCAGGAGACGACGTCCAAGTCGTTTCCGGACACCGCCACCACGGCGGCGTCGCAGGTGGCTGCGCCCATCCGCCACACCAGCACTCGCCGGCGCGCCATGGCGCGGTCCTGGGCGAAGGCCAGTGCAGCCGCGGTGGGTGCCTGCAATAGCCGCAGCACCGTCAGGCCGGCGCGCTCGGCGGCCTCGCGCAGCCGCGCGCGCTGCAGCAGCGTGAAGGCAGCCGGCACCACCAGCACCCCTTGGGTACAGGGCCGGTGGGTGTGCCGTTCGGCAGCGGCGCGGAGGCTGCGCAGCAGTGCCGCCACCAACTCCACGGCAGTCACCGTGACGCCGGCCCAGTCGAATGCCACCTCCCCCCGCTCGTCGGCCACCACCGGGACGGGCCAGCGCCGCACCAGGGTGCGAATGGCCGGCGAGTCGGCGCGTGTCCCGAGCAGGCAGACGGGGCTGCCCACCCAGAGGGCCTCCTCGGCCTCTCCGTGCTGCAGCACGTGGAGGACGCCGTGGGCGTCACGCACCAGACGGCAGGACAGCGCCTGCTGGCTGGCGTCCACGTCAGCGGGGACCAGTTCTAGCCGCCCCTCATGGGCCCACGCCATGCGGGCCCACGCCGTGCCCACGTCCAGCCCCAGCACTGCCGGGGCCAGGCCGGGCTCCACGCTGCCCGCGCCCGCCCCGACGGCGGCCGTCCCGAGGGCCGGGGTGGGCGTCTTGTCCGCGCGCGCCTCCTGTGCCCGCGGCGCCGCCTCGCGGGCCACCGGGGTGGGGGACACCGGCGCACGGGGCGGGTGGATGGTGGCGGGGGAGGGAAGCGGGATGGCCTCGGCCGCTGGCGCTGCCGTCTCCGTCGGGACCGCGCCTTGGGCGTCCAGGGCGGGCGCTGGCGCAGCGTCCCTGGACGTGTCCGTCTCGTCGGGCGGCCCCTCGGCGCCGGGCGCCGGGCGGGCGTCCCCTTCGGGGGGGGCCTCGAGGATGGCCTCGCCCGGCGTGTCCACGGGCGTTTGCAGAAGGGGGGCGGGCGACAGCACCGTGTCCTCGGTGCCAGTGGGGGCAGGTGGGGCCTCCGCCCGGCCGAGGAAGGCGACGACTTCCGGGCCCAGCGCCGGCATACCCCGCACGGGCGTGACGGCGGTGTGGACTTTCATTCCCTCCAGCGCCTCCGCCTCCGGAATGCCCATGGCGGGCGTCGGCCGCAGGTGGATGGGGACACCGGGCGCGGGCGCACTCGCGGCCGTCGGGGCAGAGGGTGCCGCAGACGGCGCGGGGCTGGCGGTTGGCTCCGGCCACGGCGTGGGCCCCTCGGAAGGGCCGATGCGCACCAAATCGCGCGTCGGGTCTCCCGGCCAGGTGGGCGCGTCATGGACAGAAACGGCAGGCCTCGCGGGCGCGAACGCCGCGCGGGGCGCCGGCGGTGTCTGCTGTTGGGCGCCGGCAGCAGGCCGCGCCAAGGGGACACCGCTCGGGCCGGTGACGCGGGCCACGTCCCGGGTCGGGTCGCCGAGCCAGGTGGTGGCCTCCGAGGCGGCTGGCGCCGGGGCCGACGCGGCCGCGGGTGGGGCCTCCGGCGTCGCCTCGGCCGGGCGACGCGCCGAGACAATTCGGTCCACCAGCGCGGCGCCCGCTTCGTCCAGGCGGAGAAAGCGAACCACCATGCCGGTGCGCGTTCCGGCCACCGTGCGGGCCACCACGCCCTCGCCGGAGAGCAGCGGTGCGCCGTCCGCCAGCACCAATTCGAAGACAAGCTTCGTTCCAGCGTCCTTGGGGGAGCGGGTGGCCAGGAAGAAGCCATCCCGGCCGACGTGCACGCCGTAGCGCGCGATGAACTCTTCCTCGCTGCCAAACGGCAAGCGGATGCGGAGCGGTGTGAAGTCCATCGCGGGCAGGCGGTGTCCCAGGTGTCACGATGGCCCGGACCAACCGCTTTGCAAGAACTTATCCCGGGAGGGGGGCGCCAACGCGAGCCACCAGGTGCTCCACCGCCGCGGCCAGCAGCGAGGGGTCCGCGCCGCCGGCCTGCGCCAGGTCCGCCTTCCCACCCCCGGCTCCCCCCGTTTCCCGTGCCACCTCGCGCACCAGGTCCCCGGCCGACAGGCCCTTGGCCACCAGGTCCTTGGTGGCCGCCACCAGCACCAGGCCCTTGCCGTCCTTCTCCCCCCACACCACCACCACGCCCGACTTGAGGCGGTCGCGGTACTGGTCGGCGAGCCCGCGGTAGCGCTTGGCGTCCGCCGGATCGACCCGGGTGGCGAGCACCTTGATGCCATTGACTTCGCGCACCTGCGCCAGGGCGTCCCCGGCGTCGGAGCTGGCCTTGAGCTGCACCGTCTCCACCTCGCGCTCGAGCTCCTTGAGGCGCTTCTGGGTGGCTTCCACCCGCTTCACCAGTTCCTTGGGAGAGGTCCTGAGCACCTCCGCGGCGCGCCGCACCTCATGTTCCAGGTCGCGGACCCAAGCGAGCGCGCCGCTGCCGGTGAGCGCCACAATCCGGCGCACGCCGGAGGCGATGGAGGATTCGCCGGTAATCTTGAAGAGGCCGATATCCCCGCTGCGCCGCACGTGCGTCCCACCGCACAGCTCAATGGACTCCGGGTGGACGCTGACCACGCGGACCCGGTCGCCGTACTTCTCGCCGAAGAGGGCCACCGCGCCGGCCGCCTTCGCCTCGTCCAGCGCCATCACCCGGGTGGAGGCGTCGGCGTTGTCGCGAATCCAGCCGTTGACCAGGTCCTCCACGCGCTCAAGCTCGGCGCTGGTGGGCGCCTGGAAGTGGGCATAGTCGAAGCGGAGGTAGTCCGGTGCCACCACCGAGCCGGCCTGCTTCACGTGGTCGCCCAGCACCACCTTCAGCGCCCGGTGGAGCAGGTGCGTGGCGGAGTGGTTGCGGCGAATGGAGTTTCGACGCTCCGCGTCCACCGACAGCTGGACCGCGTCCCCCACCTGCAGCGTCCCCGCCTCCAGCTGCACCTGGTGGCTCACCAGGCTCGAAACCGGACGCTGGGCATCCAGCACCGCGCCCCGGGCCGCGCCTCCGGCCGTCTCCAGACGCCCGGTGTCGCCCACCTGGCCGCCGGACTCCCCGTAGAAGGGCGTGCGGTCGGTCACCACCTCCACCTTCGCCGGCGCCGTCGCCTGCTGCACCTCCCTGCCCCCGGACACCAGGGCCACCACGCGGCCGTCGCCGACGTTGCCCGCCGCCTGGTAGCCGAGGAATTCGGTGTCCTTGCCGAGCCGCTCCCGCAGCTGGGGCCACAAGTCGGCGATGGCCCGGTCGCCGGAGCCACCGAAGCTGGCCTTCTCCCGCTCGGTCTCCATCAGCCTTTCGTAGCCAGGCAGGTCGATGTCCAGCCCCCGTTCGCGCGCGATGAGCTGCGTCAGGTCCCAGGGGAAGCCATGCGTGCCGTGGAGGAAGAAGACCACCTCGCCGGGAAGCTGCTTCCCGTGGGCGGCACGGACCTTCGCAATCTCCTCGTCGATGAGGCGCAGGCCTCGGTCCAGCGTCCGGCGAAAGGACTCCTCCTCGTGGCGGGTGGCCGACAGCACGAAGCTGCGGTTTTCCCGCAGTTCGCCAAACGCCGGCGCCATCAACTCGATGACGCGGTCCACCGTCTGCTCGAGGAACGGTTCATCCAGGCCGAGCCGAGCCCCGTGGCGGATGGCCCGGCGCATGATTCGACGCAGCACGTAGCCTCGGCCCTCGTTGGAGGGCTGGACCCCATCCGAGATGAGGAAGGCGGTGGCGCGGCTGTGGTCGGCGATGACGCGCATCGACGCGTCGTCGGCGGCGTCGTGGCCGTAGCGCTTGCCGCTCAGCTGGGCCGCCCGCTCGAGGAGGGGGGTGAAGAGGTCGGTGTCGTAGCTGCTCCGCAGGCCCTGCACCACGGCCGCCACGCGCTCCAACCCTGCGCCGGTGTCGATGGAGGGCCTGGGCAGCGGCGCGAGCGGCCCATCCTTCTGCCGTCGCTCGAACTGCATGAAGACCAGGTTCCAGATTTCCAGCCACCGGTCGCATTCGCACGCCACGCCAAGGCAACGCCGTCCGGCTGCCTCCTCCGCGCACGGCAGGTCATCGCCCTGGTGAAAATGGATTTCCGAGCAGGGGCCGCACGGGCCGGTGTCCCCCATCGCCCAGAAGTTGTCCCTGTACCCGAGGCGCTGGATGCGCGCCTCGGGAAGCCCCTGCTTGCGCCACAGCCCGAACGCCTCCTCGTCCCAGGGGATGCCCTTATCCCCGGCGAAGACGGTGGCCGCCAGCCGGTCCGCCGGAATGGCGAGCTCGCGGGTGACGAAGTCCCAGGCGAAGGCCACGGCGTCGGCCTTGAAGTAGTCGCCGAAGGAGAAGTTCCCGAGCATTTCGAAGAAGGTGTGGTGGCGCGCCGTGAAGCCGACGTTGTCCAGGTCGTTGTGCTTGCCGCCGGCACGGACACACTTCTGCGAGGAGGTCGCCCGGACGTAGTCGCGCTTCTCCCGCCCGGTGAAGACGTCCTTGAACTGGACCATCCCGGCGTTGGTGAAGAGCAGCGTGGGGTCGTTGGAGGGGACGAGCGAGGACGAGGGGACGCGGGTGTGCCCGCGCTGCTCGAAGTAGCGCAGGAAGGCCTCGCGGACCTGGGCAGCGGTGCGGCTCTTGGACATGGCAAGCCCATATACCGGAGAGGCGCTTTCCACGCAGGGTCTGCTCCACAGGCCCACACCGAGTTTTGGGGCCCCCGCCGGCCCGGGGGGGGCGCGCACGCCCCCCGGCGGTGGCCCTTGCTAGATTGGGCTCCTCCCGTGACCGGTTCCCTTCTGGCTGCCTTGAGCGCGCTCTGCCTGGCTGCAGCGCCGGCCATCCCCGCAAGCCCACGCCCCTTCCCGGCCGAGCCCGGGGAGGTCCACCTGGCCGACCTGCGCCAGCTCAGCTTCGGTGGCGAGAATGCCGAGGCCTACTGGTCGTTCGACGGCAAGGAGCTGGTGTTTCAAGCCCGCGGCCCCGGCCAGGACTGCGACCGCATCTTTCGGCTCCCGCTGCAGGAGCCTCTTCGCCCGGTCCCCGTCTCCAGCGGGAAGGGCGCCACCACCTGCGCCTACTTCCTGCCGGGCAACCAGGACCTCATCTACGCCTCTACGCATCTCGGCGGCCCCAACTGCCCGCCCCCGCCGGACCGCAGCAAGGGCTACGTCTGGGCCCTCCACCCCGCGTACGACATCTTCCGGGCCCACAAGGATGGGACGGGGCTCCAGCGCCTGACGGACACCCCTGGCTACGACGCGGAGGGGACGGTGTGCCCCCTCGACGGAAGCATCCTCTTCACCTCGGTGCGCGATGGAGACCTGGACCTTTACCGCATGGACGCGGACGGGAAGAACGTCCGCCGGCTCACCGACACCCCCGGCTACGACGGCGGGGGCTTCTTCAGTCCGGACTGCACGAAGATTGTCTGGCGCGCCTCGCGCCCCGTCGGCGCGGAGCTGGCCGAGTACCGGGAATTGCTGGCACGCAACGTCGTCCGACCCACCAAGCTGGAGATTTGGGTCGCCAATGCCGACGGGACGGACGCGCGGCAAATCACCTACCTCGACGCCGCCAGCTTCGGACCATCCTGGTTTCCGGACGGCCGCCGCATCCTCTTCAGCAGTAACTCCGGCGACCCCAAGGGGCGGGAGTTCAACCTGTGGGCCGTCAACGTGGACGGCACGGGGCTCGAGCAGATTACGACCGCCGCTGGCTTCGACGGCTTTCCGCTTTTGTCCCCCGACGGCCAGACGCTGGTGTTTTCCAGCAACCGCGCCACCCCGGCGGGCCAGCACGACACCAACCTGTTTCTGGCCCGCTGGACGGGGGCTGCGCCGACGGAGCCCCGCTCGGCCGCGGACCGCATCGCCCGGGACGTCGCCTGGCTGGCGGCCCCGGAGCGCGAGGGGCGGGGCCTGGGCACCACCGGCCTGAACGCCGCGCTCAACTATGTCGAGGAGCGCTTTCGGGCGCTTGGACTCGAACCGGCCGGCAGCGACGGCTACCGGCAGCCCTTCGAGGTGGTGCTTCGTGTCACCGCCGGCCCCCGGACGGCGTTGACCCTCGGCGCGCAGCCCGTCGCGCCCGCCTCCCTGGCGCCGGCGCCCTTCAGCGCCCAGGGCGAGGCGGAGGGGGACCTCGTCCTGGTGGGCTACGGCGTGCGCGCACCCGAGCTGGGGATGGACGACTGGGCCGGCTTGGACGTGAAGGGCAAGGTGGCGGTGGTGCGGCGCTTCGTCCCCGAAGTGCCCTCCTTCGCCGCAGCCGAGCAGCAGCGCCATCATGGCGACCTGCGGCGCAAGGCGTGGCTGGCGCGAGAGCGCGGAGCCCGCGCCCTCCTCGTCGTGGATGCCCCGCAGCCCCCGCCCGGGGCCGCCACGGGATGGTCCATGCCCAAGGAGGCCAGCCTGCAGCTGCCCGACCGGGAAGGGACCGGGACCGGCGACGCCGGGTTGCCCGTCCTCCTCGTCGGCCGCGAGGCCGCTGCCCCAGCGCTGGCCGCGCTGGGGCGTGGCGAGCCGGTGCATGCCCGCCTCCGGGTGGAGCTTCTGGAGGAACGGACCACCACCTCCAACCTGGTGGCCCGCATCCCCGTAGAGGCCACCTTCACCCCGGCTGTTGCCAAGGTGTACCCGGTAAATCCACGGCGCACGGTTATCGCGGGCAGCACGGTCGATGTAGGCGCCACGGCTGAGCACCAGCGTCTGCGCGGCGCAGTCCTCGTCGGAGCGCACCTCGACCATCTCGGCCTCGGGGGGAAAAGCTCGCTCGCCCCTGACTCGCACCAGCCACACCTCGGCGCCGACGACAATGCCTCGGGCGTCGCCGTGGTTCTCGAGCTTGCACGCAGCCTGCAGGCCAACCGGAGCGCCCTGGGGCGCGACGTCCTGGTGGTCATCTTCAGTGGCGAGGAAGCAGGGACGCTGGGCTCCTCGCACTTCGTCCGGGTCCCGCCCGCCGGTGTCAACATCGACGGCCTGGAAGCCATGGTGAATCTGGACATGGTGGGCCGGCTCCGGGACAACCGGCTCCTGGTCCTCGGGACGGGCTCCGCCAAGGAATGGACCGAGTTGGTGCCGCCTGCGTGTGCCGCTGCGCGGCTCACCTGCAGCACCGGGGGCGACGGGTACGGCCCGAGCGACCACTCCAGCTTCTTCGCGGCCGGCGTGCCGGTGCTTCATCTCTTCACCGGAGCGCACGCCGACTACCACCGGCCCTCGGACGCGGCGGACAAGATTAATGCCGCGGGGGCGGCGCAGGTGGGCGTCTTTGCCCAGGCGGTGCTGCGTGCGCTGGCGCTTCGCCCGGAACCCCTCAGCGTGCAGCACGTCGCCGCCCCGGCTCCCCCAGGGGACGTGCGCACCTCGCGGGCCTCCCTCGGCACCGTTCCCGACTACGGGGGGCCGCCCAAGGGGGTGTCCGGTGTGCTGCTGGCCGCGGTGCGGGCTGGCTCTCCGGCGGAGAAGGCCGGACTGCGCCGGGGTGACGTCCTGGTGCAACTCGGCACCCACACCATCGGAAGTGTCGAGGACTTCATGTTCGCGCTGACGGCCAGCAAGCCGGGCGACGCCATGACGGCCATTGTGCTGCGCGACGGGCGGCGGGTGGAACTCGCGGTCACCCTGGGCGAGGCGCCTGCCCGGTGAGCGGCCGCCGACGCGCGTGGGCAAGACAAGGCGCCGCAAAGGCGCTCTCCTCTCGGCGCCAGTCGCTGTGTGCCCTGGTGCTGCTGGTGGCCGGCGGCGCGTCGGCCGATGCCGATGCGCGCTGGTCTTTTCTCGTGCGCCAGCTGACCACCGCACAGGACCCGCGCGCCCGGGTGCAGGCCGCCCTCACCCTGGGGGCAACCGAGGAAGCCTCCGCGCTGGCACCCCTGTGCACGGCCCTGGGGGACCCCGAGCCGCTGGTGCGGGCAGCGGTCGCGCGCAGCCTGCCCAACCTGCACGACCCGGCAGCCCTGGACTGTCTTCTGGCCCACGGGACGGACACCGACGCGCTGGCCCGCGATGAGGTGGCGCGGGCAGTGGCCACGCTGCGGGCCGTCAGCACGCGGCGGCCGAAGGTGTACGTGGCGGTGCCGCCGGTGGTGGACGACAGCGACCCGCCGGCCGACGCCTCGCTGCTGTCGCTGGCCCGCGCGCGGCTGGTGAACCGTCTGCGGTGGATGGGCGTCCAGGTGGCGCCCGATGCCGAGGACCGGGCGGCGGCCAAGGCGGCGTTGGTCCAAGCCCAGCTGCAGGGCTTCCAGATTCGCACCCGGCTGGCGCGCAAGGGCTCCGAGGTCGCCGTCGTGATGGTGTGCCTGAGCTATCCCGACCAGCAGGTGCTCGGCGAGGTGACGGGGCGGGCCAGCGGCGGCCGCCCGGAGGACGCGCTGCGAGCGCTCGTCCCAAGGCTGCTGCAAGATTTGGCCGCGACATTCGAATGGAATCTCTAGGAGGCTGCCATGGCTGAACCCGACGAAGCCCCTGCTGCTCCGCGGTCCCAGCGCCACCTGCGCAACTACCTGCTGGATGCACCGCTGCAGCTCCGCTTCACCCTGCTAGCGCTCACTAGCGCCCTGTGCGCGGCGGCCCTCCTGGGCGTCTTTCTGGCACGGGCGGCCTCCGCGCTCTCCGAGCAGGCACAAGGGGCGGTGGAAGCGCGAGAATCCGCGGCGCTGGCCAGCCGAGAGCTAG
Organism: Myxococcaceae bacterium; assembly: GCA_017881265.1. GTDB lineage: Bacteria > Myxococcota > Myxococcia > Myxococcales > Myxococcaceae > JADGRA01. The sequence continues at coordinate 4,848 of JADGRA010000018.1, read as the reverse complement.
GAAACGCGGCGCTCGGCAAGAATCTCCTCGAGCGCTTTGACGACCCGGCCTTCGCCGCGGCCCTCGAGCGCCAGTCGCAGGCCATCGACGAGGCCTACCAGCGCGAGCACCAGGCCGTCCTCTCCCAGAGGACGGCGCTCGAGCGCGAGCAGCGCCGGGCCACCTGGGTGCTGCTGGTGAGCCTGTTGGTCTTCGTGGCCGGTGTCGTCGCCGCCTCCATCGTTGCCACCCACAAGATTGCCGGTCCGGTGTACCGGGTGCGCCGCCTCCTCGAGCAGCTGGCGGAGGGGCGCCGCGATGTGCCCACCCACTCCTTGCGCTCCGGCGACGAGCTCCGGGAACTCTTCGAGACCGCCGCCGGGTTGATTCAGGCGCTTCGCTCCGACGACGAGTCGGCGCTTCGGGCAGTCGCCGCCGCGCTGGGTACCGGGCAGACGAGCGGCGTTCAGCCGGCTTCCTTGGAGGACCTCCGCAAGCTCCAGTCGCGCCTGCAGATGCGGCTCGGCATGTCTGGCGCGACCACCGCGGACGTCTAGGGCGGGCCTCGCACGCCAAGGGGGCGGCGGCGCCTCAGAAGGATGAGGGGGCCGCCGTCGGCAGCCGTGGCTCCGCACCGAGTGCAAGCGCGCGCGCCGGGGAAGCGCCGGCCGCCAGGCGCAGGACGAGCGCCGCGCCCGCCAGCACCAGCCACCACTTGAGGAGAGGCCGGAATCTCATCGGGGCCCCTCGCTGCCCGCCGTCCATGACACCAGCGCGTGCAGGGGAACGAGGAACTCCTCGCCCTCGGCGCCCACCAGGACGTCATACGGTCCGACCGCCAGCAGGGGGCGAGCGACCCCCAGCCCGTTGCGGAGCTCGAGGTGCACACTCTGCCCGTGACGCTCGAGGAGGGGTCGAGGGTCAGACACCGGGCGGCGGTCCGGCTCGCGCGCCACCGGGGCCGGGCGCTGCGCCAGACGCGCGTCGCGCGGCAGCGACGGCTGGGCCTGCTCCCAGGTGTACGCGCGACTGAGCAGCACCACCTGCAGCTTCTCCACCCGTCCCCCCCGCTCGAGGATGAAGGCCAGCGGTTGGACTGCCGTCAGCACGTCGAGGACGGTGCGGTCGGCGAGCACGATGGCGAGCGGCGTCTTTTCCTCGATGCGCTGGGTGAGCCAGCGGTCGATCGGCTCGGCGGCCACCCCGAGGCGAGCCTCGCGCAGGTCGACGCGGCGGGCCGTCCGCGCGCGTCGCGTCCGAAGCTCCTCGACGCTCAGCCCGGACTGCAGCAGCGCGAAGGCGTCCTCCAGGGCCAGGCCCGGGGTGTGCGCCACCAGCTGGTAGGCCTCCTCGAAGCGCTTCGCTTCCTCCGCGTGAAGCTTGCGCCAGACGCGTGCCTTCATCTTCCCGTCGAGTTCCCCGCGCGCGATGCGCGCCGGGACCCGCTCCCGGATGGCGAGCGCCTGGACTTGTTCCGGGGTGGGCGGCTGCAGCGGTGGACGCCGGCTGGGGGGCGGCCGTGAGGGTGGACCTCGGGTCGAGGTGGGGCGCGGGGGCCCGGCGAGCGACGGGCGCCGGATGACTTCTACCGAGGGCGCTGGGCGGGTCTTCTTCTCGTTCATCATGTCCCCTCAACCTGCCAACCCGTCGAAGGCTTCCCCCGGAGGCGCGCCGCTAGGGCGGCGCCACCGGGAATTCGACCCGCCACTCACCGCCTTCGCGACGCAGGGTCACCTCCCGCGTCGCCTCCCCTGTATTAACCGCCACCGTGGCGCGGTCCTGCTCCTTTTTCAACACTTGCACGGCGGTGATGGGCGCGCCGCGCCCAGCCCGGAAGACGATGCTGGGCGCCTCCTCGCGGAGCGACCCCCCGCTGGCGGCCGACAGCCCGGCCAGCCGGCCGCGCAGCGCTTGCTGGCTGGCCGAGGTGAGGCGGGCGAACGCCACCGCTTCCTCGCCCTTGTTGGCCGCCGCGGCGAAGGCGCGGTAGGCGGCCTCGGGCGACTCGTCCTGCGCGGAGTGGCAGCCCGAAAGAAGGGCCAGGCAGCCGAGGAGGTGGGCTTTCGTCATGCCGGAGAGACCGATGGTCCGCCCGCGGCGGGGGTGTGCACAAGAGGGGACTTGCGCAGACGCGCCCGGTACACCGGCTCGCCCGAGGCGAGGTACCGCCGCTCTCGGCTGCTCACCGGCTCCTCGGGGTCGCTCGGATGGAAGGCGCCGCGGCCCAGTGGATTGGTGAGACCGACCGCCTCCAGCGTGTCGAGCATGGCCCGGCCCCGGTCCTCAACGTCGGTGCGCAGGTCGAACAGCCCACCGGGCGCCAGAAGCGTGAAGAGCAAGGTCGCGAATTCCAGGGAAAGCAGCTGGCGCTTCTGGTGCGAGCGTTTCCACCAGGGGTCCGGAAATTGGAAATGGATGGCGGCCAGCGAGGCGGGGGCGAAGAGGCGAGGTACCACGGCACGTGCATCGGCCTCCACCACCCGGAGGTTGGACCGTCCACGGGTACGCGCCTGGTGTTCCACTTCCCGTGCATACTTCTTCCGCCACTCGATGGCGACGTAGTTCACCTCCGGGTGCAGCGCCGCGTAGGCCAGGGCGAAGCCGCCGGCGCCCGAGCCGAGCTCCAGCTCCAGCGGCCCGGCCCGCCCGAAGACGGCCGCCCAGTCCGGCGGCGTGAGCAGCTCGGTGAAGGCCCGGCCAGCTGGCTCGGGCCGCAGAAGAGGTCCCCGCGTCATTGGAACAGTGCAGGGCCTATACGCTAGACAGGGCGCCGCAATGAAGGTCTTCCACGCGCTCTCCGAGGCTTCCGAGCTGGCTGGCTCCGCGCTCGCCCTCGGCAACTTCGACGGCGTCCACCTGGGCCACCAGGCGCTGTTCCAGCTCGCCGGGACGCTGGGACGTCCGGCGGCGCTCACCTTCAACCCGCACCCGGGGAAAATCCTCCAACCGGAGCTGGCGCCGAAACTCATCACTACCCTCAGCCGCAAGATCGAGCTGTTCGCCGCCTCGGGGCTGGCCGCCGCGGTGGTGCTGCCCTTCACGCCGGCCTACGCCACCACCTCGGCTGAGGACTTCGAGGCCTCCCTGCTCGACGGCCTTCGGGTCGCGCACCTGGTGGTGGGGCAGGACTTCACCTACGGCGCCCGTCGCTCGGGGACGGTGGCCAGCCTCCGGAAGGCGGCGCTGGCCCGGTCCGCCCAGGTCCACGTGGTGGAGCCGGTCACGGTGGAAGGGGTGGTCGCGTCCAGCTCCCGCATCCGCGAGTACCTCCTCGAGGGCCGAGTCTCCGCCGCCCGGGCCCTCCTCGGGCGAGCCTTCGACTTGGACGGCGTCGTCGTCCGCGGAGACGGCCGTGGGCGGACCCTGGGCTGGCCGACGGCCAACGTTGACACCGAGGCGGAGATACGCCCGGGTGCGGGCGTCTACGCGGTCCGGGTGCGGCTTGGCGCCTCGGAGGGGGCGAGCTGGCGAGGTGGCGCCGCCAACGTGGGCGCCAGGCCCACCTTTGCCGGGACGGGCGTCACCCTCGAGGTGCACCTGCTCGACTGGTCGGGCGACCTGTATGGCCAGCCGGTGCGGGTGGCTTTTCTGGAGCGCCTTCGTCCAGAGCAGAGATTTGGGTCGGTACCGGAACTGGCCGCGCAGATTCGGCGCGATGTCGAGGCAGCGCGGGCGGTGGTCGCTGCGTCGGCCGGTTGACACCCTTTTTTCGGGGCCCTTAGTGCGGGGCTGTCTTCCTCCTCCACACACCCCTCGTTCACCTCACACTGGTACGGAAACGGTCGCCGTCAGGCCGCCCGTGATAGGACATAGGCATGTCCGGTCGGCTCGGTGAGCTCCTCGTCCGCGAGAACCTGATCTCCGTCCAGCAGCTGCGCAAGGCCCAGGAAGAGCAGCAACGGTCCGGGTCCCGCATGGGCACGGCGCTCATCAAGACGGGCGCCATCGAGGAGCACAAACTCACCGACTTCCTGTCGAAGCAGTACGGCGTTCCGGCCATCAACCTCAAAGACTTCGACATCGATCCGGAAATCATCAAGCTGGTCAAGAAGGACGTCGCCCAGAAGCACGTGGTGATTCCGGTGAACCGCGCCGGACCGTCGTTGATTGTCGCGATGGCGGACCCATCGAACATCTTCGCGGTCGACGACCTCAAGTTCACCACCGGCTACAACATCGAAGCGGTGGTGGCCTCGGAGGTCTCCATTCGCGAGGCCATCGAGCGCTACTATGCGCAGAAGGGGCCCTCACTCGAGGAAATCGTCGGCTCCGTGGGAGACGACGAGGTCGAACTCGCAGGGGCCGCGTCTGAGGATGTGGACGATGCCGCCCGTGCTGCCGACGACGCACCGGTCGTCAAGCTGGTGAACCTGGTGTTGATGGACGCCATCCGAAAGGGCGCCTCGGACATCCACGTCGAGCCCTACGAGAAGGACTTCCGGGTCCGGTTCCGGATCGACGGCGTGATGTACGATGTGATGAAGCCTCCGATGAAGCTGAGGATGGCCATCATCAGCCGTCTGAAGATCATGGCCAACCTGGACATCTCCGAGCGACGCCTGCCCCAGGATGGGCGCATCAAGCTCAAGACCCCGCAAGGGAAGACCGTCGACCTTCGCGTGAACACCTTGCCGTGCATCTTCGGCGAGAAGGTGGTCATGCGTATCCTGGATTCGGGAAACCTCCAGCTGGACCTCTCCAAGCTCGGGCTTCACGAGAAGGGCTTGCGCACCAGGCGTTGAGCGAGCAGCCCGACGAGCGACGACGCCACGAGGAACGGCTCGATCCCCATGTCGATGAGGCGGGTGATGCCGCCGGCGGCGTCGTTGGTGTGAACGGTCGAGAACACGAGGTGACCGGTGAGTGACG
>JADGRA010000017.1 GCA_017881265.1 Myxococcaceae bacterium | reverse complement strand
GCGCGCACAGCGTCGCCGAACTCGACCCGGGTGTCGCGCAACTTGCGCCGAGCGAGATCGATGATGATTCGATCCCGGGCGCTGAGCGCCGCGGGAAGGGGCCACCGCGGTTTGCGCGAGATCGGCACCCGCGACGCTCGTCAGGCCAAAGGCCGTGGGTTTGTTTTAGTGCCTCTTCGTTTTTCCACCACTTTTCCCACCACCTCGGCGTAACGGGCTGGACGTCCAGGTTGCGCCTCGGTCTGTGATTCTGCCGACTTGGAACTGCCCGTTACGGCCTGTTACGCCCTCAGTCCCTTTGCCAAGGTGGACGCCGAGGGTGGCACTCCGACGGATAGGTGCTGTCAGCCAGCAGATCGCCCGGTCACGAATTCCATTGGCATCCACCCGGTCTCTGAATAATCCGGTAGCACGCCCCCGCAACTCTGAAAGCCGAAGCCCCGCTAGACGTTACGTAGCGGGGCTTCGGTATTTCTGGAGTGGACGCTGACAAGTCGTCCGTCATTTCACTGGGCGGCACGCCACGCCACGCTCGAAAGTACCTTGGTCCCGCTCATCCTTCCGTTCCAGGACCTTCTGGCGAAGCTCGGGCGTGTGGACAGGGCCCGCACTGGAGCGTGCCGCCGCGGTTGTCCGCTCAGTGCGCATGCAGGAATCGCAGACGCCTGATCTGAAGGAGCAGGTAATCGCGCTCCGGGATGCTCGCAGTCTTCTCGGCCGCCGCTTCGTAGTAGGTCAGGGCGGCCTCGATCTCTCCCGAGCGCTCGAGGAGGTGGCCGCGCACCGCATCGAGGCGGTAGTGATCCTTGATCCGCGGATCGCGATCGAGCTTCTTGAGGAGGGCGAGGCCTTCGGCCGGCCCTCGCATCATCGCGACGGCGACGGCGTGGTTCAACGCGACCATCGGGTTGTCGGACATATGCATCAGCACGTCGTAGAGCGCGACGATCTGCGGCCAGTCCGTGTTTTCGGCGGGCGCCGCTTCGTCATGCACGGCCGCGATGGCGGCCTGCAGCAGATACGAGCCCGCCGGGCCACGCGTCATCGCGTCGGTGACTAGCTGCACGCCTTCGGCGATCGCCTCCTTGCTCCAGAGCGACCGATCCTGCTCGTCGAGCTGGACGATCTCGCCATCCGGTCCCGACCGCGCGGCGCGCCGCGCGTCGGTGAGGAGCATGAGTGCGAGGAGGCCGCTCACCTCGCCGCTGTCCGGGACGAGCTCATGCGCCGCGCGGGCGAGGCGGATCGCTTCACTCGCGAGGTCCACACGCTGGTGCGCTCTCCCCGAGCTCGTGGCGTAGCCCTCGTTGAAGATGAGGTAGAGGACGTGGAGGACGGCGCCGAGGCTCGCGCTTCGCGCTTCCGGCAGCGGCAACGCGAAGCCGACGCCCGAGCTCTTGATGCTCTGCTTGGCGCGGCTGATTCGCTGCGCCATCGTCGCCTCGGGCACGAGGAACGCGCTCGCGATCTCCATCGTGGTGAGACCCCCCACCGCGCGCAACGTCAGGGCGATCGCGGACGGCCGCGTGAGCGCCGGATGGCAACACATGAAGAGAAGGGCGAGCGTGTCGTCCTCTTCCACGGGTGCTTCGTCGGGCGGCGGTACCACTTTCTCTCCCGGCGGCGTCTCGAGGACGATCTTCGTTTCGCGCCGGCGGCGCGCAGACTCGGACCGGATCCGATCGGTGAGCTTCCGAGCGGCAACCTGAATGAGCCACGCGCGAGGGTTTTCGGGCACGCCGGTGCGAGGCCACTGGAACGCAGCCGCGGTGAGGGCTTCTTGCACGGCGGCTTCCGCGGCATCGAAGTCGCCGTAGCGAAGGACGATGGCGACGAGCACCTGCGGCGCAAGCTCGCGGAGCAGGTGCTCGCCAGTCGTTTTCATCGCGGGGCAAAGGTTCTACGGTGATTCGGGCGGTCCGCTCATCACCTGACGCACCTCGATCTTGATGCCGAGAGGCTTCCCACCCGGGCCGGGTGCGGTCGACGCCTTACCTGCGATGGCATACGCGCGCTCCGCGTTCTCCACGTCGACGATCCAAAAGCCCACGAGGAACTCCTTGGACTCGGCGAAGGGGCCGTCCGTCACCTCGGGAGCGCCTCCGTTCGAGCGGACGATGCGTGCCTGGCCGGGAGGCGCGAGGCCTTCCGCGCCGAGGAGCTCGCCGGCTTCACCAGGCCCTTGTTGAGGTTTATCATGAACTGGATGTTGGCCCGGAACTCCTCGGGCTTCCACTGGTTGGTCTGATAGTCGCCGTTGCCGCGCGGCGCGTGCATCATCAGCATGAACTTCATCGTCGGGTCTCCTTCGTCACGTCCTCAGCCGTCGAATGCGGACTGTAGCCTTGCAAGATCCAGCTTCCGCATTCCCATCATCGCCTTCATCGCGCGCCCCGACTTCGCAATGTCTTTGTCCGAGAGCATTCCGCTGAGCTGCTTCGGGACGATCTGCCAGGACACGCCGAACTTGTCGACGAGCCACCCGCACTGCACTTCCTTGCCGCCGTTCTCCGTCAGCTTGTTCCAGAGCCGATCGATCTCCGCTTGCGTGTCAACCTGCACCATGAGCGAGAAGCCCTGCGCGAAAGTGAAACTGGGGCCGCCGTTCAGCGCGATGTACGTCTGCCCCAAGAGCTCGAATGTCAACGAGAGGATGGCGCCGTCCGCTCGCGGCCCGCCGGCCGGGTAGCGCATCGTCTCCTTGATCGTTCCGCCGAAGAGCGAGGTGTAGAGCTTCGCGGCCTCTTCGGCTTGAGTGTCGTACGTGAGGAAGGTCGTGATCGAGGTGGTCATGGTCGGTCTCCGCTGTTCTGGCCGGGCCTGTCCCGGCGTCACCCAGAGGTCGGAGCAGACGAGCAGCTCTCGACATAACGCGGTATTTTTCTTTTTGACCTCGCGATCTTCTCGCAATAACGCACGGTTACGCGCCGACTTTCGGGAGGCCGCCCGTCACGGCGCTTGCTCTTATCGCGAAACCGCGCTCGAGTTCTGGCTGCCGTCCTCCGCTCGTGGCGCGCCTCCTCAGGAGCATTCGGCGGGTCCTGCGGTTCGGCGCGCCAAGTGGTGGTGCCCTGAATCCAAATTAAGACAGATAGGCTTCGAACCCGGACGGCGAAGGTCTTTCGACTCCACAGCGGACCGGAAAGCTCAACCCCTTCGGCAGCTCTTTGCAACGCGCGATACTGGCTCGAACCAGTGGCCTTCGGCTCCGGAGGCGGCAATGTGGCGTTGCGCGTCGGCCAAGCACAGGAGCGGGTCACTTGAGCAGCGGTCCGGCCAGCTGTTGTGTGATTTTCATAGGGGCGCGGCGGCGCGACGATCGACCCGAGCGCCTTTCTCGAGGCCCCCGCCGAAGCCCGGCGTCCCTCCCACGTCGTGTTGCTGCGAGGTGCGCATCTGGAGCCGGCCCCCGACGGCCACACCGGGCGGTGCGGCTGGTGGGACCGCCTGGCTAGCCCGGGTGAGGCGTGCCTTCAGCCCGTCCACAGCCAGACCCAACATTCATCCACAACGTCGCCTAGCACCTCGAGCAGCTCCGCGCGTTCGGCGGCCGGCAGTGGAGCGACACGAGCTGCGGGTAGAGAGCGTCCGGATGCGGCGGCTGCTGCCGATGGGAGCGCTGGGCCACTACCCGCCAACCCCATTACGCCCTACCTTGTTCCGTATGGAAGCCGAAGTTGTCGAGGACAAGAAGAAGGCTAAGCCGTGCGACTGTGGACACCCGGCGGGCCTGCACGAATTGGACGGGGTTGGCCCCTGCACGGCAGCCGGCTGCGGCTGTAGGGGCCTTGCAGTCACGGACGATGAGGTGGCCGCGGCCGACGGAAGCCGCCACGCTGTCCCAGTCGTCCGCTTCGGCCTCCACGCGCTGTACGGGGCCTCGTCGGTCGCTGAGACGCTCGGCGTACGTTAGACGGGGCAGGCCGCTGCACGGCCTCGGGATGCGAGTGCCGGGGCCCAGCGGCTGAGGACGACGAATCCACGACGACGCCGAGTCCAAAGGAGCCTTCCCATGTTGCGTGTCCTCACGGTCGCCTGCTCGCTGCTCGCGTGTGGCGCTCTGGCGCAAGCCACGGCGTCCGCCACCTGGGTGGGCGAGCCCCCCGAAGTTTCCATCCAAGTGCACGCTCCGCCCCCGCCCGAGCGCGTCGAGACTCGCCCTCCTCAGCCGAAGCACGGGCACGTCTGGATTTCGGGCCACTGGCGTTGGCAGGAAGGCTCCTACGTCTGGATTTCGGGCCACTGGGCGCGCCCTCCCGGCCCGGGCTACGCGTGGGTGCCGGCGCGCTGGGTCCAGAGGGAGGGTGCCTGGTACTTCCGTGAAGGCCACTGGACGCCCGCCCCGTCCACCGCCCCCACCGTCTACATGCCTCCGCCAGCCTACAGCGTCACTGTCGGCGAAGCTCCGCCGGCAGCGTTGCCTGAGAGACAGCCGCCGCCACCCTACGCCGGGGTAGTCTGGATTCCGGGGTACTGGCATTGGAGCGGCCACCGCTACGTCTGGGTAGTGGGCACCTGGTCAGCCCCCCGGTCGGGCTACGCCTGGGCGCCCGGCCAATGGCAGACCACTCACCACGGGTGGAAATGGGTGCCCGGCCACTGGCGCCGCGCCTAGCGGGGCGCGGCTCGTTTCTAGCAGGCACCGGCGTATGGCCCGTCAGTTTGACGTGCCCTACGAGGCAGAACTCCGGAGCTATCGCAACGCCTTTTGGACCAAGGCGGTGTCGGTGTGCTGCCAGAACGTTCGCACCTTGCCGTTTTGAAGCTTCCAGACGTGCGCGAACGGAACCGAGATTCGTTTGCCAGTCGCCTTGAATTTGCCGCCATACGTCCCGAGCGCAACGACCGTGTCACCGTCGACGACGAAATCGTGGGGAACAGCGGAGAAGCCTTCCCACTCCGTCCCGAGTTTCATGAAGACGTTCTGCAGAACCGCCTCGGGCCCAGAATAGGTCCCCCCGTAAGGGAAGCCCTCCGCCTCCGTCCACTTCACGCTTGCATCGAGCGCTCCAAGGACCGCGGGAATATCCCCGCGGGCGAACGCTGCATAGACGGCGCGGATGGTCTCTAAACTTGTTGCCATGAATGGTCCTCCTGGAGAGTCAGAAAACTCTTAGCGCGGTTCGAACTGTGCTTGTTGGAAAAGACGCCGTAGCTTGCCGACGCCGCTGCATTACGGTGTTCTCGAATGCCACTGGACCGGGCAGCTTGGGCCGTTTTGTCGGAGGCAGTCCTACGCGGCCGTCTGCATCGCCACCGCGCGCAGGGCGAGACGGCCCTTGCCCGTGGGCAGGTCCGCCGTCGACGCCACGATGCGAAGGGGGTCAGTAGGGCAAACCGTGCCCCCGCAACTCCGACGACCTGAAGCCCCACCGTTATTTGCCGGTGGGGCTTTGGTCAGAACCGGCAATCCGACGTCCCGGATGCGGGTGACGAAGCTCCCCGTCAGAGGTGCTGTTCGTCCATCCACTGGCGCCAGTGGCCGATCTCCTCTTCGTGGCGGCGGTTTCTACGCGCGACCCACCAGGGGGCGGAAAAGGTCACGACGAAGAGAACGAACATAAGGGGGAAGGAGATGGCCATCTCCAGCCGGGGCGCCGAGTGCCCAGCGACGACATGCGGGAAGACGAACACGAAGGCAACGCAGAGGCCAGCGTAGGCCCAGCGCACGAGGTGAGCGGTAGCGCGTTCGAAGCGCAGGCGGCGCTCTAAGAACCCAAGGGCGTCGCGCGGATTCCCGTTCCGAGTCAGGTCGATGCCCCGCCGGATGAAGAAATAGCCGATCGACATGGCGGCGATGAAGGCGATGAAGATCCAGCCAATCGAGCGTACGGCGCTCGAACGATCGGTGAAGGGTACGCTGGAGGCGGCAACCGCGATCGCGACGAGCAGGAAGAAGACCACGCTGGCCAGCCTATGTAGCCGCACCTCGCGCTGTGCTCGGGCGCGGACGTCGGGCAGTGGACCCGTGGCACCGGCCCAGGTGGATTGCCAGGACTTCCATTCGACATCGGTCATGCTGCTTCCTCCCTTTCGATCGAGCGGCGCATCGCCTCGCGGGCGCGGCTGAGACGAACAGCGACGTTCTCTGCAGTGATGCCGACAATCTCGGCGATCTCCGTGTGAGGAAGGCCTTCGAGTGCAAGGGCTAGAACTTCGCGCTGGCCGAGGGGCAACGTCCGCAGGTGGCGCAGAAACTGTTCAGCGCGCTCGCTCGTCGCTATGTGCTCGTCCGCTCCAGGCCGTGGGTCCGCGACCTCCACCGACTCAGCGTCCGGCGACGGAAGCCTCGCGCGGCGCCAGGCATGCGAGAGACCGCGGTTGTGTGCGATGCGCAGGACGAACGACCGCGCCGAGCTTTCGCGGCGAAAATGGGGCAGCGCCAGCCATACGGCAACGAGGACGTCCTGGGTCAGATCGTCCCGCTCCGCACCGGCTTGGGTGTAACCGGCAATCACCCTCCACAGGGCAGGCCCGTGCTCTCGGAGGAGGTCGTCAAGCGTCATTCCCGGTACAGTCTCGCGCGGGCGGCAGACCTAACAAGAGCGAGGCTGAGACGGCATCGTGGCCCGGCTCTGCTGGCACCTGGGTGAGTTCGGGAAACCTGTCTTCGACGACGTTCGCCGAGACTGGCGTTCCCCCGCAGGCGGATTCAGCGAAGCGCACATGGGGCACGAGTCGTTGAGCGCCGTGAAGGCCCCCTTCCGGTCGTGCCCTCCGCGCGGTACAAGCTGCTCATGGCAAGGGTGACCGGCATCGGGGGCGTCTTCTTTCTCTCCAACCACGATCACAAAGCGCTGTCGGCTTGGTACCAGAGGCACCTCGGAATCCCGCTCGAGGATTGGGGGGGCGCGGTACTGAAGTGGCCGGCTGATATCGCCGAGGACAAAGGCCTCACCGTCTGGCACGTCGCGGAGAAGGACAGCAAATGGTTCAATCCGAGCAGTGCGCGCTTCATGATCAACTACCGAGTCGATGACCTGGCTGCGCTACTGACTCGGCTGAAGAGCGCGGGGATCGAAATCATCAAAGGCCCCGAGTCACACGAGAACGGAAAGTTCGCGTGGCTCCTCGACCCCGAGGAAAATAAGATTGAGCTGTGGGAACCGAAGACATGGGATGAAAAAAACAAACAAGCTTGAGCAAGACGGGCTCGATCCACCTGACGTCCTGGGGCGCGAACGCAGTGGCGCACCCGATGTTCATCGCGGCCTGCTTCTGGTACTCGGCGCTCTACGTGGTGGTCGAGGGCCGGCGGGACGTCGGGTTCAGCGACGCCACGATTGACCCGCTCTTGGCGGACGCGCTGGTGAAGACGCTGAAGCGCTACCGCCACGGGGTCTGCCATTTCCAGAGGAATTACGACGACGCCAGGTTCATGGACCTCATCATCCACCCGGGCAGCGTGCAGTTCGTCTGGGGACTGCACACTGCCCTCTTCTACTGGTTCCGAGCGTGGGGACAACTCCATCTGCCATCGGACCCGCCGCCCAGCGCCGGGGCCTAAGCGGCCGGCCGCATGGCCACCGCGCGCAAGGCGAGTCGGCCTTTGCCCGTAAACAGGTCCGCCGTCGACGCCACGATGCGCAGGGAGTCATTAGGGCAAACCGTGCCCCCGCAACTTTTTGGCAGTTTGAGCAGGCGAAGCGGCTTGAACAGCTTGTCACGGCCGACCCACGGCCCTCGCAGGGCGTGAGCAGAATCGGCTCGAAGTAAGCAGCAACCTCAGCCCAACGTGCCTGAAGAGTAGCGGGCGCCGCGCTGTTGGCAGCCGCCCGAGCCGAGATTGTCCGGCCACACTCTCTGAGGTGTATTCAGTTCGGAAGGCGCAAATGTCACGCTGACGGTGGCGCCTCCGTCAGTGCTGAAAAGCGGCGCGAGCGTCACGGTGAGGGAGCCGCTCGGGAAGGGCCAAATCTCCGCTGGTCCGCCCACGGAGGCTGAGCGGTGCCGGTGGAGATTCCGCCATCGCAAACGGCGTTCGGCCCACCACCATTGCTAGTGCCGCACGCAGCGACGGATGCCACCGCAAATATGCTGAGGATGTGGAGCCGCATAGGTCAGACCGTCCCCCCCTGTGGGACAGCAATCGGTCCCATCGCCGTGAATCAGCGGCACTCGTAGCACCTTCGGTCGAGGAGAGCGACGGCCGACCTAGACACGGCCGACCTAGACGGCCCTGGGGAACCACCAGAGCGCGCGCAGCGCCGCGTAGTCGGCCCCGGGCGCCAGCTCGGCGAGAGCAGCCACCCGTGCAGGGAGCGAGGTGGACAAATCCTGCCCCCGCAACTCCCGTTAGAGCGTCAGGGCCCCGGTCGCCTCTTTGGAGGCCCGTTGGGCCGTCGTGGAAGATGGGCCCGGTTGTTTACGGAAGACTTTGAGGAGCTCCTCCTCGGTGGCGCTCTCGCGCTGCGCCTAGAGGAGCTCGAGCTCCTCGGCGGACGGTAGGCCCACCGCCGTCCGGAGCTCCCAGGCAGCACCGGCACGCGTCTCCCGCGGTGTGAAGACAATCCGCTTGGAGGTCGTGGAACCAGAGGCCGTCGAGTCCGGTGGCCTCGACGCGGGTTCAGAAGGGCTTCCCCGCGAACTGCTCAGCGGCGGGTCCGACTGTATCGGGTTGTGCGTAGCGCAAACCTACAAGTCGAGTGGGCCGAAGTGTAGCGGCGTGTCTTTGGTGATCAGTCCCGGGCGACCCAGCTGCGTCATGAAGTTGATGCTGGTTGACCCCGCGGCGCTGGCCAGCGTGCCGGTCGAGCCGAAGGTGGTGTCGGAGCCACCCAGCATGCGCAGCACTTGAGCGTAAAGGTCGCCCAGCGAGTTGACCTGGCCCACCACATGCCGCCCTTGCCCCTTGGGGAAGGCGCTCTTCATGCCCGCGAGCACCACCGGGTAGTTGTAGCAGTAGTGCGCCGAGCCGTAGCCCAAGTCGCTCACCCACACCACTAAGGTGTTGTCGAGCAGCCGGCTGCCGTCGACATCGCGAATGGCGGCAAGGCGCTGAATCAGCTTGGTGTAGTACTTGGCGTAGAAGCCGAAGCCCTTCGTGAGGCTGCCGGGGCTGGGGTCATTGGGGCTGCCATCGCCGTGAATGCTGGCGTGCCAGTTGCCGGCAATGTATGGGCTGGTCGCTGGCGCGAACTCGGTAACGAAGCCGGGGTCGTATTGTGGCCAAAAGTTCAAGCTAGCGGTGCGGGTGACGTCGCAGGCCAGCGCCTGCACCAGGGTCTCGATTTGGGTCTGCGCGAAGACGTCGTCGTGCTCGCCTTTTCGAAAGTCGGGCCAGTTGTAGTTCGGCACCGAGCTCGCCGACGGCGGCGCACAACTCAGCGGGGCGGGCGACGGGGTGGGTGGCACCGCGGGGTAGCGCAGCTCGGTGTCGCGAATGAATTGAGCGTGCTGGTCGAGGCGCGCCTGGTCAGCTGAGTTTAGGCCGGCGCGAAAACTGGTGAAGCCCGCGGCGACGCCGTCGAGAATGCTACCGCGCCGGGCGGTGAGGCGGTCTATCAAGGTGGGCGTCGGCGGCGGTGGTGGCGGTGGGCCAGCCTGCACCGAGGCGAAGAGGTCGGAAATCAGCTGCACCGGGTCGATGGCCTGGTAGTTGCCAGGCGTCCCGTTGGGTCCCAAGAAGACGTTGTTCTCCGTGACCGAGTTGTCGAAGGGCGCCGCTTGCGCGGGGATGACGATGGCCATCCTCTGAGCCGGACTCGAGCGCAGCCGCAGGCCCGCCACGTAGTCGAGCGCCGGCCCTCGAGCGGTGCCGCCGTTGGGTACCACACACGTCATGCAGGTGGCGCTGGGGCTGGCGTGGCCGTCGGCGTCGCCCGAGGTGTGCCGCACGATGTTGTCGATGTTCGACAGCGTGACGATCTCATTGCTAATCGGCGCCAGGGCCGCCAACGCGCCGCTGGGCGCCGTCCCCACGGGCGGCAGCGGGCCGGTGGCGGAAGCCGGGGACCAGTTCTCGTTGCTGCCCGGCCCTACAACACGGCCGTGGGGGTGAAAGACCACCACCAGGCGTTTGGGAGGTGCCGCGGTCTGGGCAAACCCGGTGCGCGGCGCCAGGGCCTCGAGCATCGGCAGGGCCAAGAGCGAGCCAGCCGAGCCGATCAAGAAGCGGCGGCGATCGATTCGCTGGCTCACAGGTCACTCCGGTGGGTGAACGCGTCGGTGGTAGTCATCGCCATGATGGCCTGGCTCAGCGTTCCGCCCGATGCAGTGAGCGCATCGCCGATGGCTTGAATCGCGCAGGCGTCGGCCGGCGTCTCCATTCGTGAGAAGGTGAAGCGAAACACCTGGGTCGCCAGGCAGTCGGCGACCAGGGGTTCGTTCGTCAGTTGCTCCATCATCGACGTCTGGTCGGCAAACGACAGATCGTGCGCAGCAACTCCCGGCCTCGCCCCGACGCTGGGCAGTACGCCCGACGGGTCGATGGTCTTGCCACTGCTGTAGCTGGTGCGGTACCGGCCCACTGCGTCGAATTGTTCGAACGCCAGCCCGGCCGGGTTCATCAGTGCGTGGCACCCTGAACATTCGGGACGGGCGACCACCACCGCCGAGATGTCCTTGCCGGTGGGGTTGGGCGGCAGAGGAAGTGAGCCAAAAATCGACTGCGCGTCGGCCGGCGGAGTCCCCAGGTTCTCGCACAGCAGGTGTTTGCGAATGAACCGGCCGCGAAAGACGAACGACGTCTCGCTCTCGTGAGCCAGCGAGGCCATCATCGCCGGCTGCGTCACCACCCCTGAGTAGCGCTGGCCGTCCAGCGAGACCTTAGCCCACTGGCCTTGGGGCGGAGCGGTTACTCCGAAAAACGAGGCCATAGTCGAGTCGACGAAGGCGTCGGTGCTGCGCAACAGAGTGCGCAAGGTGCCCTGGCTGCGTACCTGATCGACCACGAACCGGTCGAAGGATTGGTTCATCGACTGGGCATACGCTGCGTCGAAGAAGGGGAAAGCGACCTGGTTCTTGTCAGCCGGCGCCACCTGGGTGGTGCCCGTCCACTCCCGAAAGAACCGGGCGATGGTGGTGTTGGCCTTGGTCGAAGCCAACAGCCGGGTGGCCTGGGCGGTGAGCGTCGCCGGGTCGGTCAGGCTGGGTGCGGCCGCCAGCAGCGCGTCGTCGGGTATCGAATCCGTCAGCATGAACGACAGCCGACTAGCCAGCTCGTAGCCGTTGAGCGGTCGCCCCGTGCCGGCGGCTCCTTCGGCCACGTACAAGAACTGCGGCATCTGCAGTAGGTGGTCCACCAGCATGGCCATCGACTCGGTGAAGCTGGCGCCCGAGGCCACTCCGGCCCGGTATTCGTCCAGCAGCTCGGTGCGCTCGGCAGCCGACAGCAGCCGCCGGTAGGCACGGGTGCCGTAGACATCGAGGAAGGTGTTCACACAGCTTTCATTGGGGGCCGACGTTGCACAGGGAGTCATCTGAGCCAGCGCCGCGGGTAGCTGCAGAGCCACGTCTTCCGCCGCGAACATCAATTGCTCGGCTCCGCCCGTTCCAATGTCGTTGAGGACCGCCTCGGTCGAAAAGCCCGTGACCGACTTACCCGCCGAGCCCGGGTAGTTGGTGCTGGGAGTCAGGCGGCCGTCGAACAAGTCCGAGATGGCGTTCTGGTACTCCACCGCGGTCAGCCGTCGGGCCTGCGTCACCGCGGGGTGAATCTTGTCGTTGCACACGTAGCGGCCGCTCGGCATCTGTGTCGGCGGCGTTGCTGGCGACGATGCGGGTGCCTGAGGGCTATTGATTGACCCGATGCAACCCGCCAGCGAGAGCAGCAGCGCGATCCAAGAGCGAGCTCCCATGGCGCCAGTTACAAGCACGTTCCGAGGCCTGGTCTCAAGGCGTACCCCGCCCCCTGTGGGTAGCGGTGGTACAGCGCCTTCGACGGCGAGAGCTCGAATGGGCTTGCCTGCTTGGTGTCGGCGGCCGTCAGCGTCGTAAAAAAATAGCCACAGCTGCAGCCGTTGACGCTGACGGCGCGGTACAGGGCATCAACGGCCGCCTGCGCCTGGCGATCCTCGCATCGAAGATGCCCCGAGAAGGGCGAGCGCACTCAAAGTTCGACCTAAGCGGCTCGAGCGAGTAGGTCGGCGCGAGAACGACGAATGCGCTCGCCTTCGTGCGCGGCACTCATCTCTCGTTCGTGGTTTGTCCTGCGCGTCGCAACTCACCGACGCCGGAGGGGGGATACTGTCCTAGGAGGTCCGCGCCTCTACTTGCTCGGCGAAACGACCTGACCCCGCCTGTGCGGCGGCGCACTCTGGCGACCTCTTTTTGCGGCAACGGCCCCTGGAGCGCAAAGGCTTCGGCCCTTTTCGCCGACTGGTACCAGACGCACCCAACCAGCGGGCAGGCATACAGGATGCATTTGGAGCGGCACCGCGGCGAGGCGGAAACGTGGCGTTGGTAGCCGCAGGAGGGTGCGATGACGAAGCAGCTCAAGCTCGCGATACCCCTTGGCATCGTCGCCGTGGTCGCCGCGATCGGCGGCATCATGTACCCCAAGCTGGTCGTGACCCTGCCGAACGATGGAGCTGGCGCCAAGCCGTTCACATTCAAGGGCGTACGCGGTCAGCGCTATACGGAGATGTTCCTCATCGGCGGGAACGCGATCACCAAGGATTTGAGCGCGAACGTCTATAACACCACGGGTCTCAACGGCGGCGCGACCACCGGGGATTCCTCTGCCGCAGCGCTGCTGGACAAGGTCGACGTCAAGTCGCTGAAGGAGCAGTACCATGTGCTTGCCGCGTTCAAGAACGGTCCTCGTTTGTGGACGCTGGATTGGATCGAAGTCGAGATGGGCAATGAGCTGGATTTCGAGGGCATGAAAGCCCGCTGGGTGAACTGGCTGGACCTGAAGGGACTCAGCCTAAAGCCTGGTGAAGCCGCCTACAAAAACATCACTGTTGGGCGCCACACGAAATTCGGTTTCAACCAGGGCACGCAGGTGTTCATTCTGGAAGACGCAGAGGGCAATCCGTGGGTCATGAAATCCATGAGCCTCATCACCCGGCCCGACCAAAAATTTGAGGACCTCGGGACCCTTGGTAACCGCCTGAAGCTTCCCTCCGGCTGGAAGTTCCGGGCGCCGGTGCTCGACAAGGATCTGATCCTCATTCCGGACAACGGCATCGCGCACATCACGCAGGATGACTTCGGCAACACGTACGACCGCGCGGGCGGGCCGTATAGCAATTTCAATCCGTGATGTGGGGGGCGACACCTAGTCAGCGCGCACGCGCCGGCGCCTTGAGCGGCTCTTCGATGAGGGCGAAAGGCAGGATGCCTTCGCTCGCGACGGCGCGGAAGAACTCCGCGAAAGCGAAGGGCTCGCCCCGGATCTCGCGCGCCTGTGCGGTGTCGGCAAGTAGACGGTCGAACTGCAACTTGCCGACGATGTAGCTCGTGCCGTAGCCGGGCTGACGCAGGTAAAGCAACTGTTCGAAGGCCACCAGGTCGCTCTGCGACTCGGACCACCCCCGTGGAGTCCATTCCGCGTGGAACCGGCCCGCCTCCGCCAGGGTCATCTCGTTGGCCTGCACGCGCAGTGAAGCGAGGCCGCGCGCGGCTCGATTGGCGAGCATCACCCAGACGATCTCGCGGCCGCGCGGAAGGTCGTCATAGAGCCCCGCGTGCATGAGGATTTCCTCCATCGCAGTGGCGAGGCCCTCAGAGCGAGTGTCGAAGATGTTGTAGCGGGGCGCTTCGCGGCGCACTGGGCTCGCGTGCGGCTCGTTCTCGAGCCGGGCCAGTTCGATCCAGTGATAGCAGTGTGAATAGAGCCCCAGCGGTTCGCGCACTGCCGTGTGCTGGAAGAAATTGCGCTGCCCGGCACCGGGGTAGCTCCCCACCTGCTGCATGAGCGCGTCGCGGTACGCGGGCTTGTCGGGGACCAGTCCGCCGTCGATGAGAAAATCCGTGAGCTTTCGCATGCGCTGCTGTCCCAGCGCTGCGAATGCTTCTGCGCTCGCCACGGGCTCCAGCGGCGGCCGGGAGCGGTTGCGGAACTCCTCGTAGCGCAGCCCCGCCTGAGCGCGTTCCAGCTCACGGGTCAGCAGGACGA
Organism: Myxococcaceae bacterium; assembly: GCA_017881265.1. Taxonomy (GTDB): domain Bacteria; phylum Myxococcota; class Myxococcia; order Myxococcales; family Myxococcaceae; genus JADGRA01. Next base: position 45,662 of record JADGRA010000017.1, on the reverse strand, counting down.
CCTGGGTGTCCCAGTCATAGGGCACGAGGTGGACGTTCTTCTGGGACCACGAGTAATGAGCCTTCCCGACGCCCGAAGGGCCGATTCGCCCGGGCGCTTCGGTGGCCACCCAGTCGCGGAACGACTCGGTCGCCGCACGCGCCGACGCCACCGCGGCGCGGAGTTCGTCGGAGGCTTCATTCAATGTGCCCGCGACGAATCCGTGCAACGTCCGCATGCGCAGCGTACCAGCCTCCAACTGCTGCAGCACCTCGGCCTGTTCGCGAAAGGCACGCGAACCGTACGCCCAGAGGTCGTGGGCGCGGCTGCCCTGGAGGTTGCGCCTCGCCTGGTCCAACAGCGTAGGAATGGCCCCGATCAAGCATGTGAGTTGTTCCTGGTCCGCTGCCGAGAGGGGATAGCGATACTTGAACAGGTCAATGACCGGCTGGGCCGTGGGACCCTCGTGCGCCGGGACGTCGGACTGCTCGCCGAAGACGGTGGCATAGAACGATGGGTCGCGGGCCCAGGGGCGAAGCACCCGCAGGTCGAAATCCATGCCGTTGGTTTCGGCCTCGAGCAACCGCGCGTCGGCCACCTGCGCTGTAGGCCACCCCTTGCGGTCGAGCTTCGCCAGCCTCTTCTTGAAGGAAGCGAGCTGCGCGGCTTTCTCTGCCATTGCCGTCGCGCCATAGTCGGGGACGCAGTTCTTCACGGTTGGCGCCGGGAGGGCTCGCCACTGCTGGGCCAGCTCGGCGAAACCCGCGGATTCGCCCGTTGACTCTTGGGGCGCGGCACGCGGCGAGGAGCCGGGTGCGAGGCAGATTGCGCCCAGTGCTGCGAGCAAGAACCCGGGGAACCGCATGTGCAACCTCTCCTTCCGAGGCGACCGCCTCTCCTGCAATACGTCCGCACGTAGCGCGCGTTCGAGGACCGAAGCGTCACGCACTTCCGGCCCAAGGCGCCGGGCGCTCTCTCCTGACGCCACAACCAGCTACTTGAGGTCTCGATAGAAGATGAGTCGGTTGCTCGCGCCGTCCTGCACCACCATCTCTCGCGTGCCCCATTCCTGATTCTGCAGGCCGGGTCGGTAGCTCTTGTACGGGCGAGACTGTAACTCGGCATGAAACGCTTCCAAGTCGTGGACAAGAATGCGGACGCACGCGCCCGGACTACCATCGCCGTGGTGCTCGCTTAGGTGAAGGACGCAGCTTCCACGGGACACCTGCATGTAGAGCGGCGTGCCCGGTTCAAAGCGGTGCTCGAAGTCGAATTTGAAGCCGAGCCAGTCGAGGTAGAACTCGCGCGCCTTGCCTTCGTCGAAGCTGCGAAGAATGGGGATGACCGGATGGAATGCCAAAGAGCCTCCGTTCGGCGGGATGCGGTGACCGGAAACGTCGTGACAGCGAGCCTCGACAGACGCCAAACGGTCGAACCACGAGACAGCCTAACCGGCCGACACGTCAGGGTCACGGCATGTGAATGGGGACAAGTGACCCGCACCCGGACCGTGCCTCCAACACGTGCTACCCCACTGCCTCGACCCGAGCCGCGACGTGCTTGTGCCATGGCGTGCCCACGAACGGATCGCGGTCCTCCGAAGCGGTGAGTTCATTCGGTGCCACGCCGGTCGCCTTCTCGCCCCCCTCGGTCGGGTAGCTGAGCCCGAGCCCGTTTGGCAGCGACACGTGCCCGCGCTGCATGCTGTCGGAAAGCTCGACCCGCACCAACGCCGAGCCGCGCTTCGTCGTGAGCCGCACCTGCTCTCCCGAACCCACGCCTAGGCGCTTCGCGTCCTCCGGGTTGATTCTCAGCGCCCCGTCGGCGTCCTTCTTTCGCCAGGTCGGGTCGCGGATGATGGTGTTGGCGGTGAAGGAGCGTCGTTCGCCCGCTGAGAGCACGAACGGGAAGGCCGAGTCGCGAACATCGGCCGCTTCGCTCAGCAGCGCTCTCCAGGCCTCGAGTAAGTCCGGAAGCGCCAGCTGAATCTTCCTGTCCGGCGTCGCAATGCGACGCAGCACGTCGGACCACTCGTCGACCGCGAACACCACGCCCGACGGAGACGCAATGATTGCTTCGAAGAGCGACTTCGCCACAGCCAGCGGGTTGTCTCCCGCGAAGCCTGCGCGCGCCAGCGACGGACCTTCCTTCATTGCCAGTCGCAGCGCCAGGCCGAGCATCACCGCGCCCTCGCGCAGCGTCTCGGGCAGCTTCATCGTCCGGTAAAGCAGCACTGGCGCCTGAGCCCCCAGCCGCTGATCGCCCATCACCGCCTCCGCCACCGCCTGGCCGTACGCCTCCGGCCCCAGCTCCGCCGCCTCGCGCAGCGGGGCCAGGTCGGCCTCGGTGACTGCCCCGAGGGCTTCGCACAGCCGGGAGTGAATCTCCGCCTCGGGCAGCGGCCCGGGCATCGGCTCCAGCAGCCGTGGCCGCAGGTGAAAGGTGTTCTTGGGGAAGTCGAAGTTGAAGAAGGTTGCCTCCGCCTTCTCGAACTGCGTGCTCGCCGGGAGCACGTAGTGCGCCAGCCGCGCCGTCTCGCTCATCGCCACGTCGATTACGACAACCGTGTCGAGAGCGGTCAGCGCCTCCCGCATCCGCTTGGAGTCGGCCAGCGAGTGCGCCGGATTCGCCGCCTCCACCAGCATTGCCCGGTAACGCTTCGGGTGATCGCTGAGAATCTCCTCGGCAATCAGGTTGCACGGCACCAGTCCGCTGATGATTGGCGCACCCGCCACTGGACTCACCTGCTTCGAGGCCCCGGTGGCAAAAGGAATCATCGTGGTCGGGATGTAGTGGGTGCCCGGCTTGCCGATGCTCCCCGTCAGGAAAACCACTAGCCGGTGCAGGTAGCTCACCAGCGTGGAGTGGTGGTTCATCTGCACCCCGAGGTCTTCAAAGCTCGAGAGCGCCGGTGCCTTGCCGATCGCCCGCGCCGCCTTGCGTACCAGCCCCTCGTCGAGGCCTGCGCGAGCCGAGCACTCCGCCACCGCCACGCTCCGGAGTACCGCCAGCACATCGTCCGCCCCGTTGGTGTGCTCGGCAACAAAGGCCTGGTTCACCAGATCCTCCTGCACCAGCACGCCGAGGAGAGCAGTGAGAAGCCACGCGTCGCTCCCCGGGCGGACTTGGAGGTGAATATCGGCGAGTTCTGCCGTCTCGGTTCGGCGCGGGTCGATGACAATGAGGGTCCGCGCCGGATCCTGCGAGATTTCCTTCAGCGTCACCCGGGCGCGAGGGAACGAGTGCGAGTGCCAGGGGTTCTTGCCGATGAAGAGCGCCACGTCGCAATGCTCGAAGTCTGCCCGCGTCGTCGCCACTCCCATCATCCGGTCGCCCACCCAGAATTCGCCGGTCTTCTCCTGCGCCAGCGCGCTGGAGCGCCAGCGTGAACCAAGCGCACGCCGCGTCGCCGTCGCATAGGCGCCGGGGAGGTGGTTCCCCTGCCCGCCGCCGCCGTAATAGAAAATGGTGTCGCCGCCCCAGCTGTCGCGCACATTGGCCAGCCGCGCAGCGACCTCGGAAATCGCGGTCTCCCAGTCGATTGCCTCGAACGTCCCATCCTTTCGCCGCCGGAGTGGACTGGTCAGTCGGTCACGCCCGTGCTGGTAATGGTCCAGCCGGTGGGGCTTCTCGCACGCGTAGCCCTGCGATGCTGGGTGCCGCTTGTCCCCGCGGAACTTCACGAGGTGCCGGCCGTCCTCCCCACCCAGTTCAACCTCCAGCCCGCAGTTGCACTCACAGAGGATGCACGCCGTCGGCTTCCATTCGGTGCCAGCCATGCCGGGAAGGGTAGCAAGCTCACTACGAAAAGGGCGAGGGTGTGATGGCGATGAGTGGCCCCCAGTCGCCGAGCTCTCGTCCCGGCGGCTACCCAGTCTCCCACGGTGAGCGCCAAGCCCCCCAGAAGCGCAACCTCGGCCAGGTCCGACTCGACACGAGGAAAGAGTCGTGCAACGGAAGGACCACGATGAACAAGCCGGCATTGAAACAGGAATTGGTCTCGGTCGTTGGAGCCGACCTCGAAACCCTGGAGCGCGCGCATCGGGCGGCGGTGGTGGGAGCGACGCATGAGCAAGCCAAGCCGGAGAATGACAAGGACACCCGCGCTTTGGAGCAGTCCTATCTCGCGCGTGGACAAGCGAAGAGGGCTGAAGAGCTTCGTGAAACCCTCGCCGCGGTTAGCCGCCTGGAGGTCGCTGTCTTTGGGCCCAGTGAACCCGTCAGCGTTGGAGCGCTGGTCACCGCAGAGGAGGGCGACCGCACCGTCAAGTTTCTCATCGCACCCTGTGGAGGCGGATATCGGCTCGCGAGCGGGTCGGTCCAGGTGGTCACCCCGAGGTCCCCCCTCGGCGAGGCGCTCATCGGGAAACGGGTGGGTGACGTCTGTGAAATCTTGACGGGCGGGGGTCGGCGTGAACTCGAGCTCATCGCAGTCGAATGACGGTGCGGCCGAGAGGAACAGGATGCCGTGCGGCTTTGCCCATCACGCGCGTCCTTCGGACGCTGCCGGCCATTTCACAGTCGGCACCGGCGCAGGCCCTGACGGAAGCCGTCGGTGTTCGGGGTCCCAGGTGAATGGTGATGGTCTCGGTGCCTTCCTGGTCCTTCAAGGACTGGGTGATGGCGTCAGGACGGGGCTATCCGGGGCAGGGTAGGCGCTTCCAGCGCGCGGTCAGGACGCGTTGAAGCGCAGCTCGTGGGGGTAGGGGATGAACTCAGTTTGCGCGCCGGCACGGATGGCGTCCTGTTGCGCAATCCACCAGGCCGGGTCGAGCAACTCGCGGTGCATCTCGAGGAAGAGGTCGCGGAGCTGGCCGGGGGGGAACAGGAAGCGAAGGAATTCCTCCGGAAACACGTCGCGTGGGCCGACGTGGAACCAAGGCTCGGCGGCGGTGTCCTCTTCGTCGTCGCGCGCAGTCGGCAGCCGTCGGAATGTCACCTCGGTCAGGGGCGCAATCTCGTCGTAGTCGTAGAAAACAACCCGCCCCCACCCCGTCACGCCGAAATTCTTGAGCAGCAGGTCCCCAGGGAAAATGTTCGCCTCGGCCAGCTCGCGAATTGCCCGCCCGAACTCGCGGACACCATGCCGTTGCTGCGCCTCATCGGCGTCCTTCAGCCATAGGTCGAGTGGCGTCATCCGACGCTCGACGTAGAGGTGCTTGATGACCAGCCGGTCGCCGTCGCGCTCGAGACTCTTCGCGCAGGTGCGTTCCAGCTCCTGGACAACCGCCGAGTGCATGCGCCGGGCGGGGAAGAGTACGTCGGAATACTCGAGCGCGTCGGGCATCCGCCCGACGCGGTCGTGGTACTTCACCAGGAGGTACTTCGCACGCACCTCCTCGCGCGTCGTCTGCTTCGGTGGCGGAAACTCGTCGCGGATGACCTTGAAGACCCACGGGATGGATGGAAGCGTGAAGACCATCATCACCAAACCCCGCGCGCCGGGCGCGAGGATGAACGAGTCGGTCGAATGTTTGAGGCTGGCGTGCAGGTCCCGGTAGAAGAGGGTCTTGCCCTGCTTCTGGAGTCCGACCGACATGTACAACTCGGCTTTGGACTTCGCTGGCATCAGCTGCTGCAGGAAGGACACGTAAGCGGACGGGACGTCCATGTCCACCATGAAGTAGGCGCGGGCCAGGCTGAAGAGTGCTGCCAGGTGCTCGGCCTTGAAGAGCACCGCGTCCACGTAGAGCGAACCGCCTTGCCGGGTGTGGCGGATGGGGACGACGAAAGGAATCTCGTGCGTCCCGTTGACGATGCGGCCGACGACGTAGGCTCCCTTGTCACGAAAGAAGAGGGAGGAGAGCACCTGCACTTGGAAGTTGGGGTAACGCTCCCGGCGACCGGGAAAGTGCTCGCGGGTCGTCCTTAGGACACGTCGGAGGTCGCGGCGGAGGTTTTCGAATGGCAGGGCTAGCTTGAAGCTGTGAAGGATGGCGGCAAAGGTTCGCGACACCCCATGCGTCGCGGGGTACCAGGCCCTCCAGGTGGGCTCCTCTGCGTCAATGAAGTCGGTCGCAACTGCCTGCCGCCAGAAGATGTACTCGTTGCGGTAGTACGTCCGCGCAAGGACGCGGCAGGCCACGGAATTGTAGAACGTCTCGGCGCACTCCGGACGTTTGTGGTCGTAGAGCAGCGCGATGTAAGCCTGCTTCACCCGAGGCCAGAGGGCCTCGTCGGTCTGCGCGTCTGGGTAGAGGCGTGTCACCAATGCGACTGATTCGCCCACCCGTCCGTCGTAGAAGCCGAGGCGCTTCCGGTTGGCCTCCTGGGTTCCCGGCCAGTCGGCGCGCTCGAAGCGTTCCTTGGCGGCGGCGCTGATTTCCCGGAACTGTGCGTAGTGTTTCTCAAACCCGTCGAGGATGGTGCGCGCAATCGCCTGGGGGGTGCTCATGGTTTCTGGGACCGAGACAGACGGACGCTGACGCTGCCTCGGCGCGGAAAGCCTACTGGACCAGGACGGAGCCAGGGCGCCTCGACAGCAGCTCCCGGCCCGCGGAGGGCCTCAGAGGCATTGCTGCCATCAGGGTGTTAGCCGACCCTGGGGGCCGCTCGCAGGCGGGGACCCTTCTGAAACGGAGCCGGCGAGGACTGCGGAGAGGACGCCGAGAATGAGCGGTGGAAACGGCGGCTCCTTGCGGCGGATGTGGACCGCCAGGGCCCGGCATGAAGACTGCGAGGCAGAGGGCGGCACTGGGAGTGAGGACGGGGAAGAGGCCGGTTGCCCCGGGGCACGATGAGCCCGACGGCTCCGAGGACCTCGGCCAGGCCGATGAGCTGGACTCGGCGGAGAGTCACCGGAGCCACGGGGTAAGCACCGTGTACTCCGGGACGGCGGTCGCTGAGCGCTTGCGGACTCGCAGGAGTTGGCGGCGTTCGAGCCATGCGACGGCGCGCTGCACAGCACTCTTCGACAGTCCCGTCCTGTCCGTCATTGCCTGGTAGCTGAAGAACGCGGCGGTCCGGCCGGCAGCATGCGTGTTCGCCCAGAGCCAAAGGTAAAGGACAAAAGCCGCGGGGCGCTTGTCGTGTCCGACCAGGTCTGGAAGCAGGACCTCGACGAGGTAGCCGTCCACTTCGAATGTCTTGCGCACAACGACTATGGTACCAAAGACTATAGTAGTCGTGGTTTCGAAAAATGCAGAAGGGCGTGTTCAGCAGGTGCGCCTGGCGCCAACAATCCCGTCTTTCTCACTGCTCCAGGAGACCCCGTGAAGCGAATCAAATTCATCAGCGTCCCCGTCCGGGACCAGGACAGGGCCCTCGCTTTTTGGACGCAGAAGATGGGCCTGCAAGTCGCGACGGACCAGGCGATGGGCCCGGGTCAGCGGTGGATTGAGTTGAAGGTGCCCGGTGGGCAGACAGGGCTGGCCCTCTTCACGCCCGAAGGGCACGAGGGCCGCATCGGGACCTTCTCCGGCATCTCGTTCGAGAGTGATGACGTGGAGCGGGACTACCGAGAGCTCTCCGCTCGTGGCGTGGAATTCTCCAAGCCGCCGAAGAAGGAGTCCTGGGGAACGTCCGCCATCTTCCAAGACGCCGATGGCAACACCTTTGTCCTGAGCTCCAGGTAGGCCGAGTGCTTAAAGCCGCCCGGCCGGAACTCAAGGGACCGTCGGCGGTGGTGCAGAGCACCACCGCCAAGGCAAGCCTAGGGGACCAGTCGTTCTCCGCGACGCGACTTTACAGGACCGGGTAGGGCCTACCCATCAGGCCCTCCCAAGGAATGCCGGGTAGCGAGCCGCGACCACGCGACGCCTCGGCGGTGCGGATGCGCCCCGCACACCTTCTCGGGCTCGCCGCGACTCGGACCCTCGCTGGACTCGCCGCTGAAAGCTGTAGAGGCGAGGGCGCGAAATCTCAGGCCTGCGTCGCCCAGCTGGCGAGTGCATCCTTCCCCATCGCCCCGCTGTGGCGGCCGACGACGCCTCCATTCTTGAAGAGAAGGAAGGTCGGGATGCTCTGGATGCCATAGGCGCTGGCGGCGGCGGGATTCTCGTCGGTGTTCAGTTTGAGGGTAATGAAGCGACCCCTCGCCTCGCGCGCAAAGGCCTCGACGACGGGCGAGGTCATCCGGCACGGGCCGCACCAGGGCGCCCAGAAGTCCAACAGGACTGGAACGGAAGCCGAATTCACAGCGCGTTCCAGCCCCGCGGCATCCACGTCCTGAGGAGCGCCGGCCAGGTCAAGCGCCGACTTGCAGCGTCCGCAGACGGCAGTGCCACTGGCGCCCGGCCGTACATTGTTGAGAGCCCCACAGGAGTTGCAGCGGTACATGCCACGAGCCTAACCATGGACTTTCGGGGTGCCACCCACTTCCCAGCGCCTCACACCAGGCCCAGCGCCGCGCCCGCGTTGAAGAGGATTCTGACGCCGACAAAGAGGCTCGCTGCCGCGGCAGCCATCATCAACCATTCGATGCGAAACGCCCGGTGTTTGGACAGGTGTAGCGGGACCGCCACGCACATCGACACCAGGGACATGCCCACCATCGAGCCGAGCCCGAAGATGAGCATGTACACCACACCCAGAAACGGAGAGGCGATGGCTTGCACGGTAATCAGCACCAGCGCGGCGGACCCGGCCAGCCCATGCACCATCCCGACCACCAGCGCCCTGCGTGGCGGGACGACGGGGTGGGCATGCGCATGGGTCGAAGACCCCTCGGGCCGGTCGTGCTGATGGACGTGAAGGTGCGCCGGGTGGTCATCGTGCCGGTGCGGGTGTGTGTGCAGCTTGCGCACGCGCCACAGCACGTCGACCCCGAGCCAGATGAGCACGAGACCCACAATCAACTCCAAGACGTCGCTCGCCACCTGAGGGATGACGCGTCCCAACACCAGGACGGTGCCACCCACTGCGAGCAGCGTGATGGTGTGGCCGAGTCCCCACATCGCACCATGTTTGAGGGCACGCGGCAGGGAGGCCGTCCCGGTGGCCAGCGTCGCGACGGCCGCGAGGTGGTCGGAATCAAGCGCGTGCTTGAGGCCGAGGGTGAAGCCAATCATCAGGACGCCGAGCAAGCCTGCCCCACTGTGCGGAGGTCAGCACTTTCGACGACCTGCCCCGGCCCCTCGCCGTCGAAACTCCCCTTAGACGTCGCCCGGAAGCAGAGGAATGCCGTCTGCCCGTGGATTGCGAGCACCAGCCCGTGCGCGGCCCCGCACCGGGCCGCCCCACGGATGCAGCAGCCGAGCCTTTCGCGCATGAATTGACTCCCGGTGCAGGAAGCAGCCTCGGCCGGCCCTCGGTCTTGCATCGTTATAGCCCGCAAATGAGGCAGCGTCGCCGGCGCAGCGCCTTGCGGGCGAGCAACCGCGGGCTGCCTCAGAGCAGGCCTGCGATGAGGGCGATGCCGAGGGCGAGGAAGATGACTGCCGCGACGCGCTTCGTGACCTCGGGGTGCATCAGTGCTCCGGCGCGATTGCCCAGAAGAACAGCCAGTCCGGCGACGGCCCACAAGGCAAACGTGGCAGCGAAGAACACGGTCAGCGGACTTCGGTACCGCGCAGCCAAGGCCGCCGTTCCGAGTTGCGTCAGGTCGCCCCATTCGGCGATGAAGATGACGCCAAAGGTCGAGGCGAATGACTGGAGGAACCCTGGCTCGCGCTCAGCGCTCTCCAGCAGTTCCGGGTCGACCGCCGGTGGTGTGTGCCGGCGCCACATGACGACTGCTGAAAGCAGAAACAGGACTCCAGCGCCGATGTGAACGGGTCGAGCGGGCAAAAGGGCGAGAAGCCCACCAGCGGCAACAGCCACCATGCTTTGCACCGTCAACGCGAGAGCGGCGCCCAGAAAAACCGGAAGTGGCCTGTAGCGGGTTGCGAGGACTAGCGTCGCTAGCGCCGTCTTGTCGGGTAGCTCCGCGACAAAGATGACGGCGAAGACGGTGGCGAACGTGCGCAAGTCAAAGGGCATGAGGTCGCTCGGCCCCGGGCTTGGGCGGCAGCGGTTGAGGCTAGCCCGCGGTCGGCTGGCCAAGCACTGCAAAATGACGCCAGCGCTGGCGGCCGCGATGCCAAGCGGTGGCGAGCAGTGTTCATCAAGCGCTTGCGTCTGCTGCCGGCCTGCAACCGTGGTGGCCGGTGCGGGCGGACGGCTCGGGCAATCCAAAAGCATTCGCCGCGCTCGCAGGGCGGGGGAGCCGAGGCATCGGTCCTCCCCTTCCGCACGCGGCGCGACGACGCGAACAGTCTGCGGCCACATACGCTAAGAGACACCGCCTCGAAGCGAAGCGGAGGCGCCGCGCGTGAGCAACCAAGCGACTTCAGCGGCGGGGCGTCGTTGGTACAGGCCGATGGTGGCCCGGCACCCGGGCGAGGCCCAACGCACCTCGACACCCCTCGAGTTGCTCTTTGACCTCTGCTTCGTCGTCGCCGTCTCCCAGGCGGCAGCCTGCCTGCACCACGCGCTCGCCGAGGGTCATCCGGGAAGCGGCGTCCTCAACTACCTGCTCGTCTTCTTCGCCATCTGGTGGGCGTGGATGAATGTCACGTGGTTCGCCTCGGCCTACGACACGGACGATGGGCTCTACCGAGTGACGACGCTGGTGCAAATCGCTGGCGGCCTCGTGCTTGCCGCAGGGGTCACCCCGGCCGCGCAGACGCACGACCTCACCGTCATCACGGTGGGGTACGTCATCATGCGGCTGGCGATGGTCGCTCAGTGGCTGCGGGCCGCCAAGGGCGACCCACCCGGGCGCAAGGCGGCTCTCTTCTTCGCCGGCGGCATCGCCGTCGTTCAGGCGGGTTGGATTTGCAGGCTCGCGCTCCCGCAGAGCCTGTTTCTTACTGGCTTTGCGGTGCTGGCCGCGTGCGAGTTGCTCGTTCCGGTGTTGGGCGAACGCCTCGCCCCCACCACCTGGCACCCGCGCCACATTGCCGAGCGCTATGGGTGCTTCACGCTGATTGTGCTCGGCGAGTCGGTGCTCTCCGCCACGATGGCCATCCAGACCGGGCTCGCCGCCCACGAGCACGTGCGTGGACTCGCTTGGCTGGCCATCGCTGGCCTGGTCATCGTCTTCTCGATGTGGTGGCTGTACTTTGACCAGCCGGCTCACCAGCACCTGACCTCGCTGCGCAAATTGGGGGTACGGGCACCTCTTCATTTTCGCCGCGGCTGCCGCGGTGGGTGCGGGATTGGGCCTGGCCGTGGACTCCCAGAGACACGAGGCGAGTCTGTTGAAACTGTCGGCGGCAATGGCCACCACCCTTCCGGTGAGTGTCTACTTGCTGGGCCTTGGGTTGCTCCACGCCTCTCGAGGGACGAGCACGGGGTTCCCAGCCTTGGCCGTGCTGGTGCTCTTGGCGTCTTTTTCACCTGCGCCCATCGTCGTCACCGCTCTGTTGATGGCCCTGTTGGTGGCGCTCAGCGTGCAGCGTCCCGGGCCGCGGCCACACTGAGGCGCGCCCCGTCGCTGGCGACTTGTCATGAGAACTCATGCCAGTGGACGCGGGCCACAGGTTGGCTTATAGGCGGCCCGCGTCGGTGACATTGCACTGACCGAAGAAGGAGAAGGCACATGCTTGCAGGTCGAACGAAGTTCATGGTTGTGCTGTCCGCCCTCAGTCTCGCGTCGTTGGCGTGGGCAGATGGCGCGACGAAGATGCCCTCAGGCTCCGTCTCTGCGGTGACCACCGTGAAGGCGACGGTGACCGGCATCGACGTCCCGGGCAGGGTGGTCACGCTCAAGGGCCCCAAGGGGAACAGCTACACCTTTCACGTGAGCGATGACGTCAAGAACCTCGCGCAGGTCAAGGTTGGAGACATCGTCGTCGCCAAATACTACGAGTCCATCGCGGTCCGCGTGACCAAGCCAGGCGCACCCGCGGCCTCTGAAGTGGATGCGGCAGCCGCTGCGGCGCCGGGTCAGCTTCCCGGAGGCGCGGTGATGAGCCAGGACACCATCAAGGCCAAGGTGACCGCCATCGGAAAGAAGAAGGAGTCGGTGACGCTGGTCGGTCCGGAAGGCAACTCGGTCACCATCAAGGTCAAGGACCCGAAGAAGCTGGACGGGGTGAAGGTCGGCGACGACGTCGCGATTACGTACACGCAGGCCCTCGCCGTGGCCGTCGAGCCGGCCCCGGCGCCCGCGAAGAAGTAGCTCGGGTGCCGCGGGCCGTACGCGTCCCCGCAAAGACGTCACACCAGGCCCCGCCAGAACGCACACTGGCGGGGCTTCTGTGTTCAGCCACCTCTCTGGCGGCTGAGTGCGCTCGCGCCGCCGTCCGCGGGGTAGCGCCTCGATTTCCGGTGACTGTCGAGGGCCATCTCGGCTCTGCTTCGCCGGTGGCTGTCTCCCCATGGAGCCGGAGGCTCAGCGTCTGGCTGCTGGCGCTGCTGTTGGTCTCCGCGGGGACGACGCACTTTCTGCGTCCCACGGTCTTCGTGCCGATTGTGCCACCGGCCGTTCCCTGGCCGCTGGCCGCCGTGTACCTCTCGGGAGCGGCCGAGTTGGGCCTCGGGCTGGCACTGCTGGTTCCGCGTCTGTCCCGTGGGGCAGCGCTGGGCGTCTGCGTCTTCCTCGTCGCGGTCTTCCCAGCAAACGTCTACCATTGGCTGAGCGGCATGGCCCTAGGGGGAACGCCCGCGCCGGCCTGGTACCACCCGGTCCGACTCCCGCTGCAGGGCCTCCTCATCGTTTGGGCCTACTGGCTGTCGCGCGCACCGCATCCGCCAGGGGCTGAGGCCCCCTAGCCTTCGTCTGGCCTGGCTGAGCCGCGGCCGACTCCGGGCCGTCGCCAAAGGGGGAGGCGGGGGGGACTGCTGAGGGCTGCAACGTCGGGGCAAGCGAGGATGTCTGCGGTCGTGGCAGCGGCACGTCGCAAAAACGCCGCCAGCGACGAAGCCCTACGGTACAGTCCTCTTGCCTTACCTCGCTAGGGGAATGCATGCGCCACCGGCGTACCACGCTGGTCTTGTTCCTCGTGCTCGGCGCGGGGCCGCTGGCCCCGGCGAGCGCGACAGCTGACGCCGCTGCGGGTTCGACGCCTGCCGACGAGGTCTCCGCCCAGACTCCGGACGCTGGCGTGAAGCCCCGGGCCGGACCGCGCCAGCTCGAAACCGAGCGCGAGCACCTCATCCCCTATTCACCCGTCCGAGGGGTCCAGGGCGACTGTTCCTCGAGTCTGCAGTGCAGCGAGAAGTACGAGTACGGGCAAGTCTGCGTCGCGAGCAACTGCGAGGAGTACGAAGACCGCGCCGACCTCTTCACGCTCCTGCACATGACCAAGAGCGGCAAGGTGGAGCCGAAGGCGTACGAGCTGTTGCCGGCCATCCTTCCGGTCGTCGGCTACAACCCGGCCCTCGGCTTCGTCATTGGCGTCACCGCCTTTCTGGGCATCTACCTTGGCGACCCGGAGACGACCACCATCTCCAACGCGCAACCAGCGTTCATCTACACCTCCAACAATCAACTGATTTTTCAGATGCCAAGCACGTTGATGACGTCCGGGAACGAGTGGGAGCTCCAGGGCGACTACCGGTTCCTCATCTTCAACCAGGACACGTACGGGCTCGGGTCGGGTATCACGCCGGTCTCCACGGGCTTCACCCTCGGCGGCTACGGAGAAACGGCGCCCGTTCCGGGAGCGCAGCCGATGAAGTTCGACCTGCTGCGCATCCACCAGTCGGTGCTGAAGAAGCTGGTGGGCTCGTTGTACGCCGGTATTACCGTACGATTCGACCGCTACTTCGACATTGACGATGAGCTGCTCAACCTCAATGTGACGCCGCCCGTCGTCACCAGCAGCTACGCGTACAGCCGCTACTACGGCTTCAACCCGACCCAGTACAGCATCGTCAGCGTTGGCCTGGAGGTCCTCTACGACAGCCGGGACTCCACCATCAATCCGTACCGGGGCGTCTACGCAAACCTCGTCTTCCGCGGGAACCCCACCTGGCTTGGCAGCTCCCAAAACAGCACGCAGCTCAACGGTGAGTTCAGGACGTACGTGGGCCTCGACCCCAACATCCCGAGGAATGTCCTCGCGTTCTGGTTTCTGGCCCAGGGAGTGACGGGCGGGAACCTTCCGTATTTGGCTCTCCCTGCCATTGGCTGGGATGCGCGGAGTCGAACCGGCCGCGGCTACGTTCAGGGACGCTTTCGCGGGACGTCCGAGGTCTACCTGGAAGGCGAGCTTCGGTTTCGACTGACCAACGACGGCTTCCTGGGCGCCGTGGTGTTTGCCAACGTCTCCACCTTTTCGCGTCCAGCCGTCGCCGTTACCGGGTACTCCAACCCCGGGGAACCCCTGTTCCAGAACTTGCGTCCCGCGGGGGGCATCGGCCTTCGCTTCATGATGAACCGGGCCTCCCGGACCAACATCACGCTGGACTTCGCTTTCAGCCAGACCGGCTTCGGGGTCTACCTGGGAGCTGGCGAAGCCTTCTGAGGATGGGGCGCGTGCGTTCGCGGACGCGAGGGCCGCCAGCTTGTTTCAAGGGGGCGGAGTGCGGGCCGCGGAAGCAGCCCCAGCTTGGGCAGCGCGGAAGGGCGGGAGTTTTAGGGGACAACGGTCAGCGGCGCGGAACCGGTGACGGAGCCATAAGTTGCCGACACATTCGTGCTGCCGGCCCGGAAGGCGGTCAGTGCGCCGAGGGCCGTCACCTGCGCAATGTCTGCGGCCTGCACGGCCCAGGTGGCCGCCGTCGAGACGTCGCGGGTAGTGCCGTCGCTCAGGTGCGCGCGCGCCTGCACGGCCAGCGTGGGCTTGCCCGACAAGGACAGCACGACGCTGGCCGGGGCTATCTCGACGCCGACCGGAAGGGCCGGTCCGCCGACGAAGGGCGCACTGGTGCCCAGCACGCTGCCGTCCGGCCGCAGGACGAAGGCCGAGACGGTGGTGCTGCCCGGCGCCAGCGCCATGGCGGCCCCACGGCTTCGCTCGCCGTTGGAGACGGCCAAAAGCGCGGGACTCGCGCTCGACCACCTGGCCTGCGCGGTGAGGTCCAGCTGGGTACCGTCGGAATAGGTGCCCTGGACGCGAAGCGGTACCTCGACACCCACGGGGCCAGTGGGCCCGGCGGGCAGGATGCTGAGCCCGGTGAGGACGGCCGCAGTCACGTTGACGGACGTGCTGGCCGTGCTGCCGCCGAAGCTGGCCGTTAGCTGCGCGGAACCAGGCGTGGCCGTCGCCAGCACGCCCCCGGCCTGGCCACTGGAGACGGAGGCCACCTGGGGGACGCTGGACGTCCAGACGGCGCGGGGGGTGACGTCCCGCGGGATGGGCCCCGGGAAGCCGGCGGTGGCGGCAAGCTGCAGTTGCACGCCCGCCGGGACGGCCGTCGGAAGCCCCTGGATGGACAAGGACTGCACCCCGCCGGGCGTGGTCGCGACTTGCGCCGCGCCCAGTGTTCCCCCAAAGCGCGCCTGCGCGGTGGTGGTACCGCCGGCCAGGGCCACCGCAGTGCCGCGCTGGGGCCCCGTCCCCCGCACCCGCAGGAAGGAGGTGGGGGAGGAGGTGAAGGAAGCCTGAGAGGTGACGTCCATTTGCGAGCCATCGAGAAAATGCGCCTGCGCCCGAAGGAAGTCAGGCTCGCCCGCCGGGAGGGACGCTGGCCCCACGACGGCCAGGGCGTCGACTGCGGCGGCGTCGACGGCCACCGAGGCGGCGGTGGCCGCCGGGCCGAAGGCGGCGGTGATGCTGGCCCTGCCGGGGCTGAGGGCTGCCAGCTGTCCGCGGCGTCCGGCGGCGTTGGCCACCGACGCCACCAAGACGTCACTTGAGGAGAAGACAGTCCACGCTGTGACGTCCAGCGCGTCTCCCGTCGGCCAGACGGCAGTGGCGGACAGCGGCCGCTCGGTCCCGGCGTGTAGCTGCAGCAGGGGAGGCCAGACCTCGAGGGCGGGGACCCCGGGGGCAGGGCTGATGGTGATGGGGGCGCTCGCAGTGGCATCGCCGAAGGTGGCGGTCAGCTGTGAGATGCCTCCGTCCACGGCGAGCGCCTGGCCTGCTTGCGGTCCGCTGCCGGCGGCCAGAACGTCCGCGTTGGCGGAGCTCCAGGCAGCCAGCGAGGTCACATCCCGGAGGCTTCCGTCGCCGAAGATGGCCGTCGCCGTGAATGCCGCCCACCCCCCCGGTCCCATGGCGACTTGCGAGGGGTTGACCTCGAGGCGCTGGACGGCACGCGCCGTCGCCGTCACCGCGGTGCTGCCCGACAGGCCGGCGAGCGCTGCGGCGATGGTGCAGGTCTTCGGCGCGCGGGCCGTCAGGGCACCGCCGCGGACGCCGGTCGACACCTGCACGTCTAAGGGACAGGACGAGGTCCAACCCGCCAGCCCGGTGGCGTCGTCCACGCCGGCGTCGGAAAACACACGCTCGGCGGCGAGGGTGCCGGGGAGTCCCACCGTCAACGTCGCTTCGGGGGGCCAGACCAGCAACAGGGCCGGCCGGGCTCCGTCGACGGTTTGCACGGCGGACGCGATGAGGCCATCGAAGGAAGCCTGGACGCTGCTGACGCCCGCGTCGAGCGCGGAGGCGGTACCAGCGCTCGCGGAGACGGCCAGCACGTCGGGGACGGTCGAGCTCCAGCTGGCCTGGGTGGTCAGCTCGAGCACCCCGTCGTCGCCGAAGGTGCCCCAGGTGGTGAAGTCGGCCGCTCCGAGGACGCCCAGCGGGTCGGGCAGGACGGGGGAGACTTCCAGGCCGGCCAGGGAGGCGGCGCTGACCACCAGAGGAACCTGCGCCACCACCGTCCCGACCTGCGCCTCCAAGTCGGTTTGGCCCGCCGAGAAGCCCTGAAGCTGGCCCGGGACGGAGGAGAGGAAGAATGCAAGGGACGGGTCATCCACCGTCCACTGGACGCTGCCCGTCATCGGCTGGGCCGTCCCATCGGAGAAGAGTCCGGTGGCCTGGAGCGCGGTGCTGGTGGCGGGCGTCACGTACGGCAACAGCGGGGAGACGGCCAGCTGCTGAAGCGTCGCATGGGTGACGGTGACGCTGGCCGCGCCCGCGTGCTGCTGGTAGCTGGCTTGCAGAAGCGCGGTGCCGCTGGCCAGCGCCACCAGCGACCCGACGCTGCCCGGCGAGGTGGACACGGACACCACGCCGGGCTGGCTGCTGTTCCAGCTGGCCAGGCTGGTCAAGTCCGCGTGGGTGCCGTCGGTGAAGAAGCCCGTCGCGGTGGCGGCGACGTCGGTTCTCGGAGCCACCACCGGTCGGTCGACGGTGACCACCAGCGACACCAGTTCCGCGTTGGTGACCACCAGGTGCGCGCTTGCGGCATTCGCACCGAGGGTTGCGGTGACGTCGACTTCCCCGGTGGCCAGCGCCAGCACTGTCCCTTGGGCCCCGGCGTCGTTGGAGACTTGCGCCACCAGGTCGTTGGAGGAACTCCAGCTGGCGGTCGCCGTCACGTCCTGGTGGTCCCCGGACTGCAGGACGGCGGTGGCGGTGGCCTGCACCGTCGAGCCGAGGGGGAGGATTTCGGCCGGCGTGGTGACGAGCAGCTGGGTGACGCGGGTCGGCGGCGGGGGGCCCGCCTGACAGTGCGCCCCGTCACAGTACTGGCTGGCGGGGCAGTTGTTGTCCGCGTGGCAGGGAGCGCCGGTGAGGTGCGGGACACAGCCCGCGACGAGGACGCCAGCCGCCAGGCCAGCCCACTTCATGGCGAGTGGCCCGCTGCCGGCTCGAGGAAGAAGAGGGTAATAGCGGCGGCCCCGGCCACCGCCGCGCCCACGTAGAAGCCATTGGCGGTGACGGCGCGGCTGTTGGCGGTGTCATACAGCTGCTGGGCCTGCGCCTGGGTGTGCACGCGCGACTGCAGGTTGTCCTGGGCGGACTTCGAGCTGAGGCCGAAGCCCACGCCGACGCCGGCGGCCACCACCGCCACCGCCAGGGCGACGTATGTCCAGGTGCGCCCCCCGCTGGGGGGCGGGGCGGGCGCGGGCACGTCCCGCCGCACAGCCGCATCTGGCGCCCGCGTCGCGGGCGGTGTCTCCACCGGGCGCAAGGTCAATTCGAGCTGCAGCGAGCCGCCGGCCACCACCTCCACGTCCCGGCGCGCAGGGGTGTAGCCGCTGAGCTCGGCGAGCACCAGGTGTTGTCCGGCCGGCACCAGCTTGTCGATGGGGGCAGGTTCCGGGGCGGCTTGGTCCACCGTGACGGAGGCGCCGGGAGGCTCCACGGAGACTTTCAGGTGCCCCACCGGGGGGATTTGGCGTCGAAGCTCCGCCACGTGCCCGGCGAGCGCGTCGTGGTCCGGGGCGCCGGGGGCCTCCGAGAGGTAGCGCTCATAGGCCGCCACCGCGTCCGGCAGCTGCCCCAGGCGCTCGTGGCAGCGGCCGATGTTGTACTGCGTGGCCGGGCTGGGCTGGATGGCCTCGGCCTTCTGGAAGGCAGCGAGCGCCCCGGCGAAGTCCCCAGTGCGGTACAGCTCCTGGCCTTGGGTGAACGCGTCGCGGGCGCGGTCGCGCGCTTCCTCCGGCTGGGTGTTGAGGAGGAGCCCGACGGCGAGGGCCAACGCGACCATGCTCAGGCGAAAGCCTTAGACCAAGAAGGCGGCAGGCTGCCAGTCGCTTCAGTACGGTGAATCTTTGAGGTCCGGGAGGGACGGGCGGGCGAGGGGTTGCAAGGTGACGTGGACGCTCAACCCGGGGCTCGGCCGCACCAGGCGCGTCTCGGATGCATAGCCCAGCCGACTCACCTCCAGCCGCTGCGGCGCCCCCTGGCGCAGGAGGAGTTTCACGGGCGTAACGCCCCGGGGCCGTCCCTCCACCACCACCGCTGCGCCCGGCGGCTCCGAGGAGATGTCCACCGCCGCCACAGCGGGCGCGACGCGCGGGGCAAGGGAGGCGGCCGCGACCGTGGGTGCACCTTGAAGGACGGCCGGAGGGGCGGGGAGGGGAGCCGGGGTGGGCAGCGGGGCCGCCTGCGCCACGGGCACCACGCCTGGCGGACGCTGGCGGTGGCGCGCGAGGAAGAGAGCCAGGGCGCCCGCGGCGGAGGCCACCGCCAGAAGCCCCAGCGTGGTGGCGGCCCAGCCCACGCGGGGCCTGGGCGGTGCCAGCACGGCGTCCAGCTCGGCTACCACGTCCTGCATGCGCGCCGGCCGGTCCTCGGGGCGCTTGGCCATCATCCGCACCAGCAGCCGTCCGAGGCGCCGCGGGATGGGCCCGTGCGGGCCGGTGTGCGGCAGGCGCGGCGCCGGCTCGAGGAGGTGTGCGGCCAGCACGTGCGTCGCACTGGCCCCGTGGAAGGGAGGCGCCCCGGCCAGGAGTTCCCACAGCAGGACGCCGAGCGAATAGACGTCCGCCCGGGCGTCCTGGGAGAGGCCGGAGGCCTGCTCCGGGGACATGTACTGGGGTGTGCCGAGGATGACGCCTTCGCCCGTCTCCCGGCTGTTGCGCGCCGGGTCGACCAGCCGCGCGATGCCGAAGTCGACGAGCTTGACGGTGTCCGGTGCGCCCGTCACCGGGACGAGGAGGACGTTTTCCGGCTTGATGTCGCGGTGAAAAATGCCCTGGGTGTGGGCTGCGGTCAGGGCGCGGGCCATGTCGCGACCCACGCGTACCGCCTCCGCCACCGGCAGGGCGCCCTGGCGCGCCACCCGCGCGGCGAGCGTCTCCCCCTCCAGGTACTCCATGACGCAGTAGAAGCTGCCCTCCACCGCCCGGCCGAAGTCCAGGACGTCGACGATGCCGGGGTGGCGAATCTGGCTGGCGGCCACCGCCTCGCGCTGAAACCGGGCGACGAAGTCAGGCCGGGCGCTGTGCATAGCCTTCAGCACCTTGACGGCGAACGTCTTTCCCAGGGTGAGGTGCTGCGCCCGGTAGACGGTGCCCATCCCTCCCTGGCCAATGACTTGCTCGATGCGGTAGCGCTCCCCGAGCACCGTCCCGGGCGCAAGCAGCTGGTCCGGCGGCTCCGGGGGGGCCGACGGAAGCGAGGGCAGGCCGGACACAGGACGGCGCACCACCGTCACCACCACGGCCCCGAGCTGCAGGCGACTGCCGTCGACCAGCGGCCCCGAGCGCGCCGGCTGACCGTCCAGCAGCACGGAGGCGGACGTCGCCGACTCCCACCCCAGGGCGCCATCCAGGCGCCGGGCAATGCGCAGATGCACCCCCGCCACCCCCTCTCCCGTCACCGGAAGGGTGCAGCCGGGGTCCGCGCCGAGGGTGCCGCCGGCGGCCGGCACCACCACCACCCGGCCTGCGCCGCTCGCGGCCCCGATGCGGAGCTCCCAGTCCGACGGCAGGCCTTGAGGCCCTGCCCCCTGGTCTGCCGTCCGGTGCTGGAGCGCGCTATTCATCTGTGTCACTCAGGGCCCAGAGCATAGTCCTCGGCAGCCGGGCGTCGAGGGGAGGGTACAAAAAGGCTGGCCCTTCCCCCGTCGGTTGTCAGCACAATGCGTGCAGGAGAAGGGACGGGTACATGAATTACGTCGACCCCGCACTGCGGCGCGAGATTTTCGGCTGGCACAGCCCACGCCTGGGGCTCGACATGCCCATCGTCCGGTACGGCCACTTTGGACGGGCGCTGCTGCTTCTGCCGACCGCGTCCGGGGACTTCCTCGAGGCCGAGCGGATGTGGCTCATCAAGTCCGTTGAACCGCTGCTGCTGGCGGGCCGGGTGACGGTATTCAGCATCGACAGCATCAACCGGCACGCCTGGATGAACGAGGAGGTGGGTGTGGCCGAGGCCGCCCGGCGCCAGGCGCTGTATTCGGGTTACATCGAGGAGGAGGTGGTGCCGCACATTCGCCGCGCCCTGCAAAACCCCAGCGCGCGCATCGGCGCCACGGGCGCAAGCTTCGGTGCCTTCTACGCGGCCAACGCCGTCCTGCGCCGGCCGGACCTCTTCGACACCCTCATCGCCATGAGTGGTTTCTATGACCTGGGGCCCACCTACCTGCACGGCTACGGCGACGACAACGTCTACTTCAACAACCCCTACTCCTACCTGCCGGGGCTGAGCGACGGTCGGGCGCTGGAGCTGCTGCGCAGCGCGCGTCTCTACATCGCCTCCGGTCGCGGGGCGTATGAGGCGCCCGAGGCCTCCATCCGCTTCAGCCAGGCCCTGTCGGCAAAGGGGATTCCCCACCAGCTCGACCTCTGGGGCCACGACGTCAACCATGACTGGCCGTGGTGGCGGCGCATGCTGCCCCACGCCCTGAGCGAGCGGGTGGGCTGGTGACACCTCCGCGCGCGCGGCCCCGCATCGGCCTGCTGGTGGGCCGGGAGCGCAGCTTCCCCGAGGCGCTCGCCGCGGAGGTGGCCCGGCGCGACCCGAGGGTACTGCTGGACCTCCCGAAGCTGAAGGCGCCCCGCGCCGACGTCAGGCCCCCCTATGACGTGCTGGTGGACCGCATCTCGCACGAGGTGCCCTCCTACCAGCCGTGGCTCAAGTTGGCCGCCCTCAACGGCACGCGCGTGGTGAATGACCCGTTCTGGCGCACCGTGGACGACAAGTTTCTCGATGCGGGACTGGCCGCCGCCCTCGGGGTCGCCGTCCCGCGCACCGTGCTGTTGCCCAACAAGACGCCTGCGCCCGACGTCACCCCGGACTCGCTTCGCAACCTGGACTGGGTGGACTGGGACGCGCTGGTGGCCGAGCTGGGGTTGCCCCTGTACCTGAAGCCGCACTGGGGAGGGGGCTGGCGCGACGTCTCGCGCGTCACCACCAAGGAGGAGCTGCTCGCAGCCTATGACCGCAGTGGACACCTCACCATGATTGCGCAGAGCGAGGTCACCTGGACGCAGTACGTCCGCTGTCTGGTGATTGGCCAAACCCACGTGCGACCGGCGCTGTGGGACCCGCGGCTTCCCCACGCCGAGCGGTACCAGCGGGCCAGTGAGTCCATGCCGCTGCTCGAGGAGGCGCTCGAGGCGCACGTCGAGCAGCAGGCGCGACTGCTGTGCGAGGCGCTCGGGTACGACATGAATACGGTGGAGTTTGCCATCCACGACGGCGTGCCCTACGCCATCGACTTCATGAACTCCGCTCCCGACCTCGACCTGGCCTCGCTCGGCGAGGCGCACTTCGCCTGGGTGGTGGAGCACATGGCGGAGCTCCTGCTGCAGCTTGCGCGGGATGCGGACGCAGCGCCCTTGCGGCGGTGGGATGCGCTGCTCGGGCGCCCTGCCACGCGATGACGCTGCACCGCTACACCGTCGAGGTCGAGCCGCGCCGTCACCAGCTCAAGCTCACCCTCTTGCTGGAAGGCGTGCCCGACGGGCCCCTTCGGCTCGCCGTTCCCACCTGGGTGCCCGGGGCCTATGCCTTCCAGCGCTACGGGCGTGACGTCCTCCAGCTTTGGGCAGAGGACGCGGCCACGGGAGGGGTGCTGCGCGTCACCCGGGATGGCTGGAGCGGCTGGCGCGTGGAAGGCGGCGGCTCGCGTCGGCGCGTCCACGCCCAGCTGAATGCCTGGGACCCATCCACCGCGGAGTTTGCGGGGCTGGTGGACGAGGAGTGGGCGCTGCTGCTCGCCACCCGCTACCCCTTCGCCCCGGAGCTTCCCGGGCCGCCCGAGGTGGAGTACCGGCTGCCCGAGGGCTGGTCGCTGCACCACCCGGCGGGCGCAGTCGGGCTCGCCGCGGGGCGTTTTCGCTACCAGAACCACGCCGCGCTGGTGGACACGCCCGTCGTGGCCGGCAGGGTGACGCGCGCCGACTGGACGGTGCGCGGGACGGCGTTCTCCGCCCTCTTCGTCTCCCTGCCCCTCGGCTACGAGGAGGAGGCCCCCGGCTTCCTCGGCGAACTGTCTCGGCTGGCCGAGTGCTGCCACGACATTTTTGGCAGCTTTCCCTTCGCTGGCTACAGCTTCATCTTCGAGACCAGCGGCAGCTCCGGCTGGGGCATGGAGCACGCCACCAGCACCCTGGTGACGCTCGACCCGGAAGTCTTCGCCCGGAAGGCCAAGCGCGCAGAGGCCCTCCGGGTGTGCGCCCATGAACTCTTCCACGCCTGGAATGGCGCCCGGCTGAAGGCGGCACCGCTCGGCGCCCCGGACTTGCTGGCCGGCTCCTTCCCGGACGGGCTGTGGCTCACCGAGGGCTTCACCCGCTACTACGAGTTTGTGCTGGGCGCCCGCGCCGGTTGGCTGCCGGCGTCGGCGGTGCTGTCCAACCTGGTGAACTACCACCGCCACCTGGCGATGCGGCCGGCCTGGGCCCGGGTCACCGCGGAAGACTCGAGCCGCGCCACCTTCCTCAACCACCACCGCTTCGCCGGCGCGGTGAATGCCAGCCTCGATTACTACGACCAGGGGATGCTGGTCGCCTTCGACGTGGACGTCGCCCTGCGCCAGCAGGGCGACTCCCTTGATGCGGCGATGCGTGACTTGTTTTCCAGCTGGGCCGGGCGTGCCACCGGGTATACCAGCGAGGACGTGCTGGGTTTCTTCTCGGCCCGCAGCGCCCGGTCCGGGGAAGTAGTCGCCCGCGGGGTTCGGGAGGCGGCGGGTGTGCAGACGCTGGCGTCCCTGCAAAGCCTCGGCTTCGACGTCCTTTGTCACGAGGTGGGCTTTCTCGGCGTCGTGCTGCAGGACGACACCGGGCCGGCGGTCCGCGACGTCGCCGACGCCTCCCCGGCGGCAGAGGCGGGCCTGGCCGCCGGGGACGAGTTGCTGGCCGTGGAAGGGCGGCCGTACCGCCTCGGCCTGTTGCGCTACTGCCTGGAGCGCCGGGCGACGGTGTCCCTCACCGTGCGGCGTGCCGAGCGGACGTGGAGCCTGCAGGTGCCCGTAGGCCGGCGCAGCGAGGTCTCCCAGCTTGTGTGGGCCGGCAGCGCGGCCCAGGCCGAGCACGTCCGGGCGTGGCTCGGCGGCGCCGCCTTCCAGCCGGCGCCAGGCGCGGCTATTCCGCTGGACGCCTACGACAACTTTCATGGCGTCCAGAGGGTCCTCTAAAGGCGTCCGGTGGACAGTCCGTGCTATTGCCGGAGAGTCGGGGAAAGTCCCCCAGGAGGCCCCCGCGTCCGTGGAAGACCGGCCGATGAGAGTGTTGGCGCTGGCCAGTTACTTCAAAGGCGAGCGCTTCCTCGTCCAGGCACACCGACGCGGCGCCAAGGTGTACCTCTTCACCCAGGCGAAGCTGCTGGACCGGCCCTGGCCGCGCCAGGCGCTGGTGGACGTCTTCGCCCAGCCGGACGGCAGCCCGCTGCACCACACCCTGCACGCGGTGGCGTACCTGGCCCGCACGCACGTGTTTGACCGCGTCGTGGCGCTCGACGACTACGACGTGGAGACGGCCGCCGCCCTGCGCGAGCACCTGCGACTGCCGGGGATGGGGGACACTACCGCGCGGTACTTCCGCGACAAGCTGGCCATGCGCACCCGGGCCGGCGCCGCCGGCCTGGCCGTCCCGCGCTTCGTCCGGGTCCTCAACTACGACGAGTTACGGGACTTCATGGAACGCGTCCCGCCGCCGTGGATGCTGAAGCCCCGGAGCGAGGCCAGCGCGGCGGGCATCACCAAGGTGCAGTCGCCGGACCAGCTGTGGAGGACGCTGGACGCCCTGGGGGACCGACAGTCCTACTTCCTGCTCGAGAAGTACCTGCCGGGCGACGTCTACCACGTCGACTCCATCGTCCAGGACCGCCGCGTGCTGTTCTGCGAAGTGCACCGCTGTGGAACGCCACCCTTCGACGTGGCGCACGGGGGCGGCGTCTACACCTCGCACACCGTCCAGCGGGGAGGCCCGGTGGACCAGGGCCTGCGGGCATTCAACGCCCGCATTCTCGAGGAGTTGGGGATGGTGCAGGGCGTTTGCCACGTGGAATTCATCCGCTCTCCGGACGGCACCCTGTACATGCTGGAGACGTCCGCCCGGGTGGGCGGCGCCTACACCGCCGACATGGTGGAGGCGGCCACCGGGCTCAACCTCTGGGAGGAGTGGGCAAACGTCGAGATTGACGGTGCCGCCTACCAGCTTCCCCCCCGGAGGACGGAGTACGGAGGGCTGCTCATGACGCTGGCCCGGGAGGAGCATCCGGACGTCTCGGCCTACGCCGACCCGGAGGTCTGGCTCCGCGCCGATGAGCCGTACCACGCGGGGCTGGTGGTGCACTCCCCCAGCTTCGAGCGGGTGCAGGCGCTGCTTTCGGACTACGCCCAGCGCCTTTGCCGTGACCACTCGACCACGCTTCCGGCCATGGACCGGCCAGCACACTGACAAAGGAGGGACCTGCGCCCCATGGATGCTGCCTACCGCGCCGCCTTCAACCGGGCCTGGACGCCCGAGCTGTACGGCCGCTACCGTGCCCGGCTGGAAGCGCAGCTTGGCCCCATCCCGTTCGCGCTGGCCGAGACGCCCTTCTTCATGACGCC
Source organism: Myxococcaceae bacterium (assembly GCA_017881265.1). Classification (GTDB taxonomy): domain Bacteria; phylum Myxococcota; class Myxococcia; order Myxococcales; family Myxococcaceae; genus JADGRA01. The sequence continues at coordinate 20,411 of JADGRA010000017.1, read as the reverse complement.
CGCCCTGCGGGACTCGCTCACCCGGAGCGCCTTGGAGATTGTCCAGCAGCTGGCCCAGCCCGCGCTGCTGGGGCAGCTGATGAAAGTCATTCCCTCTCAGTACGACACGCCGGGGATGGACCCGCTGCCCAACTGCGTGCAGGTCGACTTCGCCATCACCCCGGGGCCCGCCGGCGGCCTGGAGGGGAAGGTGGTGGAGCTACAGGCCTTTCCTTCGGGCTACGCGATGATGACGTACTTCGCCGACGCGTGGGCCGCCGAATTCCAGACCCTGCCCGGGCTGGCCGGCGGCTGGAGCTGCTTCGTCCGCCCGCGCGAGGAAGGCATGCGGCTGATGCGCGACACCATCCTCGGCGGTGAGGCGCCCGAGGCGGTGGCCCTGGTGGACTTCGAGCCGGAGCGGCAGAAAACGGTTCCTGACTTCGTCGCCACCGAACGCCTCTTCGGCGTCGAGTCGGTCTGCGCGACGCAGCTGGTGAAGCAGGGGCGGCAGCTCTTCCGGCGCAAGGACGGCCGGTTGGTGCCGGTGCGGCGCATCTACAACCGGATGGTCTTCGATGAGCTGGAACACAAGGGCTACCGGCTGCCTTTCGCCTGGAACGAGTCCCTCGACGTCACCTGGTGCAGCCACCCCAACTGGTACTGGCCCTGGAGCAAGTACAGTCTTCCCTTCCTCCGGCACCCGGCCGTCCCCAGGTCCACCTTCCTCTCCGAGGTGGGGACGCTGCCCGCCGACCTGTCGGGCTACGTGCTGAAGCCACTCTTCTCCTTCGCCGGCTCGGGCGTCGTCATCGACGTCACCCAAGAGGACATCTCCCGGGTGCCGGCCGAGCAACGCCATGGCTGGGTGCTTCAGGAGAAAGTCACCTACGCCCCTGCCATCCACGCCCCCGACGGCTCGCCGGTGAAGGCCGAGGTGCGCGTCATGTTGCTGCGGCCGCCGGCCGCCCCCGCGCTCGAGCCAATCATCCACCTGGTCCGGCTTTCCCGCGGGAAGATGCTGGGCGTGGACCAGAACAAAGGCCTCACCTGGGTGGGGGGCTCGGTCGGCCTGTGGCGGGCCTGAGCGGCCGCGCCCGGGTCGGTGGGTATGCCGCCATGCAACCGCCCCCGCCAGGCCCCGGGTGCTTCCGCTGCTACGCCTGCGGCCAGCCGACGCTGACGCTGGGATGTACCCTGGAGCTGCCCCCGGGCGCCGACAGCGACGAGGTGCAGGTGCAGCTGGCGCGTTGTCGCGCCTGCGGCGCGGGCGCGGTGGCCGTCTACGAGGAGTCACGTCGTGGCGCTGGCGAGTCCTGGCGGCACTGGGGGTATGCAGCGCCCGAGGCGACGCTGCGCATCCTCGAGGAGGGGCTGCTCAGCTGCCCGACGCCCCAGCGCCGGTCCTGCCCGTGTGCCACCCACCGGGCTTGGGCCCAGGGTGACGACCCGTACGAACTTCAGGGGGCGCTGTTTGCCATGGAGCTCGCCCCGGCCGGCTGAGCGCGACGTGAGTCAGACGCCCCGCATCGTCTCTTCAATCAGCCAGTCCACCACCGCGCGCATGTCCTTGGTGCGCTCCCACACCTCAATCTGCCGGTGGGCCGACGTACCGGCGCGGGCCATCTGCCGAATGTGCTGCAGCGCGCCGGTGGTGCCGAGCTGGTCGGAGGCCTCGGCGACGAATTCCACCAGTTCGTCGGCGAGCTCCGGGAAGGGACGTTCGCAGAGCATGCCGAAGTCAATCATCATCGCGTCGGTGCCGTAGCGCTGCGCCCGCCACTTGTTCTCCTCGATGAGCGAGCGCCCGTAGCTGCGCCAGGCGGTGTTGCGCTGGTACATGAGGTACAGCTTGGCCATCAGCGCCTGGGCCAGCGCCACCAGCGCCAGCGTGTCCTTCATCGAGGTGGGCATGTCGCAGATGCGAATCTCCACCGTGTCGTAGAGGTAGTGCGCCCGGACGTCCCACCACAGCTTCTTGCCGGTGTCGATGCAGTGGGTCTTCACCAACAGCTTGACCAGGTTCTCCAGCTGCTCGTAGCTCTCGAACTCGTCGGGGATGCCAGTCCGGGGAAAGCGCTTGAAGATGTGGCTGCGGTTGCTCATCAGCCCGGTCTTGCGCCCGAGCCAGAAGGGCGAGCTGCAGGAGAGCGCCAGCAGGTGTGGCAGGAAGTAGCGGACCTGGTTGGCCAGGGCCACGGCCACCTGCTTGTCCTTGATGCCGACGTGGACGTGGAGCCCGAAGATGAGGTTGGCCCGCGCCAGGTCCTGCATGTCGTTGACGATGTTGTGGTAGCGGTCCGACTCGGTAATCTGCTGCGTCGTCCAGTCGCTGAAGGGGTGGGTGCTGGCGGCCACGATGCGCAGGCCGCCCTTGCGCGCCAGCCGGTCGAGCTCGCCGCGCATCTCCACCAGTTGCGACTGCACCTCGCCGACGTCGTTGCAGATGGTGGTGGCGACTTCCACCATCGACTGGTGCAGCTCCTGCCGCACGCGCTCGCGGAGGACGGTGCGGCCGCCCTCCTCCATAATCGCGCTGACGTAGGAACGAAGGTCCCGGGTCTCGGGATGGACGATTTGGTACTCCTCCTCGACCCCGAGCGTGAATTGTCCGTCAATCACGGCCGCGCTCGCTTGGCCGCGAAGCCCTCTCCGTGGCCGGGCGGGCGGGGGTGGGGGGCCTGGAGGAAGCGCCGGAAGGGGAACCCGTCGTGGTTGGTGCGGCCCTCGCGCGCGCAGCCGATGGCGAACTTCGCCATCTGGTCCACCACGATGTGGAAGTGCTTGGGGAGGATGGAATGCACGTCCATGTCCGGCGCCGGGTTGGTGAAGTCGATGGCGTAGGCCACTCCGTCCTTGATGGCGAACTCGACCGAGTTCATGTCGTAGCCCAGCGCGTGGTTGAGCGCCCAGGCGCCGTCGAGGACCCTGTACTCGAGCGCCGCTGGCAGGAAGTGGTCCGACTCGAGGTAGCACCTGCGCTTCGGGTCATACTGGATGGGGAGGATGAATTCCTTGCCGATGCAGATGCAGCGGACGTAGTCCTCGAAGTCGATGAATTGCTGCAGCGTCATGACCAGCGTGCCGCTCTGGTCGTAGACGCGGTGCAATTCCTCCAGGTTGTTGATCCGGCTGACGTTCTTCCAGCCTCCGCCGTCGGCTGGCTTGAGGATGGCGGGGAAACCGACGTACTTGGCGATGCCGTCCCAGTCGAGGGGGTACTCGAGGTTGCGCAGACTCTTCCCTGGGTCGATGGAGGGGACGTAGGCCTTGGACGGCAACATCACCGTACGCGGCACCGTCACGCCAATCTGCGCGGCGAGCGAGTAGCCGAAGAACTTGTCGTCCGCGCTCCACCAGAAGGGGTCGTTGATGACGTAGGCGCCACCGAGCGAGGCCGCCTTGAGATGGTACCGGTAGAAGGGCACCTCGTGGCTGATGCGGTCCACCAGCACGCGGTAGGGAGAGACGAAGCGCTCCGGCGTTCCGCCCACCCGCGCGAATTCGGCACGAAAGCCCGGTGTCTCGTTCACCTTGGCGATGAAGGCCTGCGGAAAACTCTGCTCCTGCCCGACCAGAATCCCGATGCGTTCAGTCATCCCCCGTCCGTCCTCCACAGCACCCCGTCCCAGCAGTGCGCTGGGGGCCGGACGCCTCGTACGGACATAGCAGAAGCCGGGGCCTACGAGGCGAGGGGCACCTGCGCCTCGAACTCGCGCATGCTCTGCACCGGAGGCGGAATCGGCCGCAGGCCGCGCACGGCCGCCAGGCGGTTGAAGCGGGAGGTGAGCCAGCCGGGGATGAGTAAGGCGTACGTCCGCGCCAGCCGCCCGGGGTCGTCGAGCGTCTTCATCATTCGCTCCAGCAGCGAGTGGCCATAGGCGTCGCGCAGGGCGGTGGTGTGCTCGGGCCGGTGAATCCAGGCGAGGACGCCGGGCCGGTCCGCCTCCGGGTGAAACTGGCTCCCTTCCAGCCCCGGCCCAAAACGCAAGGCGAGCACGGCCTCGCCCTTGTCGTCGCGGCCCGGGCGGCTCTCGCGCGCCAGCAGGGCGCCCTGCTGCTGGTGCAGCCGGGGGACGTCGAGGGCAACGGCCTGGTAGCGGCGGTGTTCCCAGACGAAGAGGCGCTCGCCAAAGGGCTGGAGGAAGTCACACCGGCTTCCCTCCTCGGTGACATAGGCCGGGAAAATCGCGAACTTCAGCTCCTGGCGCCGCGCCATCTCGGCGAAGCGGAAGTGCTGGATGGCAAGCTCAAAGGAGTGGCACACGACGAAGGCCGCCGGGGCGGTGTCCGGGTGCTGCGCGGTCCGGTCAAGGACGCTGTCCAGAAACAGGCGGTAGCCCGTGCACCACGGCTCCTCCCAGCCGTCATGCGGAGAGCCGGGTCCTCCGGAGGAGAGGATGAGGTCCGCCTGCCGGGAGGGGAGCTCGCCCAGGTTTCGGGGCTGGACGTGCTCCTGCACCACCGAAAGCCGGGGGTTGGCCGCCCGGACGCGCGCTGCGAAGGCGTCCAGTAGGCGCCGGAAGCAGCGCACCGCTTCGTTGGGGACCCCGTTGTTCATGTCGACGAGGCTGAGTCGGAGGGGCTCCATAAGCTGGCCGTACTGGAGTACCTCAGAGGCCGTGATGGTGTCAGCCCCTGCTAGGCCGGGACGCGATAAGAGGGGGGTCAATCTTCGATGAGCACCGCTCCCCGCTCCGTTCCCCCGACCGAGCCGCCCGCCGCGCCGCTCTCCGTGGCCGAGCGCCTCGGCGCGGACCCGCGCTTCACCGGCAAGGGCGTGGTGGCGGCCTTCCTCGACTCGGGCTTCTACGCGCACCCGGACCTCACCCGGCCCCACAGCCGGATTCACGGGTACGTGGACCTCATCGGCCGCCAGTCGGGGGTGGAGCACCTCACCTCAGTGGACGCGTCGAGCTGGCACGGGATGATGTCCAGCGTCGTCGCCGCCGGAAACGGGGCGCTGTCCGGCGGGCGCTACCGCTCGCTCGCCCCGGACCTCGGGCTGGTGCTGGTGAAGGTCGGGACGCTGTCGCGGGTGCACCACGACGACATCACCCGGGGCATTGAATGGGTGCTGGTCAATCGGCCCCGCTACGACATCCGCATCCTCAACATCTCCTGCGGCGGCGACTACGAAGTGTCCTACCTCGAGGACACGCTGTCGCGCTTCGCCGAGGCCGCCATCCGGGCGGGGATTGTGGTGGTGGCCGCCGTCGGCAACAACGGCGAGCGGCCCGGCTACGTCGTCCCCCCGGCCAGTGTCCCGGCCGTCATCAGCGTGGGCGGCGTCAATGACTTCGGCGACCCCAGCCTCGGCCGTCTGCTCCCGTACCGCTCCTCGCACGGCCCCACCATCGACGGCGTGCAGAAGCCCGAGGTCATCACCCTGGCGGACTTCGTCGCTGCCCCCATCCTCCCCGGAACGCCGACGGCGCGGGAGGCGGCCCTGCTGGCGACGCTCGACGCGGCGCCCGACAGCGAGCTGACCGCCCTCATTGCCCAAAACCGCGGCGTGTTTGCCCCGCTGGATGCGGTGGAGGGGCGGCCGGCCTACCTCATTCGACAAGTCATCGCCGCCGGGCTGCACGACGGCTCCGTCATCGATGAGCATTACAAGCGCGTCGACGGCACCAGCTTCGCCGCTCCCATCGTCACGTCCGTCGTGGCCCAGATGCTGGAAGCCAACCCCGGCCTGACGCCCGGCCAGGTGAAGCGCCTCCTCCTCCGGACGGCCGAGCGCGTCTCCGGCATCGACGTCGACCGGCAGGGCTGGGGCGTCGTCCGGCCGCGGGCGGCGGTGGAGGCCGCGCTCGCCTTCCAGGGCAGCTGAGGAGGGCCGGGCCGCGCGGGACGGAGGTGGCGCTGGGGGGGAAGCCAACAGCAGCTAGGCGCGTTCCCGCAGGCGCAGTTCGCCGAGGGCCAGAAGCGGCTCCAGCGCGGCAAGCACCTGGGCTGCCGTCGTGTCGCGCATGCAGCGGTGGTGGCCCAGGGGGCAGCCCAGCTTCCCGAGGCGGTTGCACGGCCGGCAGGCCAGCCCCTCCTGGACGAGCAGCCGCTGGGTGGGCGCCAGCTGGATGCTTCGGGGGTCATTCGGTCCGAAGAGGGACACCGTGGGGACGCCCAGGGCCACCCCGGCGTGGGACAGCCCGGAGTCGAGTCCGACGGCGGCCGTGCACAAGTCCACCTGGGCCAGGGCCTCCTCCACCGGTCTTCCCACCTGCACCAGCGCTGCACCGCCGCTGGCCGCGGCGATGGCCTCGGCGCGGGGACGGTCGGCGGTGCCGCCGAGGAGGAGGGTCCGCAGGCCATGGCGCCGGGCCAGGGCGGCCGCCAGTGCGGCGGCGTGTTCCACGGGCCACTGCTTCGTCGGCCAGCCGCCGCCCGCGTGCAGGGCGACGAGGGGGGACTCTGCGTCCCAGCCCGCTGCCCGCAGCGTCTGGACGGCCTGTGCACGACGCGCCGGGGACACCAAAAGCGGGGCCGGGCGGCCCAGGACGGCCAGGCCCAGGGCCGCGGCCAGCCGCTCAAGGCGCCGGGAGAACGTGACCTCGAAGGGACGCACCGGGGCGCGGTGCGTGTACAGAAGGGCCTCTGGCCCGCCCCGGAAGCCTGCCCGCACGGGCGCTTTGCTTTTCCACAGAAGCCACGCCGCCCGGGGTGAACGCACGGGCGTCAGGGCTGCATCGAAGCGCTGGCCCTGCACCGCCGAGACGAGGGCGCCGAGGCGGGGCTCGGTCGACACCGGGCCGTACGACAGCGTCCGGGCGACGTCCGGGCACAAGTCCAGCACGCCCTTGCCCTGCGCATGGGTGAGGGCCCACACCTCGACGCCGGGCCAGCCGGCCCGGAGGTCGGCCACAAGCGGTAGGGAGAAGACGACGTCGCCAATCCCCCCCTTCAGGAAGAGGAGCGCCCTCATTCCAGGAGGTACCTCGGCGAGGCCAGGAGGAAGAGCGCGCTGCGCGCGAGGGGCGAGCCGCGAGCGGGCAGGGTGAGGCCCAGCACCCCGGCCTTCTTCAGCACCAGACGCTGCTGGGGCTGCCCGAAGACCAGCAGCTCCGCCCAGGCGGCGAGGGCCGGCATATGCCCCACCAGGCAGAGGCGCCGGTGGCCGGGGCTGCGGCGCCAGTGCCGGAGCCAGCGCAGCCAAGCCTCGAAGTCTCCACCCGGGGCGAGGACGTCCGACTCCTCCACGCGCTTGCACAGCCCGGCGCGCCGCAGCAACTCGGCCGTCTGCGTGGCACGCACCAGCGGACTGCTGAGGAGGCCGTCGAAGTGCAGGTCCAGCGCCTGAAGGCGTTTGGCGACGGCCCGCGTCCGCTGGCGGCCAGCCGGGGTGAGGGGACGCTGACGGTCGTCCCGGGTGGGGTCTGCCTCCCCGGCCAGTCCGTGACGGACGAGGTAGAGCTCGGTCGGCTGCATGGCCATTCACCCTGGGCACGGAAGCCGCGTGGCTGTCCAGACCTTGGCACTGCCGAAAGCTGTCCGCCCCCAACCGGCGAGGGCCCTGGTAGGGTGCCGCCCCCTATGAAACTGCCCCCCTTGTTGACGCTCGCGACGGCCCTCATCGCCTCCCTGGCGGGCGCGGCGCCCCCGACGCCCAAACCCCCCACCGCCGAGGAGGTCAAGGCCTACGTCGAGAAGCTGAATGCGGACCTGCTGCAGCTGGGCGCCCGGCAAGGCACGGCCCAATGGGTGAAGAACACCTACATCACCGATGACACCGAGCGGCTGGCGGCGGACGCGGACGACGCGATGCTCGCCTACACCGCGCAGGCGCTGCGGGACGCGCAGCGCTTTCAGGGACTGAAGCTCGACCCGCAGACAGCGCGGATGCTGTTTCTGCTGCGGGTCAACAACTCGCTGCTCGCGCCCAACGACGCCAAGGCGCGCAAGGAATTGACCGAGCTCGGCGCGAAGATGGAGGGCCTCTACGGCAAGGGCAAGTATTGCGGCAAGGACGGCAAGGGACCCTGCCGCGACCTCGAGCAGCTCTCCGACGTCATGGACCAGAGCCGCGACTGGGATGCGCTGCTCGACGCCTGGACGGGCTGGCACGCGGTGGGGGCGCAGATTCGGCCCCTGTACGTCCGCTTCGTCGAAGTGGCCAACCAGGGCGCGCGCGACAACGGCTTCGCCAACCTGGGCGACCTCTGGCGGAGCGCCTACGACATGCCCCCGGCCGACTTCGAGCAGGACACCGAGCGCATCTGGGCCCAGGTGAAGCCCTTGTACGAGGCGCTTCACTGCTACGTGCGGGCCAAGCTACAGGACGTCTACGGCAAGCAGCGCATCCCGGACGGAGGGCCCATCCCGGCCCACCTGCTCGGCAACATGTGGGCGCAGGAGTGGGCCAACATCTACCCGCTGGTCGAACCCTACAAGGGCGTGGGGAATCTCGACATCACCGCGGCCCTCAAGGCCAAAGGCTATGACCCCATCAAGCTGGTGAAGCGCGGCGAGGCCTTCTACCTCTCGCTCGGCTTGGACAAACTGCCGGAGACGTTCTGGCAGCGGTCGATGTTCACCAAGCCCGCGGACCGCGAGGTGGTGTGCCACGCCTCGGCCTGGGACGTGACCCTCCACGACGACCTGCGCATCAAGATGTGCATCAAGGTCAACGAGGAGGACCTGGTCACCATCCACCACGAGCTCGGACACGACTACTACTACCACGCGTACTACCGGCTGCCGGCGCTCTTCCAAAACGGAGCCAACGACGGCTTCCACGAGGCCATCGGCGACGCCATCGCGCTCAGCGTCAACCCGGGCTACTACAAGCAGGTCGGCATCCTCGACGTGCTGCCGCCCGTCAACCAGCAGGCCCTCATCAACCAGCAGATGAAGGACGCTCTGGCCAAGGTGGCCTTCCTGCCGTTTGGCAAGGACATCGACCAGTACCGATGGAACGTCTTCAGCGGGAAGATTCCGACGAGTCAGCTGAACGCCGGCTGGTGGGCCATCCGCCTGCGAGACCAGGGGATTGCGCCGCCCGTCCCCCGCACCGAGGCCGACTTCGACCCGGGGGCCAAGTACCACGTGCCGGCCAACGTCCCATACACGCGCTACTTCCTCGCCCGCGTTCTCCAGTTCCAGTTCCACCGCGCCCTCTGCCGCGCTGCTGGCGTGACGGGGCCGCTGTACGGCTGCAGCATCTACGGCAACAAGGAGGCGGGGCGGCGTCTGGAGGCGATGCTGGCCCTCGGCGCCAGCCGCCCGTGGCCCGATGCCCTGGAGGCCCTCACCGGGGAACGCAAGATGGACGGCGGTGCTCTGCTCGAGTACTTCGCCCCGCTACAGGCCTGGCTCACCGAGCAGAACAAAGGACGCCGCTGCGGGTGGTGAGAGCGGAATTCCACCAGAAGGAATTGACTTCGGCTTTCGTCGCTCCTATGACGCCGCGACCTTGCGCCTCGGGATACCCGGGCGAGGGAAGGCTCGGGGCTCATTCCCGTGCCAGCACTGAAAGAAGGCAACAGCAATGGCAGTTGGTACCGTGAAGTGGTTCAACGACGCGAAGGGGTTCGGTTTCATCACGCAGGAGGGCGGCGGAGAAGACGTGTTCTGCCACCACACCGCCATCCAGTCGGATGGTTTCCGCACCCTGGCAGAAGGGCAGAAGGTCACTTTCGAGGTCGTCAAGGGCCCGAAGGGACTGCAGGCTCAGAACGTCCGTCCCGTCTGAAGTCCGTTTGACCAAGACGTCGGAAGGGGGCGCGTTCGCGCGCTGAACACTTCGCAACGTCCGAAGCCCGAGGCCCTCTCCTTGCTTCAAGGAGAGAAGTCCTCGGGCTTCGTCATTGCGGGACCTACTTCGGGCTCGGCGGCATGCCCGGCGTCGGGGCGGCCGGCGAGGGCGGCGGGGCCGGCGGGGCCGGCTTCACCTCGAGGAGCTCCACCTCGAAGATGAGTGCGGCGCCACCGGGAATCCCACCCCGCGGCTCGCCCTTCTCCTTGTAGCCAATGGAGGCCGGGCAGGCGAACTTCGCCTTGCCGCCCACCTTCATCTTCTGAACGCCCTCGGACCAGCAGGGGATGACGTGGTCGAGCGGCAGCTCGGCCGGCTGCCCGCGGCGGTAGGTGCTGTCGAACTCGTTTCCGTCGACGAAGCTGCCGCGGTACTGCACCTTGGCGACTTCCGTCGCCTTCGGGCTGGCGCCGGTGCCCTCGGTGATGGAGAGGTAGACGAGGCCATCGGCGGACGTCTGGGCGCCCTTCTCCTTGGCCATCTTGTCGAGGAAGGGCTGGTCCTTCTTGGCGCGCGCGGCTGCGGCGAGCGGCTGGCGGCTTTCCACCAGGGCCTTGATGCGCGGACCGTACTCCTGGACCGGAACCAGGGGCTTGGTGCCCGCCAGGGCGTCGGCGATGCCCTTCTTCATGATCTCCTGCTCGGCCTTCGACAGGTTCAGGACCTCCCAGTTGTGCGCCGTCGCGTAGGCGAGGACGTACAGCGCCTTGTCGTCGGCGGTCTTCAACGGCCCGACGGGCACCTCGGGCTTGGCCGGGGCCGCGGTAGTGGGCACGCCCCCATCGGGCGCGGCGGCGAGGGCCGGACTGGCCAGGGCCAGCAAGGCGAGGAGAAACCACGGCTTGTGAGACATGAGCGGTGAAGTCCTTTCGTTGCCGGGGGCAATACCCCCCAAGACGCGCGCTCGTTTAGCCCAAAATTGCCGTGCCCGGGGGGCTTTCCCCCCGGGACGCTTTCTTGACCGATCGGCTGGCGGGCCTAGCGTTTCGCTGTATGGACGAACAGCGCAGGTCGGGCCGCGCGGCCCTGGACATCCTTCTCAACAAATACGTCGGCGGCGTGCCCTACACGGCGCGGGCGCGCGACATCAGCCCGGACGGTGTGCGGCTCGCACGCCTCCTCGAGCCGGACCGCACCGGCCGGCGCGTCGGGTTGCAGTTTCAGCTGCCGGGCTCCGCCGAAGTCATCTACGCCGAGGGCGAGGTGGTGCGCGAATGGGTGGAGGCAGAGTCTGCGCATACCCATGCGGTCAGGTTCACCCTCCTCACCGAGCGACACCGCCGAGCCATTCGCGACTACGTCCAAGGCCGCGCCGGCCACTGACGCCGAGCGCTCCGCCGTGCGCCTCAGGGACTGTTCTTCCCCGGGGAGGGCGGTGCCAGCACTCCCCAGCTTTCCTTGACACTCGCTGACGCGCTCGAATCTCATGGGAGCAGCGTCGCTCCGGGGGAGGACTCGTGACCATGTGGGTGCTGTTGGCGTCCGCCCTGCTTGCAGCCGGCGCCGCGGAGGACAAGAAGCCTGCGCCTCCACCGACCAAGCCCGCAGCGGACAGCCGGACGTCCGTCGACTGGCAGGACCAGCTGCTCAAGGCCACCGGCTCCGGGGCTCCGGACATGCGGGCCACCAGCCCAGCCCAGGCGCGGCTCGGCGCGGAGAAGGCCGCTCAGCTGGATGCGTTCCGAAACCTCCTCGGCCAGGTGAAGGGCATTCACGTGACGGCCGAGAAGACCGTTGGGGAGCAGATGGACCAGGAGGAAGTCCGGGCCCGGGTGGAAGGCGTCATCAAGGGCTACCGCGTGGTGAAGAAGCGCTACTTCAGCGACCAGGGCGTCGAATTGGACGTCGAGGTGCCGCTTGCCTCCATCAGCCTGGCCGTGCTTCCGGCTCCCGCCGAGGTGCCGCTGCCGGGCGAGCGCTCGGGTGGAGACCGCCACACCGGGCTGGTAGTGGACGTCCGCGGCTTGGGCGTGCAGCCGGTGCTCGCCCCGCGCCTGCTCGACGAAACCGGGAAGGTCCTCTACGGGCTGGAGATGCTGTCCGAGGCCACGCGCAAGACTGCCGGCGTCGCCGCTTGGTTCAAGAGCGCCGATGCGGCCAGCCGCGCGCAAAGCGTCGGGGACGCGCCACTGGTCGTGAAGGCAGCGCGAGCCCAAGGCTCGGACCTGGTGCTGGGAAAGGCCGAGGCCAAGGCGCTGGTGGAGTTGCCCCCCACAGTGCTGGCGGAAGGCCGGGTGACCATTGTCTACAACTGAGCGGCGCATGATGACGCGCTTCGTCCTCTGGCCCCTGCTGGGCGCCAGCCTCGCGCTGGCGGCCGACAAAGTCCCCGAGGTGGTCACGCGTGAGGCCAGCGGCGAAGCCGCCATCGTCGGAGGCAACGTCGACCGGGCGGCACGCGAGGCCAAGGAAGCCGCCCTTCGCGAGGCGGTGGAACAGGTGGCAGGCGTCCTCATCTCGGCGCAGACCATCTCGGCCAACAGTCAGCTCATCAGCGACCAGGTCTTCTCTCACAGCGCCGGCTACGTCCGCAGCTACCAGGTCCTGTCGCAGACGCAGGACAAGGGCGTGGTCAAGGTCACCGTCCGCGCGGAGGTGGGGACCAAGGAACTCGACCGCGACCTGCAGGCAGTCCAGGCGCTGGTGCGGCGGCTCGCCGGGCGCCGGCTCGTCATCCTGCTGCAGGAGCAGACCATCGACGACAAGGGCGTGACGGTGTCGTCCGGAGTCACCGCCACGGTCCTCACCGAGGCCTTCAAGCGCGACGGCTGGACGCTGGTCGACCCGTCCTTTGCCGCCGGCAAGGTGCACGTCGGCTCCGCCGTGGCACTCGGCGCGGTCGAAGCCAAGGAGATTGGCACGCTGTCCAAGGCGGACATCATCCTCTACGGGACGGTGGCGTTCCGGGACGCGCCGACCGATGCCCTGCTGCTCTCCGGAGGCGGGCAGCGGGCCGCCTTCCCCCTCACCGGGGACTACGACTTCGGGGTATTCGACACCTCCACCGGGAGCCAACTGGCGAAGGTCTCCGGAAAGCTCCGCAGCAGCGTCCAGGACATGAGTGTGCAGTCGCGTGAGGAGAGCGCCTACAACCTGGTGCGCGCGCATGCCGAAGAGATTGTGACGTCGGTGCGCCGGGCGGTGCTGGAGTCCCTGCGCTCGGCCGAGCAGAACGGCAACCGACTGGTCCTCGAGGTGGTGGGGGTCGGGGACTTCGGCTCGCTGCAGGCCTTCACCCGGGAAATGCCCAAGTGGAGCGCCGGGGTGCGCCAGCTGTCCAGCCCCACCCTGTCGGCCGGCCGAGCGCGCCTAGAAGTCACCTACCTCGGCACCGCGGCGGCGCTGGCCGAGCAGCTGGAAGGAAAGACCTTCCACGGCAAGAAGGTGGCGGTGACGGGGGTGAGCGGCAACACGCTCGAGGTGACACTAGGAAAGTGAAGAAGCTCCGGGCACAGCTCGCGCTGTGGGTGCTGCTCGCCGCGCCGGGCTGGGCGGCGGTGGGGCAAGTGACGGCGCTGGACGGCAAGGCGGTGCGGGTCCCGAAGACGGGGGCCGAGCAAGCGCTGGCCGTCGGCGTCCCCGTGGAGCTCGAGGACACCGTCCGGACGTCCGCGGACGGCTCTCTCAAGCTGGTCCTGACCGACGGCACCGCACTCGCGCTCGGTCCGGATAGCGAACTCGTCTTCGATGTCGCCGAATTCGCCGGACAGGAGCGAGGCGCCTTCTCGGCGCGCCTGGTGCTCGGCCAGTTCTGGGCCAAGGTGAAGAAGGCCGCAGCGGGTTCCACCTCGCGCTTCGAGGTGAAGGCAGGCCGGGCCGTGGCCGGCGTGCGTGGCACCATTTTCCGCGTGGATGCGACGCCCCTGGTGGCCGGCTCGCGACCGCCGAAGATTCGAGAGACGCTGGTGCGGGTGCTCGAGGGGAAGGTGGGCGTGGACGCGGAAATTCGAAAGTCCAAGGGCCAGCCGACGCCCGCGCCCAGCCCCCGACACGAGGTGCCCGGGCCGTCGGAAGTCACCGCCGACGAATGGGAGAAGCGCTTCGTGGAGCTCCAGGCCCGACAGCAGGTGGCCGTCGGCGACACCTACTTCCGCACGGGCACCTTCGACCCGAAGAAGAAGGACGCGCTGGACCGCTTCCTCGACAAGCATCCGTGAGGCACTGGGCCGCCGTGGCCTGGCTGCTGCTGGCGGCTTCTCCGGGCCCGGAAGTCCTCGTGCTGCCCGGGTTTCGACTTCACCTAGAGACCTCCGAGGACGTCGAGCCGGACCGACTGGAGGCCCTGGCGCGGCCGGGCGTCGTGCTCTGGCTGCGCACGCGCTCCAACCTCGTGAAGCGCTCGGTCGCCGAGCGACTCGGCCGAGCTGAAAGCAGCTACGTCCAGGTCCGGCAGCCGTTGGGAGCGGCCGTGCGGGAGCAATTCGGCCCGCGCGTGCACCCATTGGTGGCGCTGGAAGGCCTGGACGTCAGTGCCTTTCGTCGCTGGGCCCCGGTTGGGACGGCCGTCGACGTCGTGGGCGCCCTGTCGGCGGACGGTGCGCAGGCGCTTCAGACCCTCCGTCCTCAGGCCGTCCGGTGGCAACCTGACGGGGAGCCCACCGCCGAGGAATGGGCGCGAACGGGAGGCTTCCACGGTCTCGAGGTCCACCCCACGGCCGGCTTGCCCGCCTGCCAGCGGCCCTTCAAGGGAGGAGGGCGCATTCGGCTGCGTGTGCCAGTGCAGCAGGCCGAGTCCTCGGCGTCGGGGTGCGGGTTTGCGCTGCGGCTCGAGGTGCCGGTGTCAATCACCGAGGCAGAGCTAAAGCAGCTTCTGGTGCATTTCCCCGGTGCCGAGCTCTGGACCCGCGTCGACAACGACACCGACGCGATGGCAGCCGCGGCGCTGGTCGCCGTCCTCACGGCTGCGGTTCCGGCGGTGCGCGCCCCCCCGGCACCGGGAGCCCGCTGAGGGTGGACGCGCGAGCGGAAGCAGCGACTCCGTCTTGACACACGGGCCAGCAGACCTGTTATCTGCCGCGCGCTTCAGGGCCCTTAGCTCAGCGGTAGAGCACTACCTTGACACGGTAGGGGTCAGAGGTTCGAAACCTCTAGGGCCCACATGATTAGCGGTACTTGGATGACATACTCGTCCCTCCAGGACCCCTGGGGACGGGCATGCAGTGACACGCCGCTGGAAGAACTCACAGCTGGCACGCTCCCAGGCCCAGACAGTTCAGGTTTAGGTCATCACTGACGCACTGTAGAAACTGGTCTTGCTGGCTGGTGGGAACGAGCGAGCACTTGTTGAGGCACGCTGTGACGTCGGTCGCGCCTGTGCGCAATCAACTGCTGGGACCGACAGCAGTGGACATGGACCGCAAACAATGGTCGCCCCGCAGAGACGGACCTTTTCGCAGGCGTCGGAACAAGGCGAGGTGGTGTCGCAGCCGGGCATCATCGCCACGACCGCTGCTGCGCCGAGCACTTTCATCCGCGCCGCCGGGGGACGGAGCGAGCCAAATGTCGATCGCAGAGAGAAGCGGATGCCGCCAGGACGGCCCATTCGTAAACGCTGAGAGGCGACCGAGGCGATTCCAGGCGCCCAATCGTCCACTTTCCCACCAATTCCCCGGGCGGACGACTCGCCCTCCCCATGGGGAGAGGACGTTCCCGAGTGGCCTGCAGATTCCCGTCACCGCCGAGGGCGCCGATGCTTGCCTCGGCGTCGTCGGCCGGAATGCCGAGCAGGCGGTGACGTGGGTCCATTCGTACGTCAGCGAGGACAAGAAGAAGACGTATTGCATCTATGACGGGCCGGACCCGGAGGCGATTCGCCGCGTCGCGGAGCGCAACAAGCTGCCGGTCGACCGCATCACCAAAGTGACTGTCCTTGACCCATATTTCTACCGTTGAGGGCTGGGCCCGCCGGGCCTGGGCTCAATGCCGCTGGGCCGAGCCCGGCTTCGGTCTCGGCGGAGCGGGCCGAGCGCGGTGGGCTTCCCCGGACTCCTTGGGCACTGTCTCGATGAGGCCGCCAAACTTCAGTCGTTCCTCGAGGCGGCAGGACCAGACGAGTTCCCCTTCGTGGACAGTCACGTCGGGACACCCATCGCACATGTCCTGCCGACCGTCCGGCAGGACGTCAATCGGCTGAATCACCATGATGGACTGGAAATGGACGGGCTGGCGCACGTCGAAGGGCTTGCTGGTGAGGTGCCGCACGTAGCTGCCGAGCGCCCCGCGGAGCCCCGACTCGAGTGCCCCCAGCGGCAGCAGCCAGCGGCTGCGCGCCAGCAAGCCGGGGTGGGTGTACGCGACGTAGCGTCCGGTGAGGAGGTGGTGGCCAGTCTGGACCGCCTCCATGAAGCGGGGGCCGCTGTAGCCGAAGATTCGACCGGGTACGCCGACTCGGCCGGTGAGCAACCACTTCAATGAGTTCGGCCTCTCGGTGCCGCCGAGGTAGGCGCTCGGGGCAAAGTCCGGGAAGCGCGCCTGAATCCTCGCCACCACCTGCCTCGAGCTCAGGTCGATGCGGCGCTGCGTGGGGCTCGCATAGGCCAGGGGCTTCGGGTCGATTTTCTGACCAGCCTGGTAGTAGTCGAAGCTGCCGTCCATCATCGCGGCCCGGTAGGTGATGAAGACCATGGTGTGGATGATGTCGATGTGGTCTTGCGCGAACTGCACCAAGTCCGGGACCTGGTCGAGCGTGTCCTCGTACACCGTGGAGTTGAAGGCACACGCCAGGCCGCCCACCTTCGCGACAAGCTCTGCCAGCCACAAGCGCAGCGCGTTGAGCTCGAGCTCCGTCTTGTCCTTCCAGCCTGGCCGGCCCTGCTTGGAGTCGACGTGGAAGGTGAAACCGACGAGGCCTGCGGCCTTCAGCTCGCGCAGAAGCGACTCCGTCAGCGCGTGGCCGTTGGTGTTGAGCACCGGCTTGTGGCCGCGGCGCGCCACCATCCGGACAATCTCGACGATGTCCGGGTGCATCAGCGGGTCCCCGCCGGCGATGGAGACCCCGTCGAATTTTCGCCAGCGCGCAAAGACGTCCAAGTCCTCGGAGACCTCCTCGAGGGACTTGTGGGCGTTGACGTTCTCCCGGTAGCAACCGTCGCAGGCCAGGTTGCACTTCGCCGTCGGCTCCAGCCAAGCGATAATGTTGTCAGAGAAGCTCCACGGCAGCCGGTACAGGGCGCGGTGGTCGAGGGCTTCAGTCATGCCTGTCTCTCCTCATGGGGAGAGTGGCCATAAGGGAAGGCGGGGGACCGCTGCCTTGACCGTCGTCAAGGTGCCGGGAGAGGGCCATTGACAGACTGACGCAACTGCGTCCACGTTCCGGGCTTGCGACCTCCCACCTTTGCTGCCGCCGTCGTCAGCTGCGAGGACTGCGTCATTGGCAAGGCGGCCTCGGGCGGCTGCCCGTTTACGCCTCAGCAGCTGCCAGCCCGCTCAGTCGTCTGCAACCAGGGAGAGCTGCCCGGCAGAGTCATCTTCGTGCGCGAAGGCCTGCTCGCCCTCGCCTCCACCGACGCCGCGGGCGGGGAGGGGGGCCTTGCCCTGCGGGGGCCGCGTTCCTTGCTGTGCCTGGAGGCCCTCCTCGGGCTTCCCGCCCCAGCGGAAATCCGCGCGCTGTCCGAGGTGAAGTTGTGCTGCCTGTCGTCCGGAAGGCTGATGCACTGGGTCGGGCCAGAGTCCTCCCCGGCCCGGGCGGTGGTGTCGCTTCTGCTGGCGGAGTTCCAGGAGCGGCAGCGGGATGTGGGCTGGCACGAGGGCAAGAGCCTGACGCGAGTCGCGCGTTACCTCCTCGCACGCGACTTGTGGCCGGAGGACGGCAAGCCGCTGCGCAAGCAGACCATGGCGCGCCTGCTGGGAATGCGGCCGGAGACGCTGTCGCGGTGCCTGCGGGAGCTGGTGAGCCGGGGAGCCATCGACGCCGGGCGCGGACATCGCGTCCAGGACGTCGGCGCCCTCAAGGCCATCTCGGCTGTGCAGAACTGACCGCCGCCGCGGCCGCGCCTGGCACCAGTGGCGGCAGCTGCGGCAGGGGTTCCCGCAAGCGGTCCTCCAACCAGAGTTCCTCTCCGCGGTCGGCGATGGCCGCCAGCTGCCCCTGGAGCTGCTCTTCGCAGTAGGGGAGCAAGTCGTTGAAGTGCAGGTACAGGACGGAGAGGGTGGCTAGCGCCTCGAGGCCCGCGGGATTCTTCCGGACGACCCGGCCGACGGCCCGCCAGAACGGCCTGCGGAGGGGGGGGCTGCGCGTCGCTTTCCAGCAGAGTCTGAGGAAGGTGCGGACGTTGCGAAGGAAGAGCCGGCCGCCGGCGAACAGGTTGGGGATGGTATTCAGCCGGACGGCCACGTCCGCGCACCGGGCGAAGTACTGCTCGGGCGCGAAGGAGTGGCGAAGCACCCGAAGCAGGTCCAGAAGCACGAGGCTCGGAGAGCGCTTCGTCCGGAACTGAATGCCGGCAGAAATCTGGTCTCGGACGTTCTCGTCGTCGAAGGCCCGGGCCTTCGGAAACAGCCGCCCTTCCCGGTCGAGGCGGCGGGACAGCTGCGTGCCAGGCAGCGGGTAGACCACCCCGGCCATCACCCACGGGATGGAGGTGGCGTCGATGCATTTGAGGATTTGGTCTCCAATGTCTGCCGCTTCGTCATCGAGGCCCAAGAGGAAACCCGAGTGGACCGTGGCGCCGGCGACCCGGTAAATCCGGTCCACGGCCTCCGCCACGGGGAGGCCCAGGTTCTGCGGCTTCCCGGCCGTCTTCAGGGCCGCCTCGTCTGGCGTCTCGATGCCGACGAGGAGGTACTTGAAGCGCGCGGCGCGTAGCAGCCCCAGCAATTCGTCGTCCTTCGCGATGTTGAGCGTCACGCTGGTGGAGAATTGAAACGGATGGCCATGGGCCTCCGACCAGAGGATGAGTTTCCGCAGCAGTGACTTGGCCTTGACGACGTGTCCCACCAGATTGTCGTCGAAGAAGTCGACCTGCCCGCGGTAGCCGAGGCGGTAGAGCTCTTCCAGTTCGGCGAGCATTTGCTCGGGGCGCTTGGTGCGGTAGCTGTGCTGAAACAGGTCAATCACATTGCAGAACTCGCAGTGGTGGGGGCAGCCGCGCGAGAACTGAATCCCCAGGTAGAGGTAGTCGCGGTGGTCAATCAGGTCGAAGCGCGGGACGGGGCTTTCCGAGAGGTCAGCCACCTGGTCGGCGCGGTAGACGCCGGAAGCTGCGCCACGGGCGAGGTCGGCGAGCAGCTTGGGAATGGTGCTCTCCCCCTCGTCCAGACAGAGGAAGGTGGCGCCGGCACGCTCATAAAGGGCCGGGTGGAGGGTGGGGTCAGGCCCGCCGACCACGACACGTTTGCCTAGGGCCACGGCCTCGCGAATGACGGCCAGCGCCCGGTGTCGGTGGACAATCTTGCTGCCCACCAGCACCAGGTCGGCCCAGGCGAGGTCGTCGTCGCGTAGCGGGCGCACGTTCTCGTCCACCAGTCGGAGTTCCCAGTCGCCGGGCAGAAGTGCCGCGATGGTCAGCAGGCCCAGTGGGGGAGTCATGTACTTGACTCCCACCAGCGTGCAGACTTTTTCGAAGTTCCAGAACGAGAAGCTGCTGAATTTGGGCCAGACGAGAAGCGCCTTCATCGGCGCCCCGGTGCTTCGCCAGGTTGGGTCATTGCGCGCACTCTCGCCGTGCTGGCCCTCGGGGCGCCTTGACTGCAATCAAGCGCCGCGTTTGGCGAGCGCAGCCTCGAGGTCTCGGCGAGCGGGCACGTACTTCGTGCGCACGAGTTCGAGGGACCCTTCGTCACCGAGGGCGGTGTAGAGCGCGAAGGCGTCGAGGTTGTCGGCCAGCTTGACCCGGATGGCCGCGACGTCGCCGCTCGCGCACAACGCGGCGATGTACTGCTGGTAGGGCGCCTCTTCCCGGGGGGAGGGTGATGCTCCGGATGATGGCCACGGCCGCAGGTCAATTCCCGCCCCAAGCAGGACGCCTTCATCCAGGCCGCCTCCTGGCTCGAGGGCGTCGTGCAGGAGTGCCGCCTGCACCTGCGCTGGCGTCCCCTCGGGGAAGCGCTGCAGCAGCTGCTGGGCGACGCGGGAAAAGTGCTCTCTGTAGGGACGGCCGAGCTGGTCTGTTCTTCCCGCGTGCCGCTTCAACACGAGGGCCCATGCCCGCTGGTACCAGTCCTCACCCTCCGGAAGGGCGGTCATGGAAGGCTTCCCCCCGGGCCGCGGGGGGCGTTGACCCCTTGGGTACCCACCTCCGGCAGGGGAGTCCGGCCGCGACGGGCGGCCGGCGTTGACGGGGCTTCGCGGGCCGTGATGAAACGCCGCGCTGCCCCTTGGGCCACACCAGGTGTCCCGGGCTGAAGCGCGCGGTCATGCCAGACGTCATCCACGTCACTCTTCCGGATGGAACCGAGAAGGCCGCCCCGGTTGGGACGTCCATCGCCGACTTCGTCAAGACCCAGATTGGCGCTGGCCTGGCCAAAGCCGCCGTGCTCGCCCGGTACAACGGCCAGCTGGTCGACCTTGCCACGCCTCTCCTGGAGGACGGGAAACTGGAGGTGCTGACCACCAAGGCTCCCGAGGCGCTGGACACCATCCGACACGATGCCGCTCACGTGGTGGCCAGTGTGGTGCAGAAGCTGTTCCCCGGAACGCAAGTCACCATCGGCCCCACCATCGAGGACGGCTTCTACTACGACT
>JADGRA010000016.1 GCA_017881265.1 Myxococcaceae bacterium | reverse complement strand
CCCGATGGGGCCGCCGCGCTGGTGTCCGCCGACGCGCCAGCCGCGGAGGCGGCCACGCCCATGGCCGCCGCGCCGCCGACGCTGTTTCCAGTCCCGGAGCCCGCCGAGGAGGCGGCCGCTCCAGCAGCCGCTGCGGTGGGGCCCGCCGGCGCACGCTTCCTGGAACTGTCGCTCGATGAGACGGAGCTGACGGCGGCGCCCGCGCCGCCGCCCGTCCTGAAGCCTGCGGTGCCGCGCTTCGCCCTGGCCGAGCCGGGCCCACCGCCGCCGGCCGTCGCCCCCGCGCCCGTCCCGCCCGCGCCGGCCGCGCAGCCGCTGGCGGCACTGCCCGAGGAGGTGGACACCGCGCCGGAGCCTGCCCAGCCCGAGGCGCGCTACATCGACTTGTCCTTCGACGACGACGAGCCGCTGGAGGCCGCCCCGACGGAGACGCCACTGTCCGCCGACGCGCCGCTCGAGGACGAGCCGCTCGCGGGCGAGGGCCTGGCCGACGGCAACGGGGCCGAGGCGCTCGCACGGACGGTGCCCAAGGCCCCCCTCTTCTCGGACCTGTCGAGTGAGGCCTTCGTGGAATTGGTGGAGCGCTGCCCGCTGCGGCGTTTCTCTGCCGGAGAGCGGATTCTCCAGCAGGACGCGCCGGGCGAGGCCTTCTACGTCATCTGCGAGGGGCAGGTGGCGGTGCGGCGCGAGGAGGAGACGGGCGTGGTGGAACTCGCGCGCCTGTCCGAGGGGGACTTCTTCGGGGAGATGGCGCTGTTGTCCGGGGCGCCCCGGGTGGCCTCGGTGGACGCGCTGCAGGACGGGACGCTCGTCCTGGAGATTTCCACGGCGCTGCTCTCCGAGCTCACCCTGCGCCACCCCGGTGTGGCGACCGCCCTGAAGAAATTCTGCCGCCAGCGCCTGGTGGGCAACTTGATGGCCACCTCGGCGCTGTTCCGGCCGCTGAACCGGGCGGACCGCCGGGAGCTGGCATCCAGTTTTCGCGCTCGCGACGTCCTCGCCGGAGACGTCGTCCTGCGGGAAGGGGGCAAGGGAGATGGCCTCTACCTCGTCCTGGCCGGCCTCCTCGAAGTCTCCCGGGGGGGATTCCGCCTGGCGAAGCTGGGCCAGGGGGAAGTCTTCGGCGAGTCCTCCCTGTTGGGGCGCAAGCCAGTGGTGGCCACGGTGCGGGCCCTTCAACGCACCTCATTGCTGCGGCTTCCCGAGGAGGACTTCGCCCGGGTGGCCGAGCGCTACCCGGCGGTGCGGGCACACCTGGAGGCCCTGCGGGACGCCCGGGCGCGGGAAAACGCCCGCGTTCCCCTGGACCCGGGCGAGGCGGCCGCTCTGCTGGTGTGACGTCTCCCGCGTTCGGTGACCGCCCCGCCTCCGGCGGTATACGCTGTCGGTCCGCGTGAGATTTCGCTCCACTTGCCTCGCCGTGCTGGCCACCTGCGGCTGCAGCCATACCCAGCTCACCGGGGCAGAGCTGGACCGCGTCCAGCGTCCGGCCTACGTCGGGCGGCTGGCCGACGGCGCCGGTCCCAAGGCCCAAGGGGTGGGCACCTCCGAGGCCCAGCTCGTGACCGCGATGAATGCCGCCATCGGCAAGTTCGAGGTTTCCGAGCGCCTGCGCAGCCAGCTGGCAGTCGCCCTCCGTGGCCAGGCCCCCTGGTCCAACGCCGTTCCGGCGAGCCAGGTGGCCAGCGCGCTGGAGACGTTCCTCGTCGAGCGCGACCCGCCCGTCCCACCGGATTACAACCGGCTCAAGCCCACCGGCGCCGACGCGGTGCTGGAAGTCGTTGTCGAGGACTACGGGCTGAAGGCCCAAGGCACGGTTGCCCAGACTTACCTGCGCGGCTACACACGCCTTTTCCTTCTGGCCGATGGCACCGAGGTGTGGCGGGGGGACTTCGAGCGCTCCGGTACGGGCCAGGGGCTGCGGCTGCTGGACGTCGCTGGGCTGGCCTCCAACGCCTCGCCCTATGGAGACCAGCTGCGCGCGTTGCTCGACGCCACGGCGCTGGAGCTCGGCCGGCAGCTCAGTCCCACCGGCCGGGTGAGCGGCGCTGGCACGCCGGTGAACGCGGGGCCCTCCCCGGCCGACGCTTCCCCCGGGCAGCCCGGCACTCAGCGCGCGCCGCCCCCGGACCTCACGCCGCCGGCAGACGTCCCGACGCCGCATGACCGCGTGACGCCCAAGTCCCAGGTACAGCCGGCTCCGGACCTCACTCCTCCCAGCGAGCAGCCCGTTACACCGAAGTAACCTTAGGGTGTCTCTGCCTCTGCCCATTCCACTGGACGGCGCCGCCGGCGGCCAGGTGCTGCGCACCGCGCTCACCCTCGCGCTCGTCACCGGCTCCCCCTTCCGCCTGCAGGGGTTTCGCGCCGAGCGGCCCTCGCCGGGGCTGCGTCCGCGGCACCTGGCCCTTTTGCGCGCAGCGGAAGCGGTGGGCGGCACCGCGGAGGGCGCCGCCCTGGGCGGCCTGGAGGTGGCCTTCACCCCCGCGCCGCTGCGCCGCGGGGACTACGTCCTCGAGTTGGGGCCCACCGGCAGCGCGCCCCTGGTATTTCAGATGCTGGCCTTCCCGCTGGCGCTGGCCGGCGGGGGGACGGTGCGGCTGCGGGGACTCACCCACGCGCCGCAGGGCACCTCCTACCACCACCTGGCCTGGGCCTGGCTCCCGCTGGTGGGCGCCTATGGCCTTCGCGCCTCGCTGTCCCTGCTGCAGGCGGGCTTCTCGCCGGACGGTGTCGGGGAATTCCGGGCCAGCGTGGAAGCCCTGGGCCCGCCGCCGCTGCGGGTGGAGGTCCCGGCGCGCGGCACGCTGCATGACGTGGCGGTGCGTGCCCTGGTGGGAGGCATGCCCTTCGACGTGGCGGGCCGGGCCACGCGGGCCGCGGTGAGCGCACTGCGGGAGCGGGGCATCTACTGCAGCGCGGAAAATCTGCCGCTGCCCGTCGGGCGCACCGCCGGGTGTGTCGTCTTCATCCGCGCCCAATTCGAAAACACCTTCGCCGCCTTCACCGTGGTGGGCGAGCGCGGGGAGGCGCCGGAGGAGGTGGGCATGCGCGCCGCTTCTGCCCTGGCGGCCTTCATGGAGTCCGCCGGTGCGCTCGATGAGAGGCTGGCCGACCAGATTCTCCTGCCCGCGGCCCTCCTCGCCGCTGGGACCCTTGGCGCGGTCGAGCCGGGCTCCACGCGCTTCACCACCGCGCGTGTCACCCCCCACCTCGAAGCCACCCGTGCGGTGGTGGAACGGTTCCTTCCGGTGGAGGTGTCGCTGCAGGCGGAAGGCCGCGTCGAAGTGCGCCGCCGGGCCAAGCCCCAGCCATGAGGGTGCTTCTGGCGCTGCTGTGGAACCTGCTGCTCGTCCTCAGCCTCCTATTGCGCGTCCCGCTGCGCCTTCTGGGGCACCGGGCGCCGCCCACCTACGTCCGCTTCGTCCTCCGCGGCGACCCGCCCTACCGCGCGGCCCTTCGCCGCCGCTGGCCATGGCGCCGCGCCGGGGCCGAGGTGAGGGTGCTGCAGGCCTTTCGCGAGAACCTGGAGCGGCTTGCCGGGGACGGCCGGGTGAAGGGAATCCTCCTCGAGGTCGGCCCCCTCGGCATGCCGCCGGCCAAGCGCCTTCTCGTCGCCGGGTGGCTCGAGGCGTTTCGGGCGTCGGGCAAGGAAGTGGTGGGCTACGCCATCTCCCCCGGGAATGCCGAATACGCGCTGTTGTGCTCGGCGAGCCGCCTGGTGCTGCCGCGGCCTGGGCGTCTGTCGCTGGATGGCTTCCTGCTCGAAGCGACTGCGGTGGGCGCGGCACTGGAGCGACTGGGGGTACGAGCCGAATTCGTCCGCCGCGGGGAATTCAAGACGGCCCCGGAGTTCTTCACCCGCAGCGACGTCAGCCCCAACCAGCGGAAGCTGCTGGAGGATTTGCTCGACGACCGGCATGAGGAGTTGGTGCAGGCGGTGGCCCACGGACGCAAGCTGGACCGCGCCGAGGCAGCCGCCCGCATCGACAAGGGGCCCTACAGCGCGGAGCGCGCGCTGGCCGCGGGCCTCATCGACGCCCTCGCCGACGAGGCCGAGCTGCCTGGACTGCTGGGGATGCAGGGCGGCCAGGACCGGGAGGGGCAGGTACCCGCCTTTGCGGCGTACGCACGCTCGCTCCGCGTCCCCTGGGTGCACTGGGCGCCCTTGCGCCGGCGCCCGCGGCTGGCCGTGGTGCCCATCAACGGGATTCTGACTGACGGCGACGGCAGCCTTTCCCGCCCGTGGCCCGCCGTTTCCGGAGCCGAAACCCTGCTCGCTGGGCTGCGTGCCTGCGCGCGGGACGCGCGCTGCCGCGCTGTCCTTCTCTACGTCAACAGCCCGGGCGGCAGCGCGCTGGCCTCGGAGCGCGTCGCTGACGAGGTAGCGCGCCTTAACCAGCAGAAGCCCGTGCTCGCCTACACCGACCGCGTCTCGGCCAGCGGCGGCTACCTGGCCTCCCTCGGCGCCCGGGAAATGTGGGCCGGGCCGCACGCGGTGGTGGGCAGCATCGGCGTCTTCGCCGGAAAATTCGACGCCGAGGCCCTCCTCCAGCGGCTGGGCATCCACCGCACCGCCTACACCCGGGGAGAGCATGCCGGCCTGGGGACGGTGGCCCGGGGCCTGACCCCGGCCGAGCGCGAGGCCCTGGAGCGCGAGGTGGAGGAGACGTACCAGCGCTTCGTCGCCCGCGTCGCCACCAGTCGTAAGCTGCCGGTGCTCGACGTGCTGGCCCGGGCCGAGGGACGCGTCTTCACCGCGGGCCGCGCCCTTTCGGAGGGCTTGCTCGACCGGCTGGGGAGCTTCGAGGAAGCCGCCGCCCGGGCCCTGGCACTGGCGGACGCGCCCACCGCCGACTTCCAGCTGGCCGTCTACGGCATGCCCAAGCGGCGCCTGGGCCTGTCTGCCCTACTGCCGCGGCGCGCGCAGGTGGTCGCGCTGTGGTGGCCCTGGCTGAGTGGCGACGGACTCGGGGGTAGCGAGGGCTTCGGAGGCCCGACGTGACATCCCGCCCGGCGGCCCTCGCCACGTGGGCCTTCCTGGGGTGCGCGACGCCGCAGCCCGCAGCGCCGGCTGGGGCCTATGCCCAGGCGCTGGAGGCCGGCCAGCTGGACGCCGCCTATGTCCTGACCACAGAGGCCTTCCGCGCCCAGGTGTCGCAGAAGGCCTTCCAGGCGCGCTTCGCCGACCCCGCAGCCCGGGCGGCCCGGGCGGCGGCCGTCCGCGGCGGCCTGGCGGCGCTGGCAGAGGCCGCTCCGGAACTGTTCGGACGGGACGAGACGGAGGCCCCGGAAGCCGTCATCCTCCGCTTTGCTGCTGCGGTGCGCGCGGGCCACTTCGAGGAGGCCCGGGGCTGCCTCACCGCGGCGCTGCGCGGCCGCTACAACGCGGAACTCCTCGCCTCGGACTTTCGCGAGGAAGCGGGCGCCTCGGCGCGGCTGAAGCGGGCCGTCCTCGCCGCCGAGGGGACGCCGGTGAAGGACGGCTCCCAGGTGCGCTTTCCCCTCGGGGGCGGCGGCGCCGTCGTCGTCGTCCGGGAGGCGGAGGGCTGGAGACTTCTGGCCCTGGAGTGAAGCGCGCGGCGCCCGGGGCCGTTACGCCCCCCCAGCAGCGCGGCGTCTTGACAGTCCGGAGCCAGGCCCCGCAAGGTGCCGCGCTCTTCACTTATTGGCAGGAGGTCTCAGCACGATGGCGGTGACCGAGCAGGACGTGATGGCAGCGCTCGCCACGGTGATGGACCCGGAGCTCCACGTCAGTCTGGTGCAGGCCGGGATGGTGAAGGCGGTGAGCGTGGAGAACGGCCGGGTGCGGGCCAAAATCGAGCTCACCACCCCCGCTTGCCCGCTGAAGGGCAAAATCCAGGCGGACGCCGAGGCCGCGCTGAAGGCGGTGGCCGGCGTGACGGGGCTGGACATTGAATGGGGCGCCCAGGTGCGCGCCTCCCCGCGGGGGCAGAACCCGATGCTGCCCCAGGTGAAGCACATCGTGCTGGTGGGGGCGGGGAAGGGGGGCGTTGGGAAGAGTACGGTGGCCGTCAACCTCGCCGCCGCCCTGGCGCAGTGCGGGGCGACGGTGGGCCTTCTCGACGCGGACTTCTACGGGCCCAGCATCCCGCTGATGACGGGCCTATCCGAGGCCAAGCCAGTCAGTCCGGACGGCCAGCGCCTGGAGCCGCTGGTGACCATGGGGATGAAAGTCATGTCCTTGGGCTTCCTCGTCGAGCCGGACCAAGCGCTCATCTGGCGCGGGCCAATGCTGCACGGCGCCCTCCAGCAGCTACTGCGAGACGTGAATTGGGGGGCGCTCGACTACCTTGTGGTCGACCTGCCGCCGGGGACCGGGGACGTCGCCCTCACCATCTCCCAGTCCATCCGTTCCTCCGGCGCGGTGCTGGTGACGACGCCGCAGGACGTGGCCCTGGCCGACGTGGTCCGCGCCAAGCAGATGTTCGACAAGGTGCACATTCCCGTCCTCGGTATCGTCGAGAACATGAGCACCTTCATCTGCCCCCACTGCCACAAGGACACCCCCATTTTTCACCACGGGGGAGGGCGGCGGGCCGCGGAGATGTTTGGAATTGCCTTCCTCGGAGAGATTCCCCTCGTCCTTTCGGTGCGTGAAGGGGGAGATGCCGGCCGGCCGGTAGTGGTTGCCCAGCCGGACAGCCCGGAGGCGCAGGCCTTCCTGGCGATGGCGAAGAACATCGCCGGGCGCGTCTCCGCCGAGACGGCGCGGGCACCCGCCGTGGCCAGCGGTTGAGCGGGGGTCCCCTCTGCTAGGCTTCCTGGACGCGCCGTGAATTCCAAGGACCCCCTCGACCTCGATGAGCCGCTCGACGACGGGCTGGGAGAGCCGCCGCCGCCTGCGCCCCTGTTTGGAGGGGTGCCGGAGTTGATGCGCAAGGCGGCCTTCGCCGGGCTGGGCGCCCTCTTCATAACCGAGGAGGGCCTGCGGCGGACGGCCGCGCAGCTGCCCCTGCCCAAGGAGGCGCTCGCGGCGCTGCTGGCCCAGGCCGAGCGCACCAAGGACGAGGTGACGCGGGTGCTGGCCGAGGAGTTGCGCCGCTTCCTGCATTCGGAGGGGCTGAAGCGCGAGCTGGCCCAGATTTTCTCCGGCATGAGTCTTGAGGTGAAGGCCCGCGTCCGCCTCGTCCCCGACGACAAGTCCGCCCGGCCCCACCGCACGCAGGTGAAGGTGACGCCGGGCTCGGGCGCGCGGGGCCGCAAGCGCAAGACGCCGGAATGACCGAGGGGCTGCTCCGGCACCCCTTCCTGCGCCGGGCGCCGCTGCTGCTCCTGGTGGCGGCCGGGGTGCTTCTCTGGCGCAGCAGCCTGTTCCCGCAGCCGAGGACGCTTCTATGGGAGCTGCCCGAGGTGGTGGACGTCACCCGGGCCGAGGTCCAGCTGTGGCAGGGCCCGAAGCTGGTGGCCCGCGCCGAATGGCCGGACCACCCCCAGGGCCCGCTACGCCAGCAGCTGCAGCTGCGGGCGGGACGCTACCGGGCGCTCACCTTCCTTGAACTCCCCGGTGGCACCGAGGAGCACCACGCGCAGGAAGTGCTTCTCGGTGCGGAGGAGACGCTGCGGCTGCCGCTCCGGGCGCGTTGACCCGGCTCCGCTCACAGCCGTCAGGGGCCGCGCGGCCAGCCCTGGGGCTGGCCACTGCAGGGAGGCGACTGCTGGCGGAGGAGTTGCGTTGCTTCCTGCATCCCGAGGGGCTGAAGCGCGAGTTCGCACAGATGTTCTCCGGCATGAGTCTCGAAGTGAAGACCCGCACCGCTGCTGCCCCCGCTAGCGGCACATCGAACCACGCCGATGGGCCTATTCACGTCCGGGTGGAGCGCCTTGGCCTGCCGGAGGGCGTCAGACGACCGGCACCGGTGCCCGTCGCACTGTCCAGGGCGCTGGCGTGAACTTCTTCTCGGCGATGACCCGCCACACGTAGAAGCTCGCTACGGCGAAGATGAACGGCTGCAAAGCCGTGCTCCCCTCGGGCCCGAACCGGCCGCCCGTCCAGAACTCGGGCCCGGTGATGCGAGCCTGCAGGAGCCCTGGAATCTGCGCCCCGGAGATGGGTAGGCCCAACACAACACCCATCGTCGTGTTCCAGGCAAAGTGGAATGCAATGGGGGCACACAGACTGCGGTAGCGGAGGTAGCAGGCGGCAAGAAAGACGCCGCCGATTGAGATGGCGGCGAGGCTCAGCGGGGTCGCGCCCCGATTCGTGGCGTGAGAGAGACCGAAGAACGCGCCGCTAATCACCAGGGCGAGCCCGTTCCCCACACCCTGGTCCAGCGTCCGGAAGGCGAGCGCGCGGTAACGTACCTCCTCTTCGAATCCAACGAGCAGGAGCGCCGCTGCGAGCACGAGCGCCTCGACGGCACTCGTGCTCCCGGGCAGCGAGAAGATGTACATGCCGGCGGCGGCGAGCGCAGCGGCATGCACGGCGACGGGGACCGCACCGAGCGCGAGGCCCTCGGAGAGACGCCGAAGGAGGCCCGTCCGCGCGAAAAGCCCGCTCTCACGCAGCGTGCGGCGTTCCATCCACCGCAACAGCGCGAGCAGCACGAGGAAGTTGAAGATGGCCATCAGGATGCGCGATTCGATGAATCGTTCCAGTTCCCCTCCGGGGAGCCGCGCCAGCCGATCCAGGAGGGCGCCGAACAGCCTCGGGAGGCCAACCGCCACGACGAGCCGCCACGGCCAGAACCGCGGCGAAAGGATGGCTCTGGCCATGAGTCCCAAACTACGAACCATGGCCCTGAGAGCGATTTCATCGGTGCCCAACGAAGACTGCGCCTGCCGCTCCCAGACGCGTTGACCCGGCTCCGGTGGCGGGCGTAAGAGGCGCGCGGCCAGCCCTGGGGCTGGCCACCTTCGGGAGGCGACTGGCGGCCATGGCAAACGAGCACGTGCTGGTGGTGGGGGCAGGGCAGATGGGCGCCGGCATTGCCCAGGTGGCGCTGGTGGCTGGGTGTCACGTTTCGCTGGTCGACGCCGCCGACGACGCCGTCCTCAAGGGCGTGGGAAGAATCCGCGCCGGCTTCGCCAAGTTGCGCAAGAAGGGCAAGCTGGACGCCGCGGCCGAGAGCGCTGCCCTCGGCCGCCTCGAGACCCACACGGCGGTGCGGGATGTGCGCGAGGTGGACGTCGGCATCGAGGCGGTGGTCGAGAACGAGGAAGTGAAGAAGCGGGTCTTCCAGGAACTCGATGCGGTGGTACGGCCGGGCGGCGTGCTGGCCACCAACACCTCCTCCATCCCCATCACCCGGGTCGCCGCTTCCACCCGCCGGCCCGAGGCCGTCATCGGGATGCACTTCATGAACCCCGTGCCCGTCATGCAGCTGGTGGAAGTCATCCGCGGAGCGGCCACCTCGGACGAGACCTACCAGCGGACGCGGGCCCTCGCCGAGCGGATGGGGAAGACCGTGGTCACCAGCAAGGACTTCCCGGGCTTCATCGTCAACCGGATTCTCATCCCGATGCTGAACGAGGCTGCCTACGCGCTGATGGAAGGCCTCGGCACCGCCGAGGACATCGACACGGCGATGAAGCTCGGCACCAACCAGCCGATGGGACCGCTTCAACTTGCGGACTTCATCGGCCTGGACACGGTGCTCTTCATTGCCACGGTGATGCACCAGGGCCTCGGCGACCCCAAGTACCGCCCCTGTCCGCTGCTGCGCCAATACGTCGACGCAGGCTGGTTCGGCCGAAAGTCCGGCCGCGGCTTCTACACGTACCAACCCTAGGCGAGGCCCCCCGTGACCGAACAGACCATCCGACTCACCATCGAGGGCACGACGGCCACCATCACCGTCGACCGGCCCAAGGCCCTCAACGCGCTCAACACCGCGACGCTCGAACAACTGGAGGAGGCCCTGGCCGCCGTCGCCCAGAAGCGAGAGCTGCGCGGGTTGATTGTGACAGGCGCGGGCGAGAAGGCCTTCGTCGCCGGGGCCGACATCGCAGAGATGATGAATCTCAACCTCGAGCAATCCCTGGCCTTCGCCGCCCGAGGACACCGCGTCTTCGACGCCTTGGAGCGCCTGCACTGCCCGACGCTCGCGGCGGTCAACGGCTTTGCCCTGGGCGGCGGGTGCGAGCTCGCGCTCGCCTGCGACCTCATCTACGCCTCCGAGACGGCAAAATTCGGCCTGCCCGAGGTCTCCCTGGGCATCATCCCGGGCTTCGGCGGCACCCAGCGGCTCACTCGGCTGGTGGGGCGCGCGCGTGCCAAGGAGCTCATCTTCACGGGCGACATGGTGGACGCCCCCCGGGCCAAGGCCATCGGCCTCGCCCTGGACGTCGTCCCGGCCACGCAGCTGTTGGCCCATTGCCAGGCGGTCCTCGGCCGCATCGCCCAAAAGGGGCCGCTGGCGGTGGCGCGCGCCAAGCGCGTCATCGCCCAAGGGGCCGACCTGCCGCTCCCCGCCGCCAACCAACTGGAGCGCGAGGCCTTTGCCGACCTGTTCCAGTCTGCCGACCGACGGGAAGGCATGACTGCATTTCTCGAGAAGCGTCCGGCTGCCTTCCACGGGACCTGACGGCTGCCGGGGCGTCGACTTTCACCCCACTGGCCGCTAAGCAAGCACCATGGATTTCGAGCTGAATGAGTTGCAGCGTCATACGCAGCAGCTGTGTCGAGAGTTTGCGGCGCGCGAACTCATCCCCCATGCGCGTGCCTGGGACGAGGAGCACCGCTTCCCGGCCGAAGCGGTGAAGCACCTGGCGGAGCTGGCGCTGTTGGGCGTGGCCGTTCCGGAACAGTACGGCGGAGCCGGGCTGGACAACGTCGCCTACGCCGTGGCCATCGAGGAAATCAGCCGGGGCTGCGCCTCCACCGGGGTCATCCTCAGCGTCAACAACTCGCTGTATTGCGACCCGGTCCTCAAGTACGGCACCGAGGAACAAAAGCAGGCTTTCCTGGTGCCGTTTGCCCGTGGCGAGAAGCTGGGCTGCTTCGGACTGACCGAGCCCGAGGCCGGCTCGGACGCGGCGGCGCAGAAGACGACCGCCGTCCGCAAGGGGGACAGCTACGCCATCAACGGCAGCAAGAATTGGATTACCAACGGCCCGGTGGCCGACGCCATTGTCCTCTTCGCGATGACCAACCGGGAGGCAGGCAACAAGGGCATCTCGGCCTTCCTGGTCCCGACGGACAGCCCGGGCTTCATCCGCGCCAAGCCGGACCGGAAGATGGGCATCTGCGCGGCCCACTGCTGCTCCATCTTCTTCGAGGACTGCCGGGTGCCCGCCAAGAACCTGCTGGGCGGGGAAGGGGACGGCTTCAAGATTGCCATGTCCACCCTGGACGGCGGGCGCATCGGAATTGCCGCGCAGGCCCTCGGCATCGCCCGGGCGGCCTTCGAGGAGGCCCGCAGCTACGCACTTGAGCGGAAGACGTTCGGTCAACCCATTGCCCAGCACCAGGCCATCCAGTTCATGCTGGCGGACATGGCCACCGAATTGGACGCCGCGCGCCTTCTCACCCACCAGGCCGCTCTTCGGAAGGACGCCGGCGTCCGGCACTCGGCCGAGAGCGCCATGGCCAAGTTGTACGCCTCGGAGATGGCCAGCCGGGTGGCCAACAAGGCCCTGCAGGTCTTCGGGGGGCAGGGCTACAGCAAGGAATTCGATGCGGAGCGGCACGTCCGCGACGCGCGCATCACCGAGATTTACGAAGGGACGAGCGAGATTCAGCGCCTCGTCATCTCGGCAGGCCTGTTGAAGGACTAGCGCCAGGAGTCCGCCCACCCATGCCGCTTCCGCTGATGCTACTGGCCTTCACGCTCGCCGCAGGGGCCGACGCCGGGTCGGCCCTCGCCCCCGACATGCCGGGTCCGCCCGCAGCCAAGCCCACCACCGCCCTGGACGTGAGCCAGCTGCCCTTCACCCCGGACTCCATCACCCAGGTGGTGCACGCCCACCAGACGGACATCCAGGACTGCTACGAGAAGACGCTGGCCCTGCGGCAGCAAAAGCTGCAGGGACGGCTGATGACGCACTTCGTCATCACCCCGGCAGGCACCGTCAGTGGCGCCCAGGTACAGAAGAAGGGGACCACCCTCAAGGACAAAGACCTCAACACGTGCGTGGAAGCCGTCCTGTCGGGGCTTCACTTCCCCAAGCCGCCGGACGGGAAGAGCCACCCGGTCGAGTACCCTTTCAACCTCCACGCCGTCGACTAGGGCGGACGAGCGCGCATGGACCTGAACCTCACCGAGACGCAACGGCTGGTCCGTCAGACGGCGCGCACCTTTGCCCAGGAGCGCGTGCTGCCCGGGGCACGGGAGCGTGACCGGAAGGAACTGTTCCCGGCTGAGTTGCTGCGCGAATTGGCTGGCCTCGGGCTGATGGGCGTCAACGTCCCGGCCGCCTACGGCGGGGCGGAGGCCGGCGCGGTCGCCTACGCCCTGGCGATGATGGAGATGGCCGCCGCCTGCGCGTCCACCGCCGTGGCCATGGCTGTCACCAACATGTGCGCCGAGCTCATCTGCGCCTTTGGCAGCGAGGAGCAGAAGCGCACCCACGTCAGCCGTCTCGTCTCGGGGGACGCCGTGGCGGGGGCCTTTGCCCTGTCGGAGCCGCAGTGCGGGAGCGACGCGGCCGGCCTCACCACCACCGCCGCGCGGCGTGGGGGGGACTGGGTGCTTAACGGCAGCAAGCAGTGGATTACCTCCGGGGCCCACGCCGGCGTCATGGTGGTGTGGGCGCGCACCGGGGCCCCGGGAAGCCGCGGACTGTCGGCCTTCATCGTCGAGGGCGGGACCCGGGGGCTGTTGGTGGGACCGCCCGAGGATAAGCTCGGCCTGCGCGCCTCAAACACCGTGCCCCTGGTCTTCGAGGACTGCGTCCTTCCAGGCTCCGCCCTCCTCGGGGGGGAAGGGGAGGGCTTCAAGCTGGCCATGATGGCCCTGGACGGGGGCCGCATCGGCATCGCCTCCCAGGCCTGCGGCGTCACGCGCGCGGCACTGGAGGCCACCGTGCGCTACGTGCGTGACCGACAGGCCTTCGGAAAGCACCTGGCACAGTTTCAGGCGGTGCGCTTCATGCTGGCCAACATCAAGACCGAGCTCAGCGCCGCCGAGGCCCTCACCCTGCGCGCCGCCTGGTGCAAGGAGCACCAGCGTTCCTTCACGCAGGAGGCTTCCATGGCCAAGCTCTTCGCCAGCGAGATGGCCAACCGGGCCTGCGACAAGGCGGTGCAGCTGCACGGAGGCTACGGGTACACCGATGAGTTCCCGGTGGAGCGCTACCTGCGCGATGCCCGGGTGCAGACCATCTACGAGGGGACGAGCGAGATTCAGCGTGTCGTCATCGCCCGCGAAGTCCTGCGGGCGGCGAGCTAGTCCCGTCGGTCAGGAGGCGGCGCGCCCGTCGTGCACCCGCACCACGCGCAGGCGGTGGGCGTCCGCGTCGCGGAAGTTTCTTCCGCTAAGCCCGATGAGGAGGTCGCCCGCGCCCGCTTCCACGTCTTCGGGGGCGACGTAGTTGAAGATGGCCGGGTGGTGGCTGGTGACCAGCCAGCCGGGCGCGTCCGTCCTGAGGACGTTGAAGTCACCGGCCGGCGTGCCCACATGCACCGGGCCCCACTCCGCCAGAAGTCGGGTGGCTTGCTGGACCAGGTCCACTTCCGGCTCGCGCAGAAGCACGCACGTGCCCGACTCGAAGACCACCCAACTCTTCTTGCCAGACTCGCGAAGCACGACGTCCCACACCTGAGCGCGCTCCTCCGCCGTCACGCGCGTCCCCGGCCTGGGCGGGCGGCAGGGGACGGCCCTCGTCCTGGGGGCAGCCGGGGGCCTGGGTGCGGTCGACGCGTCCGACGGTTGGCGTTCACAGCGCGGCCCGAAGCGCGGAGCCGTAGTTGCTGTTTCCGAGCAAGCCATTGTGGCTGGCCCCCGGAAGGACGGCCAGGGAGGCCACCCCCTTCCTGAACCGGGAAAACAACCGTTCGGTGCTCGCGCGTGGAATGACCTCGTCCCGTTCCGCCTCGATGAGGGTGGTATGAACGGTGACGCTGGGCGCGTAGCGCCAGGATTCATACTTGTCGAGCAGCAGCCAGGACATGGGAATGTACGGGTACTGGGCCGCCGCCAGTTCCTCGATGCTGTCGTACGGCGTCACCAGGATGAGACGGGACGCGGGTTGCTCGCTGGCCAGCCGCACCGCCACACCCGTGCCCAGGCTGCGGCCAATAAGCGTCACGTCGGGATGCTGGGCCTGAACAACCTTGAAGAGTGCCGCCGCGTCGCGGTGGTTGTCCTGCTCCGTGGGATGGCCCGTGCTGCCCTCATAGCCCCGGTAATGAAGCAGGAAGAGGGCATGCTCCGGGAACCAGGCGTCGAAGGAGGCCAGGTTCTTCGACACGTCTTCCCCGTTCCCGCCGAAGTAGAGGATGGCCTTCGGACCAGCGTGCGGCCGCACGGTGACCACCAGGTCCGCCCCGTCGACCGGCAGGTGCATCGTCGATTGCGGCGCGGTGACGGTGCGAGGGACCGGGTGGTACAAGAGCGAGCGCTGGGACGCGTACAGCCACCCGCACAGGCCGCCGTAGCCGACGACGGCGAGGGTGAGCACGGCGTAGAGGGCACGTTTCATGGGAGCGAGCGTCCGTCAGGGGTGGGGGGTGGAGGCAAGGGCCGCCCACCGGGCACGCGGGCTGGACGGCAAGTCCCACACGGAGGCCCTGCTTCTGGCGCGCCTCGGGCGGGCAGGCGGCGTCGCCCTGGACGGGGTCATGGCAAAGCTCTCGGAGCTGGTGAAAGCTTACGGCGCGCGAAGCGGGAGGCAACGGGCGGCCGCCAGCTCGGGGTGTCGTGTCGGGCAACCCCGTCGTCCAAACACGTCCCGTCCGCCCCCCTGAGGAGTTCCCCACCCGTGTCCCGTGCCCGCCCTGTTGGTTCCACCGTCCTGGCGCTGCTTGGCGCCCTGGCCGCGACTGCCTGGGCGGACGCCGCCCCGGCGCGGCCCGACGCCGGGCCGCTGGCCTCCGCCTCGGCTGCCAAGCCTTCCGCTGCCCCGCTGGTGGAGGCGCTGGTGGCCAAGCACGGGGAGGGCCAGCGCGCACGGGCCGAGCAGGGCGTCCGCCAGGTGCTGGCCTTCTGGCGCCCCGGGCCCGACGGCGACGGGGATGAGAAGACGCTTTCCGACTTCGTGACGTCCCAATTCATTGCCGACGCGGCCGCCTTGGAACGGACGCTGGCGCGCTTTGAGGAGGCCCTGGAGGCCGCCGACGGGCACTTCCTGGAAATCGGCCGCACCTGGCGCAGCGGCGCCGAGCTCGAGCTCGGCCCGGAGCTGCCCCTCGACGGCTTCCTTGCTGCCACGGAGCCGTCCGCCCACCTTCAGGAGGACCTCTTCGCGTCGAAAATCGCCTTCGTCGCGCTTCTCAACTGGCCGCTGCCGACGCTGGACGAGATGGTGGCCCAGGGCCCGGCCTGGACCAGGCGCCAGTGGGCGGCGGCTCGCCTCACCCGACGCTTCTCGCTGCGGCCGAGTGGCGCCGCCGAGGGAGCGCGCGCCGCAGCCGCCGCGCGGGCCGCGGCCTACATCGCCGGGTACAACCTCTGGGTGCACCACCTGGTGGGCCCGGCCGGGACGCGGCCCTTCCCCAAGGGGAAACGCCTCCTCAGCCACTGGAACCTTCGGGACCAGATTAAGGCCGACTACGCCGAAGGCATTGCCGGCCTCATCCGCCAGCGGCTCCTCGTCGCCGCGATGAATCGCATCGTGACGCAGGACATTCCAGCGGCCGTCATCGACGACCCGCGCCTGGACTGGGACCCGGTTGCCAACACGGTGCGCCTGGCCCCCGCCGGCGACGTCGAGGAGCGACCCGCGTCGCAAACCGGGGGCGGCGTAAGGCCGGTGGTTGCCAGCGCGGAGCGCGAGGCGGACACCCGCTACGCCGTGCTGCTCGACGGCTTCCGCGCCGCCCGCCTCACCGACCGGGACTCGCCCTTCGCCCACACTGAAATCGACCGCCGCTTCCAGCTCGACACGGAGATTCCGGAGGCGCGCATCAAGACCCTCCTCGAGGCCGTGGTGTCCTCGCCGCTGGTGCGCCAGGTGGCCCTCCTCATCGAGAAGCGCCTGGGGCGGAAGCTCGAGCCTCAGGACCTCTACTACGCCGGCTTCCTCGCACGGGCGAAGTATCCCGAGGCCCAGCTGGACGGCATGACGCGCAAGCGCTACCCGGATGCCGCGGCGTACAAGAAGGACATTCCCCGGCTGCTCCGCGCGCTGGGCTTCAGCCCGCAGAAGGCCGCCTGGCTGGACGCGCACATTGTCGTCGACCCGGCCCGCGGCTCCGGCCACGCCCTGGAGGCTGCGCGGCGTGGGGACTTCCCGCACCTGCGTACGCGTATTTCCCCGGGCGGCATGGACTACAAGGGCTACAACATTGCCGTCCACGAGATGGGCCACAACGTGGAGCAGGTGTTTTCGCTGTACTCCGTCGACAGCACGCTCTTGCAGGGCGTCCCAGGCAATGCCTTCACCGAGGCGCTCGCCTTCACATTTCAGAACCGCGACCTCGAGTTGCTCGGCCTTCCCGCACCGGACGCCCGGGCCGAACGGCTGCGCGTCCTCAATGACTTCTGGGTGACCTATGAAATCTCCGGTGCGGCGCTGGTCGACCTCGGCGTCTGGCGCTGGCTGTACGCCCATCCCGAGGCGACTCCGGGCGAGCTGCGCGAGGCAACGCTGGCCATCGCGCGCGACCTCTGGAACCGCTACTACGCCCCGGTGCTGGGCGGACGGGACTCCGGACTGCTCGCCATCTACTCGCACATGGTCGACTCCTTCCTCTACCTGCCGTACTACCCGCTGGGTCACCTCATCGCCTTCCAGTTGGAGGAGAGGCTGAAGGGCCCGCACAGTGGCGCAGAGTTCGAGCGGGCAGCTTCCTTCGGCCGGGTGACACCGGACCTGTGGATGGTGCACGCGACCGGGGCCCCTGTCTCCGCCGAGCCGCTCTTCCGGGCGACCGCAGCCGCATTGGCGGCCGAGACCGGTTTGCCCTAGACCGTTCCCGCTGGCTTTAGCGGGGAGCCGCTTCCACAACCGTGACGGTACTGCTGGCAGCGCCCTCAGCACACCGCTGGTGCTTCGGGGGGACGGCGGGCAATGCTTCCTCGAGCGAATTAGCGCCCGACGGCGTTGATGGTTCCGGCCACAGTGTCTCCCCAGTAGACGCTGGTCGCATCCACGGCGATGGCAAACGTATTGACCCCCGTCGCCAGCGTCGCCGGCGCGCTCGAAACCGACACTTTCTTCACCGTCGCGTTAACCCTGTCGGTCCAGTAGACGTCGCCTGCTTCGGCAGCGATGGCGCCCACGGCGCGAGTCGTCACCAGGAAGTTTGGCGTGCCACCGGAGAGCCCCACTGTCGCGATCGCACTGTCCGGGTTGGAGGGCAGAAAAGTGCTGACATAGACGTTCGTCGTGTCCACGGCGAGGCAATATGGATTGGTGATGGATGCGAGCATCACCGGGGTGCCACCGGTGAGCGGCACTTTCATGACGCTTCCTTCCGTGTACGCCGGATAAACAGAGCCGGGTTCGGTGAAATAGACGCTGGTCGCATCCACGGCGATGGCAGGGACGGCTGGAGAGCCATAGGCCGTCGTTGTCGCAAGCCTCACCGGTGTGCCGCCCGAGAGTGGGACTGAGTTCACGAAGGAACCGTCCGCGTAGTACACGCTGGTGGCATCCACGACGATGGAGTCAATGTAGCCGTTGGTTGCGAGAATCGTGACGGGCACTCCGCCGGCGCTTGGGACTTTCTTCAGGGTGCCGTCCGAGTAGTCCGACCAATAGACGCTGGTCGCGTCCACGGCGATGCCAATCGGGTTCGGGCTGGTCGCGAGCACCGCCGGCGTCCCGCCGCTCAGGGCCACTTTCATCACCGAACCCATCTGGCCTGTGGAACCGTTGTCGAAGGCGTTGTCCGTCCAGTAGACGCTCGTCGCATCCACAGCGATTTGAGCCGGGTGCTGCCCGGAGGCGAGCGTCCTCTGGGAACCACAGCCGCAGACTAAAACCAGGGCCGCCGCGACGCTCATGAGTGACGTCCGCATGGCTCTCCCCCGGCTGCTCCGTGCTTGGAGTGGCGCCACGGACGCTATGTCACAGCCATCGCTGCCGGGCCAGCGAACAGTGTGCGCCTCCCGGAGTCACTGTCGTTCGGGCCGCGCGGGGCGGCACTCTCGGCCGAGGCGATGGCCCCGGACAAGTCCGCAAAAAGACGCCGCAAAAAGACGCGACGTGGTTGGCGTGCCCTGGGCGAGG
This sequence comes from Myxococcaceae bacterium, assembly GCA_017881265.1. Lineage (GTDB taxonomy): Bacteria > Myxococcota > Myxococcia > Myxococcales > Myxococcaceae > JADGRA01. The sequence goes on along the minus strand of JADGRA010000016.1, from coordinate 138,196 downwards.
CCTGGCAGAGTCGCCCCTCCCAGGGTGAAAGTCACTGAGACATTCTTCAGCGTGGAAGTGCGCGACATGCAGCGGGCCGCCCGCTTCTACGTCACGGCGCTCGACGCCACGGTGCTGTTCGAGTCTGTCCAGTGGACCTCGCTACGCATCGCCGGCGTGCGCGTTGCGCTGTTCCTGCACACCGGGCCGAGGGTAGGCAACGTCGGCCTGCACTTCGTCGTGAGGGACCTAGCGGCCGCGCGCGGCGAGGTGGAACACGCAGGCGGTCGGGTCCTCGGACCGTCCCTGGAGGTCGCGCCGGGAGTCGTTATCGCCAACGCGGCGGACACCGAGGGCAATACCTTCACCTTGCGCCAGGCGTAGCCGTTCAACGAGCTAGGCTTCGTTACCGCCGTTTGGGGAGCAGCCGCAGGCCACTCCAGCGTGAAACGGCCATGTGTTCGGTCGCCGCGGTCGACTTCCGTCTCCTATTTGTCCGAGCGCGTCACGGCAAGCTTCATCGAGACGGATTGCCCATGTAACGAGACGACGTGACGGCAATGCCGCAAGAGCCGCTGGATTTCAGTCAGTCGGTTTCCCTTCGCCCGGATGATTCCAAGGTAGCCCGCCTCGCCTGGTTGCGGCTCTGGCATGGCCATGGACCCGTTCGATGAAAAGTCCTCCCAGTCTCGTGGCCAGACGCAAACCGCCTCTCGCTGCGCCTTCGTCACGGCGATGTGAACGTAGTCAGCCCTTTGGGCGACGAACGCCACGCTGAACGGGCCGCCTGGGTGCATGAGGTCATCGCCAGTGGGGTCATGGCATCTGCTGTCGCTGTCCACCGTGCCATTGGCGGCCACCGTGAGAGTTCCATGGTTCAGCGCTGCCCTGACGAAGTCGTAGGTGACGGTAGCCGATGGGCACGCTCTCATCTTGATGGGAGGACAGGCGAATTTCCCCTGCCACACCGCGGAGTTGCTGGAGCCCCGCATGTTCAGCGTTCCGCCGTTGTCGGGGCAGAAGTCATCCACCTCGACCGACTCACCTTCGACGGCGACAGTCACCTCCCCCGAAAAGGAACCGGTGACGGTTCCTCTGAAGGTGAAGGTCCCCTTCCAGATTCCGGCCAGGGCGCTCGGGCGCCCCTCGGCGACCGGCGAAGGGACAAGGCCCACCGGGGGCTCGGCCGGGGTGGCTCCCTCCTGGGGCGGTGCTGGCGGTCCCCCGTCGACCGATGCGACGGAGGGGGCCGCGATGGCGAGCCCATCCTTTCCCGGAGTCTCTTCGACAAGGACAACTGGCGGCTCAATCCGCCCCTGGATTTCCAGCTCCAATTTCTCATCGCGCTGGCGCAGGCCGACGACCATGCCAGTTGGAGCGTCCGTGCGGATGCCCGACTCATCCGGCGACTCGTCCTTAAACTCCTCTATTTGAAAGACGTCTGAATCCTCAAAAGCGTAGGACGAGCCGTGGTGGACGGCAGTCGGATTGACACCTTCCGCCTCCGATGAGTGTGCAACTTGATGCCCGCCCTTCTTTTGCCCGAAGTAGAGGGCGGACGACGTCGCCACCACCCGCACAACGCGGAGGGTACAGTACCCGTCGTCGACGCGTTCGCCCTCCACCTGGTACGCGATGAGGTCAACCTTCGGTCCGCTGGTCGCGAGTTGGGAAACCGGGGCCTCCTCTGACCTCGGGCCCGGTTTGTCGACGGCGCGCCAGTTCGTGGCGAGCGAGCCTCCGGAGGTTTGCACCCGCCAGCCCTTTTCGAGGAGCAGGGCCTTCGTCCGCAACAGGACATCGTCGAGCGGCCGCGCATAGACGTGACTCGGGATGGCTGTCGACTGGCTGGTGGTCGTCGTTGGGGTGGTGGCGCAGTTGGCGAGACACAGAATGGCGCCCAGAGCCGCAACGGCTTTGCCGCTAGGACCTCTCCAAGCAAAGCAAGCTCGGTGCATGACACCCGACATCGCGCCTCCGCATCGGCTGGGGCGATGCCCACCACGGTCAAAATGGCGACTTCCGACTGCACGAAGTCAACCAGAGCGCCTCAGTCGGGCGCAAGGCGACGTGCCGCGGAAAACCACGGTGAGCCGGGTTCAGGCCAACCCGGCCAAAAGCGGAGCACGCCGAACGCCAGGGTAACCCGCACGGCCTCCGGCAGGGCAGCGTGCGGAGGTCTCTAGTTTGTCCTCGCCCTGGCCGTGAATGGGGTTGGGGGCTGGCGGCGACGGCCTCGGGCGGGAAGCGTCGCCGAGCGCAGCGTAACCTTCGGGCTGTCGGTCAAGCGCTAGCGCTTCTTCTGGATGGTGCCACTGCCGTGGGTGACGGCGCTGACGGCGCTCGCCTCGCCTGTCCAGCGGATGTCGCCCGAGCCATTGACGGCGAAGGACACCGCGCCGCCGGCCACGTGCAATTCGGCATCCCCAGAGCCATCCACCTCCACCGCCGCATTCTTGGCCGAGAAGCTGGCGCCCTTGAGGTCCCCCGAGCCTTGGATGCTGACGCTGAGGCTGCCCGTGCTGCCTGACAGCTTCACGTTGCCGGAGCCGGCAATGGACACCGCCAGGGCGGTCGACTTGCCGCTGTAGCGGATGTCGCCCGAGCCGGAGATGCTGAGGGCAACGTCGCCATTGCGGTCAAAACCCTCCACGTCCACGTCACCGCTGCCAGCGACGGAGACCCCCCGGACGTCAGGCAGGGTGAGGGTGGCGGTGTTCTTCCCGTGAAGGTGCAGCGAGTGCTCGTTGCTGGAGATGACCAGCGTGTCCCCATGGACTTCGGTGGAGATCTTGCTGGCGTTGTCGGGGTCGCGCAGGTCCAGCACCAGGGAGAACTGCTTGCCGGGGCGGATGGAGACGTCCAACGGGACGCGCAACTCCACCTGGGTGAAGCCCTGCACCGGCCGGTTGACGCTCTCGGCACGGGCGGGAAGGACGAGGAGGGTGGCCGCCAGCAGGGCGGCGCGGGGAAGCAGTGCGTGCATGACTGCTGTACGTGCGGCCTCGGTCGTCATTGCCAGGCCTCCCCTGGGGAGCGCTTCGGGTCCCCCGCCCCAGGGCTAGCCGGGGGGCACCCCCTGCCCGCCAAGGGGGCGGGTAGGCTTGACCTCACCCGGAGGCCGCGCCTAGGTTGCGCGCGCCTCTGGCCTCCTTAGCTTGGAGGGCTGGGCCATGGGCAGCCCCGGTGCTTGAACCCCACGCCGAGGTCTGTCCAAGCATTGCCAACCCCTGGGGCGGTTGCAGTACCCGAAGGATAACTTTTTCATGCAGCAGAACGTGAACCAGCCGGTCGGTATGGACGGCGAGGAAGATTTCGCCGCGCTCTTCGAAGCTTCTCTCAAAGACCGCGGACACGACGGACTTTTGAAGGAAGGCGACCTGGTCAAGGGCACCGTGGTGCAGGTGACCAAGGACTACGCGGTCGTCGACATTGGCTACAAGTCCGAAGGGCAGATTCCCATCGGGGAATTCACCAATTCGCGCGGCGAAGTCACCGTGCACGCGGGTGACCCGGTGGAGGTGCTGCTCGAGAGCCGGGAAAACGACACCGGCATGGTCGTCCTCTCCAAGGAGAAGGCCGACAAGATGCGCATCTGGGACGAGATTTCCGCCGCCTGTGAGCGGGATGAAATCGTCAAGGGCGTCATCGTCGGTCGGGTGAAGGGCGGCCTCAGCGTTGACATCGGCGTCAAGGCATTCCTCCCCGGAAGCCAGGTGGACATCCGCCCGGTGCGGAACCTCGACCAGTACCTGGGCAAGGATTTCGAGTTCAAGGTCATCAAGTTCAACAAGAAGCGCGGCAACATCGTCCTCTCTCGCCGCGTGCTGCTCGAGAAGCAGCGCGAGGAACTGAAGAAGGAGACGCTGAAGAACCTGCGCGAGGGTGCCGTGCTGAAAGGCGTGGTGAAGAACCTGACCGACTACGGCGCCTTCATCGACCTCGGCGGCATCGACGGGCTTCTGCACATCACCGACATGTCCTGGGGCCGCATCGGGCACCCGTCGGAGATGTTCAACGTCGGCGACGAAGTGAAGGTGGTGGTGCTCAAGTTCGACTCCACCCAGGAGCGCGTCAGCCTCGGCCTTAAGCAGATTCAGGAGGACCCCTGGCACCGGGCGGACGAGAAGTACCCGGTGGGCACGCGCATCCACGGCAAGGTGGTCAGCCTCACCGACTACGGCGCCTTCGTCGAAATCGAGCAGGGCGTCGAGGGACTCGTCCACGTCTCCGAAATGTCGTGGAACAAGCGCCTCAAGCACCCGAGCAAGGTCCTCGAAGTGGGCCGGGACGTCGAGGCGGTGGTGCTCGACATCGACCCGAAGGCCAAGCGCATCGCCCTGGGGATGAAGCAGACCGAGCAGAACCCGTGGACGCTGCTCGAGGACAAGTACCCCATCGGCACCCAAATCAAGGGTCAGGTCCGCAACGTCACCGACTTCGGCATCTTCGTCGGCGTCGAGGAGGGCGTAGACGGCCTGGTGCACGTGTCCGACATCTCCTGGACGCAGCGCATCAAGCACCCGGGCGAGATGTTCAAGAAGGGCGACGAGGTCGAGGCGGTGGTGCTCAACATCGACGTCGAGAACGAGCGCTTCTCCCTGGGTATCAAGCAACTCCACCCGGACCCCTGGGACACGCTCAGCGAGCGCGTGCCGGTGGGCAGCCGCATCAAGGGCAAAATCACCAAGACCACCGACTTCGGGGCCTTCGTGGAGATTGAGCCGGGCATCGAAGGGCTGGTGCACGTCTCGGAGCTCAAGGACGAGCGCGTGGAGAACCCGCGCGACGTGGTGACCGAGGGCCAGGAGGTGGAGGTCAAGGTCATCGACATCAACACCCAGGACCGCAAGGTGGCCCTCTCCATGAAGGCGCTGCTGCACGAGGGTGGGGATGACTACAAGGAGTACCTGCGCAAGCAGGCCGAGGGCAGCCGCGCCCGGCTGGGCGACGTCATGGGCAGCAAGCTGAAGCGCTGAGCGGCTTTCCCTGAAGCAAGCCGAGGGCCGGGTTCCGCCACGCGGGGTCCGGCCCTTCGCGTTTCTTGCGCGCTGACTAGACGGGGGTTGGCCCTCCGCGTCAGGAGGCACCCACCCCCCGGAGCAGGGCAGGGAAGCGCGCTTCGGTGCACCTTGACCCCGGTGGAGTCGGGCTGCATAAGCAAGTCCCGCGGGCCGCCTGGCCCGCACAGGAGGCACGTCATGGCGCGCGAAGTGGTCATCGTCGGAGCGGCTCGGACGCCGGTCGGTTCCTTCCTGGGCGGACTTTCGCCCCTCACCGCCCCGCAGCTGGGGGCGGTGGCCATCAAGGCCGCCCTGGAACGCTCCGGCGTGCCGGCCTCCGCGGTCGACGAGGTCTGGATGGGCAACGTCCTGCAGGCGGGCGTCGGCCAGGCCCCCGCCCGTCAGGCGGCCCTCTTCGCCGGGCTGCCCGATACCGTGCCGTGCAACACCCTCAACAAGGTGTGCGGCTCCGGCCTCAAAGCCGTGGCAAGCGCCGCCCAGGCCATCGCCCTGGGAGACGCCGAGGTGGTGGTGGCCGGCGGGATGGAGTCCATGAGCAACAGCCCCTACATCTCTCACACGATGCGGACGGGTTCCCGCATGGGCAACGTGGAATTCAAGGACGCGATGATTTTGGACGGCCTGTGGGACGTCTACAACCAGCAGCACATGGGCATGTGCGCCGAGGCCTGCGCGGCGGACTTCAAAATCAGCCGCGCCGCCCAGGATGAATTCGCCCTCGAGTCCACCAACCGCGCCATCCGCGCTCAGAAGGAAGGGGGCTTCAAGGCGGAGATTGTCGGCGTGAGTGTGCCCCAGAAGAAGGGCGACCCCATCCTCGTCAGTGACGACGAGGGCCCGAAGTCGGCCAAGCCCGAGAAAATCGCCACGCTGAAGCCCGTCTTCAAGAAGGACGGGACGGTCACCGCGGCCAACGCCTCCAGCCTCAACGACGGCGGGGCGGCGCTGGTGCTGATGACCGCCGAGCGGGCCAAGGCGGAGGGGCGCACCGTCCTCGCCCGCATCGTCGGCCACGCCACCGCGGCGCGAAAGCCGGTCGAGTTCACCATCGCTCCGACCGACGCCATCAACAAGCTGCTCACCAAGACAGGGCACAAGACGGGCGACGTCGACCTCTGGGAAATCAACGAGGCCTTTGCCGTGGTGTGCATCGCCAACAACCAGCTGCTCAAGCTGGACCCGGCCAAGGTGAACGTCCGCGGAGGCGCGACCTCCATCGGTCATCCCATCGGCGCCTCGGGAGCGCGAATCCTCACCACGCTTCTGTATGCGATGAAGGACTTTAACAAGAAGCGCGGCGTCGCCTCCCTCTGCATCGGCGGTGGAGAGGGCATCGCGCTGATGGTGGAGCGGCCGTAGCCACCCCGCGCCCGTGGCCAGCAGCCTCCCACCGCCACCGGGCTTTTTGCTGCGGACCGGCCAGCGCTGGCGCTACGAATTGCCGGCCGCGGGCTTCATCGCCTGTGGCATCGGGCTGATGCTGGGAGGTGGGCAACGCAGCCCGCCATTGCTCATCCTGGCCGTCGCCAACTTCGCCCTCATGTGCCTCTGGGCGCGCTGCCCGCGCTGCCGGACAGCCGTGGTGTGGCGCGTGCTCACCCGGGCCAGCGTCTGGAAGTGGATGAGCGCCGTCCTGGACCTCCGGCAGTGCCCGGCGTGCCGTTTCGAGGGCTTGCCCCAAGACGCGAGCAACGCCGGTGGCTAGCCGTGGGCCTGGTGCGGGCCCCAACAAGCCCCCCCCGCTGGAGGCGCGCCCCGCCGCCATCCCCGCGTCGTGTTGTGGCGGCGGCAGGCGCTCCTGACGTACAAGCCCCCTTCAGGCCGCCCGGTGTCGCCGTGCGCCTCCCTGGAGCGTTCACATGAACAAGGTTGTGGCGTCAGCCGACGCGGCAGTCGCGGACATCCCCGATGGGGCGGTCATCATGAGTGGCGGCTTCGGCCTGTGCGGGAACCCGGAAAACCTCATCGCCGCGCTGCACCGCAAGGGCTCGAAAAACCTCACCATCATCTCCAACAACTGCGGCACCACCGAGCTCGGGCTGGGAATTCTGCTCAAGGCCCGGCAGGTGAAGAAGATGGTGTCCAGCTACGTCGGCGAGAACAAGGAATTCGAGCGACAGCTACTCGCCGGCGAGCTGCAGGTGGAGCTCAACCCCCAGGGCACGCTGGCCGAGCGCATCCGGGCCGGCGGGTGCGGCATCGGCGGCTTCTTCACCCCAACCGGCGTGGGCACCGACATCGCCAAGGGCAAGGAAGTCCGCACCATCGACGGGCGGGAGTACCTCCTCGAGCTGCCCCTCAAGGCAGACTTCGCGCTGGTGCGGGCCTGGAAGGCGGACAAGTGGGGCAACTGCATCTTCCGCAAGACGGCCCGCAACTTCTCCCCCTTGATGGCCATGGCGGCCCGCACCACCATCGTCGAGGCCGAGCACCTGGTGGACGTGGGCGAGCTGGACCCGGACCAGGTGCACACCCCAAGCATCTTCGTCCAGCGCATCTTCAAGGGCCGCGACCACCAGAAGTGGATTGAGAAGCGCACCGTCCGCCCCCGCCGCTGAGCCCCCAGGAGACTTCGCATGCCATTGACCCGTGAGCAGGTGGCCCAGCGCATCGCCCTCGAGCTGAAGGACGGCTTCTACGTCAACCTCGGGATTGGCCTTCCCACCCTGGTTGCCAACTACATCCCCCCCGGAATCGACATCCTCCTGCACTCGGAAAATGGCCTGCTCGGCATTGGGCCCTGGCCGGTGGAAGGGGAGGAGGACCCGGACCTCATCAACGCCGGCAAGGAGACGGTGACGGCGGTGAAGGGAGCCTCCTTCTTCGACTCGGCCACCTCCTTCGGGATGATTCGGGGCGGCCACATCGACTTCGCCGTCCTCGGGGCCATGGAGGTGAGCGAGCAGGGAGACCTGGCCAACTGGCTCATCCCTGGAAAGATGGTGAAGGGGATGGGCGGAGCGATGGACCTTGCCACCGGGGCCAAGCGCGTCTACGTGGCCATGGAACACGTCGCCAAGGACAAGCCCAAAATCCTCAAGCGGTGTGCGCTCCCACTCACACGCCCACGCTGCGTCCACCACATCGTCACCGACCTGGCCTTCATCGACGTGACCCCGGAGGGGCTCCTCCTGCGCGAGGTAGCCCCCGGCGTCACCCCGGAGCAGGTGCAGGCCTTGACCGAACCCCGCCTGCGCATCGCCCCGGACCTCAGAGAGATGCCCGTCTAGCGGACCCCGCCCGGTTCCTCTGCTAAAGTCCCAAGCGGGTGCCCTCTTTTTTGGGAGGCCTCCCCCCCGGGCCATGGTGGACAAGCCGGACAACAACAGCGGGCGTCGCGCCGACCGCCTCCAGCACGAGCTGCTGGTCGCCTACCGCTACCCCACGGTTGACGGCTTTCTCACCGACTGGGCCACCAACCTGTCGCGCGGCGGCATCTTCATCAACACCCGCAGCCCGGCCGGGCTGGGCACGGTGGTGCGCCTCATCCTGGAGTTGCCCGGCACGCCGGTGCCCTTTGAGTTGCGTGGCAAGGTGGCGCGCGTGCACGAATTCGACAACCCCACCAACCAGGTCCCGGGGATGGCCATCGAATTCCTCGACGTCGACGACGCGCTCAAGGCGCGCATTGAACAGTTCGTCGACCAGCTGCGCCAGGCGCTGCCGGATGCCGGGCGCATCCCCCGGACGCTCTAGGACGCGTGGGGCGGCCGCCCGCTAATTCCCCGTCAGCCCCACTCCTCGAAGTGACGGTGGACCGCCTCGGGCTGGAGGGGGAGGGGATTGCCAGCCACCAGGGCCGGGCCCTCTTCATCCCCGGGGCCTTCCCGGGCGAGCGGGTGCGGGTCCAGCCAGAGCCGGCGGGGAAGGTGCTGCGCGGACGCCTGGAGGACGTCGTCGTCCCGAGTCCCGCCCGGCGCACGCCGCCCTGCCCGCTGGCTGACCGCTGTGGAGGCTGCGACTGGATGCACCTGTCGCCCGAGACGCAGGTGGAGGAGAAGCAGCGCCTCGTCGTCGACGCGCTGACCCGCATCGGCCGGCTGCCGGCCGGTAGCTTCGACGTCCTGCCGACGGCTGGAAGGGGTACGGACACCGGGACGCGTCGTCGCGCCGTGCTGCACCAGGCGTCCCAGGGCCTCGGGTATTTCGGCCGCCGCAGCCACCACCCGGTGGACGTGGACACCTGCCCCGCGCTGCTGCGCGTCCTCGCCCCGTTGCCTGGGCGCCTGGCCGCGCCGCTTCTGCCGCTGGGCAGCTCACTGAAGGCAGTCCACCTGTTGGCCGAGGGGGAGTCCGTCTCGCTGGCCCTCGCGCTCGACGGGCCGGTTCGCGCCAAGGCCCGGGAGGTGGCGGCGACCCTGGTCCGCGCGGGTCTGGCCCAGGGCGTGGTGCTCCTGGAACCGCAGGGCCGGGTGGAGGAAGTCGGTCGCCCTGTCCTTCAGTCACCGGCCCCCGGCAACGCCGGGGTGCGGCTGCGGCTCCGTCCCGACGCCTTCGCCCAGGCGCATGCCACCGGAGCCGCGCTGCTGGTGGAACGCGCCGTGGACATGTTGGCACCGCGCCGGGACGACCGCGCCCTGGAGCTATACGCCGGCAACGGCACTTTCACCTTTGCCCTTGCGGCGCGCGTCGCTTCGGTGCTGGCGGTGGAGTCGTCGGCCCTCAGCGTTGCCCTGGCGTCCAGCGCCAGCCGCGCCGGGGCCGTGGCAAACGTTCGCTGGGTGCAGGGCGAGGCGGGACGTGTCAGCGAGGGGCTGGTGCGCGAGGGCGTGCGCTTCGACGTGCTTCTGGCAGACCCGCCGCGGACCGGGGCGCCGAAGCTGGGCGCGCTGGCACGCAACCTCGGGGTCCGCAGACTCGTCTACGTGGGCTGTGACGCCGGCTCGCTCGCCCGTGACGCCGGTCGCCTTGTGGAGAGCGGCTTCCGGCCCGAGGTGCTTCAACTGGTCGACCTATTTCCCAATACCCACCACGTGGAGGCGGTGCTCGCCTTCTCGGCCTGAGGTAGACGCGCACCTCCCGGCGGCGCCGGTGAAGCATTAGACTGCATCGCAGCAAGCCCCATGGAAGCCCGCGTCGTCGAGTTCGCCGAGGTCCTCCGTCAAAACGGGGTGCGCGTCAGCACGTCCGAGGTGATGGACGGGGCGCGAGCGGCAGCGCTGGTCGACCTCTCCGAGCGCGACAACCTGCGCAGTGTCCTGCGGACCACGCTGGTGAAGCGCAGCGCGGACGTGGAGGTATTCGACCGGGCTTTCGGCCTCTTCTTCGCGGGCGCGATGCGCACGCTGGCCGCCCTCGAGGCGTCGCTGCTCGCGGCCTTGGAGGAGCAGGGACTGCTCTCCGGCGAGGAGTTGGCCAAGGTGCTGGCCGGGCTGCGGGCGCTCGGGGGCCAGCTGGCACCGCTCACCGAGGCGGTGCTGGAAGGCGACCGGGCCCGGCTCGCGCACCTCCTGCGTGGGGCGACGCTGCAGCTGGACTTCAGCCAGCTGCAGAGCCCGCTCCAGTCCGGCTTCTTCGCCCGCCGCCTCCTCGCCGGCGCCGGGGGGGACTGCCTGCAAGGCGACGTCGAGACCCTGGAGGCGGAGCTGGCCCGCCAGGGGCTCTCCTCCGCCGGGGTGGAGGTGGTGAGTCGGCAGCTCGCCGCGGCGCTTCGGGGGGTGGAAGAGGCCGCGCGTCGGGAGGTGCAGCGGCAGGCAAAAGCGCGTATTCGTCGGACGGATGGTCCGCTCGCCGAGCGCAACCTGCAAAGTCTGTCCCAAGCCGAACTGGCCCAGGCCGAGGCCGCGGTGCGGAAGCTGGCCGAGCGCCTCAAGGCTCGCTTGGTACGACGCGAGCGGTCCCGCCGGAAGGGCGCACTCAACGTGCGCCGGACGCTGCGCAGCAACATGGTGTGGGGCGGCGTGCCGATGGTACCGCGCTTTCGCTCGCGACGGCCGGAGCGCCCCGAGCTGGTGGTGCTGTGCGACGTGTCGGACTCGGTGCGAAACGTTAGCCGCCTGATGCTTCTCTTCATGCACACCCTTCAGTCGCTCTTCGCCCGGGTGCGCTCCTTCGTCTTCGTGTCGGAGCTCGGAGAGGTGACCGACTACTTTCGCCGGCTCGCGCCCGAGCAGGCCATCGACCGGGCGGTGGCGGGCCAGGCGGTCTCCTTGCAGTCCAATTCGAACTACGGGTTGGCCTTCACGCGCTTCGTCCAGCGCGAGCTCCCCAGTGTTCGCGGACGCACCACGGTGCTGGTCATCGGCGATGGGCGCAACAACTACAACGCCTCCGGGGCCTGGGCGCTGCGCGACATCCGCCGAAAGGCGCGACGCTTGCTGTGGATTTGTCCCGAGGAGCAGCGCGCGTGGGGGCTTGGCGACAGTGAGATGAGGACGTACGCTTCCATTTGCCAGCAGGTCACCGTGGTGCGGAGCCTCGAGGACCTGGCGCGCGTCGCCGACGCGCTGGTGCCAAGATGACCCGTCGACCTGGAACACCGGATGCGGTCTTCGAGCGAGCGGACGCCGCCACGCTCGCGCTCGCCACGGTGCAGCTGGATGTCGCACGCCTCCAGCAGCTCCTCGTCTTCGAGCGCACCCTTCGGCGGCTGGCCCCGGCAGGCTGCTCGGCAGAGCAGACGGCGCGGGCCCACGCGGCGGCGATCGCCGCCTCGGGGATTGCCTCCTCAGACGTCGAGGCTTCCCTCGCGCTGCTCCGGCGCTTCGCGGCCAACCGTTCGCTGTCGGCCAGCCTGACCGAGCGCCTGGGCCGGCTGCATGCCCGCGCCGCCCACGACCCGGTCGCCCAAGAACAGGCGGTTGAGGTCCGGCGGCGCCTGGTGGCTCTCGAGGATGCATTGCAAGGGCGAGAAGACCCCGAGACGCGGCGCCTGCTAGAACGTCACGAGCCGGAGATTCTCGCCCTGTTCGCCGTCACTTCCAGCGGCGGATGACTTCAGCGGCGCGTGGCGCGGAAGCACCTGTCCGTCCGCAGGCCCCCGACGGCTTCTCTCGGCCGGGGCAGGGCAGGGGGCGGGCGTGACGCTGCTGGCAGTGCTTCTCTTGGCGGCCACCGGTCCTGCCCCCGTCTACCCGGGCGACGAGGAGCTCATCGGTTTCGCCCAGACGCACCACGTCGCAGCCGACGAGTCCCTCATCGAAATCGCGCGTGACTATGACCTCGGCTTCAACGCCATCGCCGAGGCCAATCCGACGCTCGACCCCTTCGTTCCAGGCCCCGGGGCGACCGTCGCCGTGCCAACGGCGTGGGTTCTCCCGCGGGCGGCGGCGGCCGGGACGGTGGTGGTCAACCTCTCGGAGATGCGTCTGTATTACTTCTCGCAGGCACGAAAGGACGGCGGAAACTGGGTCGTCACGTTCCCCATCGGAGTTGGCTCGGAAGGCACCGAGACGCCGCTGGGCCACTTCCAGGTCGTGGCACGCGAGCGCAACCCCGTCTGGCGCGTACCGGCTTCCATCCGCAAAGAGAAGCCTGAATTGCCGGCCCAGGTCCCGCCGGGCCCCGACAACCCGCTGGGCACCCACGCCCTCCACCTGTCCGGGCCCTTCATCCTCATCCACGGCACGGACAAGCCCTATGGCGTCGGCCGCCGCGCCAGCCACGGCTGCCTCCGCCTGTACCCGGAGGACATTCCTCAGCTTTACCGACTGGTCCACGTCGGGACGGAAGTCACCATCGTCCGCGAGCCGGTCAAGGTGGCGCTCTACAACGGCCGCGTCTACGTGGAGGTCCACGCAGACGAGGACTTCCACGCGGACACCACTTCCCTCGCCAGGCGCCTGCTCGCCGAACGGGCGCTGATGGAGCGCGTGGACGTCGTGAAGCTGGAGACGGCTGTCCAGCACCCGACCGGGACGCCAGTCGACATCACGCGCTGACCTCCCGGAGTGGCTGGGGGCGGGAGCTACTTCTTCTGGTGCAGTGTGAAGGCCTTCGTCGACTTGGACGCGGCGGCCTCGGCCTGCGCCGCAGCGGCCTGTGCCTTGGCTGCAGCAGCCTCGGCTTGCGCTGCGGCGGCCTTGTTGTCGGCGACCGCACTCTTGAGTGCCTGGATGTCAGCGGTCTGCGCGCTGCTCTGCTTCTGGAGGTCGGCGAGCTGCGACTCGACCTTCGACAACCGATCGTTAATCGGGTCGGTCTGCTGCTTCACGTACGCTTCGTTGACGCCGCACCCGCTGCCGAACAGGACGATGAGCCCGGCACTGATTGCCACCAGACGTTTCATGTCGCTCCAACCTTTCCATGGAACTTCCGCCGGAATGGATATCTGTTCGCAAACCAAGCGTCCAGCGGAGGCTTCCGACATCAGTGCGGTTACACGCACCTGCGCCCGGAGCCGTTCAGAACTTGACCCAAAGACCGGCGTCAAGGCTGATGGCTTGGCTCCCGAAGGCCGAATTGGCCTTACTGGCCAGGGGGAAGTCGAAGACCCCCTCGAGGTAGAGACTGACGATGAAGAGCTCGAGCTTGAAGCCGCCTGCTGCACGGAGATACCAAACTGCCGAGCCCGGTGTGACCTGCACCGGAAACGACAAGCGCGCGAAGAGGAACAGGGGAAGGTCGAGGGTAATGCCCGGTCCGACGTAGATGCCGGTGTTGGGGTAGTCGATGTTGGTCGGGGACAGATTGAACTGGGCCTCGACGTCGAGGGAGATGAAGCTGATGGGGTACCAGCTGAGGATGAGGTCCAGGTTGGACAGCCACACCTCGCCCGCGTTGTACTGGTATGTGGTGCCGAGTACTGGGTTGCTGGGCTTCGGCTCCCCGGTGTTGACGTACATCGGCACGAGGTAGCTGAGGCGGACGCCCCAGTCGGACGCCCTTGCTGCCACCGGGAAGAGCAGAAGCGCTGCGAGGAACAGCGGGGACAATCGGCGGGGCATGGAGCCTCCCTGGTTTGAGGCGATGGCCTGGGGAATGGCCCGGACCTTGACCTGATTCTCGGGCGACGTGCACGCGATAAATGTTCCAGCGCGCCGCCACGACCCTAACCTCGAGGGGATACCCACAAGGCGATTCAATGCGCTGGAAATACTCTGCTTTTCGGAGGCGACGTGTGCTCGGCCCCCCCGGGGAGGAGGTCCGTCTTGCGCCGTCGCGAGCCCACGCCGCATGTCGTGCGCCTCAATTGCTGTCGGGGCCACCGGCGCAGCGTCTGCATGCGTGTGGTCCGGTGTCGAGGAATCCCCGTTCCCGCAGGACGACACCACCACGAGGAGGGGGAACGGATCGCCGCGGCAGTCGCGGACCGGCCTTGCGTCTGGGGCCTCCGTGGGTTTCCTCCCTGGTGGAGCCATGGGCCGCGTAGCATCATCTCGCGCCTTGCCGACCGCCGAGCCCCCATCTGCGACAGACGCGTCCGTCGATGCCCATGCCGGCACCGGGAGACGCTCACCCTGGCTCCGGCGGGCCGAGTTCCTGGCCTGGGCAGTTGGACTCCTCCTCTTCGCTGTCTGGGGGTTGGGCAGGCTGGTGGGCACGGCCCTCGAGCAGCGCGACCTGCGCCGGTTCCGCCTTGCCCTCGAGACACCACAGCCCTCGCCGGCTTCTGCCGCGACGGCGCTGCCACGCGTCAACGTCCAGGCGGTCGACCAGAGCCGATGGGCCAAGGAGCGCATTCAGGCGTATGCCCAAGCGCTGGTGCAGGAGGCCCCTCCGCCGCTTGCCGTGCTGCGAATCCCCCGCATCGGCCTTGAGGTGCCGGTGCTCGCCGGAACCGACGAGTGGACGCTCGACCGCGCCGTCGGCTGGATTGAGGGGACGGCGCGCCCGGGCGAGCCGGGCAATGTGGGCATCGCCGGCCATCGCGACGGCTTCTTTCGGGCCTTGGAACAGGTGAAGTTGGGCGATTCCGTTGAATTGGTGACGCTCGACAGGGCGCAAAGATTTCGGATAGAAGGACTGCGCATCGTCTCGCCGCAAGATGTACAAGTGCTCGAATCCACAGCAGTGCCGGCGCTCACCCTAGTGACTTGTTTTCCCTTCTATTTCGCGGGCTCAGCGCCCCAGCGGTACATCGTACGGGCGGTTCTGGCCGACCCGTCGGCACAATCGATGCACGAGGCTCGACCGCCTTCTAAGTAAAAAAGGGAGAGACAACTATGTTCAAGAGAAATGCAGCTGCTTTCGCCGTTGGAGCGGTGTTCCTTGCCCAGGTGGCGATAGCTCAGACACCACCTGCGGCCACAGCGCCGCCGGCGACCACGACGACGACAACCACTGTGAAGAGTGGCGTCGTCGTCTGGGTTTCTGGAAACACGCTTTACACCAAGGAGTCAGACGGCGTGACCCGGCAGCACAACATTCCTGAGGGGTTCACCTTCCAGATGGGCGGCAAGAACGTCCCGATTGCTGACCTCAAGCCTGGCGACAAAATCACCGCCGTGATTACCGAAAGCAAGACCGTCCAGCCGGTGAATGTCACGCGCGTGGTGAAGGGGACCGTAATGGAGTCGTCGATGGGCTCCATCCTCGTCAAGAATCAGAAGGGCCAGCTCATCAAGTACTCGAGCAAGGACGAGCAGGGCCGCGACGTGAAAATCATCCAGAACGGCAAGGAGATTCCCCTTAGCGACCTCAAGGCGGGGGACCAGCTCACGGCGACCATCATCACGAATTACCCGCCGCAGATTTCTACCTTGACTTCAGCCACCGCGAAGGTGACGGCTCCAAAGGCTCCACCGGCGCCTCCGGCCGCTGAACCGGCACCCGCTCAACCCGCACCTGTGGTGGCAGCCGCCCCCGCGCCGAAGCCGGCGAAGCTGCCCAAGACGGGCAGTCCGCTGCCTCTGTTCGGCCTCGTCGGTGGTGCACTAGTGCTCGTCGGCGTCGGCCTGACGCTGCGTCGTCGGTCCCGCATCGCGCACTGAACCGAAGCGCCGCGTCTGTCTCTCATCAACACGCCCGAGGGGTGGAGACACCTCTCGGGCGCGCAGGCGTCTGAGGGCCTCCGGGACGCAACTGCACGCGCCCGGGGAGCCCCAGGCCCTCTGTCCCGTCGTGTCCACTGCTCGGCGATGCGGCTGGTCAGGGGTTACGTTCGCTACCAGACTTCGCAGCGCACGTCGGCCGGTCGGACCATGGCGGTGCCCGCTTTGCAGCCGAAGGCCTCTTGGAATTCGGCGAGGTTGGAGAGCGGCCCGATGACGCGGAATTTTCCAATCGGGTGAGGGTCGCCTTGCACCATGAGGCGCTGTGTCTCGAGTCGAATCGCGTCGCCGCGGAACTGCCCCCAGGCCACGAAGAATTGCCGATTGGGCGTTAGCCCATCGCGTATGCCCTCCGGGTGGAGGTGTAGCGCCTTCTGGAACGCGACGTAGGCAACGCGCGCGCCGGCCAGGTCGCCAATCGACTCGCCGAGGACCAACTTGCCGTTGTGATGTAGGCCCGGCTCGATGAAGTAGCCTTCGAATTGGCGGACCACGCACTGTCCACGCGCCTCGAAAGCCGCCAGGTCCTCCGGAGTCCACCAGTTCTGCAGGCGTCCCTCGGCGTCGTACTGTGCTCCCTGGTCGTCGAAGCCGTGGCTGATTTCGTGCCCGATGACGACACCGATGGCGCCGTAGTTGACGGCGTCGGTGGCGTCCAGGTCGAACGCTGGCGGTTGAAGAATGCCAGCCGGGAAGACAATCTCGTTGAGCAGCGGGTTGTAGTATGCGTTGGAGGTGGGCGGCGTCATGTCCCAGCGGCCCCGGTCCGTGAGTTTGCCGGCCGTCGCTCGCTCGTCATCGACGTTGAATTGGCGCGCAGCCGCCACATCCACCCAGTAGACGTCGCGACGAATCTCCACGTGGGAATAGTCCTTCCACCGGTCGGGGTACCCGACCTTGGTGTTGAACGTGTTCAGCTTCTCCAGGGCCTTCTTCTTCGTCTCTGGTCCCATCCAGGCAAGGCCCTCAATCAGGTCTCGCATCGCCGCCACCTCGTTGCGGACCTGCTCCTGCACCCGTGCCTTCGCAGCCGGGGGGAAGTAGCGCTCGACGTACTTGCGCCCCAGCGCCTCCCCCAGCAGCTGATCCGTGCTCTCGACGCAGCGCTTCCAGCGCGGTTTCATTTCGGAAACGCCACCGAGGTACTTTTGGTTGAAGGCGAACGATTCCTCGACAAAGGGTTTGGAGAGCGACGGTGCGGCGGAGGCCAGCAGCTGCCACCGGAGGTAGCTGCGCCAGTCCGCGAGCGCGGTCTCCGCGAGCTCGCGGTCCATCGCCTGGAGAAACTTCGGCTCCTCCACGTTGAGCGGGCCTCGCGGCAGGTGCGCGTCAACATAGTAGCTCGACCAGTCGAAGTGCGGCGCGAGCTGCTGCAACTCGGAGAAGCTCATCAGGTGGTCGAGCTTCTTCGGGTCGCGCAGAGCGACGTTGTCGAGAGATGCTTCGGCCAGGCGCTTCTCGAAGGCGAACACTCGCTCCGTCGAGTCCCTGGCGCCAGCCAGTGCAAACATGCGCCCCAGGTGGGCAATGTACTGAGCGCGCGCCTCGACGAAGCGGGCCTCGGTCTTGAGGTAGTAGTCCCGGTCGGGCATGCCCAGACCCCCCGCGGCCACGTCGACAATGGTGCGGGTGGGCTGGTGCTGGTCGGGCCGCGCACCGAGCGCGAACGGCACAGGAATGGCGATCGCCTGCAGCAGTCGAAGGACCCGCTGCAGGTCCGCCGGGGACTGGATGCCGTCGACTTGGCCCAGCAGCGGCAGCAACGGTGCAATGCCGAGTTGCTCGATGCGTGCCTCGTCCATGCAGGCCGCGTAGTAGTCGCCGACCAGCTGCTCGATGCTGCCCTTGGGCCAGTCCGTGCGTTTGGCGATTTCGTCGAGGATGTCCCGGAGTCTCTCCTTGTTGCTCTCGCCCGCCTGCCACCGACGGCTCCACCGCTGCATCGACGCTGGAATGGGGTTGGCCGCTCGCCAGGCGCCGTTGGCGTAGGCGTAGAAGTCGGTGCACGGCTGCTGTGTTGTGTCCATGTCGCTCACCACGACACCGTGCTGCGCTGTCGTGAGGGCGTCCGGCTTCGACACGGCGACCTGCGCGGGGGGCGGGGCAGCACCAGCGCACGCACAAAGCGCGCACAGAGTGAAGAGAAGACGCCGGGACATGTGGGCCTCCAGGGTACGGCGGAGCCCTTCCCACGCCGTCGCCGCTTCGGCAACTTCCATCCTCCGACCGAATCGCCGCCTGGCCGTTGCCACGGCGGGCGTGCCGCCCCGGGGAACGGGCCCGCCAGGCCTCGAGTCACTAGCCTCGGCGCCCGTTCGCACGCTATGACCTGCCACCAGTCGGCACGCGATGATGGACCCATCTCACCGGAACCGTTCGGCTTCCTCCTCTCCGGCCCAATCCTCGGAGGGGAAGAGATTTTTCCTCCACACGTTCGGCTGCCAGATGAACGTGAACGACTCCCTCCGGATGGGGGAATCGCTCGCCCGGGTCGGCTACCGGCCAACGACCAGTGCCGAGGATGCCGACCTCATCATCCTGAATACCTGTGCCATCCGGGAGAAGGCGGAGGACAAGATGCTCTCCGCCCTCGGCCGGTACCGCGCCGTGAAGCTAAGACGGGGAGCGTTGCTCGGGGTGGGGGGCTGTGTCGCCCAGCAGGAGAAGGCCAAGCTCTTGGCCCGGGTTCCCTACCTCGACTTCGTCTTCGGCCCAGATGCCATCGCGCGACTCCCGGACATCCTTCGTCGTGTGGAGATGGACCGTGCCCGCGTCGTAGAGACTGCCTGGCTGGAGTCCGAGGAGTACGTCTTCCCGCGTGCCGACCCGAATTCGTCGGCAGGCAAGGTAAGCGAGTTCGTCACCGCGATGAAGGGCTGCGACAACGTCTGTAGCTTCTGCGTGGTGCCTCACACCCGCGGCCGGGAGGTGAGTCGAGCCTTCCCCGACATCCTCCAGGAGGTCGCCGGCCTGGTGGAGGTAGGCGTACGCGAGGTCACTCTCATCGGCCAGAACGTCAACAGCTACCGTGGGGGCGTCTCCTTCGCCGAATTGCTTCTTCGCGTGGCCCAGGTGCCCGGGGTGGTGCGGGTCCGTTTCACCACCAGCCACCCGCATGACCTGTCGGAGGAGCTGGTCGAGGCATTTCGCATCGAGCCGCGCATCGCGCCCCATTTCCACCTCCCCGTCCAGAGCGGCAGCGAGGCGGTGCTGAAGCGGATGCGTCGCGACTACACCATCGAGATGTACCTCTCCAAGCTTGCAGCGCTGCGAGCCGCGCGGCCTGGCATCGCCATCACCACGGACATCATCGTCGGCTTCCCGGGGGAGACGGAGGAGGATTTCCGGGCGACCCTGGACCTCACCAGGGCGGTGCGCTTCGAGAACCAATTCTCCTTCTGCTTCAGCCCCCGGCCCCGGACCGTGGCGGGCCTCAAGGAGGCCGAGTGGGGCGAGGTGCCTCACGGCGTGAAGGTCGAGCGGCTGGAGCGGCTCCAGCAGTTGCAGCGGCGCATCACCGAGGAGACCCTCGCGGCGGAGGTCAGAAAGCGCATCGAGGTCCTGGTGGAAGGCCCCTCCCGGTCAAACCCGTTGCGGCGGTTCGGTCGCACCCCAGAAAACCGAAGTGTGAATTTCGAGGGCGATGCCCCGGCGGGCTCCCGCGTCCTCGTCCAGGTGACGGGCAGCTCTCCGAGCTCGCTCGCGGGCCTCCAGGCCGACGTGGTCGACCTGCCGCCCATTCCCCCCATCTCCATCGCCGCCTAGTCTAGGGAGCCGCGCCGCCTCGGGGAGTCGACCATGGCTATCCGGAGTTTCCAGGGAGTCAGCCCGCGGCTGCATCCATCGGTGTTCGTCGCCGACGGTGCGCAGGTCATCGGCGACGTTGAAATCGGTGAGGACTCTTCCATCTGGTACAACACCGTGCTGCGCGGCGACGTCAATCGCATCCGGATTGGGCGGCGGACCAACATCCAGGACCTGACGATGCTGCACGTCCACCAGGACCGTTTCCCGTGCACTGTGGGTGACGACGTGACGGTGGGGCACCATGCCGTCGTCCATGGCTGCACCGTCGGCAATCGGGTGTTGGTGGGAATCGGTGCCATCGTTCTCGATGATGTCGTCATCGGGGACGACAGCTTCATCGCCGCCGGGACGCTGCTCACGCCCGGCACGGTGGTCGCCGCCGGCTCAATGGTGATGGGCACTCCTGGAAAAATGAAGCGTGCCCTGACTTCGCAGGAACGAGAGGGGTTGCTGGCCAGCGCTGCCGGGTACGTGCTGAACGCCCGTGCGCATCGCGGGTGACGCACGACCCGGGATCCAACGGGCGCCAGGGGAGTGGTAAGAGGGCAGCCCGATGACGGTTCTCGATGCGCTCAAGGCGTGCACCCTCCTCAAGGGTTTCACCGAGACCGGCCTGCAAATCCTTGCCGGCATCGCCTCCGACCGGACGTTCCCGCGCGGGGCCCCCCTCTTCGTGGAGAACATGGTGGCCGAGTCGCTCTTCATCATCGGCCAAGGGAAGGTGGCCATCTCCGTGAAAGGCAAAAACGGGGAGGAGATTCCGATAGGAGAGCTCGGGCCAGGCGACTCCCTGGGGGAGTTGGCGCTTCTGCAACAGGGGCAGCGCATGTGCAGCGCTGTCGCCCTGACCTTGGTCAGCGCGGTGGAACTGAGGAACTCGGAATTCCAGAGGCTCCTTGGCCAGAAGCCCCAGGCGTGCCTCAAGCTGCTGATGGCAATCGTCGGGCAGTTTTCGGCCCGCCTGGCGGACAACCGGGAAGCCCTCCGGACACTGCTGCCCCGTGGGTCCCTCCCCAGGGTGTGACGGCAGCGTGGTAGAGTCGCAGCTCCGCTGGCTTGCATGCCATCGGGTTCTCGGGTGGAACACCTCACCACAGCGCTGCTAATGGGCACCAAGGGCTGGGTGGCCTACGGCACCATCTTCGGTGTCCTGGTTGCCTGCGGCCTCGGCATCCCCTTCCCGGAGGACGTTTCCCTCATCACCGGGGGCTTTCTCGTCTTTCACGGTTCGGCCGACCTGCCGCTGATGGTGGCCACTGGGTTCTTGGGCATCCTCTGCGGGGACTCGCTCATCTACGCGGCCGGCCGGCGGCTCGGCAACCGGGCTCGCAGTGAGCCTGGACCGCTGCTTCGCCGCCTCTTGACCCCGGAACGACGGGCCAAGGTGGAGGCGCTGTTTGCTCGCTACGGCGAGCGAATCATCTTGGCTGCGCGCTTCATGCCCGGGGTGCGCGCGGTCGCCTTCTTCACGGCCGGTTCGGCCGGGATGCCCTACGCGCGCTTCATCTGCTTCGACGGGCTGGCGGCGCTGGCCTCGGCTCCGGCCTTCGTCTTCCTGGGCTTTCGCTTTGGGCGTCAGTTGCAGCACATCATCGAGATTCTCAAGCGCTTTCAGATTGCGACCGCCATCATCATCGTCGTCACCGTCTGTGGATGGGTCGGCTGGCGCCGCTGGCGGGACAATCGCCGCCCGCCCACCGAGGAGCCGGAAGCGCGGCTCGCGCAGGGCGAGCGCCGCGGCAGCGTGGACCGCCGCCGCCTGGCGCAGGACCGGCTGCGCAAACGAAACACTCTGTAAAACCAATAACTTATATCGGTCCGGACGGGTTCCCGGGCCGGCCGTGGCTCGCTTTTGGCAGTCCGGCCGCGTATAGAGCGCCATGCTGAACGACCCGCTGCGTCTCGCGCTCACGTTTGACGACGTGCTGCTGCTTCCGGCGGAGAGTGCCGTCCTTCCCAAAGACGTCGAGCTCTCCACCCGGCTCACCCGCAACATCCGCCTCAACGTGCCGCTGCTGTCGGCCGCCATGGACACTGTCACCGAGGCGGACACGGCCATCGCCATGGCCCAGCAGGGGGCCCTGGGCGTCATTCACAAGAACATGACGCCCGAGCAGCAGGCGGCGCAGGTGGCCCGCGTCAAGCGGTTCTCGAGCGGGATGGTGGCTGACCCCGTCACCGTGGAGCCGGGCGTTCCCCTCCACGTCTGCACGGAGCTCATGCGGCGTCACGGCATCTCGGGCATTCCGGTGGTGAAGGGCCGGAAGTTGCTTGGCATCGTGACGAGTCGGGACGTCCGCTTCGAGCAGAATCTCGATCGGAAGGTCGAGGACGTCATGACGCGGAAACTCATCACCGCCCCCGAGGGCGTCAGCAAGCGCGCGGCGATGGAGCTGCTGCATCAGAACCGGATTGAGAAGCTCTTGCTCATCGACGACCAGGGTGAGCTCCGGGGCCTGATGACCATCAAGGACATCGAAAAGACCCGGGCCTTCCCCAACGCCGCCAAGGACGCCAAGGGACGCCTGCTGTGCGGAGCCGCCGTCGGCGTTGGAGCGGACCGAGAGGCCCGGGTAGAGGCCCTTCTGCGCGCTGGGTGCGACGTCATCGTCGTGGACACGGCCCACGGGCATTCCCGCGGCGTGCTGGACGCGGTCCGGGACACCCGCAAGGCAGCCACCGGCTTTGAGCTCATCGCCGGCAACGTCGCCACCGCCGACGGCACCCGAGCGCTCATCGAGGCCGGCGTCGACGCCGTCAAGGTCGGAATCGGACCAGGAAGCATCTGCACCACCCGGGTGGTAGCTGGCGTTGGGGTGCCCCAGCTGACGGCCGTGGACGACTGCGCCCGCGCCGCCGATGCCTTGGACGTTCCCGTCATCTCCGACGGCGGCATCAAGTACTCCGGGGACGTGGTGAAGGCCCTGGCCGCCGGTGCGAGCTCGGTGATGATTGGGTCGCTCTTCGCCGGCACCGAGGAAGCTCCGGGCGAAGTCATTCTCTACCAGGGCCGTTCCTACAAGCACTACCGCGGGATGGGCTCACTCGGTGCAATGAAGCAGGGCGCCAAGGACCGGTACTTCCAGAGCGACGTCGAGGAAGAGCGGAAGCTGGTTCCCGAAGGCATCGAGGGCCGGGTGCCCTACAAGGGCTCGCTGGCGATGAATGTCCACCAGATGCTCGGCGGGCTGCGCAGCGGCATGGGTTACGTCGGCTGCCGCACCATCGAGGAGCTGCGGCGCAAGGCGCAGTTCGTCCGCATCACCCCGTCAGGCCTGCGTGAGAGCCACGTGCACGACGTCATCATTACCGAGGAAGCACCGAATTACCGTCTGGAGTAACCCCCAGGGCGGGCGGTCGGCTCCACTGCGGCGGCCTTTCGAGCAGTGAACGTTCGGCGCGGCGCGTAGCCCCCAGCGTTCCGTGGGGGCCCTCCGCGCAAAGCTTGCGACATCGGAGGTAGCACGAACGTGTCGGGCCCCGCCCGGAAGGGGCTTGGTCCGGCCCTTGCTGAGGAAGGTGCACCTGGGACTGAGACGATGACACGGTTCGAGCGCGTGATTCGCATTCGCCTGCTCGCACGCAGAGAGCGCCTGGTGGAGTCCATCGCCAGCTCGGCACTCCGCTTGCGCTCCGCCTGGGCGAACAAGTCCGAGGCGGCCGGGGACTGGCGGGGCCTCGAGCTCACCACCGAGGAGCTTCGAAATGTGGACCGCGCCCTGCTGCGCCTGGTCCAGCGGGCGTATGGCATCTGCGAGCGGTGCGGCCGCGCGCTGGGCACGCAGCGTTTGCTTGCCGAGCCAGAGGCGGCGTTGTGCAATGACTGTGACCCGGCGGCCTCGTCCGCCGCCCGGGGCCCGCCGCCCGTTTCCTGAGGCCCACACCTGACAGCAGAGGAGTCCACATGTCCGCCAAGAGAGGTCACCCGCCGCCGTCGCACCCGCTACGAGGCCATCACAAGAAGATGGTCAAGCTCTTCGAGGACCTCGTCGCCGAAGCGAAGAAGGACGACCGGTCGAAGCTGCGGCCCATGTGGGCGACCTTCGAGAGCGCCCTGCTGGCGCACATCAACGCCGAGGAAGCGGAGCTACTTCCGCCGTACCGCCGGGGACACCCCGTCGAAGCCAAGGCCATCGAGGAGGACCACCACTTCTTTCGCAAAGTCCTCACGGAGTTTGGCGTCGACCTGGACCTGCACTTGATGCGGGCCGACGCGGTGGAATCCTTCCTCCGGCGGCTGGGTGACCACGCCGAGAGCGAGGACGGTGGGCTCTATCCCTGGGCGGCGCGCGAGGTGTCCACCGAGGTCCAGGAACGCTTCCGCCGCACCGCGGAGGGGCTTCCCGTCACGAAGAAGAAGGATGGCTCCGGCATCGGGTTGCCCTAAGGGCGCACCCCCGGCGCTCCGCAGACTCTTCGCGGCCAGCCAAAACTGGCGCACCCGCTGCGTCCCGCGGGCGGCCGCCGGGACCTCGGTCAGTACGTCAGTCCCGAAACCCAGGAGAGGATGTCGAGGGTTGAAATCCACCCGATGACCGCCCGGTTCGGGCCAACCACCGGGAGGCCGTGCACCCGGTGCACCGCCATGACCTCGGCCGCGCGGGCGATTGTGGTCTCCGGGGTCACGGTGAGCACCGTCTGACACATCACCTCGGCGACGGTGTCCGGATTCTCCACCTGCGATTGGAAAATGGGGGGGTTGGTGGACTGTGAGCTCTGGCGCTCGGGCCTTCGGACCGGGGCCTCATCCACCGAATCGCCCTGGTCGAGGTGGTGAGCGACGAGGTCGGTCTTCGAGACGACGCCCAGCAGCATTCCGGTCTCGTCGATGACCGGGACGCGGCTGAGGTCCTGGGAGATGAGAAGCGACTCGAGTGACCTGAGCGACAAGTCGGGGCGCACCGAGACCACTTCTTGATTCATAATCCACGACACCGCTGTTTCCGGGTCCAGCAGGCCGTTTTCATCGCCTGCAGGCCGCTTGGGCTTCGTCAGGCGCTCGCCGCCAGCGAGGGCGTCCATGGGGAGCCTCCTTTGTTGGTCCACCGACAATGACCGAGCAAGGCCCGTTCCAGCCCGGGGCCAAGCGCAGAAGCTGGCGCGCGGACGCATTTCCTGCGGTCCCGGCCGAAAGGGCCGCAATTCCTGAGGCTTCTGGTCCGACTCCAACCATTGGAGCCTCCACGTCCTGGGCGGCGCTTCCGTCCGTTGTGCATTGCCACGTCGTCCGGAAGTCAACGACTCTTGGGGTCCCCATGCGGATGGCCCTGCTCGCTGACGTCCACGCCAATCTGGAAGCGTTCCGGGCCTGCCTGGAACACGCACGGGAGCAACGGGTCGACCGGTATGCCTTCCTCGGCGACCTCGTCGGCTACGGAGCCGACCCTGCGCCCGTCGTGGAGTGGGTCATGCACTCGGTGGCACAGGGCTCGGTGGCGGTCCTGGGCAACCACGACCAAGCCGTGGCGCTTGGCCCGAGCGCCTCCATGACCGCGGAAGCCAGCCAGGCCGTCAAATGGACGCGATCGCAGCTGGCTGCTTCCCAGCTTGCGTTTCTGGGCGCCCTGCCGATGACGGTGGAGCAGGGAAGTTGCCTCTACGTCCATGCCAATGCCTGGGACCCGGCGGGATGGGAGTACCTCACCAGCGGCCAGGACGTCGGGCGCAGCCTGGCTGCGACTCGCTGCCGACAGACCTTCTGTGGCCATGTCCACCGTCCCGCGCTGTACCACCTGTCGCCCGCCGGAACCGTGTCACACTTTGACCCAGTGGCCGGAACGGGGATTCCGTTGGGAAGTCGGCGCCGCTGGCTGGTCATCGCTGGCTCGGTTGGGCAGCCGCGGGACGGCCTCCCCGCGGCGAGCTACGCAACCTTCGACGACCAGGGCGACGTGCTCACCTTCTTTCGCGTGCCCTATGACACCGCGGAGGCTGCGCGGAAGGTGCGAGCGGCCGGCCTCCCCGAAGCGCTCGGGCGGCGCCTCGAGGCTGGGGTCTGACAAAGGACATGGAGCAGTCGCGGCTTCAGGCAGGAATGAGCATCGACGGGTTTCGGCTCGAGGAGCGCCTGCACCAGGGCAGCATGGCGTCGCTCTGGCGCGTCGTGCCCGCGGACGGCGGTCCGCCGTTGGTGATGAAGGTGCCCTCCCTTCACCAGGAGGACGACCCAGCCGCGATTGTCGGCTTCGAGGTCGAGCAGATGATTCTGCCGACGCTCTCCGGGATTCACGTCCCGCGACTGGTGGCCTCGGGTGACTTCTCGAAGCAACCCTACCTCGTCATGGAACTCGTTCCTGGGGAGTCCCTCCGCCCGCGCTTCGACCGGGCCCCGTTGCCGGCCGAGGAGGTGGCCTCCATCGGAGCGCGTGTGGCTGCCGCGCTGCATGACCTCCACGGGCAGCACGTGATTCACCTGGACGTCAAGCCGAGCAACATCATGTTTCGGTCCACCGGCGAGGTGGTCCTCATCGATTACGGCCTTGCCCGTCACGACCATCTTCCGGACCTACTGGCAGAGCAGTTCCGCATCCCGATGGGGACGGCGCCCTACATGTCCCCGGAGCAAATCCGGCGGACGCGGAGCGACCCTCGCAGCGACCTCTTCGCGCTCGGGGTGATGCTGTACCACCTGCTCACCGATGCCCGGCCCTTCGGAAATCCAGGCTCGGTGCGCGGTCTGCGACGGCGCCTCTACCGAGACCCCGTCCCGCCACGGGCCCGCAATCCGGACTGTCCACCCTGGCTGCAGGAGGTCATCCTGCGGTGCCTGGAGGTCGATCCGGCGCAGCGGTACCAGACGGCTGCCCAGGTGGTGTTCGACCTCCAGCACTCTGACCAGGTGGCGCTGACCGAACGCTCGAGGAGGCTGCGCCGAGATGGCATCGTGAAGGTGATGCGACGCTGGATGAAGACACTCGCCACCGAAGGTGAACTCGCCAACTCAGTGGTCGGCCGCCTCGCGAAGGCCCCCATCGTCCTGGTGGCCATCGACGTCGCCCAGGGGTCCGCCGGCCTGGACCGGGGGCTCCGCGTCGCTGCCCGCCGAGTCTTCGAGTCTGAACCCGGAGCCCGGCTCGCCTGCGTGACGGTGCTGCGCACCTCGAGGCTGGCCGTGGCGGCGCCTCCGACGGTGGATGCAGAGGGCCGGAACCTAAGGGTGACGCGCCTGGTGGAACTCAAACACTGGGCACGACCGTTGGACATCGCCCCCGGGCGTGTCACCTACCACGTGCTGGAGAGCGCGGACCCAGCCAGGGCCATCATCGAGTTTGCGACCAGCAACAAGGTCGACCAGATAGTCATCGGCGCCCGTGGAAGCTCGCCCCTCCGTCGGTACCTGGGAAGTGTCTCCTCCCAAGTCGTGGCCGAGGCGGACTGCACGGTCACCGTCGTAAAGGCGCCGAGCTAGCAGCGGGGGCGGGTTAAACCGGGAAGGGGCCCCGTGCCGCCTCGAACAAGACCTCGGCCAGCCGGGTTTCTCGCGAAAAGCCGGTGGCTGGACGGGGGGATGCACGCGAAGTCAGACCCGTCGTATTAAGAAAGGAAGATGGCAAGGCAAGAAGCGACGGCGCGAGGGGAGGGTGGCCACACGTCTGGCCACATCCACGACGAGAAGGTCCTCATCCTCGACTTTGGCAGTCAGTACACCCAGCTCATCGCCCGCCGGATTCGAGAGCTCGGGGTCTACTGTGAAATCCACCGCCCGGACCTGACCCTGGCCCAGGTGCGCGCATTCGCTCCCCGGGGGATTGTGCTTTCCGGCGGCCCGATGTCCGTCGAGGCGACCGGAAGCCCCGTCTGCGACTCCGGCGTCTTCGACCTGGGCGTGCCTGTGCTCGGCATCTGCTACGGGCTTCAGCTCATGGCGAAGCTTCTGGGTGGCAGGGTGGATGCCGCCGCGCACCGGGAGTTCGGTCCAGCCCAAGTGGAGGTCCTTGCTTCACGCGGCCCCCTGGCGCCATTCACGGCCGGAGAGAAGCTGGACGTGTGGATGAGCCACGGGGACCGGGTCGAAGCCCTCCCACCCGGCTTTGTGCCCATCGCCCGCACCGCGAACGCGCCCTTCGCGGCGGCGGCCCATAGCGAGCGGGCCCTGTACGGCCTTCAGTTCCACCCCGAGGTGGTGCATACGCCGCGCGGCAAGGACATCCTCCGCGCCTTCCTCTTTGGCGTGTGCAAGCTGTCCGGCACCTGGACGATGAAGGGCTTCGCCGAGGAAGCCGTCAGCCTCATCCGGGACAAGGTGGGGCCGGCGGGAAAAGTCATCTGTGGCCTCTCGGGGGGAGTCGACAGCTCGGTGGCGGCCCTCCTCATCCACCGTGCCGTCGGCGAGCGGCTCACCTGCATCTTCGTAGACAATGGGCTTCTCCGCGAGGGCGAACGCGAACAGGTCGAGGCACTGTTTCAGGGCTCTTTCCATGTTCCGCTTCGCACGGTGGATGCGCGAAAACGCTTCCTCGAGGCGTTGGCCGGCGTCACCGACCCCGAAAAGAAGCGGAAAATCATCGGCCGCGAATTCATCTCCGTCTTCGAGGAAGCGGCGCACGAGGTGAAGGACGCGGACTTCCTCGCCCAAGGGACCCTCTATCCGGACGTCATCGAGTCCGTTTCTACCAAGGGCCCATCGGCAACCATCAAGAGCCACCACAACGTCGGGGGGCTTCCCGAGGTCATGAAGCTGAAGCTGGTCGAGCCCCTCCGAGAGCTCTTCAAGGATGAGGTGCGCGAGCTTGGGCGGGAGCTCGGGCTTCCCGAACCCATGGTTCGCCGCCACCCATTCCCCGGGCCCGGGCTCGCCGTCCGCGTGCTGGGCCCAATCACCGAGCAGCGGCTGGAGCTCGTCCGCCGGGCTGACCTCATCGTCCAGGAGGAAGTGCGGGCGGCGGGCGTCTACGACAGGGTGTGGCAGGCCTTCGCGGTCCTTCTCCCCATCCAGAGCGTCGGGGTGATGGGGGACGAGCGCACCTATGAATCCACCTGTGTCATCCGTGCCGTCAACTCCCTCGACGGCATGACCGCGGACTGGGCACGCCTACCGCACGAGCTGCTGGGGCGAATGTCCTCCCGCATCACCAACGAGGTCCGTGGCATCAACCGTGTGGTCTACGACATCTCTAGCAAGCCCCCAGCCACCATTGAGTGGGAGTGAGGCGGCTGTCGCCGCTCGTGAGGTCGAGGTAAAGCACGGGCGCGCGTTAGTGGGCCCCGACGCTGGATGACCCCGGCGCACCGGCCGGAGCAATCTCCTCCAGAACGCGCTTGGCCCCGTAGATTCGGTCCAGCGCCTGGAGGAGGGCACTCGAATGGACGCTGACCGCGCGGTTGGTCGCGTCGTCGAAGTAATAGTCGCCTCCGAGCGACGGGATGTTGCCATCGAAGATGAGGCCGACCACCTCTGCCTTCTGGTTGAGGAGGGGCGAGCCGGAATTGCCGCCGATGATGTCGTTGTCCGAGGCCTGGTCGAACGGCGTCTGGAGGTCCAGCCGGGACCGAGCCGCGAGCCAGGACTTCGGCAACTCAAAGGGAAAGACACCTGTTGCGCGTTCGAAGGCGCCGGAAAAGTAGGTAAACGCGGGGACGGTGCGCGTACCGCCCAGGCCGTCGGGCTCCGTCCATCCCTTGATGGTTCCAAAGGACAGGCGCGGGCTGAAGGTCGCGTCGGGGTACGTACCCGTGCCGACCAGAGCGAAGCGAGCACGCGCCAGCTTCGCGGACTCGCGCACCACGACGGCATCGACCTCTTGCTCGTACTTGGCTCGAATCGCTCGCGCGTCGGGGTCGACCAGGGTTGCGAGCCCAATCATCGGGTCCGTGCTGGCGGCGAGCGCTGCCGTGCCGCCCGCCTTGAGGGCCAGGCGCACCTTCGGGTCGCCCAGCTTCGTCCCTCGAACTGCCGCAGTCGCCACCTGGCGGGGTGACCTTTGGCCCAGCACTTTCTTGACCAAGGCGTCATCCGCACCGAGTGATTCACGCAGCTTGGTGAGCGAGAAGGTGAGGAGTTCGACTTCCAGGTCCGAATGAATCGGCGCCGTGCTTGCGAGCCGGGCTTCGATTGCGGGCAGCCGAGCATCGGTGAACTCCCTGAGCCGCTCGCCGTTCGGCTTGGAAGCCTCAGCGGCTAACCGAACGAGAATCCGCGCATTGGCGAAGAGGTCTCCACGGAAGCCAAAGGGAGCCGGGACCACGCGAGACGCGGAGGGGGTCCCTTCGAGCAGGATGGCCCTGACGTAGAACCCCCGGTAGGCTGCCTCCCCCTTGGTGATGGCGTCAAAGGCGCCTGGCGTGTCCTGCAGCTTGGGGTCCGCAGCCAGCTTGGCGCGGAAGGCCGCTTCCGCGGTGCGTCGGCCTTCCATGAAACCGGGCTGCACGAGCGTGGCCTCTCGACCCTTCCAGGCCTTGAGGCTGTTCTCGACTCCGAAAATCAGGCTCTGGCTCGTTCGCTGCTGCTCGGGACCCTTCGTGGCGAACTCCTCGAGCACGCCGCGCAACTCGGAATAGTAAATCAACGACCACGGCTGCGACACGTCCCGAACGAAGTCCAGCTGCGAAACGGTGAACAAGCGGTCGGTGCCGCCGGGGTTCCCGGCGACGAAGACCAGCTCGTCTGCCTTTGCTCCCGCTGGACTCCAGCGGAGCCAGTCGTCGAGCTTCAGCGGCTTCCCGTCGTCGTAGACGCGCACGAACGAGACGTCGAGGTCGTAGCGAGGAAACTCGAAGTTGTCCGGGTCACCACCAAAGAAGGCGATGTCGAACTCTGGGGCGAAAACCAGACGAACGTCTTGAAACCGCCGATAGCGGTAGAGGTCGTACTTGCCTCCGGCGTAGAGGGTCACCACGTCGCAGCGGACTTTCTTGCTACTCGCGCAGGCCTTCTCGATTTCGCTCATCGCTTTTCGCTCGGCCTTGGCGAAGTCCGCGCCACTCTTTCCGGCCGTCGCGTTCTGGATGCGCTCGGTGACGTCGGTGATTTCCAGCAGCTGATTCACTTCCATCGTCGGGCACGTCAGCTCCTCAGCAGGGGAGCGGGCGTAGAACCCGTCGGCAATGAAGTTCTTCTTCGCGCTGGAGAGCTCCTCGATGCAGCGGTGAGCGCAGTGGTGATTCGTCATGACCAGCCCAGTGGCCGAGACGAAGCTCGCCGAGCAGCCGCCAGCCAGGCGCACGGCTGACTTCTGCACGTGGTCCAGCCAGGCCTTGTCAGGGCTGAACCCATAGCGCTCTTTCACTTTGGCGCTTGGAAAGTTGTCGAACGTCCACATACCCTCGTCTGCGCGGGCATTGCCAGCGCCAGCGACAAGGACGGCGACGGTAAGGAGAATTCGCATGGGGTGGGCTTTCGCTCAGCGAAGGTGGGTCAGACGAGGCGACGGTCTTGCGATAAAAGCCCATCGGGTTCAAGCACGAAGTACTTCGGCCTGGCGGGACCGGCCCGGCGTTGTCTCCCGATGCGCACCAGGAGCAGAGTGGGTGCCATGTCGGAAAACCAAACCGTCGGACTCGTCGTCGAGACCGTGGCCGGCCCGGGCGTCCTGCACCAGCTCTCCGGGGTGGTCGCCCGGCACCAGGGGGACATCACTTCGGTCGAGATTGTGGAGCAGTCCGCGGCGGGGGCGCGCGTATCCTTCGAGGTGGCGTTACCGCTGGAAGCCGTGTCTGTCCTGAAGAGGGACCTGGAGGGACTCCCGGTGGTTCGAGCGGTTGCCACCGTTCCGACGCTTGGGACCATCTACGGCAAGCGCCTCATCATCATGGGGGGAGGTGCCCAGGTCGGGCAGGTCGCGCTCGGGGCCATTTCCGAGGCGGACCGGCACAACATCCGGGGTGAGCACATCTCGGTGGATACCATCCCCCTGGTGGGGGAGAAGGCATTGGCCGAGGCGGTGCGCGCCGTGGCGCGCCTGCCCAGGGCAAGCGCGCTGGTGCTGGCTGGCTCGTTGATGGGTGGCGAGATTGAAGAGGCGGTCCGCGAGGTGCGGGCGCGGGGGCTACTCGTCATCAGCTTGAATATGGCTGGCAGCGTGCCGGATGCCGCCGACCTGGTGGTCAGCGACCCAGTTCAAGCGGGCGTGATGGCGGTGATGGCGGTCGCGGATACAGCCAAGTTCACCCTCGAGCGGCTGAAGCGGCGCGTCTTCTAGGATTCGGCTGCGACGACGGCGAAAGCGCGAACCGGGAAAGACGTCCCTCCCACCAGCGCCGGGGGTGCCGCTGTAAATCGAAAGCCCGAGGGCGGCAGTAGTTCGAGACCACGCAGGTGCTCCACGACGGGGATACCTGCACCGAGCAGCAGCGTATGAGCGGGGCGGTGAGCGTCGGTCATGTCATCGACGTTGGCGCAATCAATGCCCACCAGGACGACCCGCGCTTCGACGAGCGCTTGGCAAGTCGCCGCGGTCAAAAAGGGCCCTGAGCGGAAGTACGCCTCCGTGCCCCAGCGCTCTGCCCAACCGGTGCGAAACAGCACGGCGCGGCTGCTGCAAGCGCGGATGTTGACGGTCCCCGGCGCAATCGGACCGTCGGCCGGAGCGTCGACGATGACCCCAGGAATGTTCACCAGTCGCTCGAGCGGAACCGAGGCCAAGTCGGCCCCGGTGGGAAACCGATGGAATGGCGCATCAACGTACGTCCCTGTGTTGCCACCGAGCGCGTAGGTTCCAATGTGGAAACTCGTGCCGGCTGCGTAAGTCCCGACGTCGGCGTGGGTCCGCAACGCCCCGAACCGTGGCGGCGGAACACCGGGGTAGGCCGGCATCCCATCGCGGATGGGATGACTCAAATCAACAACAGTCATGCGCTGCCCATCTAATACCCCTGGATGTAGCCCTGCATCTGTTCAATGAGGAATTGCTTGTCCTCGAGCATCATCTGCATGACGTCGCGCATGGAGATGATTCCGACAGGCTGGCCATTCTCCTCAACAAGAAGATGGCGAGTCTCGTGCTCCTTCATGCGCGTTGCGCACTCCACCTCGGTGATGGAGTCCAGGATGTGGGGAAGGTCTCGCCGCATCGCTTCGGCGATGGGAGTGTCACTTCCCAGCCCTCGGGCCATGACGCGCGTCGTGAGGTCCCTCTCGGTGACCAGTCCGACGACGCGGCTGTTCTGCTGAACCGCCACGGCGCCGATTCGATGCTTTGCCATTAGACTGGCGGCTTGACTGCACGGCGCCGCGGCGTCGAGTCCAATAAGATTTCGAACCACGTACTTCTCGATGCTAGCCATGTGCCCTTGCCTCCTCGGGGCCAGCCAGCAGAGCCGCGGATAGCGCCGTGACCGGTCTCGGTTGAGACATACGCCGAATGGGCCGTCCCTGCCTGACGCGGGGCAGCGCAGGGGCCATTCCGTTGGGATTGAAGTGCGGGCAGTGAAGTAAGCTCTCTGACGGCGTCCATGGCCCATCACCAGAACGTCGGGACTTCCCGCTACCTCTTCGAGGACTTAAAGACACTGCTCGCCCGGGCGAGCCCCTTTCGGTCCGGAGATGCCCTCGCAGGCGTGGCAGCGAAGGACGCTGTCGAACGGGTGGCTGCCCAGCGCGCCCTCGCCGATGTGCCACTGAGGGCCTTTCTCGCCGAAGCGGTCGTCCCCTACGAGAGCGATGACGTCACCCGACTCCTCCTCGATGGACACGATGGTCGCGCCTTCGCACCCGTCGGGCACATGACGGTGGGCGAGTTCCGCGATTGGCTGCTCTCCGACGAGGCTGACTCGGCCCGCCTTTCGGGCCTGGCTCGAGGGCTGACCCCTGAAATGGTGGCGGCCGTGTCCAAGCTGATGCGCCTCCAGGACTTGGTGCTGGTGGCGGCGAAATGCGAGGTGGTGACGCGCTTCCGTAACACGCTTGGGTTGCGTGGGCACATGTCGACGCGACTCCAGCCCAACCACCCGACCGACGACTTGCAGGGCGTCGCGGCCGCCGTCCTCGATGGGCTGTTCCTAGGCGCCGGCGACGCCGTCATCGGCATCAACCCCGTCACCGAAAGCGTCGAACGCTTCGTCGAGCTGACGTCGCTTTTGGACCGAGTTCGTCGACACCTGGACATCCCAACACAGGCCTGCGTTCTCGGTCACGTGACGACGGCATTGGCGGCCATGAAGCGCGGGGCCCCGGTGGACCTCGTTTTTCAATCCATCGGGGGGACGGAAGGGACCAACCGGAGCTTCGGCGTGACACTGAGCATGCTGGCGGAGGCCCGGGAGGCCGCGCTTGCCTTGCGTCGCGGGACGATCGGGGACCACGTCATGTACTTCGAGACGGGACAGGGGAGCGCGCTCTCTGCCGATGCCCATTCCGGGGTCGACCAGCAGACCCTGGAGGCGAGGGCCTACGGTGTTGCGCGCACGTTCTCTCCGCTCTTGGTCAACACGGTGGTCGGCTTCATCGGGCCCGAATACTTGGCGGACGGAAAGCAGATTACGCGCGCAGGCCTGGAAGACCACTTCTGCGGAAAGCTGCTCGGACTGCCGATGGGCTGTGACGTTTGCTACACCGTCCACGCCGACGCGGACCAGGACGACGTGGACGCATTGCTCACGCTACTCGGCGTTGCTGGGTGCAACTACATCATGGGAGTGCCTGGCTCGGACGACGTAATGCTCAATTACCAAAGCACGTCCTTTCACGATGCTCTTTACGTCCGCAAGGTGCTGGGGAAGCGCCCAGCCCCCGAGTTTGAGAGCTGGCTCGAACGCATCGGCCTCGTCGACGCGGCGGGTCAGCTTCAACAAGTCGAGCTTCCCGCGGCATTCCGGCCCTTGCTCGGTAGCGTGTGACGCTGCTCAAGGACAGCTGGGCCGCGCTGCGACGCTACACGCCGGCGAGGGTTGGCCTCGGTCGAACTGGAGTCTCGCTGCCAACCATCCAGCATTTGGCGCTTCAGGAGTCGCTCGCTCTGGCGCGAGATGCTGTCCAGGCGGAGTTCGAACCCGACGCGATTTCAGCGGAGTTGCGCGCCTTCGGGTTTGAGACGCTGACGTGCGAATCGGCGGCAGCAGACCGAGCAACGTACCTCCGCCGGCCGGACCTCGGGCGACGGCTGTCACCGTCGAGCCGAGCCGCCCTCGAGTCCCGGCGTGGTCCGCCCCTCGACCTCGCCCTCGTGGTGGCCGATGGGCTGTCGGCGACCGCAAGCCGGCGCCACGCCGCGGCACTACTGGGCGCGCTTCGG
Source organism: Myxococcaceae bacterium (assembly GCA_017881265.1). GTDB lineage: Bacteria > Myxococcota > Myxococcia > Myxococcales > Myxococcaceae > JADGRA01. Next base: position 103,288 of record JADGRA010000016.1, on the reverse strand, counting down.
GACCTGCTCCCAGCGGCAAACTGGCGGCTGGGCCCGGTGGTGCTGGTCCGGCAGGGAAGGGTGGCGGTCGGAGACGAGGTGGGGGCACTCCTCGGTGCGAACGCCGTGGCAGTCCTCATCGGGGAACGGCCTGGGCTCAGTGCAGCCGATTCCCTCGGTGCTTACGTCACTTGGGCTCCGGCGGTGGGTCGTCGGGACGCAGAGCGCAATTGCATCTCGAACATCCGGGCCGAAGGCCTCTCCAGCGCTGATGCTGCCCGCACTCTGGCCGCACTGCTGCAAGCGGCGCGAGCACACCAACGTACGGGTGTCCTCTTGAGCGCCGCACTCGCAGCGGGCACGCCGGGCGGGGTGGCCACCCTCACCAGTGGTCGTTGAAGGCAGAGCGAGCGTTGCGCTGCGGCCCTCGAACCGCACGGCAAAGTCGCAAGCAATGGAAACGGTTGCATTCGTTGACGCGCGGCACCTGCACGTTCGGATTCAGGCGCACCCGTCCCAACTGAGTGTTCCGATGTTCAGCGCCGCGCTTCTCTTGGCCGGCCTTGCACCAGGGTAATCCCCAAGGCGACTGCGCCGAGGCCAATGGCATCCGCCCAGGTCACTCGTTCGTGCAGAAGGAGCGCCGCCAAGCCGAGGCCAAAGATGGGGGTCAGGAAATAGAAGGCGCTGACTCGGCTGGCCTCTCCGTTGCGCAGCAGCCAGAACCAGAGAAAGGATGCCCCGATACTGAGCAGCAACACGAGGTAGGCAAAGCTTCCGAAAAGCGCAGCCGTCACGGGGAGATGCGGCTGCCCCTCGATGGCCCAGGCCAGGGGCAGAAGGGCCACCGCGGACGCTCCGAGTTGGATGGCGTTGGCGGTGACCAGGTCCTCTCGGATTTTCAGCCGCTTGAACACCACGGTGGAGGCAACCAGGGCGAGCACCCCGCCGAAAGCAATGCCCACATCCGCCGGCCTGGCGGCCTGGGAGCCAGCGCGGGACGCCATCGACATCAAGACACCGCAGAAGCCGCTCACCAGCCCGAAGAGTTTGCGCAGTGTGAGCGCCTCCCCGAGCAGCGCCGGGGCCACCAGCGCGAGAACCAGTGGGTTGGTACTTGCGATGATGGCCCCCATTCCCGCCGACAGGTGGCGAAGCGCCTCGTACGTGAGGCCGAGGTACCCTGCATTGGCGAGCAACCCGTAGGCAGCGAGGGACGCCCACGAGGCTCGAGACCGTGGCCACGGGCGCGCGAGCGCCATTGCAAAGCCCAGCTGGATGAGGCCCGCAGCCACGAAGCGAACCGCGAGGACCCAGAGGGGCTGTCCAAGGCCAGCCAGAATGCGACTCGGCACGAAGGCAGACGCCCAAAGGCAGACGTACAGCAGCGCGAGGGCAGTCCCCTGGGTTCCGTGGGCGCGGCGCACCGTTGAAGTTGTTGCGTCGATGCGTGGGCGCTCCTCTCCGGGACGGCAAGCTGCACGGGTGGAGGCCACCCGCGGCGGGATGAATGGTTCGTTAGGTCGAGGCGGTCAGCGAAAGAAGCTCGCCCCAGCGGGCGTACAAGCGGTCCACCTCAGCCGCCGCCTCCGCCAGGTCCTTGCGTGCACCCTCTGCCGCATGGGCGTCCGAGTAGATGGCGGGATCGACGAGCGCGGCCTCCGACGCCGCCCGCCGTGCCTCAGCCGCTTGGATGGCAGCCTCGATGCCGGCCAGTTCGCGCTGATCGAGGTAGCCGAGTTTGCTTCCCTTCGCAGCGGTCGCTGGACCTCTCGCATCAGGGCTTGCAAGCTTCGGAATTGCCACTTCGCGCGCGGCAGGCGCGGACTGCGCCTTGAGTCGCCGATAGAGACTGAAGTTTCCGGGATAGCCGACGACGGAGCCGTCACCCTCGACTGCCAGGATTCGCGTCGCCACCTTGTCCAGGAAGTAACGGTCGTGGGTCACCAGAAGCACGGCGCCCATGAAGCCGAGGAGCAGGCGCTCGAGCACGTTCAAAGTAACAAGGTCCAAATCGTTGGTGGGTTCGTCGAGAACGAGCACGTTGGCTCCCACCAGGAAGATTCGCGCGAGGAGCAGACGGTTGCGCTCGCCCCCTGAAAGCGCTTTCACCTGCATGCGCTGCATCGGAACCGGAAACAGCAAGTCGTCGAGATAATCTCGAAGTGGAACCTGGCGGCCCCCGAGATCGACGAAGTCTTCTCCCCACGCCGCGTCATAGACCGTTTGCTCAGGGTCGAGCTTCGTTCGTGCTTGGTCGTAGTAGGCCACCTTGGTGTTCTTGCCACGGACCACCTCGCCCTTGGAGGGCGGAACTTCGCCGAGGAGCAAACGGACCAGCGTGGTCTTGCCCGCCCCATTCGGCCCAACAATCCCGATGCGCTCGCCCCCCTGGACGATGACGTCAACATCCCGGAGGACCTCCCGCGGGCCATAGGCGAAAGAGGCATGGCGTGCCTCGAGCACGGTGTGACCGAGGCGCGGAGAAGCCACTGTCTGAAGCTCCGGAACACGCGGACGGATGAAGCCGCGCTCCGCCATCAGCTTTCTGGCGCGTTCAATGCGCGCCTTGCTCTTTGTTCGGCGCGCCTCGGGACCACGGCGGAGCCAGGCGACCTCTTGGGCAATCCATCGGTCGCGCTTGTGGCCCGAAAACTCCGCATCCGCTTGGGCGACGAGCTTCTGCTCGAGGTAGGCCTCATAATTTCCCGGGTAGGAAATCACTCCCGACCCAGGCTGAATCTCGATGATGCGGTCGACCAGGTCGTCGAGGAAGTAACGGTCGTGCGTGACCAGGACCAAGGCCCCTTCGAGTTCGTCGAGCGCCTCCTCCAGCCATTCCACGGTGTCCGCATCGAGGTGGTTGGTTGGTTCGTCGAGCAGCAAGAGGTCCGGACGAGCCAGGAGCGCGCGGGCGATGGCAACTCGTTTCTGCAAGCCACCAGAGAGCTCGGCAATGGGGCGGTCCCAGTCCTTCACTCCAAGACGGTCGAGCAGGGTCCTTGCTAGGTGCTCGGTGTCCCAGCCACCGAGGTGCTCAATTCGCTCCGACAGACGGGCCAGCTCGGTCACGGCACGGTCCAGAGCTGGCCCCGCCAACTGGCCCAGGCGCTCGGCCAGGTCCTGGTGCTCGGTCAGAGCCTGTCGAAGGGGGGCCTGGGCGACGGAAAGCTCGCCGGCGACGGTCGCGCCAGCCGGAAAGGTCGGCTCCTGAGGGAGATAGGTGATTCGCGTCCCCCGTCGGAGCTGTCGCTCGCCGGTGTCCGGTGTCGTCTCGCCGGCCAGCAGCCTCAACAGGGTGGACTTGCCGGATCCATTGACTCCGACCAGTCCAACTCGCTCGCTTTCCTCCACCACCATCGTCAGGTCTTCAAAAAGGACACGACTTCCAAAGGAGAGCGAGAAGCCGGCGGCGCGGAGCAGGGTCATCGAGCCCATGGCATGCGCAGGACAGCCACGCGAGTCAAGGTCTCCAATTCGATGGCGAGGGCAGGCTAAGCTTGCGCCTCATGACGGTTTGGTGCGTCCTTCTGGCGGTCCTGATGGTTGCCGGTGGCGTGATGCACTTCGTGGCCCCGAAGGCGTACGCCCGGACGGTGCCCCGCTCATTCCCGGCACCAGCCACCCTGGTGGCGGTGAGCGGTGTCTGCGAGATACTCGGCGGCTTGGGGCTCCTCGTGCTCCAGACGCGGCCGTGGGCTGCGTGGGGCCTGATTGCGCTCTTCGTCGCTGTCTTCCCGGCCAACGTGAACATGGCTGTGAACCGCATCGGCTTCGGTCGCAAACCGCCGCCGGCGTGGCTGCTGTGGGCCAGGCTGCCTCTCCAAGCAGTCCTCATCGCTTGGGCCCACACCTTCACATGAGCCTGAGTCGTCGTTCATTCCTGCAGCTGGCAGGGGTGGCTGGATTACGGCCGCGGACCCGCTGGGCTGCAGACCAGCCTAGTCAGGCAAAGGCGGATTTCACCCTGCACATCGGCACCGGCCTGGTCGAACTCGCGCCCGAGCACATCGTCTCGACGACGCTCTACAACGGACAGTTCCCCGGCCCCCTCTTGCGTCTAAGAGAAGGACAACGCGTCGTCGTCGACATCCAGAACGACACGGACACCCCAGAACTTGTGCACTGGCACGGGCAGTGGCTTCCGAGCAATGTCGACGGTGCGTCGGAGGAGGGCTCGCCGTTCGTCCCTGCTCACGGGATGCAGCAAGTTAGCTTTGTGCCAAGGCCTTCTGGCTTCCGTTTTTACCACACACATGTGGTGGCCGGCGCCGACCTCAATCGCGGCACCTACACAGGCCAGGTCGGGCCGGTGTACGTCGAGCCGAAGCATGACCCTGGCGCATTCGACCGCGAGGTTTTCCTGGTTCTGAAAGAGTTTGCCCCGACCTTCAGCCGTGGCGGCGACATGGCCATGGACATGCTGGTGGGCATTCCCGAGAAGGCGCTCAAACAGATAGGAACGGCTGCCGACGAGCAAGCCCGCACAAAGACGAAGGGGTTCGAGGTTGGCTATGAACTCTTCAGCGTCAACGGCCAGATGCTGGGACACGGCGAGCCGGTTCGCGTCAAACAGGGGGAACGGGTTCTGTTTCACGTTCTCAACGCCAGCGCCACGGAGATCCGTAGCCTGGCGTTGCCCGGACACACCTTCAAGGTCGTAGCGCTCGACGGGAACCCAGTCCCCAATCCCGCCCACGTTCCGTTGCTTTGGCTGGGAACGGCGGAGCGGGTCTCGGCCATCGTCGAGATGAAGAACCCCGGCGTCTGGGTGATGGGGGATTTGGCGGATGACGACCGCCAGCATGGGATGGGCATCGTCGTCGAATACGCCAATCGAGTCGGAACGCCGCGCTGGTCGAAGCCCAAAGTGTCCCGCTGGGACTACACGCTCTTTGGAAGTCACGGCGAAAGGGCGTCAGTGCCGGACGAGACCATCGAGATGACCATCGTGAAACGAAACGCCGTCTTGAGCGGATTCAACCAGTGGACCATCAATGGCCAGGCGTTTTCCATGGAATCAATGGCGCCGACGTTCAGAGTCCACCTTGGTCGTCGGTACCGCCTGAAATTCCGCAACGCAAGCGACGACGTCCACCCGCTCCATTTGCACCGTCACAGCTTTGAGCTGACGCGCGTTTCTGGAAGGCCAACCGCCGGTGTGATGAAGGATGTCGTGATGCTCGGAGGCTTTCAGGAGCTTGAAGTCGACTTCGTTGCCGACAATCCCGGACCGACGCTTTTCCACTGTCACCAGCAGCTGCACATGGATTTCGGCTTCATGGCCCTCTTCAACTACGCATAACGGAAGGTCCGCTGCTCGGTCGTGAGCGGTCCATGGCCTGGTCCTTGGCAGGGACAGAACGCGGGGAGACGACGCTGATGCGCGAAGGGTACCGCTCTGAAGACAGCTATCGAGGCTCCTCTCGTCAACCTCCATTTGCACGGAGATCGACACCGTGACGCCCGTCGTTCTGCTGCCTGGGCAAGACGACACGAGCACTCCTTCCTGGAAGGTCCTCGGCCTAGACACCTTCGCGGGAAACTTCTACGACGTCGGCCAAGCCGGGTCTCGGGACGCTGCTGAGGCGGTGGCTCGTCCGCACCTCGAGCAGCCATCGGCCTCTTCAGGTGGACAGCGTGACGCAGGCATCCAGGACCACGTCTACAGCGTGACGCCTGATGGTCAGCGGTACAGGTACCTCCCGGTGGGCGTCCCATGATTACTGCTCCGCCAGAGCGATCGACCCTGGGCTTTGACCAGGACCTGTTCAAGCGTGCCCTGGACTTTGCAGCTTGGGCTCATGGCGATCAGACAGTGCCCGGCTCAGGATTCCCCTACGTTGTTCACGTGACGAAGGTGGCCATGGAAGTAATCGCGGCGACGGAGGGCGATCCGCGGCCCGAGCGCAACCTGGCGGTGGCCTGCGCACTGCTTCACGACACGGTGGAAGACTGTCGACCGGAGGCCCGCTCAGAGGTGCGCAGTCGACTCAAAGCCGAGTTCGGCGTTGCTGTCGCCGCCGGCGTCGAGGCACTGAGCAAAGACCACCGGCTTCCCAAGGCGGCTGCCATGGCCGACAGCTTGGTCCGCCTGAAAGCGCAACCTGCAGCGGTGAGGCTGGTCAAACTGGCGGACCGGATCACGAACCTCGAGCGGCCGCCGCCGGACTGGACGCCGGACAAACGACGCGCCTACCGGGAGGAGGCGAGGCTCATTCTCCGCGAGCTGACCGGCTCCAGCCCTCCCCTGGAACACCGCCTCCGACAGAAAATCGAGGCGTACAGCGAGCACTGCTAGGGGACCCGGCTCTCGGGCTCACAGTGCCGGTCGACTCGAGCAGTTGACGGGAAGAAACCCCTAAGAGAAGCTTCCTGGGCATTCGAAGTGTCTGAGCTCAGGCCTCAAGAGGGGGCAGGGTGCAATCTGGTCGAGCAGCTCATGTCCTGCCCGTTCAGGTGCGGGGGTGCTGGATGCACCGCAATTCCTGACGACGACGCAGGTCCCAGTCCGGAGGTCGCCACCAAGCGGATTGCCGGCTCACCTCGAACTCGAACTAACCATACACGCGAGCCATGAAAACCCTTCCCATCGCCGTCCTTGCCTTCCGCTTGCTTCTCGCTGGCGTCGCGGACGCCCAAACGCCCGCCGCAGCCGCCACTGGCGGTCTGCGGTTCACCATCGCCGTCATCAAGTTCGAGAATCACTCGAAGTGGTCGGGCCAATTTCCGCTCGCGGACACTTGGGGCGCGATGCTGACGGACTCGTTGCAGCAGTCCGGACACTTCATCGTGATTGGCGAAGCCGACATGCGTCAGGCGGCGATGCAGGAGCAGGACTTTGGTGCCAGCGGCCGCGTCGCTGGCGGCTCAAAGACGCCTGCCGTGGGACACATGACCCCAGCTCAACTTCTGGTTAAAGGTGAAATCACGAATTTCCAAACGACCGGTGGCTCGAGCGGCGGTGTCTCGGTGCCGACTCCCGGGTTCGGGGGCATCCGGGTGGGCGGGGGAGGGGACAATGCCGAAATCAACACAGTGGTCTACGTCGTGGACTCGACGACCGGGCAGGTGGTTGCTTCAAAAAAGGTGGTGGGCTCCGCCAGTAGCGGGGGCATGACGGTCGGCTTCCACGACGGGTACTATGGCGCTGGGGCCGACATGAGCACGTTCAAAAAGACGAACGTCGGTACAGCAATGGAGAAGGCCATTGATGAAGCGGTCGCCTTCATCTCCTCCAGACTTCCCTCGTTGCACTGGGAAGGCAACGTCATCCTCGTCAAAGGCAATCAGGTCTACATCAACCGAGGTTCGCGCGAGGGCGTGGCGGTGGGGCAGGTCTTCAAGGTCGGGACCGCCGAGGTGCTGCGCGACCCGGCGACGGGCGAGACATTGGACGTCACTATGACCGAGGCCGGCGCCATCCGTGTCGACAGCGTCAAGGAAAAGGTCGCCATTTGCTCCATCGTCTCCGGCAAGGGTCTTCAAGCCGGGATGACGGTGATGCCTTAGGGTCGGATGACTCTCTGTTTCAAAGCACCGAGGACCGCACCCCGCTGGTTCGACGCTTCCGGCGTGCTCGGCGCTTTACGCTGAGGAAACATCGCGAACGCAGCTGCCGCCCGCGAGGAGTGGGTTGGATCATGGCTATCGAATACCCCGGCTGTTTCATACGCCTAGCCGTCGTTGCACAACTTGCCATCGGAGGCTTGGCAGTCGCTCAGTCGACCCAGGCGGGTCAGCCGGCCCCTAGTGCGGACTGGCCCCGCGAAGTCGATTCGGACGTTGGGGTCCTCGTCGTCTATGAGCCTCAGGCTGATGCGTTTCAAGGACAGACCCTCGCTGGCCGTTCGGCCTTCGCACTCACGCCCAAAGGCAAGACGGAACCCGTCTTTGGCGCAATGTGGTTCAGCGCAAACGTCAGCACGGACCGTGACCAGCGGTTGATTCAAGTGCTTTCCGGAAAAGTCACTCGCATTGCGATTCCGGACACGTCGCCGGAGGTGCAACAGACCCTTACCCAGCTCATGGAGAAGCAGCTGCCCAGCGTCTCCCTCTCGCTCGACAGTGTGACTTCGGCGCTGGCCGACGGTCAGGAGTCCGGGGCGACTGCGGACGACTTGCAGACCGAGCCGCCGAAGATTCTCTTCGCTACCGAACCCACCGTCTTAGTCCTGCTCGACGGTCAGCCCATCCGGCGTCCAATCGAGAAGTCAGGCATTGACGCGGTCGTCAACACTCCCTTCCCAATCTTCTATGACGGCAAGACCAAGCTTTACTACCTGACCAACGGTGCGATCTGGTTCCAGACACCGGATATTCTCGGTGGCCCTTGGCAGGTCATCCCAGCTCCTCCCGGCGCAGTAGCGGAAGTTGTAACGAAGGGGGACAAGAAGGACCAGAGCGCTCCTGCGCCCGCGGATACGGCGCCTCCTCGAATTGTCGTGGCCATCGAACCAACCGAACTCATCGTGACCAAGGGAGTCCCGAATTTCGCACCGGTCGGTGGGACGCAACTGCTGCAGGTGACCAACGCCGACGAGAGCATCTTCAGGGATCTCAACAGTCAAGCACTGTTCATCGTCCTCGGGGGCCGGTGGTACACCGCGAAATCCTTTGAGGGACCCTGGGCATTCGTCGCGTCCAACCACCTTCCTGCCGACTTCGCGAACATTCCAGCCGGGTCTCCCGCTGGCAACGTGCTGGCCTTTGTCTCGGGAACCCCACAAGCCAAGCAGGCTGTCGCGGACGTAGAAATCCCCCAGACTGCCGAGATCAGGCGGGATGCCCCGCCGCCAACCATTACCTACGACGGGCAACCGAATTTCCAACCCGTCACCGGCGGGGCGCCAGACGTTTCGTATGCGGCAAATAGTCCCGCTTCGGTGTTGAAGATTGGAGGGGCCTACTACGCCGTCGTCAACGCGGTCTGGTACACGGCGCCCGGACCTGAGGGACCGTGGAGCGTTGCCACTGCTGTTCCGGAACAGGTCCAGACGATTCCGCCTGCGAGTCCCGTCTACAACGTCCGTTACGTCACGATTTATCAGGCCACGCCGGAGGTCGTGTACACGGGGTACACCCCGGGCTACCTCGGCTGCTATGCGTGGAACGGCACGGTCGTCTACGGCACCGGGTACGTCTATCGTCCATGGGTTTCAAGCGCGGTCTATTACCCGCGGCCGGTCACTTGGGGCTTCAACGTCGCTTACAATCCGTACACGGGCTGGAGTTACGGGGCTGGGCCGAGTGCGGTGTTTTTGTCCTACGGCGCAACTTGGGGGGGCGCGTACTACCGGCCACCGTGGCGTCCCGCGTACGGCGGCGCTTGGTACGGACCCGGAGGGTACCGGCCACCTCCCCCCTACTACGCAGCTGGCTGGTACAGCCCCGGGTACCGAACGGCGTACTACCGGCCTGGCGGGCCCTACTATGGCGGTCGGCCGGCTTACGCGGGCGCCTGGGCACGACCGGCGGGCAGCCTCTACCAGCGACCGGCGGTCGCGCACGCCGTTGTGCAGAGGCCCGTCCAGCCGCTCGCGCTGGGTCGACCGGCCGGGCCGACCGCAAGGTCAATGAACTTGGTCGCTGACAAGAGCGGCCACGTCCTGCGCCAGACTCCCAATGGCACCTGGCAGCAGCACGACAGCAAGGCCGGTTGGAAGCCGGTGTCGGCCCCCGGTCCTATTGGACGGCCCTCGGGACCGGTTGCCCACCCGACCTCGCTGAACTCGCCAGGCCATGGCGCGTTCCCAGCCGCAGCGCCGGCCCACCCGGTCCCGGGCTCCGCCCAGCCCGGCCATCCGCCGCCGGCGACGGCCGGTCCCCCCGGGACGCAAACCCATTCCGGTCCACCCGGGACCCAGCCCCATTCCGGTCCACCCGGAACGCAGACTCATGCCGGTCCGCCCGGGGCTCCGACTCAAGCCGGTCCGCCCGAAACGCAGACTCATGCCGGTCCGCCCGGGGCTCCGACTCAAGCCGGTCCGCCCGGGACGCAGACCCATGCCGGTCCGCCCGGGACACAACCGCATGCCGGTCCGCCCGGGACCCAGACCCATGTCGGCCCGCCCGGGACACAACCGCATGCCGGTCCGCCCGGGACCCAGACCCATGTCGGCCCGCCCGGGACACAACCGCATGCCGGTCCGCCCGGGACCCAAACTCATACGGCTCCGGCTGGTGGACAGAGCCATACCGGTCCGCCCGCCCCGCAGGGCCATCCCGCGGGAGAGGGCCACGCCCCGCCACCACCCAAGAAGCCACAGCACTAGTCTTCGGCTGACTCGGAGCGTGGCGGGGCCGCAGCGTGCAGCACAGCGCCCACACCAGTCGAGTTGCGCTCTGGAAGCCTGTGACGAGACCGCGCGAGCAGCAGCATGACTTGCCAGTCTCGCGGCTAAGGCGTGTCAGCGTTAGAACGCCCTCGCTCACCCGAGGAGTAAGGATACGATGCTAGAAGAAATTGGCAGAAGGTAGGTCCTCGTGTCGCTCCCGGCTGGAACCCGCGTTGGCAAATACGTCATCCAGCGCAAGCTCGCTGAAGGGGGCATGGCGGAGATCTTTCTCGCCAGCTCGTTTGGCCCGGAGGGCTTCGAGAAGCAGGTCATCATCAAGCGAATCCGCCCAACCTTCGCCGAGGACCCTGCCTTCGTAGAGATGTTCGTCAGCGAGGCCCGGCTCGTCAGCAAGCTCAACCACTCGAACATCGTTCAAATCTTCGACTTCGACCGCCACGAAAACACCTTCTACATCGCCATGGAGTACGTCCGTGGCAAGTCGTTGGCCCAAGCCCACCAACGCGCACTCGAGCTGAGCATCGCACTCACGCCAGCGCTCGCTGCTGAGATTGTCGCTGAAGTCGCTCGGGGGCTGAGCTTCGCCCATCGGCTGACGGAACACGGGCAACCGCTTGGCCTTGTCCACCGAGACGTGACGCCGCAGAACATCCTCCTGTCGTACGACGGTGCCGTGAAACTGACAGATTTTGGAATTGCGAAGGCCGGCACCCGGGCCAGCACCGTCGGCATGCTCAAAGGGAAGTTCGCCTATATGTCCCCGGAGCAGTCGCGCGGCCAGCCGGTGGACTCGCGCACCGACATCTTCGCGCTGGGCATAACGCTGTGGGAGCTGTTGAGCGGAGTCCGACTCTTCGACGCTGACAGCGATGTCGCCGTTCTCAACGCTGTCCAGGAGCGCGCGGTCGTCCCACCCGCGCAACTAAACCCGACGGTCGATTCGAACCTGAGTGGCATCGTCATGCGATGCCTGGAGCGCGAACGGGGAGCCCGGTTCCAAACGGCGCAGGAACTGGAACGCGCTCTCGCGAGGTACCTCTCTGCCGCAGCCCCGGGACGCGAGGAAACGGACGTCAGCGCATGGATGCATCAGGTCTTTCCAATTGAGTCATCGCAGACCGAAAGCACGGAATTTCGCCAGAACCCCGCTCCGCTGGTCCCAGACGGCGGTGGGCCATCGTTTCCGTCAACCGGGGGCGCGATGGCTGCCCAACTCGTCTCGGGCAGCGCGGCGCCGCCCGCTGTCCTCGAGAACACGTCTCGGCGTACTGGGCCCGAAGTTGCCTGGGACGCTCCGACGGCACGCACTCCCATTGTTCTCAGGGATATTGCTGAGGAGCCGGCCACCCAACCATCGGAGCACCCAAGACGAGCGAAGAGGCGCGGCCTGTTGGTTGGAATCGCTCTCACGTGCGCTCTCCTCCTTGCTGGCGCCTTCGGTGCATTGCTGGTCACGAAGGCCAAGCCGGCAAGCCCTGCCGTCCCTCTTCCGACGCCGCCAGTGGTTACGCAACTCCCCCAATTCCCAGTGACTCCACCAGCGGCTCCACCGGAGCCTGCGCCGCCGAGCCCTGAGCCGAAGGCACCCGTCGCGCAGAGCAAGCCTCCTACCGTTCGACGACATCCACCGAAGACAGGCTCAGCCGCGCCCGCTGGTCGACAGCTGGCGCCCCTACCAAAGGCACCGACGCTAGCGACGCCCGGAACGTTGGTTCTGACCGTTCACCCCGCCGGCGATGTCTTCATCGACGGAGAGCGTCGAAGCAAGCAGGACGGAAAGGCCGAGTACCAACTGCCCCCGGGAAAACATCAACTTGAGGTGAGGGGACCGTCGAACTGGACCAAGCAGATAGTCGTCGAACCGAACGAGAAGACGTGGGAGTGGGCCTACAGGTGAAGCGGCGGGGCCCTTCCCCGTTGCGTCGCCCGCCGGTTGAAGTCGTGGGCGCTAGAAAAGGGTCCGCTGGGCAACCGTCCCGGCTGAGCGCAGCGATGGCCGGTTACTCCGGCACGCCGCTTCCCAAGAAGCTCGGGAATAGGACCGGGCATGTTGTCGCGCTGCTGGAACCTCCGAAAAGACTTCGCGACGACACTGGGCGAGCTTCCAGAGGGCGTGACGCTGCTTTCGAAGTTCTCGTTAGCACAGGGCCCGACGTCATCGTCTGGTTCCTCACGCGCCGTACCCAGTTCGTGAACCGGTTGGGCGGAATAGGGCGGCAGATGGCGCCGACAACCGCCTTGTGGGTTGCGTGGCCGAAGCAGTCGTCAGGCGTGGCCACGGACATGACCGAGAACGAGTTCGCGCGGCCGTGTTAGGGCTGGTTGACAACAAGGCGTGTGCGATCGACGAGGTGTGGTCGGGGCTTCGGCTGGTGGTTCGGCTGACGCATCGCCGCTGACGCGGGTGCGTTCGCACCCACCGCTCCTCCCCAGGAGCCGCGAGTATTTCTCGTCGCTGACGAGGCGGAACCACCGTGGTCCGTCACTTCCAGCACGTTTCACACCGACACATTGCGGGGTGGTCTCACCCCCTCACATGGTGGGGACTCTCCACCGCACCGCGAAAAATCACACGAGCGAGATTGCATCACGAGCTCACCTTCGCGAAAAAATGTCTGCCGAGCGTGACGCCCGCGCAAATGCGTCGCCCAACCTGACCAGCGCGGACGAACTGGAGACAGACTCGATGAGGTCCAAATTTCCGGAGGTATCCGGCGCGCTGGCGGTCGCGCTGGTTTCGATGGCCGTAGGCCAGGGCTGCCTTGGCAGCGTCCCGGGACGGGACCAGGGCGGCGGCGGCCTCGTGACGGCGCCGAGCGACGCAGGTGCGCAGGACGCTGGTCTGCAAGGTTCAGCTTCGACGTTCGAGGCGCTGCCTCCAGCGACGTATGTCAGCAAGGTCAAGAATCTGCTCGTCGGCATGCCCGCCACTGATTCAGAGATTGCGTCGGTGGTCGCGGATCCCTCAAACCTCAAGACGCTTATCGACGGGTGGATGGCAGATCCAGGATTCCGTCTTCGGATGCTGGACTTCTTCCGAAACGCCTTCCAGCAGAACCACGTGGACCTTCCCACCTTACAGGCGAACATCGCGCTGAACGCGCAGGTCAACGAGGCCTATTCAAGTCGTCTCGTTCGGAACGTCATGGACAGCTTCCCGCTCACCGTTTGGGGGCTTGTCCAGCAGGGCCTGCCGCTGAATCAGGCGGTCACGACCAACCGCTACATGCTCACGTCAGCGTTGATGAGCTACCTCTCGTACACCGATGACTCCCAAGTGTCCGACACTGGCAAGACGACCAACCACATCTTTTCCAACCCACGAGTCCCGACGTCCTTCAGCATCGACTCCTCATCGACGGCGACTCTAGCGCAGAGCCTGGCCAACGTTCAGGGCCTACCCGACGGCGGTACGTCCATGAGCTGGCGATATCCCGGAACCCAGCCGACGGACTGTACCAACACGGTCCAGACGTACTTCGGAACGAACATGTTTCTGTCGCTGTTCGACTTCTACTTCGGAAAGCTCGTCTGGCAGCCCTGTCCATCGGACTCGAGCAACTTCCAACGCTTAACGCCGGAGTACCTGGACAGCGACTGGACCGATTGGCGCATGGTGACAATCCAAGCGTCTCCGACGCTGGCGGACGGCGGGGTGGGTTACGCCTCGCCCGTCTTCTACGACTTGCCGGCGATTCGAGCTGCGAACAGCCTGAACCTCACCACCCAACGAATTGGCTTTTTTGGAACGCCGGCATTCGACGCGAACTGGGGGACGAACTTCACCAACGAGATGCGGGTGAGTGCGAACCAGGCGCTCATCGTCGCGATTGGCCTCAGCATCAACGGCGAGAACAGCCAGGTCATGTTCCCGGTGACTGCGACCGAGGCTGACCACGCATCCAATCCGGCCTGCACGGGCTGCCATTCGCAACTCGACCCTTACAAACAGTTCTTCCGCCAGTCCTACACGTTGACGTACCACAACCAGACCGACCCAACGCAGATCACACAGCCAGCAGGGTTCGGCATTGCCGGGGTCACTGCGACCGGGAAGGGCGTCGGCGACATCGCCAACATTCTGGCCAACCATCCGCGCTTTGCTTTGGCTTGGGTCCTCAAGCTGCACTCGTGGGCCAATTCCACGGCAGCGGTGGAGGACGACCCCGAGGTCCTTCGCATTGCAGCCGCCTTTCAGGCGAGCAACTTCGACTTCAAGACGCTGGTGAGGGAGTTGTTCTCCTCGCCATTGGTCACCTTTGCGGCTTCGACCAAGACCACGGAAACGCAAGGCGTCGTGATGAGCATCGCGCGCCGGGACCAGTTCTGCGCCTCCCTTTCGAACCGGCTCGGCATCACCGACATTTGCGGGGCGACGACCGTGCAGCCAACGGCCCAGCAGACGGCAATCAGTGCTCGTGCGGTGATGATGCCCGTCGATACCTACTACCGGGCCTACGCGCTTCCGTCGTTATCGACGGACCCGAATCTTTTCTATCGCGCGAGCGTGGAGGTCGTGTGCGGGCTCGTTGCCAACGAGGTGGTCGACGCCACACCAACGCCAAGCCGGTACAGCAGCAAGAGTCCCGGCCCGGCAATCGCGGACTTCGTGACGACGGTGGTCGGCTTACCGTCCTCTGACCCCAGGGCGGCGCAGACCGCGAGCATTCTGACCGAAAACTTCAACCTCGCGCAGGATGCTGGGGTCTCGGCCAGCGACGCGCTCAAGGCCACCTTCACACTGGCCTGCATTTCTCCTTCCAGCGTGATGATTGGCCAATAGGAACGCCTACCCAATGAACGCCAACAGACGACAATTCTTGCTCTCAGCGCTCTTCGGGACCGGCTGGCTCGGGCTCCGTGCACTCGCCACCGGACTTCCAATTGGACTGCTGGCGCGACCCGGCAGTGCGCGTGCCCAAGCGAGCACCTGCGCAAACCCGCAGTTCATCTACTTTTTGACCTCTGGAAGCGGCGACCCACTCAACGCCAATGTTCCGGGCTGCTACATCGATCCAGGCATCTACCATCCGGCTGACCCGACCATGGCACCGAGTTCGGTGTCGGTGGGTGGCCAGACCTACCAAGCCGCGAAGCCGTGGAGCCAGCTACCCCCATCCATACTCGCTCGAACCACCTTCCTCCATCACGGGACGTATACGAACAACCATGGGGATGCGGCGAAGGTGAACCGCTTGATGGGGCAGATCCAACGCCAGGAGATGCTAGTTTCCCTCGTCGCGAAATCCACGGGGCCCTGCCTGGGTACCATCCAGAATCAGCCGGTTGTGCTCAGCAACAACCTCATCACGTACAGCGGGAGCGTGATGCCGATTCTCAACCCGCAAGCACTGCAGGCGGTGCTCGCTCAGCCAACCGGTCCGCTCGGAGCCCTTCAAAAAATCCGCGATAACGAACTCAACAAACTCAACGCACTCTACAAGCAGAGCGCGAACCAAGCGCAGAAAGCCATTCTGGATCAATACGCGCTCTCTCAAGCGCAAGTGCGCTCGCTGTCTCAGCAGTTGCTCAGTGACCTCGCGTCCATTTCGGGAACGACGCGAACGGACCTCAACATCGCAGCGGTGGTGCTGTTCAAGATGAACGTGAGCCCGGTGGCGGTCGCCACCTTCAGCTTCGGTGGCGACAACCATGGAGACGTCGGGCTAGCGAACGAAACCCAAGGAACCGTCGCCAGCGTGGCAGGGATCAGCGACTTTGTCTCCCGCCTGACGACCTACGGACTGCAGGACCAGGTCACAATCGCGCTCCAGAACGTCTTTGGCCGAACGCTTTCTGTCGCCAACCACAGCGGCAACGCCGACGGGCGCAATCACAACGCCAATCACCACTGCTCGGTGTTCATCGGCAAGCCATTCAAGAGCGCCGTCATTGGGGGCGTGACGCTGAACAACAACAAGAACGACTATCGAGCGACGGGCTTCGACTCAGCCAGCGGCGCAGTTAACGACACGGGTGGCGACGTCCCGTACACCGACACGCTCAGCTCGGTTGGAAAGACCCTTGCACTCGCGGCCGGTGTGGACCAGGCAACCATTGCCTCACAGATTACTGTGGGCAAGGTCATCCCGGCCGCTTTGGCCTAGAAGCCGGCACTGAAGTCGGAGGTCTGTGAGGCTCGCTCGTCCAAACTAGGATCGCCGCCGGGTCTGATTCTCGTTCCCGACGGCGTTGAGCGCCAGGGCAGGGGAGGACCAGCGAAAGGACCGCACCATTTGTGCTTTGGCTTGATGCCGGTCTTCGACGGCTACACACGTCATGTCAACGGAGCCGCTGCTTCTTCCTGCCCGCCGCGGCCGCTCGGCGAGGTCGTTGTTTAACGGAGACGGACCGGATGATCAGTTGGTGCTCGGCCCGTGGATTGAAGGGCACCTTTGCAAGTTCGACCGCACTCTTCATGAGTCGGCGTACACCCGCGTCGTCCAGGGTCGCAGCACTCTCGAGTCGAATGCTCCGCACGACGTTTCCGCTGCCCCTGAGGAGTCCCTTGGGATCCGGCAGGCCCGCTCCCTGCAGAAAGCACAGGCTCACGCCCTTCGCATGGGCCGCGAGCGAGAAAATTGCATCGGACGGCCTGACGCCGGGTCCGTACCCAATCACGAAGAAGTTGTAGTTGTCGTACACGAGTTCAATGGCCCGCGGAAACCGCTCTCGCATCCTCTTCCGCGCAGCCAGAATGAGGCTCGCAACATCGGGTGCGAACTTGGCGATGAAGCCGGCTAGCTGTCTCTCGGGTGATGCCGCTGTCACGGGCGCTGCTGGTGGCGACTTACGAAGCGTGGGAAAAGTCAGAACCGCGCAAGGGCCACGGCGCCCAGGCGCTGAAGTGGAAGGCAAAGCTGGATGAAGCGCCCGGAGGCTGAGGGAGTTGCGGTGAACTCCGGCCCTTTCATCAAGTTGACATAACGCACATTATCAGACGTTCGGCCATGCCCGAGGGGGTCATATGCCGAGCGCAGCCGCGAGTCTGCCCAACTGGCTTCCCCAGCCGCGTCGAGCCATCTCAGTCCATCGCTCGTCGTGCATGGCATCCAACGTGAGAACCATTCGCACCCCTTGCGCGGTGGGATGAAACTCCACGGCGACCGAAGCTGCGTAGGGCGCAACTCCGGGGATGAAGTCGACCAGGTTGTCATACGAGAGGCGCCGCTGCGGCATGACGTCCGTGTAGGTGGCGCGGGTAACCGTCGACAGCGGCATCCCCGCCCGCTTCATGAACTCGACCTGTTCGGGTGCGGTCGCAGTCATCGCGTACTCCCACAGCCCACCCGGCCGCAGCTCGAGCGTTCGCACTGTGGTGGTGAACCCATCGGGTCCCCACCAGCACTCGAGGCCTTCCTTGGTTGTCCAGAGTGCCCAAACAACATCGAGGGACGCCTGGTAGGCCCGTTCAATCCTGAACGTGCTTCTCTGGGCAGGCGGTTGCCCTGCGGTCGCGGGCGTCTTCGTCGGGGTCGTCATCTGTTCAGGAGCTCCTCTCTTTGGGCTTGCGAGCCAGATCCTGCTTCTTCCGCTCAAGCGCCTTGCCGAATCGCTCCAATCGCGCCTCCCAGAGGCCTCGGAACGACGCGACCCACGCGTCGAGTTCTCGGAACGGCTCCGGGGGGAGTGAGTACAGCCGCTTCTGTCCGTCAGGGCGAACGTGGACAAAGCGCGCCTGGTGAAGAAGGCGCAAATGTCGTGAGACGCCCGGTTGGCGGATGTCGACCGCGTCGACGATGTCATTCACTTGGAACTCACCGCCCTGTAGCAGCTCGACGATGCGGCGACGGGTCGGATCGGCCAAAGTCTGGAAGACTGACGAATTCATTCAGCTGTATATAGACCGACGGATATCTATCACCGTCAAGCGAATGCTCGTTCAGGACCAGGCCAGAGGAACCTACGACGCCGATGCAACTCCGTCGTTCGGTGCCGAGACGCTTCACGACTTTTACACACGCGTCGTGAGGGACGGCCTCGCGGGCCAGGAACTCCGTGCCCACGCACTGTTCTCGGGAGCCGAGAAGTAGGCGACGCGGCCCAAGCGGCCGCTCACGCAGGCCGCTCGACGGAAGGGATGCGGCCGCGCAAAGCTTGAATGACTGGCTGGACATGACGACGGCGCAACCGGTCGTAGCCGACCACAAGCAGGAGCAAGTAGAACCCACAGGAAACCAAAACGTGCCACCACGCATGGAGTTGTGGGTTCGGGATGCCGAGCGCCGGTAGCCGAATACTCACAACATCGCAGAAGCGCAGGTCGACGAACCAAAGCGCAATGGCGGCAAAATACATCCCGGCGCCGAGGTTGAAGAGCGGACGAACCGGTTTGTTGCCGGGAGATCGACTGAGCAGGAACACGCGGTACATGCAGAACATCTCCAGCGCGCCGAAGCTCACCTGAAACGCCAGAAACTGGATTTGGCCGCGGGTGAAGGCTTCGGAAACGGTAGCGAGGACTGCGTACGTGAGCAGAACTGTCGGCAACCACGGCCCCAATCGCGGCTCGAGGAGTAAGTAGGCGACGAGGGCGACCAAGTAGAGCATTGGCAGCTCGTCGAGCATTTGGAGTTCGAAGCGCAGCGTTCCGTGAAATGCGACGCTTCCGACCCCCACCAATCCGAGGAGCCCGAAGGCGGCGAGGGTCCAGCGATCAAACACGTGTCGATGGAGAAAGGCGCCCAGCACTCCAGCCGCAATCATGGCGAGACTCGAGAGTGTGTTGAAGAATTCGCACACGAACGGCGTAACGGCGTAGTTCACCTCGCACCAATCGACCGTGGAGGTGGGTGTTCCCCAGAACCCAATGAGGCCTGGCGTCATTTGTCGTCGAAGCCCAAGCGACGGCAGCTTAGGCCGTCAGCGACGGGGGGATGCAGCGATTCGCCTTAGTCAGGGCTGCACCCTGCGCGGGGCCAGTGTCGCCTTGCTTTGGGCCGTCCACGTTCCACCGACCGGAAGGATGTGGAGCCTGCTCTGGGGAAGTGCCAGCCGCGCCCATTCGTCTTTCAGTCGCGCGGGCGGCTCACCGAGGGGCTCATCGGTCAGTTTGAAGGTTCCCCAGTGCATGGCCAGCAAGTTCTCAGCGCCAAGGTCCAAGAACGCTCGGGCCGCCTGCTCCGGATTCATGTGTTGGGTCTCCATGAACCACGGTGGGTCGTACGCTCCAATGGGAAGCATCGTGCCTTCGAGGTTCGGAAAACGGCGCCCGATTTCCACGAATCCATCGAAGTATGCGGTGTCGCCAGCGTGATGCACCTGGGTACCGTCGCCGTCCACCACAAAGCCACCCCAGAGCATCTCATTCACGTCGAACAGGCCCCGGCGGCTCCAGTGCTGGCTCGGGACGAAATGCACCTTCGCCGAACCCACCTGTGCCGTCTCCCACCAACCCAACTCGTGGGCCTCCAAGCCGGACTTACGCAGCAACGGCCCCGTCCCCTGGCCTGCCCAAACGGGCGCGCCCACTTGCTGCAGCGTCGGCAAGTCGAGATGGTCGTAGTGGTTGTGTGTCACGAGACACGCGTCGATTCGGGGAAGCTGCTCGACACGGAGGCCGGGAGCCACGTTGCGCCGAATCACGCCGGAGATTCGCTCGCCCAGGACAGGGTCGATGAGCATCGACGTGCTGGCCACCTGGACGAGCCAGCTGGCGTGCCCGAGCCACGTCAGCCGTACCCCCTCCCCTGCTCCGGGCGGGCACGAGAGGAGGACCAAGTCGGGGGGTACGCTGGGCACCGCCGCTCGGCTGGGCGCCCGGCGCCGACGGCCAGCAAGCTTGTCCAGGACAGCCCAGCGAAGCACCTTGCCGCTGGTTTGCGGCCCCGTCCCGTCCGTGTTGACGTATTTCAGAGCGTTCACCCAAGCCTGTGTAATCCCCGACCGTTCGTCCTTCCATGAAGAAACATGTGCGCTGCCGTTGGCTAACTACCGGGCTGTCTCTAGCCATCGGCTCGGGGTGCCCCCGGCCCACCTCAATGGATGCCGGAACCGCCGTTTTGGCGACGCCCCTGGACGGTGGCCCACCCGTGGTAACTCTGACGCTTGCGATTGAAGTCCAGCAGCCCGATGGAGGGCTCCTCCAGGTACTCCTCGACCCGTCGGCTGTGCCACTTCTACCAGCGACCCAGGTAATCGACTTCACGGCCAATCTCCCGCTTCACAACTACCGGCTCCGGATTCTTGACGAGATTGACCGGGCGCTTGCGTCAGACGACATCCCCCAGGAGGTGCCTGGCGGACTGCGCTACCACGTCAAACTGCTAGCTCCACTCCGCCCAGGGCACCGCTACAGCGTGGCGCTCGACTCTCAGACCGGAACGACGCTCGATGACGGGACGGGTTCAGCATTGAACGAGCAGCGCTTCGAGTTCCACACCGACGGGGAGCGCGAGAAGGACGTTCCCGTCAAGAGAGGTCCCCCGAAGCGCCACCGCCGCGGAAGTTGACAGGCACATCTCTACGTTCAGGTTCCCACCGCCAGCGCACCGCCGCCGGCGGGTTCCATCGCAAGGACCAGCCGACTGACGTCGTAGAGGAGGTCGCCGCGCTCCCAGACGCGAATACGTTCTTGGTCGAACGCCAGCTGTTCGACTGCGCGGTTGTATGCAGCATCCGCCAGCGCGCGGAGCTGGAACGCGTCGTACAGGTTGTACTCGACGAGACATCGCAGTGCGGCGAGCTCGTCCGTCGCCACCCAGGTGCGCCAGAGCAACACCGCGTCCCAGCCGCCAACGCCACGGAGGTGTGGCGGGCGTGGGATGCCAATCAGCTCCTCGACTGCCTTCAGACCACCGCGAAGGCCTACGCGCCGGCACAGGAAGCGCAGGTCGAGGTGAACCGCGGGCTCAGGAAGCTCCGGGAAGTGTCGCCGCAAGACGGGCACGTCAAAGCAGCGTCCGTTGAAGGTGACCCAAAGACGAGATTGGGAGAGGACTTCCGGGAGGGTTTCGAGATTTCGCCCTTGGACGAAGACATGTAGCCCCTGCCGGTCGAACAAGCTGACCACGGTCGGCCGCCCGTTCACGGCGCCGTCCGTCTCGATGTCTAGGAAGACGGCTTCGGCCAGGAAGACCGGGTAGAGGCGCCAGTGCTCTCGCGGCGGCAACAGAGCCGCCAGGTGCGGCAAGTCTCGGAAGCTCAGTGCCGCTTCCGCCTCGGCAATCCGCGCCCCCAGGGACTCGGCCAGACGCGGAGGCAGCTCGCTCAGCTGCGGGGATTCACGAAACGCCTCCCAGTTGAGCAGGCCGCGCGACCAGAGGTCCCGCTCGCGCCAAGGGCCGATGCCGGGCACGAGTTGAAAGGAGCGTTCAATCACTCCTTGAGTGTGCCCGGTCCCTCCGACGCTCTCTGGGCCAGCGCCTGCACCAGCGGCCGGTCCGCCTCGCAGAATGCCAACGTCTGCAGTTCCTCCAGCGTGGCACTCTTCAGCATCTGGCCTCCCAGCGCATGGGGCGCACCGGAGACAATCCGGGCCTCGTATACGTGCAGGTCCACTACGAAGTCAGGGTACGGCTGCTGCGTGTGAAAGCGCTCGAGTCCGACTTCCACCTCGACCCCGAGCTCTTCCAAGGCCTCGCGCCTTAAGGCGCCCTCATCCGATTCCCCAGCTTCCACCTTGCCTCCAGGGAACTCCCACAAGAAGGCAAGGTGCTTGCCGGCTGGCCGTTGCTGCACGAGCACCCGCCGCCCGGCGTCGCTGCTGATGAGCGCCGCGACCACCCGCAGCTGGCGGGCGGGGGGCGTCACCCCGAGTTCCTTGCGACGTTCATTTCCAGCGCATAGACGAAGCCCAGATTGGACAGGAGGTACACATCGGTTCCGTGGACGTCGGGCGTCGCAGTGATGCCCCTCCCCGGGTCGAAGCTTTGCCGGATGCCACCCAAGGTCGGATCGATAAAGAGCAGGGACCTCCCCGTTGGGACGAGCAACCAGCCGGCGGCCAAAGCCGGTTGCAGGCCGGCGCGCTGTCCGAGCGACGTCGTCCACAGGATTTTGCCCGTTGATGCCTTGACCCCGATGACGCGTGCGTCGCCGCTGGCGTACACGACGTCACCCCTTGCCACCAGCCCGACCATGCCGGTGATGGCCGTCTGCCAGAGTGTTTCGCCGCTGCCCGGATCGATTGAAAACAAACCGTCCTTGTAGCTGGCGACGATGACGTTCCCCTTGGGATCGAAAACCGCCGGCGAGTCGATGTCGACAAATTGCCCGCCCGCGGAGAGGGTCCGGTCCCAAACCACCGCGCCACTCTCGAGGCGCAGCGCCGAAAAGTGGCCATCCGAGAACCCAACGTAGACGACCCCATCGCGCACCGCGGGACGACCTGCGCCGCGGATGGTGAAGCCAGCGGGGGTGTCCCGACGGTATTGCCAGAGCCACTTTCCGGTGGCCGCCTCGACGGCAAAGAGCGTGTCGTTCTGTGAGGAGACCAGAACCCGTCCATCGGCAACCACCGGAACGGTGACCAGGTCTTCCCCCGCCTCGTACTTCCAGAAGAGCTCCCCCGTGTCTGCCCGGAAGCAGTAGAGGAAGCCGTCGCCGCCGGGAGCGAAAACGAACCCGTCCACGACCTCGGGCCCAGCCGTAAAGGGTTGCCCGGCAACAAACCGCCAGACGACGCGCCCCTTGCTGTCGACGCTTCTTAGAATGCCGTCTCGCGTTCCAGTCACCACGCGCGAGTTGATGGTGTCTGCCCCCGGGCGTGCCGGCTCCCGCGGCCCGTACTCGAGGGTCGGAGCGTCGACGAGCTTCTGCCACCAGCTGATGGTGTAGATGGCGAGGACGTCCGTATCATACCGCTGGTACGGATCGATTGCGTACCCACGCCGAGCGCTCGCGCAGCCTGCGGCCGCAGCTGCGACGAGAAGCAGGAGCGCTCGCGAAGGCCTCATCCGGCGTCTGGCCTGACCGGAAGGAGTGCTTGAGGCCGAACGCCTTCGGCTGCCAGCAGCGACAGGCGGTCCTGCGCGAGAGTCGCGGCGGGAGTTCCCGGCTTAACGGTGACGACGTCCTGGAACGCTTGTGCCGCTTCCGCCTTCTTGCCCTGAAGCAAGAGGATGCGCGCGCGGTGGTAGAGCCCCATCCCGGCGAGGAAGCCGCCGGCGTCTTCGCGACCCATGCGACCAAACGCGTCAAGCGCGCGATCGAGCTGCCCCTTGGCCTCCCAGCCGTAGCCCTCGCCTTCTAGTGCCGAGACGCGGAGAATCTGGCTGGCCGGCGTGCGGGCGAGGAAGTCCGCGAAGTGCGGCAGGGACCCATCGGCCTGGGCAACGCGAAGTTCTGCATCGCCCAAGGGCAGCGCCGCGATTGCCGCGGGCGGCGTTCCCGAGAATTCGCTCCGAAAGGGCGTGAGGGCCGCCACCAGCGCCTGGTCCTTCTCGGCTTGGGTCGCGTAGGGCTTCTGGTCATCCCCTGGGAGGGCTTCCCCTACCGGACGGTCCAATGCCTTCAGGGCGTGCCCGAGGCCGCGAGCGGCCTGCTGGTCTCGTCGGTTGGTAAGCGAGGAGACGACCCCAGCCGCTAGCGCTGCCACGACGACGAGGACCGCTGCTGCCAGGACCAAAATCCTGCGTTGCTCGAGCCAGCGGCGAGCCACTCCCCCGACACGCTGAAAGGCGTCCGGGGCGCGCAGCTCCTTCTGGGTGAGTCGGTGGGTGGACAACCGGCGTTCTCCTGGCCAAAGGGGCGCGCGACTGTAGTGACCGCTCCCTCGGAGTGTCAACGGATGCGAAGGTAACTCCGACGAATGGTGCGAAACGTCAGTGACGGCAGCCTGTGAACAACTAGCAGTCCGCGGGCGGCCCCCGCCCGCCTCTAGGTGCGCTGTCTCTTCCGGGGGGCTGGACTGCTGTGCCCAGGGCGCTCTCGAAAGACGAGATGGAGTGGAACCCGCAGTGCCAGTGCCTCCCGTAACTGGTTTGTCAGGTACCGGCGGTAGGCCTGCGTGACGGAACGTGGGCGATTGCACGTGAGTGCAAAGGTCGGCGGCGAGTCCGCGACCTGCGTGATGTAATAGAAGCGGAGCGGCCGCCCCCGATCCGACGGTGCAGGGTGTGCATCGACGACCTTCTGCAAGAGTCGGTTGAGCATCGGGGTTGGGGAGCGGAACCGAAACTGGTCGAAGAGTTGCACTGCGACGTCGAGCACCTTGCCAACCTGGCGACCCTGAAGGGCGGAGCCAAAGAGGATGGGGGCATACGCGACGAAGCGCAGCTGCCACTTCAGCACTTCGCGGAATTCCTCCTGCTTGCGCCCATCCTTGCTTACCAGGTCCCACTTGTTCACCAGGACCACAAGGGCCCTACCCTTCTCCTCCACCATGCCGGCAAGCCTTGCGTCCTGCTCCACGCCGGGTTCCGTGCCATCTAGCACCAGCACTGCGATGTCGCTGCGGTCGACGCTGCGGAGAGCGCCGAGAATACTCACCCGCTCGACGCGCTCGGCCATCGCACGCTTCTTGCGGATGCCGGCCGTGTCCGTCAGGACGATTCGCCGACCGGCATGAACGAGTTCTGTGTCGATCGGGTCGCGGGTCGTTCCCGGCACCGGTCCGGCGAGCTGCCGCTCCTCGCCGAGGAGCGCATTGACGAGCGTGCTTTTCCCCACGTTGGGGCGTCCGATGATGGCCACCCGGATTGCATCGTCGACTTCATCGGAGTCCGGGGCACGTTCGTCGGTGACCGGGGGAAGGTGCACCAGCACCGCATCGAGAAGTGCGTCGATTCCGAGGGCGTGCTCAGCGGAGACTGGGAATACCTCGGGGAAGCCGAGTTGGTAGAACTCGGCTGCTCCCGCGTCCGCGGCCGGTGGGTGATCGAGCTTGTTGACGACGACCAGGACTGGCTTGCCGCTCTTGCGTAGCAGCGCGGCGAGCTCCAAGTCGGCGGCCACGGTCCCCGTACGACCGTCGACGAGGAAGAGCACCACGTCGCACGTCTCCACCGCAATCTCCGCCTGGGCCCGGACGCCTTCGAGGACGTCGTCCGAACCGGCCGGAACGAAGCCGCCTGTGTCGACCAGGCTCAGCTCGCGACCCGCCCAGGAGATGTCGGCATAGTGGCGGTCCCTGGTGACACCCGGCAGGTCCTCCACCAGCGCCAGCCGACGCCCCACCAATCGGTTGAAGAGCGTGCTCTTGCCGACGTTGGGCCTCCCCACCAGGGCCAGAAGGGGCTTCACCGCAACCCCACTCGGCGGAGCCCTCGTTCGGAATCGCGCCAACGCGGCTCGACCTTGACGCGGAGCGAGAGGTAGACGTGTGCACCAAGCATCCGCTCCAGCGCCGCCCGCGCATCGGTGCCGATGGCCTTCAGCATTGCCCCGCGTTTCCCGATGACAATCGCCTTCTGGCTCTCGCGCTCGACGTAGATGCTGGCCGCGATGCGCACCAACCCCTGCAGTGGTCCCTGAGAACCGGGGCGCGGCGCCCGGTCGGATTCGTCGAAGACCTCGACCAGGATAGCGCTGGCGTGAGGAACTTCCTCGCGGCAATGGTGCAAGACTTGCTCGCGGATGAGCTCCGCTGCCAGGACGCGCTCCGACTGGTCGGTGAAGGTGTCGACCGGGAACAGTGCCTCAGACTCGGGCAAACGGCCGAGAACGGCCTCGAGGAACTCCTCGACGCCCTCGCCTGTTCGAGCCGAGATGAAGAACGTTTCGTCGAAGGCGAGCGCGTCCCGGTACAGCCCTGCAAGAGGCAGAAGCGGCGCTTTGGCAACGGCGTCCACCTTGTTGAGGACGAGGAACTTCGGCGTCCGGAGCGTGGCGAACCGCTCGAGGATGACGCGATTGCCCGCTGTCAACTCGGGGGTCTGGCCGTCTTTGCCGAGGGTGGGCTCGACCAACAGCACGACAGCGTCCACGTCCTCAAGGGCTCCCAGGGTCACTGCCTGCAACGCTTGTCCGAGCGTCCCTTTGGGCTCGTGCAGGCCTGGGGTGTCCACCAACGCAACCTGCCCAGTTGGCCTGTTGACCACACCCAGGATGCGTGTCCGCGTGGTCTGCGGCTTGGGCGAGACAATGGCCACCTTCTCCCCGACCAGGCGGTTGAGCAGCGTACTCTTGCCAACGTTGGGGCGGCCAACGAGGGCGACGACGCCGGAATGGAAGGAGGGCATGGACGGCCGAGGTGGTCCGGAGCAGCCGCAATTGGCTGCCCGAAGGGGGCGACGAACGACGTCAGGGAGTTTCGGAGATGGTCACCAACCGGACTTTGACGTCGGTCCGCGGACGGTCGCCGGGTCCCTTGGGGATCTCGTTGGCCACCCGCTTCACGACGTCCATCCCGGTGACGACTTCGCCGAAGATGGTGTGCTTGTTGTCGAGCCAGGGCGTGGGAACGACTGTGATGAAGAACTGGCTGCCGTTGGTATTTGGACCCGCGTTCGCCATCGCCAGCAGGCCAGGACGATCGAACCGCCGGCGGCTCTGGAACTCGTCCTCGAACTGGTACCCCGGGCCTCCAGTGCCTCGCCCGAGTGGGTCCCCGCCCTGCACCATGAAGTCGGCGATGCATCGGTGGAAGATGGTGCCGTCGTAGAGCGGCGTGGCGGTCTTGTTCTCGCGCGTTCCCGGGTGGGTCCAGGCCTTCTCGCCAGTGGCGAGACCGACGAAATTCTCCACGGTCTTAGGCGCATCCTTGGGAAACAGCTTCACCACCACCTTGCCTTCGCTGGTGTCGAAATGGGCGTAAAGGTCCTTCCCCGCCCGCACTGCCTCTGTCATTCCCATGGTGCCGTCCCTGTCTGGAAGAAGGTGTTACTTGCCGGCCTTCGGTGCCTTGTCTGAAATCTGAAGGGACTTCAGCACCACGGACGTGTTCGGTCGATCGCGGCCGTCGGCTCCGGACGGCACCTTTGAGATTTTCTCGACGACGTCGTACCCGCTCACGACCTCGCCGAAGATGGTGTGCTTGCCGTTGAGGTAGTCGGGCTTCGAGACGGTGATGAACCACTGCATGCCGTTCGTGCCGGGACCGCGGTTCGCCATGGCCAGCAGACCGACCTTGTCGAACGTTTTCCCGTTCGACGTCTCGTCACCAAAGGTGTAGCCGGGGTCGCCTCGCCCGGTGCCGGTCGGGTCACCACCTTGAATCATGAATCCCGCGATAACGCGGTGAAAGATGGTTTCGTCGTAGGCCCGTGCGGTGCTCATCTGGCCGGTTCGCGGGTCCTTCCAGGACTTCTCACCGGTAGCGAGACCCACGAAGTTGGCCACGGTCTTCGGAGCTTCCTTGGAGAAAAGGTGGATGACGACGCTGCCCTCCGTGGTCTTCATCGTGGCCCACAGGTCATGGCCGGCGAGGGCCTTCTGCATCCAGGGGTCCTTGACGGGCGCGTCCGCGGCCACGGCGGGCAGCGCTGCTGCAAGGGTCAAGCTGTAAAGGACGAGTCGGTTCATGAAGACGCCTTTTGCCTCAGGACGGCCCAGAAAGCTCGGCCTTTCCGCCTTGGGGCCCCCCTTGGGGGGCAGGTCCTACTCGGACTTGGAACTCCCCATCTCCAGGGTTTTCCTGGCGGCTGCCTGCTCGGCCTCCTTCTTGTTGCGACCGCTGGCACGGCCGAAGACCTCGCCCCCCACGCTCACCTCCACCTCGAAGGTCTTGGCGTGGTCGGGACCGTCCTCCGCGACGACGCGGTACCGTGGGGGCAGCCGGCCCTGGCTCTGCACCAACTCCTGAAGGCGTGTCTTGTAGTCGTCGCCACTGCGGCCCTCTGCCACGCCATCCAGCGCGTCCGCAAAGTGGCGGTCGACCAGGGCCATCGCTCCGGCAATGCCCTGTGTCAGGTAGACCGCGGCAATGACCGCTTCCAGCGCATCCGCGAGGACCGAACTCTTGTCACGGCCACCGGTGAGTTCCTCCCCGCGTCCCATGCGGAGGAGTTCCCCGACCCGGAGCTCCCGCGCAATCCGAGCCAAGGCATCTTCGTTGACGATGAGGGCACGGAGCTTCGAGAGCTCGCCCTCATCTGCTCCAGGAAACCGTTCCATCAATCGGTGGCTCACCAGAAGGTCCACCACGGCGTCCCCGAGAAACTCCAAGCGCTCATTGTCAACAACCGGTTCGTCGCGGTGCTCGTTGCAGTAGCTTTTGTGCGTCAGGGCCGCCAGCCCAAGGCTCGGTTCCAACTCTTCGACGCCCAAGCGCTCCTGGAGGATGACCACTCGGTCGCGGACGGGAGCCTCCATGCCGTGTCATTCCTCGGCGAGCTGCCGAGCAAGCGCCTCGGCCAGCGCGTAGGGATCCGCCTCGTGGTCAACAATGGCAGCCGCCACTTCTTCCAGCCGCCCACGTTCCCGCTCCAGCCGCCCCAGCGCTTCCCGGAGCAGCCGCTCGCGGAGCAGAGCGACGAATTGCATCTTCGCCCGTGCTCGTTCACGTACCGAGCGTTGACCTGTCTCGTCGAGGAAGCGCCGGTGCTGCTCAACGGCGGCGAGCACTTCCTGCACTCCCTGGTCACGCGTCGCTACGGTCTTCAGGATGGGCGGCTCCCACTCCCGAGGACCGGCCGGCTCGGGCGGCCTCTGGTCAGGCGGGGCGCTCGGCGCCCGCGCTCGCCGGTGCCGTGCGTCGTGGTCCCCGGCTTGACCGCGCACGGCGTGGCGCAGTTCCAGCATTTGCCTCAGCTCGCGAACCGTTCGGTCCGCACCGTCGAGGTCTGCCTTGTTCACGACGAAGACATCCGCCACCTCGAGGATGCCGGCCTTGATGGCCTGGATATCATCCCCCATCCCCGGGACCGTGACCACCAGCGTGGTGTGCGCCATCTGCGCGACGTCGATCTCGTCTTGTCCGACCCCCACCGTCTCCACCACCACGACATCGCGACCCATTGCATCGAGGATGCGGATGCAGTCGCCAGTCGCTCGCGACAGTCCTCCGAGTGCCCCGCGGGTTGCCAGCGAGCGGATGAAGACCCCGTCGTCCGTCGCGTGGTCCTGCATCCGGATGCGGTCGCCGAGAATCGCGCCCCCGGTGAACGGACTGGTCGGGTCGACGCAGAGGACCCCCAGCGTTCTGCCCTGTCGGCGAAGACCGGCGAGGAGGCGGTCGGTCAGCGTCGACTTCCCGGCCCCCGGACTCCCGGTGACCCCGATGACGTACGCCCGGCCTGTGTGCGGAAAGAGCGTCTGGAGTTCCGCCACTGCAGAGGGCTCGCCGTCTTCGACGTGTCGCATGAGCCGGGAGGCGGCCCGCACCTCCCCGGACAGGACGCGTGCGGCGAGCGTCGTCACCCTTCCTCCCAAGGAGCGACCATCTCCACCTCAGAGGCGGAAATGCCGAGGGCCACCGCGACAACGGCTGCCACCCCAGGGAAGGCGTCGAGTTCGAATTCGTCCGCCCAAACCTTCCCCCCGGGCCCTGCCAGCAGCGCCCGAAACGTCCGTTCGCGTACGCGCGTGGCGGCGAAACGGTACGCCGTTCCCCGTGCGCGCAGGGTCACCACCACGTCGATGGCGGCCGGGGCGGGAATCCACGCCGCCTCTCCGAAGTGTTCAAGCAACTCGCGGTAGTCCACCGGGTGCACGACCGGTGCGGTGGGCTTCTCTGCCGCGACGGCTGGGGGCTGCGGACCGACGAGGGCCCGCAGGTGGGCGAAGAGCCCCGCGCGGTTGGGGAAGTCGGAGAGGTCGAACGGCGAGCCCACGTCGGCGACGGACGTCCCGCCCTCTCGGCTCACCTCGGCCACCCGCAGCTGCCCGCGCTTGTCCCCGGCCAGCAGAAAGCGAAAGGGCGGGTCATCGACGCGGGCGGCAAGCTCGAGCGTCTCCGGATCAACCTGTGGAGCAAAGCCGAGCGCACGCAGCTCCGCGCTTCGCCTCTGCAACGTCACTAGGTGTGTGTGAAAGGCACCGGCGAGCTGCTGTTCGAGTTCTGAGCGGCTCCGGACCCCCTCCAGCGAGAGCGGGGGCAACCCCTCCAGCTCGGCCGGTTCCAGCGGGATGAGCCGTTCCTCGGCCACGGCGAACACCCCGGTGGCAATGGGTCGTCGCACGAGCGGGTTGAGCAGCGGGGTGCCGAGCTGCAGCACGGCTTCCGGGCCCGCCTCCGTGTCGGTGACGCTGAGTCCCAGCTCCGTCAAGCGGTCCGCGTCGGCCATCACGCCTTCAGCAACTCACGGGCAATGATGGTGCGTTGAATCTCGCTCGTCCCCTCACCGATTTCACAGAGTTTCGCATCGCGGAGATAGCGCTCCACCGGAAACTCGCGCGTGTAGCCGTAGCCTCCGTGAATCTGTACGGCGCGGTTGCAGGCCCGGTTCGCCGCCTCGCTGGCGAAGAGCTTCGCCATGGAGGCTTCCCGGGTGTACGGGCGACCGCTGTCGGCACGGACCGCGGCCCGATGCACCAGCTGTCGCGCCGCTTCGAGCTCGGTCTTCATGTCGGCGAGCATCCATCGGATTGCCTGGAATGTGGCGATGGACTTTCCGAAGGCCTGCCGGTCCCGGGCGTAGCGAATGGACTCCTCGAGCGCTCCGCGATGGAGCCCGACCGCCAGCGCGGCGATGGTGATGCGCCCCTTGTCGAGGATTTGCAGCGTGTTGATGAAACCCATCCCCAGCTCGCCGATGAGGTGCTTCTCCGGGATTGCGACGTTCTCGAGAATCAGCTCGGCCGTGTCCGACGAGCGCATTCCGAGCTTCCCGTGTATCGCTCGCTGGCTGAATCCAGGGGTCCCCTTCTCGAGCAGAAATGCGCTGATGCCCTTCTGACGCTTTTCCGGCGAGGTGACCGCGAGCACGACGAACACCTGCGCCACGGTGCCCTGGGTGATGAACATCTTGCTGCCGTTGAGAACCCAGCTGTCGCCACGCTTGACGGCCGTCGTCTTCATCGCCGCAGCGTCCGAGCCGCTTCCCGGTTCGGTCAGCGCCCACGCACCGAGGTATTCGCCGGTTGCAAGAAGGGGCAGATAGCGTTGTTTCTGTGCGGGATTACCGAACAGACGCAGGTGGCTGGTCCCAAGGCCGTTGTGGCTGGCTACGGTGAGAGCGAGGGACCCGTCGTAGCGCGCGAGCTCCTCGACCGCCACGGCGACGGCCAGCGTGTCGAGCCCGGCGCCCCCGTATTCCTCCGGAATCTGCATGCCCAGTACGCCCAGCTCTCCCAGGGCTTGGACGGTCTCCATCGGAAGGCGCTCGGCATGGTCCCAGGCGCGCGCCTGTCCTTTCACTCGCTCCTCGCAGAAGGCTCGAAGGGAGGCTTGCAACGCTCGGTGACTGTCGGGGAGGGCGGCGGTCATGCTCATGCTCTGTGGGTGCTTATAACGACCGCCCGGCCCGGCGAAAAGACGTGCCGCGCTTCGCCCTCAGACGGGCCAAACCCCATGCTTGCGAGCTTCCCTCGGGCGGAAGTTTCGCGAGTAGAACTCGAGGCGACGCGCGAGCTGCTCCCGAAGCTCTTCCCCAGGCACGACTTCGTCCACCACGAGCTCCGAGGCGAGCTTCGAGAGGTCGACGTCTGCGCGGTACTCGCTGCGCAGCCGCTCGACAAAGGCCGCTCGGTCAGCCTCGGGCTTCTCGAGAATCTTGTTGAAGTACACGGCATTCACCGCAGCCTCCGGCCCCATCACCGCAATCATCGCCTGCGGGAGGGCCAGCGTGCAGTCCGGCGCGAAGCCCGGACCGGACATGGCGTAGAGGCCGGCTCCATAAGCCTTGCGGACCACGACCGAGATGCGCGGAACCGTGGCCTCAGCGACTGCGGAAATCATCTTTGCGCCAGCCCGGATGATGCCTGCCCGTTCCACCTTGGTCCCAATCATGAAGCCCGGAACGTCCGCCAGGAACACCAAGGGCACGTTGAACGCGTCGCAAAGCCAGATAAAGCGCGCCGCCTTGTCGGCGGAATCGACGAACAGCACGCCACCCTTGTACTTGGGCTGGTTGGCGATGATTCCCACCGGGCGGCCCGCGATGCGCGCGAACCCGGTGATGAGTTCTTGGGCAAAGAGTTTCTTCACCTCGAAGAAGGAACCGGCGTCGACGACCTCCCGGATGAGCACAAACATGTCGAACGGCTTGTTCTGGTCAGCCGGGATGATGTCGTCGAACAAGCGGCCACTTCGGTCTGGCTCTCTGGCTTCCACCAGCGGCGGGGCGGCCGAAAAGTTGTCGGGGAGGTAGGAGAGGTAGGCCCGGCCGGTGGCAATGGCCTCGTCCTCCGTCTTCACCAGCACGTCTCCGCAGCCGGACACGGAGCAATGCATCCTCGCGCCGCCCATTTCCTCCAACGTCACCTTTTCGCCGATGACCATCTCCGCCATTCGGGGGCTGCCCAGGTACATCGAGGCGTTGCCGTCGACCATGACGACAAGGTCGCAAAACGCCGGGATGTACGCGCCACCTGCTGCCGAGGGACCGAACAAAAGACACACCTGCGGCACTTCACCCGAGAGGAGGACTTCGTTGCGGAAGATGCGCCCGGCGCCACGCCGGCCTGGAAACATCTCCACCTGGTCGGTGATGCGCGCCCCAGCCGAATCCACGAGATAGAGCAGCGGGCAACGAACCCGCGCCACAGTTTCCTGGATGCGGAGGATTTTCTCGACCGTCCGGGCCCCCCAGCTTCCGGCCTTCACCGTCGAGTCATTGGCCATGACCGCGACCGGGCGGCCGGCGACGGTGCCCAGTCCGGTGATGACGCCGTCGGCAGGCAACTCTGCGTCCAGGCCGTTCGCGAACGTACCGTCCTCGATGAAGGAACCTGGGTCGAGCAGACGCGCGAGGCGTTCCCGCGCGAACAGCTTCCCGCTTTCTGCGTTCTTCGCGTGGTACTTCGGTACCCCACCCTGCCGGATGCGTGCACGGCGTTGGCGTGCGCTGTCGTCGAAGCCCATGGTGGGCCGGGGGCTCTACCAGAAATATCCGTCCGCCCCCAGGGGCCTCTTGCCGCGCTGCGTTGTCAGGTGCCGGTCTGGGGCAGTGGCTGCTCCAGCGCTTCCCAAGCATGCCGAACGGCAGCCCGTACGACGCGTGGCTCAAACGGCTTGCCGATGACTCCGCGTACGCCGGGGAAGTCCGGCGGCTCAACGTCCTCGGCGCCAAACAGGGCAGAGATGACGATGACGGGAAAGCGCGAAGCACCGAAACGGTCGCGGAGCCGGGTGATGAAGGTGATGCCATTCACCCGGGGCATCAGCAGGTCCACCAACACAACGCACGGCTGCGTCAGGCGGCCAAGCGCATCCAAACCAGAATCACCGTCGTCGGCCACGTCCACGCGGTAGCCGTCGACCTCGAGGATTCGCTGAAGGAAGTCCCGAAATCCTGCCTGGTCGTCAATCACGAGGACGCGTCGTCGAAGCTCCACCACACGACAGAGCGTAGCCGAAGCGCGAATCGCGCAAAACCCGCCCTCCGTACCATCCAGGTCGCTGGACAGGGAGCTCGGATGACCCTCCACCCCAGCGCAAGGTGGCTCTGTGCGCAGACAGGAGGCGAAGTAGGTGCCGAGAACATCTCTCCCGGGCGCTGCGGCTGTGCGCCAGCGTGGCTAGCGCCCGCGGAAGCCGGGCGGACGCTTTTCCGCAAAGGCCGCCAGCCCCTCCAGCCGGTCTTCGGAGGCGAGCACCTTCTCGTAATGGCGCTGCTCGAGTGCGAGCGCCTCGTCCAGAGTCAGAGCCAGTCCTTCATCGATGGCGTGCTTGGCGGCAGCAACGGCCAGTGGCGCATTGGCGCCCACCTGTTCGGCCAACCCATGTGCAACCTCCAGCAGGCGGCCCTCTGGAGCAAGCCGTTGCACCAGCCCGATGGCGAGCGCCTCGGCGGCGTTGACGCGGCGGCCGGTCAGAATGAGGTCCTTCGCACGGGCGGGCCCCACCAGCCGGGGGAGTCGCTGGGTGCCTCCTCCGCCGGGGATGATGCCGAGCTGGACTTCGGTGAGCCCGAGTTCTGCAGTGGGGGCTGCCACCCGGAAGTCGCACGCCAGGGCCAGCTCCGTCCCCCCGCCCAGCGCGGCACCATTGATGGCGGCGATGAAGACGCAATCGCTGCGCTCCATGGCTCGCAGCGCTCTTCCCAGCTGGGCGAGGAAGGCGCGGACGTCCGCCTCCGACATTCCGGCGCGTTCCTTGAGGTCTGCCCCAGCGCAAAAGGCGCGCTCGCCGGCCCCGGTGAGGATGACCGCTCGGGTGGCATGGCCCCGGCTGACTCGCTCCACCCGCTGCTCGAACTCCACGAGCGCGGCACGACTGATGGCGTTGCGCCGCTTCTCGCCGTCGATGGTCCAAACCTCGGTGCTGCCGCGGCGCTCCTCGCGGAACTCGGCCATACCTCTCCCTTACTCCGGGTCGGGGAGCACTGGTAGACTGAGTCTCCGCGCGGCGTCCACCCGGTGTGGGCTGCCGTTGCTTCAAGAGCTTGGCGCCGCTTGCGCGAGCTGGCCCCGGGGCTGCCGGCCATGACTTCGGCTGGCGCCAGCAACCCTCCCAGCGGGGAGCTAGTGCGCCTGTCGCTTCCGGGCGATGAGGCGGTCCCGTTCTCCGAGTGCGGCCTGCAGGTACTTTCCGGAGAGCTTTCGCCCAATCAACTCCTGAGCCACCTCCCCTGCCTCCACCAGCCGCGACAGGTCGATCCCCGTCTGCACACCCATCCCGTGCAGGAGGTTAACCAGGTCCTCCGTGGCGAGGTTCCCCGCGGCGCCGGGGGCATAGGGACAGCCTCCGAGACCGCCGACACTCGCGTCGAGGGTCGTCACGCCGTACGTCATCCCCACCAGGGCGTTGGCGAGCGCCGTCCCGCGGGTGTCATGCAAGTGCAGGGCGAGCTTCGAGGCGGGTATGTGACGCAGCAA
Source organism: Myxococcaceae bacterium (assembly GCA_017881265.1). GTDB lineage: Bacteria > Myxococcota > Myxococcia > Myxococcales > Myxococcaceae > JADGRA01. The sequence goes on along the minus strand of JADGRA010000016.1, from coordinate 68,213 downwards.
GGCCTCGAGGATGGACTCGGTTTGGGTAGGAATCCCCACGCCGATGGTGTCCCCCAGGCTGAGTTGGTAGATGCCGAAATCCAGCAGCCGGCGGGCGAGGTCCACCACGGTGTCCAGCGACGTCGTCCCCTCGTAGGGGCACCCCCAAACGACGGAGAGGTAGCCGCGCACCCGCATCCCGGTGGCCAGGGCACCCTTGGTGACCGCTCCGGCCACGTGAAGCGCCTCGGCGATGGACTTGTTGATGTTCTTCTGCGAGTGAGTTTCGGTGGCCGAGGCGAAGACCGCCGCCTCCTCGAGGCGTGCCGTCTTGGCCCGTTCCAGCCCCTTGAGGTTGGGGACCAGCGCTGAGAAGGTGACTCCGGGAGGCCGTTCCACCCGGGCGAGGAGCTCGTCGGCATCAGCCAGTTGCGGCACCCACTTCGGACTGACGAACGACGTGACTTCGATGCGCCGCTCGCCGGAAGCGACCAGCGCTGTCACCAGCCGCAGCTTGTCCTTGAGCGGCACCGAGCGCAGCTCGTTCTGGAGCCCATCGCGCGGTCCCACCTCGTAGACATCAACGCGGGGAGGCAGCCGAGCGCCCAGGTTCAGGGGCGGGCCTGGATGTGTCCCCGAATCCACTGAACGATGTCCTGGGTCGAGCTTCCGGGGGTGAAAATCTCTGCCACTCCCAGCTTCTTCAGTCGGGGAATGTCGTCGTCGGGGATGATGCCGCCGCCGAAGACCCCGATGTCCCCGGCGCCCTTTTCCCTGAGGAGGTCGATGACCGCGGGGAACAATGTCATGTGAGCGCCGGACATAATCGACAGTCCGACGGCGTCCACGTCTTCCTGGACTGCAGCGCTCGCAATCATCTCCGGTGTCTGGTGCAGTCCTGTGTAGATGACTTCCATGCCCGCGTCCCGAAGGGCGCGCGCGATGATCTTCGCGCCGCGGTCATGCCCGTCGAGTCCGGGCTTCGCGACTAGGATTCTGAGGGGATGGTCGGCCATGGCGGGTGTTCGCTAGAAGGCGCCTCCCTCGCGGTACTGGCCCCAGACCTTGCGAAAGACGTCGCTAATCTCTCCTAGGGTCGCGTACGCCTTCACCGCCTCAAGGACGGGAGGCATGAGGTTCTCTGTCCCCCGAGCGGCGGCCTCCACCTTCGCCAGCGTCCGCTTCACGGCGCGCGCATCGCGCTCGGCCTTCACTTGGCGGAGGCGAGCGATTTGGCTCTCGGCCACCTGGTCGCCGATTTTCAGGATTTCCACGGATGCCTGCTGCTCGGACTGGAAAACGTTGACGCCGACGATGAGGCGTTCGCCCTCTTCCACCTCGCGCTGAAAGCGGTACGCACTCTCACCGATTTCCTTCTGCGGGTACCCCTCCTCCACCGCGCGGATGATGCCGCCCATCTCGTCGATGCGACGGATGTAGTCGACAGCTCGGCGCTCCATCTCGTCGGTCAGGTACTCCACATAGTAGCTGCCTCCGAGCGGGTCGACCACTCGGTCGACCCCGGATTCGTGGGCGATGATTTGCTGGGTCCGCAGGGCGAGCGTCACGGCGTCTTCGGTGGGAAGCGCATAGGTCTCGTCCAGCGAGTTGGTGTGCAGCGACTGCGTGCCACCGAGAACGGCTGCCAGGGCCTGGAGTGCGGTGCGGACGACGTTGTTGTAGGGCTGCTGGGCGGTGAGGCTCACACCTGCCGTCTGCGCGTGGGTGCGCAGCTGGAGACTGCGCGGGTCGCGGGCCCCGAAGCGCTCCCGCATCACGCGGGCCCAGATGCGGCGGGCGGCACGGAACTTCGCAACCTCCTCAAAGAAGTCGTTGTGGACGTCCCAGAAGAACGACAAACGAGGAGCGAAGTCGTCCACGGCGAGGCCGCGCTTGACGCACTCTTCGACGTAGCCAATGCCGTCCGCCAGCGTGAAGGCGAGCTCCTGGACCGCCGTCGCCCCTGCCTCCCGGATGTGGTAGCCGCTGATGGATACCGCGTGCCAGCGGGGCATGTGCTGGCTGCAATACTCAATCATGTCGACGACGATGCGCACCGCCGGCCGGGGTGGAACAATCCACTCCTTCTGGGCGATGTACTCCTTGAGCATGTCGTTCTGAATGGTCCCGCCGAGCTGGGCCATCGGAATGCCCTGCTGCTCGCCCACGGCGACGTACATGCAGAGCGCCGCGATGGCCGAGGCGTTGATGGTCATCGACGTGGTGACCTTATCGAGCGGAATCCCGTCGAACAGCACCTCGAAGTCGCGGAGCGAGGAAACGGCAACGCCTTCCTTGCCGACTTCCCCCCGCGACATGGGGTGGTCGGCGTCGTACCCCATCAACGCCGGCATGTCGAAAGCGGTGGAGAGGCCGGTCGTCCCGTGCGCCATCAGGTACTTGAAGCGTCGGTTGGTGTCCTCCGGCGAGCCGAAGCCCGCGAACATGCGCATCGTCCACAGCCGGCCCCGGTACATGGTGGGCTGCACGCCGCGGGTGAATGGGAATTCTCCGGGGAGCCCGAGCTGCTCCTGCACCTCGCTCCGGCGGTCTGCGGCCGTGAGCACCGGCGGGATGGCGACGCCGGAGTCCGTGGCAAACGCGGGCTGGCGCAGCGGGGTTTTCGCGGTGACGGGGGCCAGCGTTGAGGCCTCCCAGCGAGCGACCTCGCGGGCGAGCTTGCGCACCGCGGTGGCGTCATACAGCCGCGTCTTCGCCGCGCCGCCGGGCCGGGGGGGCGCCGACTTCGCCTTGGCGCCGGCACGGGCGGTGCGACCCGAGACATGGCGCGGGGCGTCCTTGGCAGCGCGACGGGAGGGGCGACGACGCTGGGAGGGCATGCGCGAGTCCCTAGCACCCGGATCCTGGCCTTTCAACAAGCCAGCCCGGTGGCCAAAGCACTTGAATTCCCGAGCGCTTCAGGCTTTGTGACGCCGCCTGTGCCGAGGCCCCGTCTCCCGCGCAGAGACGACGCCCCGCTCGACTCTCCGTAGCAATGCGCAATCTATTGCCCACATGAGTATGAGTGCGCCAGTTCTTGCGCATTGCCGAATTCGCATCTAAATATCTGATGTTTCATATGTTTTTGCCTCGGACGCCGCCTTGACTTCCGGCTGAGCGTCCCCGTAGAAGCCACGCCACTCCCGTGCGCCCGCGTCGAGCGAGTGTCGGCCCCTCCAGGAGGGGGCAACCCCCATATGAGCGACGTCTTCGACAAGTGCGGTGCCTGGAAAGACTACCGCATCGCCAAGGCCGCCGGCCTCTACCCCTACTACCGGCCCATCGAGGCGTCCCACGCCAGCACCGAGGTGGACATCGAAGGTCGCCGGGTCGTTATGGCCGGGTCCAACAACTACCTCGGCCTGGCGGGCGACCCCCGCGTCAAGGAAGCGGCACAGAATGCCGTGAAGCGCTTTGGCAGCACGTGCTCCGGCAGCCGTCTCCTGAACGGGACGACGGTGCTGCATGAGGAGCTCGAGAACCGCTTTGCCAAGTTCCTCAACCGCGAGGCCGCGGTGGTGGTGTCGACGGGGTTTCAGACCAACCTCGCCGCGCTGTCCGCGTTGCTCGGCCGACACGACATCGTCTTTTCCGACCGTGGCAACCACGCGAGCCTTGTGGACGGCATCCGCTTGTCCTTCGGCGAGGAGCGAAAGTTCCGGCACAACGACGTCGACCACCTCCAGAAGCTGCTCGAGGCGGCCGACCCCGATGCCGGCAAGCTCATCGTCACCGACGGCGTCTTCTCGATGGAGGGGGACCTCGCCAACATCCCGAAGATTGTGGAGCTCGCCCAGCGCTACCGGGCGCGGGTGATGATTGACGACGCGCACTCGATGGGCGTTCTCGGCGAACGGGGACGTGGCGTGGCGGAGTACTTCGGGCTGGAAGCCAACACGGACATCGTGATGGGGACGTTCTCCAAGAGCTTCGCCTCTCTCGGCGGCGTGCTCGCCGGGCCGTTCGAAGTCATCAACTACATCAAGCACAAGTCGCGGCCGATCATCTTCAGCGCCTCGATGACGCCGGCCTCGGTGGCGGCCGCGCTGAAGGCGCTCGAGATTGTCGAGGCCGAGCCCCAGCGTCGTTCGCGGCTGATGGACATCGCTGAGAAGATGCACAACGGCCTCCGGGCGATGGGGTACGACACCGGCGTCTCCGTCACGCCGGTGGTCCCCGTCCTCATCGGCGACCAGGTGAAGTGCTTCCGCTTCTGGAAGACGCTCTTCGAGGCCGGCGTGTTCGCCAACCCGGTCATCCCTCCCGCCGTCGAGCCCGGCCACTCGTTGATTCGCACGAGCTACATGGCCACCCACACCGACGCCCAGCTGGACCGAGTGCTCGACGCCTTCGAGAAGGTGGGACGGAAGATGGGCGTCATTCCGGAGACGCGCCCCAGCAGCTTCGTGCCGGTCAAGGTGGCACGGCCGGGCACCTTCGTCATGTCCAACCAGGCCACGCAGCGGTGGGCGGCGGCCTCGGCCGGGTTGCTCGCCGACCGCGGGCTGTCCCTGGAAGCCATCGCCCGCCTCTCCTCGCGCGAGATGGCTCGCAAGCTGTCGGACGCGGTGGAAACCCTCACGTGGCGCGCCGCCAACCTGCAGCCAGACGACTTTAAGCGTCTTGGCTCGGCGCCCCTCCGGCTGTGGAGCATGCGGTCGGAAATCCCCGGGCTGCTTCTGGAAAAGGGCGCCAATCTCTTCCTGAAGAACGGTCAGCACCCGGAGGCCTGAGGCCCTCATGGCGGGTTCCGCACGAAAGCCCAAGGCGAGCACGCAGGCCGGCGCCCAAGCCGATGTCACGGTGACACCCGCCCAGTCGGCGGCAGACCGCGAGGCCTTCATCCGCTTCCCTTACGAGCTCTACCGGGACGACCCGAACTGGGTCCCACCGCTAGAGATGGAACGCCGAGACTTTCTCGACCCTAAGAAGAACCCCTGGTTCCAATTCGGCACCGCAGAGCTGTTTCTCGCCCGCCGCGAGGGCAAGGTGGTGGGGCGCATCGCCGGGGTGGTCGACCCTCGCTACAACGAGTTCCATGGAACCAACCTCGGCTTCTTCGGGATGTTCGAGAGCCTCGACGACCAGGTGGTCGCGCGGGGACTCTTCGACGCGGCGGCCACCTGGCTGAAGGCGCAGGGGTTTCCGGAGATGTTGGGGCCGCTCAACTTCTCCACCAACTACGAGTGCTCGGTGTTGGTGGAGGGCTTCGAGGCCTCCCCGGCTGTCATGATGGCGTACAACCCGCGCTACTACCCGGCGCTGTACGAGGCGTGCGGATTCGTCAAGGCAAAGGACCTATGGGCCTTCGACATGGCCTCGTCCCAGCCGCCCCCGCAGAAGGTGGTGCGGGTCGCGGAGACAATCCGCCAGCGCAACGGCGTGGTGGTGCGGCCCATCCGGATGTCGGATTTCTCAGCGGAGGTCCAGCGCGTCAAGAACATCTACAACGCGGCCTGGGAGGACAACTGGGGCTTCGTTCCGATGACGGAGGCCGAGTTCGACCACATGGCCAAGGACATGAAGCCCTTGGTTGTGCCGGAGTTGCTCCTCATCGCCGAGGTGAAGGGCGAGCCGGTCGCCTTCTCGATGACCATTCCGGACGCCAACTTCGCCCTAAAGGCCGCCGGGGGGCGGCTGACGCGTTTCGGTCTCCCCATCGGGCTGGTCAAGCTGGCCTTGGCAGCGCGGCGCATTCGCCGCCTGCGGCTCATCACCCTCGGCATCAAGCAGGGGTTTCGGCGCCAGGGGCTCGACGCCATTCTGTATCTGGACACCATCACCACCGCACGCCGGCTGGGCTACAGCGGCGGGGAGATATCCTGGACGCTCGAGGACAACCACCTCGTCAACCGCGCCATCGAATCCATGGGTGGTGTCCGTTCCAAGACGTACCGCATCTACCGGCGTCCCATTGCCTGAGCAGCCTGCCCGGATGCGTGTCCTGTTGACCGGTGGAAGTGGCTTCGTGGGCGGCGCCCTCGCGCGACATCTCGTCCAGCGGGGTGACGCCGTGAAGGCGCTGGTCCGGCGCAGCTCACGCAGCGAGGCGCTCCGGGCGCTGGGCGTCGAGCTGGTCGAGGGCGACCTCACAACGGGCGAAGGCCTCGACCGGGCGCTCGCGGGAGTGGAGGTAGTGCACCATGTCGCCGGTGTCACCAAGGCGGCGTCCGAGGAGGGCTACCAGCGGGGCAACGCGGAGGCCACCCGGCTTCTGGCCGAGGCGGCGGTCCGGCAGAGCACCCCGCCTCGGTTGGTGGTGTGCTCATCGCTCGCCGCTGCGGGGCCGGCGCGACTTGACCGTCCGCGTTCGGAGGCGGAAGTCCCCCGGCCAGTGTCGTTGTATGGCCGCAGCAAGCTCGCGGCAGAGGAGGCAGTGCGCGCGCACGCGCGCGTGTTGCAAGCCATCGTCCTCCGGCCCCCGTTCGTGTACGGGCCGGGAGACGAGGTCAATCTCCCACCGCTGATGGCGATGGCGCGGCACGGCCTCTTTCTCAAGTCCGGCTTCGGCCCCAAGCAGTTTTCCTTCATCCACGTCGATGACCTCTGCGAGGCTCTCATCACTGCCGGGGCCCGCGGCGAGACCCTCTCCAGCGATGACCCCGTTCGCGGCATCTACTTCGTTGCGGACCCGCGCCCGTACGCCTGGGAGGAGTTCTGTCAGGCCCTCTCGCACGGACTTGGCAGGCAAGGCGCACGCGTGGTGTCCGTTCCCGAGGCCGTGGGATGGCTGGCCGCCGCTTGCTCGGAGCTGGCCGCGCGCCTTCAGGGCAAGGTGTCCATCCTCAACCGAGACAAGGCCCGGGAAATGGCGGAGGAAGCCTGGACGTGCTCTCCAGAGCGAGCCATGAGCGAGCTCGACTTTCGCGCTCGTTACCCCCTCGAGGAGGGGCTCGCCCACACCATCGCCTGGTACCGACAACAAGGAATGGTCTGATGCCAGTGGCCCGCACCGCACCCAGTGCCTCAACGGGCATCGACGCCGCCCGCGACTCGACCATCGTCGTCGAGACAGTGCGCCGACGCACGGACCTCGACGCCTTCATTCGGTACCAGCTCGAGCTGTACGCGGGCGATCCCTACTTCGTTCCACCCATCGTCGCCGAGCGCCGCGACTTCCTCGACCGCGAGAAGAATCCTTTCTTCTCGCATGCCGAGGTGGAGCTGTCGGTCGCTCGCCGGAACGGACAAATCGTCGGGAGAATCGCCGCCATCGACGATGCGCTGTGGAACCAGTTCCACAATGCCGAAACGGGTTTCTTTGGTCTGTTCGACGCACCGGATGACCCTGCCGTCGCCGCAGCCCTGCTCGACCGAGCGGCGGAGTTCGCCAGAAGCCGGGGGATGAAGAGCCTCACCGGTCCGGTGAACATCTCCACCAACCACGAGTGTGGCGTTCTGGTGGAGGGCTTCGACTTTCCGCCAGCGATGATGATGCCGTACAACTTTCGCTACTACGGCGCGTTACTCGAGCGCTGGGGCCTGCGGAAGATGAAAGACCTCTACGCCTACGACCTGAGCACCGCTTTGGCACCTCCGGAGAAGGTGGTGCGGGTGGCCGAACGACTTCGCGAGCAGCAGGGCGTCCGCGTGCGGCCCATCGACCTCCGGCAGCTCCCCGAGGAGATTCGCCGCCTGAAGAGCATCTACAACGCGATGATGGACCCGGCCTGGCTCTTCCTCCCCCTGAACGAGGAGGAGTTCGACGGCATCGTCGCGCGACTCCGGCCCCTGGTCCGGGTGCGGCCCGAGCTCTGCCTCATTGCGGAGGTTCGAGGAGAGCCAGTGGCGTTCTCCATCACGCTTCCGGACGCCAACCGGGCCATTCAAGCCGCGGGCGGGTACCTCACCCACTGGGGCTTGCCGGTGGGGCTCGCGCGGATGGCGTGGGCAGCGAGGAAAATCGAACGACTTCGCGTCCTCCTCTTCGGCATCAAGCCGGGATTTCGTCGCCGTGGACTGGACGCCCTCCTCTACCTGGAGACGCTCCGGACGGCTCGGCGGCTCGGCTACGACGGCGCCGAGCTCGGCTGGGTCACCGAGGACAACGAGCTGATGGTCCGCGCCATCGAGTCGATGGGCGCACGCCGGTACAAGACGTACCGCATCTACGAGCGACCCCTCTGAGCGGGCTCCGCACGCGAGAGTGTTGGTTAGGGACGCGAGCAGTGTAAGGTCCGGCCGTCTCACTGCCCATCGAGGTCCACCGCCATGCTCACCGAGCGAGTGAAGGAAATCCTTTCCTGGTACCCGTCCGACAACCCTGGCACGAAGGCCAACCTCGCTCGGATGCTGATGACGGGAACGCTCGCCGGCACCGGGAAGATGGTCATCCTGCCAGTGGACCAGGGTTTCGAGCACGGACCGCAACGCTCCTTCGCGCCCAATCCCCCTGGGTATGACCCGGAGTACCACGTCACCTTGGCGGTCGAGTCAGGCTGCAACGCCTACGCCGCTCCGCTCGGATTCCTCGAGGCCATCGCTGGTAAGTGTGCCGGCGAAATTCCCCTCATCCTGAAGCTGAACAACTCTGACTCCCTGTCGAAGATGGAGCCGGCCTCGGCACTCACTGCCTCCGCCAAGGACGCTGTCCGGCTTGGCTGCGCCGCGGTGGGGTTCACCATTTACCCCGGCTCCGCGTCGCGAAACGTCGTCTTCGAGGAACTGCGGGAGGTCGTCGCCCAGGCCAAGGAATTCGGTTTGCCGACGGTCGTCTGGGCCTATCCCCGCGGTAGCGGGGTTCCCAAGGAAGCGGAGCAAGCGGTTGACGTGGTGGCCTACGGTGCCCAGCTCTCAGCGCAGATGGGCGCCCACATCATCAAGGTCAAGCCGCCCAAGGAGAGCGTCTTTCAGCCGGAGGCCAAGGCGGTCTTCGAGAAGTACAACCTGCCCATCCACACCCTGGCCGACCGGGTCCGGCACGTCATCCACGCCTGCTTCGCCGGGCGCCGCGTCTGCATCTTCTCCGGCGGAGAGGCCAAGGACACGCCCGCCGTTCTCGACGAAATCCGGGGCATCAAGGATGGCGGCGGCTTCGGCTCCATCATGGGCCGGAATGCCTTCCAGCGGCCGAAAGCGGAAGCCATCAAGCTGCTGAAGGACGTGATGGCCATCCACGCCAGCAAGTAGTGCAGGACGGCTGTTGCGAGCTGCTGAAACAGCGGTGAGCGGCCGCTGCCCGCTCACCCGCGGGTTGCCACGGCGTCCGCCAGCTGGTGGCGCAAGGCAGCAAAGGTCACTTGGTTTCCGTCCTGCACGTAACCGCTCAGTGCCTGTGTGCACGTCCCAAGGCTTTCCAGGAAGTCGACGAGGACCTCCTCGGACAGCCTCACTGCATACCGGCCATAGCCCAGCTCCTGCAGGTACAGCGCGTTGAGGACCTGCTCGAACTGGCCCTGCACCGGAACTGACAGCATTGGTTTGCGTAGGTAGACGGCCTCGCTCATCAATGTGAAGCCGCCCCCGGACACCACCGCCCAGGCCGTCCTCAAGTCCTCGATGAAGCCCTTCTCGCTGAATGGCCGGTAGCTGAGGTTGCCGTCCACGACCTCCTCGGTCAGGTCTCGCCGGAGTCCGTAAATCCGGGTTGGCCGGCCGAGGCGCTTCAGGACTTCCGGCAGGCCGCGATTGGTGGTGGCCGTTTGGTACACAAGCAGGTGCTCGCCGGCCTCGCTTCGCGCGGCGAGGATTTCTGGTCGCAGCACGGGGGGGACCAGCGTGGTGCGTTCCCTCCGCGCCGGCGGGTAGAAGAAGGTCGTCACCAGGTAGTGGAAGCAGCGCGGCAGCTTGGCCTCGACGAAGGCACGGGTGAGTTCAAAGGTGGGCTCGTGCCCGCCGAGGAGTCGTGGGTCGTGCTCGCACCGGCTGATGACCTGGATGTTGTCCAGGGTGATGACTGGAAGTCGAAGGGCCTTCCCCACGAGGTAACTGAATGTCTCGAAGTCGCTGATGACCACTTCGGGGCGAAACTGCGACAACACATTGAAGTAGGCGCTGACATTCGCTGGCCAGCCACCGATGGCGCCCCGCAGATTTTGTACGACTGTCCGCAGGTTTCGAACGCGGTTGCCTCCGTAGTTGATGGTGAGGCCCCAGATTCGGTGCACATTGGCGAAATGGCGGGCCAGGTACTCCCGCGCACGGCCCGAGACCACGATGTGGACCTCGTGCTGGTCGCGAACGAGTTCCTCGAGCACGACGCGCGAGCGAGTGGCATGCCCCATCCCCTCCCCCACCACCCCGTAGAGAATCCGCACGGGCAGACGTTCGCACCATCCAAGCTCCAAAGGCGAGCGGCACCGCGCACAACCCCAGGCTGTTCTAGGCTCCAATGTTGATGGAGCAGACCAGCCTGGAGACCGGCTTGAGCTCGGCGGAGGCGGCTGCGCGTCTTCGGCTCGAGGGCCCCAACGAGCTCCCATCGAGCGAGCGCCGGACCGTCCTCCGCATTGCCGGCGACGTCCTTCGTGAGCCGATGTTCCTCATCCTGGTGGCGTGTGGCGTCATCTACCTGTTTCTAGGAGACCATCAGGAAGCTCTGATTCTGCTTGGGTTCGTGCTCGTGGTCGCCGCCATCACGCTGTACCAGGAGCAGAAGACCGAGCATGCACTGGCGGCGCTCCGCAATCTCGCCAGTCCACGCGCCCTGGTCCTACGTGACGGCGTACGTGTTCGCATCGCTGGGCGGGACGTCGTGCGAGGGGACTTGATGATTCTCGCGGATGGTGACCGAATCGCGGCGGACGCGGGGCTGGTCAGCTGCGCACACCTGTTTGCCGACGAATCGTTGCTAAGCGGTGAATCAGCCCCGGTGCTGAAGACAGCTTGGGACGGGGCCCTGCCTCTCTGCCGCCCAGGCGGGGAAGGCCTGCCGTTCGTCTTCGCCGGAACGCTGGTCACCCACGGCCACGGCGTGGCGCAGGTGCTCGCCACCGGCCTCGACACGGAGATGGGCCGGATTGGTCGCGCGCTGCACACCGTCGAGCCCGAGCTCAGCGCTCTCCAGCGCGAGACCGTCCACCTGGTTGGCCGCCTGGCCGTCGTCGCCGTCGCGCTCTGCATCCTGGTTGTCGTGGCGTATGGGTTCAGCCACGCGTGGCTGACGGGCCTTCTGGCCGGTCTGACCCTGGCGATGGCCATCCTTCCCAACGAGTTTCCGGCCGTGCTGGCCATCTTCCTGGCGATGGGGGCCTGGCGAATCGCGCAGAAGCGGGCCCTTGCCCGACGTCTGCCCGTCGTCGAGAGCCTTGGCTCGGCCACTGTCCTATGCGTCGACAAGACCGGGACCTTGACGATGAATCAGATGGCGGTTGCCAAGCTGTTTGCCGAAGGTCAGACCCTTGACCTTCAGCTCGAAGCCGTCGGACCCCTGCCGGAGTTCGTCCATCAGCTCGTGGAATACGCCATCCTGGCGAGCCAGCGCGACCCCTTTGACCCCATGGAGCGCGCATTTCACGCACTGGGGTCGCGGCAGCTCGCGGGTACCGAGCATCTCCACCCCCACTGGGAGCTGGTTCGTGAATACCCGCTCTCCGCAGAGTTAATGGCGTTGTCGCATGTGTGGCGTTCCCCCGACGGGGCGGACCTCGTCATCGCTGCCAAGGGTGCTTACGAGGCGGTGGCTGACCTCTGCCATCTGCCAGTCGCCGAACTCGAGCGGCTGGGTGCGGAGGCCGAGCACCTCGCAGCCCAAGGCCTGCGCGTGCTGGGAGTGGCGCGCAGCCGATTCCGTGCCGGGGACCTTCCTGCCAGCCAGCACGACTTCGACTTCGAGTTCATTGGTCTGGCGGGACTGGCTGACCCCATCCGGCCAAGCGTCCCGGCTGCCATCGCCGAGTGCTTCTCCGCAGGCATCCGCGTGGTGATGATGACGGGAGACGACCCCAGAACCGCATCCAGCATTGCCAGACAGGTCGGCTTTCGGGCCCCGGACGACGTCCTCACCGGCCGAGAGCTCGAGGTCATGACCGACGGCGAGCTCGCGCGGCGTCTAGACACGGTCAACGTCTTCGCCCGCGTCATCCCGGAACAGAAGCTGCGCATCGTGCAGGCGCTTCAGGCCCGGGGGGAGGTCGTCGCCATGACGGGTGATGGCGTGAACGATGCGCCGGCGCTCAAGGCGGCTGACATTGGAATCGCCATGGGGAGTCGCGGAACGGACGTTGCGCGTGAAGCATCCAGCCTGGTCCTCCTCGACGACGACTTCTCGACCATCGTCGCAGCGGTCCGGCTCGGTCGGCGCATCTTCGTGAACCTCCGCAGTGCCATGCAATACATCCTGGCCATCCACGTCCCAATTGCTGGAATGACCGTGCTACCCGTGCTGCTCGGGCTGCCCCTGGTGCTGATGCCCGTCCACGTGGCGTTTCTGCACCTGATTATTGAGCCAACGTCCTCGGTCGTCTTTGAGGCTGAGCCCGAGGAGCCGGACCTGATGCGGAGGCCACCGCGGAACCCAAAGGCTCCGCTGTTCGGAAGGGAGCTCATCGTCTCAAGCATCCTGCAGGGTCTGGCCGTCCTTCTGGTCCTCCTCGGCCTTTTCACGTTTGCGCTGCACCAGGGCATGGGAGAACTCGACGCCCGCGCGCTCACCTTCACTGCCCTGGTGGTCTCCAACCTGGCCCTCGTCTTTGGAGTCGGGACGCAAGCCGAACTCCGCCGTCGCCTTCGGCCGAACCGCAACCCAGCCCTGTGGGCAGTGGTTGGTGGGGGCGTTCTCTTCCTCCTGCTGGTCCTCTACCTGGCGCCGCTTCGCCACCTCTTCCGGCTTTCGCTCCTGCATCCGGATGACCTTCTGCTCTCGGTAACCGCGGGACTCGGGGGCGTCCTCGTCTTTCGACTCTTTCCAAGGCGCCGCGCGCTCGCCAAGGCCGATGCAGTTCGCTAGTGCCATTCCTTTTTCAGGAGAATTCGCAATGGTGACTGTCTATGGCTCCACGCCTTCCGGGAATTGCTGGAAGGTCCGTCAGATTCTCGAACTCACCCAGACGCCCTACCGGTGGGTGGAGACGGACTCGAATGCGGGCGCCACGCGCACCGCCGAATTTCTGGCGATGAATCCCAACGGAAAGGTGCCACTCGTCGAACTCGATGACGGGGCGCGCGTCACGGAATCCAACGCCATCCTTGCCCACTTCGCCGAAAAAACCTCCTGGTTGCCGCCTCCGGGACTGCCGCGCACACGTGTCTTTGAGTGGCTCTTCTTCGAGCAATACAGCCACGAACCGTACGTGGCGGCTGCACGCAATTGGATTCGTTACCTCAAGGCCAAAGAACGGTACGCGGACCGGTTTCCGGAGATTTGGCAGCGCGGGCACCGTGCGCTGGCGGTGATGGAGCTTCGGCTGAAGTCGCACCCCTGGCTGACCGATGCAGGGATGACCATCGCTGACATCGCACTCTTCGCTTACACCGACGTGGCGGCTGAGGGGGAGTTCGACCTCGCCCCCTACCCCGGAATCTGTCACTGGCTCGACCGTCTACGCAGCTACCCTCGCATGCGCCCGTTGTCCGCAGCGAGCGCTGGCTGAGCCCTCCTCTCCGGAAGGGGGACCACGTCCACCCCGGCCTGGGGGTCAGGGGCTTCTGGCCTTTCCGCCGGCGAGGACGCCAGCGGCGGCGGCGCCCGGACGGCGCGGAAGTAAGCGACGCCAAGCGCTCCTGCCACCAGCGGGAGCACCCCGAAGGGTGCAGCGGCGAGCAGGCTCTGCCGCGTGGTCACGGCCGAGACTGCCACCATGGCTGTCAGCGCCGCTCCCATCTCGAGGGCCACCACCAGCCAGATGGCTGCGATGAGGTAGCCGGCCGGACGCCGTTGCAGCAGCAAGATGCCCGCCGCGATGCCAAGCGGGACGAGCAAGCCCAGGTCCAAGGCGTGGACCACCTGTCCCACGGACCCGTACGCGTCCGGCCAGCCAAAGTCCGCTGACGCAACGCGCAGCACAATGCGCTTCAGCCAGGCCGCAGCCAGCCCGCCGGCGAAGAGCAGCGCCACAGCAGCCGTGAGTCGACGGGGCGTGCGCCCAGCGAACCAGCGCGGTAGCGCAGCGACATTCACCGAAGCGGCTGCCACCACCAGCGCGGGAACAGCCAGAGCCAGGGTGAAGACATAGACGAGGAAGAGCGGGGTGAAGGGGCCACTCACCGCAAACTCGAGGTAGGTGTAGACGAGATAGGCCATGCTGCCGGCCCAAACGAGTCGGCCGCGCAGCGAACCACGTCGCGCGGCGGCCAGCGCGATGGCCGCCGCGGGTGCGACGAGCAACGTGACAAGGCTCCACCCTCGCGCCTCGGCGAGGAGGGTATTGACGGGTGGTGCGGGTGACGGCGCCGGGAAGGCGCCCTCCCAGAGGAGGATGCCCGCCGACGCCGCAACTGCCCCCAGCAGCGCCCCCGCCGTGAGCGCGAGCGACGAGAGCGAAAGGCCGCGCGCACCCGGTGGAGACACGTCGTCTAGCCGCTCTCCCACGGGCTTCCGCGTGTTGAGCCAACGGGCGATTTCTTCGACCCAATCCCGGACGTGAGCCGGATCACGCCAGTCGCCGGACCGGTTTCGCGCCATCGCACTCGCTGGGAAGCCGCGTGCATCGCCGGCAAGACGGCCGCCAAAGGTGACGTGACCGAGGGCACCGACGAGGCCCATCAGGCGCTGCACGCCACGCGTTGGCGGGATGACGCTGGTCCGTGCCGTGCCGTCGAGCGGTCCGCTCGAGAAGAACCACACGGGGCGACTGCGAAGCGCAGTCGCGTTCCTCCGGACAAAGCCCCGTGCATGGCGGTGCCACAGATTCATGTACAGCGCCCCACCCACCACCACCGCGTCGTAGTGCGGGACGTCCGCGTCACTCACATCGGCTGCAGCCCGGACGTCGACGGCAAAGCCCCGACCGGCAAGGGCTTCCCCCACCCGCGCGGCGAGGCCCGCCGTTGCTCCGCGTTTGGAACCATAGGCAACCAGAATTCGCATCGGGCACCTCCTGCTGCTGTCACTCTGAGCAAGAGGTATGCCCCCGCTGGCGCAAGAAGCCGGGGCGAGGTGGCGAAAGGCCTGCGTCGATGTCGCCAGCGACGCCACTTCTTGCGTTTGCGCACGTTGGACCGAGGGCGTCAGGAGGCGCTCAGCAGGTTCCAGCCAGTCCTGCTGGAATGCGTAGTTCCACTCCGGCCCCCCATTTCGCGAGGGCGTTGAGGGCACTCCGGGAGGGCCGCCCCTCTGCAGATGGCTGCGGCTGGATGGCACGAGGCGTGCTTGATTTCCAAGTCATGAGCCCGGGGTCCACGCGTGGCCTGCTCCTCTGGGGCCTGCTGCTGCTGACCAGCTCAGCCACTCCTGCGACCTCTCAACGAAACACGGTGGAGGTGTGGGTACGTGCTCCCACTTCCTCGGCGGCCGACGCGGGGCGCCTCGAACAGAGAACCATCGACCTGGCGACAGCTCCCTGGGTAGAGGTCGACCGCTTCGACGCACAGTACGGAGTGCACCACCGCTACCGCGGCGTGACGCTCCAGTGGTTGCTGCACACCGGCTCCGTTCCGGGCATGGTCGACCTGGCACTCCTGCACTTTGACAACGGAATGGTGGTCCCGCTTCCCTTCCGAGACACCACCGCCATGGAGCGTCTCGCTCCCTTCATCGCCCTCGAGGTTTGGGTGGACTCTCCAGGCGAGCGGGTGTGGAGCCGGGACTTGCCAGACATCTCCAGAAAGGGCGAGGAATCCGAGGACTGGCGACCCATCCGCTTTCAGGGCGGCAAGTTCGTCGTCCAGACCCTTTGGCATCCGGAAGTGCCCGAGGTGACGCCACGCGTCTTCTCGCCCTGGCAGCATGTGGACCGGCTGGCCGGAGTTGAGCTGGCACAATCCGAGGCGTACCGTCGCCAGTTTCAAGGGTCCGGCTCCGCGGCGGTGGCGAATGGCTATCGCACTTTCTTAGAGCGGTGCCAGTTCTGTCACGGAGTACGGCAGGTGGGCGCGCATTTCGGTTGGGACTTTGCGGAGCCGGTGCCCCTGCACACCTATCGTGACCCGCACAGTCTGTGGTTTCACGCCAAATACCGGGAGATGGATGCGACCGCGCGGGGATTAATGATGCCGGCCTTCCCGGACTTGGGACCGACCCAGGCGGCGGCCCTCTGGGCGTGGATGCAGGCCATCGTCACCTCTGGCCCGGCGCCCTATCGGCCCTGAGCTCCGCGGCCAACCCGTACGTGTCGAGCACTCTTCTCCGGAGCCGACTTCGGGACGTAGACTCTGCGCATCCGATGCCCGAGCACCCTGCCCCTCCCCCCCACGACATGGGTGGTCAGCCCGCCGGCCCGGTGGCGCGCACGGAACATGATTACGCGCTGTGGGAGAAGCGTGTGGATGCGCTGCTGGTGCTGTTGTCCCGCAAGGACAACCGCCAGATGACGGTGGACGAGCTCCGACGCAACATCGAGGCGCTCGGGCCAGGCGTCTACGACAGCCTGAGCTACTACGAGCGCTGGATGCACAGCATCACAGCCACGCTGCTTCAGCATGGGGTCCTCACCGTCGACGAGTTGGGCCGCAAGATGGCGGACGTGGAGCACCGCGTCGCCAGGGGCGAGCTTTGAGCGAGCAGACCGAGCCTGTTCGCTTCGAGCCCGGCGAGCACGTCGCGGTCCGCGCCGCTCATCCTCCGGGCCACGTGCGAACACCCGCCTATGTCCGCGGCTGCGAGGGAGTCATCGAACGGCTGTGCGGCACCTACCCCAATCCCGAGGAGATGGCTTACGGCCGTTCGGGGCTCCCGGCGCAGCCGCTGTACCGGGTGCGCTTTCGGCAAGCAGACCTTTGGGCCGACTACGAAGGGGGCCCCTCTGACACCGTAGACGTCGAAATCTTCCAGCACTGGTTGCAGCCGACAGGGGTGAACAATGACGGGACACCACGGCGAAGCTGACGCCCACCAGCACCCGACGCGAGCGGACGAGGGTACGCCTCTCACATACTTCCAGCGCATGGAAGTCGCTGTCCGGGAGCTCCTTATTGAAAAGGGTGTCCTCACTGCGGACCAAGTTCGGCGGCAGGTCGAGGACATGGACAGTCGCACCCCCGCCCGTGGGGCCGCGGTGGTGGCCAGAGCGTGGTCGGACCCGGTGTTTCACCGCCTTCTCATGGCCGACGGCAACGCGGCAGTCGAGACCATGGGCCTCGAGCGGGGCCCCTACAAGCTGGTCGTGGTGGAGAATACCCCCGACGTGCACAACGTCATCGTTTGCACCCTCTGTTCCTGTTACCCCCGCTGGCTCCTCGGTTTACCGCCCGACTGGTACAAGAGCCGCAACTACCGAAGCCGGATGGTGCGGGAGCCCCGCGCCGTTCTCCGCGAGTTTGGTCTCGAACTCCCGCAGGACACGACGGTCCGCGTCCATGACTCGACTGCGGACATGCGCTACCTCGTCTTGCCGATGCGCCCAGTCGGTACAGACGAGTGGCAAGAGCAGCAGCTTGGAGCCCTCGTCGGTCGCGATGCGATGGTCGGCGTTGCCGTCTGCGCGTCGCGTTGACCGCGCAACGGTTGGATGGACGGGCTCTCCTTCCCGGCTTTGCGCTGGAGTCCGGCCTCAGCCAGACTCAGCTTCCCCATTGTCTTGAGGAGAGAGCCCATGTGCCGCAGCATCCGCGTGCTCTACAATTTCGAGCCACCCACGACGCGGGATGAGATTCGTGCCGCCGCCACGCAGTTCGTGCGGAAGGTAAGCGGACTTTCCCGGCCCTCCGTCGCAGACGCATCGGCGTTCGAGAGAGCGATCACCGAGATCGCCTCGAGCACGGAAACTCTACTTTCGACACTCCATGCTCGGACTTCCGTGAGGACACGAGAGCATGAGCGCGAGCGAGCGCGGGCACGCTGGACCTCGCGTCAGGAGCGGATTCCCCCTCGGTGAGTTGCCTAGTCACGCCGTTCCGGCCCGGATGACCGGTCGCCGCAGAATGGTCTTAAGCTTCCCGGCAGCGGTGCGACCCGGGTCACTCAAGTAGATTTCGTGGTGGTCATGGACAAGGCGTTGCCCGTCCCGGTGGTCCAGTTCATGCCGTTCGCGGAGCCCTTGCTCGGCAGCGAACGCGGCCATCCGAGCGACGGTGACCGGTTCGGTGGCGTAGGAGCCGACGTGCAGCATCTGAACACACAGGCCCTCCTGATCCTTCACGAGGCGCAACGCATCCAAGGCGAGGGCTGGCTTCTTGGTGCGGAGCTTGGCAGTCGCTTCGGCCAGCATCTCGGCAGTGATGTGACCAGGCTGCAGAATCATCGCCCGCCAGCGCCAACGGTCGGGTTTGCTCAACTCGAACTTCCCATCCTCCACCCACCAGATGGCCTCGAGAGGCATCACCGGATAGTCGATGGCCTTCGCTTTCCGCAGCTTCGACATGAACTTCAGCGTGTATGCAGCTCCATAGAGGGTCTCGACAGCCAATTGAAAAGCAGCCGATGTTCCCGGAGTGCTGCCTTCCTCAATTTGCCCGTCGATGACGAGGAAGAGGAGTTCCGGTACTTCCACCAGCGCCGCTGTCCTCGCGGAGGCAGCGTACAGCGCGCGGTATTGCTTCTTCATGACTCCTCCAACCGCCGGAGCACGCCTCCGGGGGGGAGAGAAGCAGATTCACCCCGCGGGTGAACGAGCGCTCGTCTAGCCATGCAGGGGACAACCTGCCGCCACCGCCAGACTGGAGTGCCGCACCGGTCAGGGCACCGTCGCGGTCGTGCTTCCGGACACGGAACCGGAGGCTGCGTTGATTGTCACCATTGCGGAGGCAAGGCCCGTGGCAAGGCCCTGCGAGCCCGCCGCATCCGAAATGGAAAGCTTGCTTGGGTTCGTTGACGTCCAAGTTACCTGACTGGTCAGGTCCTGCGTGCTGTTGTCAGTGTAAGTACCGGTCGCCGTGAACTGCAGGGTGCTGTGCACCGGAATTGTCGGATTCATTGGCGTGACCGCGATGGAAACCAGCGTGGCACTGGTGACCGTCAGCATCGTGGACCCACTGATGGTGCCCGACGTCGCCGCAATAGTGGTGGTGCCAACGGTCAGTCCAGTGGCCAAACCCGTGGAACCGCCGTTGGAAATGGAGGCCACACCCGCGGCCGACGAGGACCATGTCACTTGCGTCGTGAGGTCCTGCGTCGTGGCATCGGTGTAGGTCCCCGTTGCCGTGAATTGTAGGGTCGTGCCGCGCGCGATGCTGGAACTTGGCGGCGTCACAGCAACGGAGACCAGGAGCGCGGCAGTGACCGTCAGGGTCGTCATCCCAGTCTTGCCGGACAGCGCGGCGGAGATGGTGGCAGTTCCCACGTTTGCGCCAGTGGCGAGACCCTGTGACCCGGACAGGTTGGACACCGTCGCTGCAGGGGCGTCGGAAGACCACAACACCTGCGTCGTGAGGTCCGTCTGCGACCCATCCGTATAGGTCCCCGTGGCGGCGAACTGCTTGCTGGTGCCCTTGGCAATGGAGGGTGCGGGCGGCGTCACGGCAATCGACAGCAGGGCTGCCGCGGTGACAGTTAGTGGCGTGGAACCGGTGATTCCATTCGCGGTCGCGCTGATGGTCACGCCGCCGGGAATCACGCTGGTCGCGAGGCCAGCGCTGCCGGTGGCATTGGAGATGGAGACCACGCCAGTATTGAAGGAAGTCCAGCTGACTTGCGTCGTCAAATCCTTTGTCGTGGCGTCGGTGTAGATGCCGGTCGCGGTGAACTGCTGCGTGGTGCCCGCGGCGATTGAAGGGCTGGCAGGCTCGACGTCGATGCTCTTCAGAACCGCGTTGGTCACAGTCAGCGTCGTCGCAGGACTTGTTACCAGACCCTGCGCTGCCGTGATGGAAGTGACACCGAGCGACAGGGTCTGCGCCAGACCGGTGCTGGCGCCAATACTCGCGACCGCGGTGTTCGTCGAGTTCCAGGCGACCGCGGTGGTGATGTCCTGGGTCGAGTGGTCGGTGTAGGTTCCAATGGCCTGAAACTGCTGTGGGCTGCCGTTGGGCACGGATGGGTTGACCGGCTGAGTGGAGATGGACACAAGTGTGGCGGCGCTCACGTTGAGTGTCGTTTGGCCGACGACCCCGGTGAAGGTCGCCGAGATGGTGGAGCTTCCTACGCCCATCCCATTGGCCAGACCCTGAGAGCCGGCAGCGTTGGACACCGCCGCCACACCGATGCTGGAGGACGCCCAGGTCGCGAACTGCGACAGGTCGAACTTCGCGCTGTTCGAATAGAACCCGAACGCCGTGAACTGTTGGTTCGTGCCCTTCGCAATCGTCGCGTTTGCAGGCTCCACGGTGACTTGAACCAACGTGGCGTTGTTCACCGTGAGGCTTGCAGACCCGCTCACCGGCCCGCGGGTCGCGGTGATGGTGGTGGTACCGACTGCCAGAGTGGTCGCCGAGCCCTGAGAGCCCACAGCGTTCGAGACGGTCGCGACCGTGGGCGCGGAAGAAGTCCACGTCACCTGCGTCGTCAGGTCTTGCGTCGAGTTGTCGGTGTAAGTCCCCACTGCCACGAATGCGAGGCTGAGCTGCGTCGGAATGTTCGGACTGGGGGGTGTCACGGCAATCGACACCAGCGTCGCCGCCGTCACGGAAAGCACAGCCGAACCGGTCCTCCCCTGGAATGTTGCCGAAATCGTTGCCGACCCGATGTCCACAGCCTGGGCGAGCCCTTTCGACCCGGACGCGTTCGACACGGTGACTTTCGTGTTGTCCGAACTGGCCCAGCTCGCTGCGGTGGTCAGGTCTTGGGTCGAATTATCCGTGTAGACGCCGGTGGCGGTGAACGACTCCGACGTCCCCTTGGCAATCGCCGCATTCAAGGAGGTGACGGAAATCGAGACCAGGGTGGCAGGGGAGACTGTGAAAGCAGTGAAGGCAGTCACACTTCCCAGTGTGGCGATGACGCTGGTGGTCCCGACCCCTAGCCCGGTGGCGAGGCCACTGGTCCCAGTGGCATTGGAGACCGAAGCGACGGACAAATCTGCAGCCGACCAGGTCACTGTCGCAGTGAGGTCCTGCGTCGAGTTGTCGGTGTAAGTTCCGGTGGCGGTAAACTGCTCGGTGGTGCCCTTCGCGATGGTGGTTCCCGCCGGGGTCACCGCGAGCGTGACCAGCGTGGCTGGCGTGACGGTGAGTACCGACGTCCCCGTCTGCCCGGAGAGCGATGCGGAGATGGTGCTGCTCCCGACAGCCAAGCTCGAGGCGAGGCCCTGGGAGCCACTCGCGTTGGAGATGGTCGCCACGGAGGTCGCGGAGGATGCCCAGGTCACGGCGCTGGTGATGTCCTGCGTGGAGTTGTCTGTGTAGGTCCCCGTGGCCACGAATTGCTTGGTGGTCCCTTTGGCAATCGCTGGGTTCGTCGGCGTCACCGCAATCGACACGAGCGCCGCTGGAGTGACCGTCAGCGTCGTGCTTCCGTTGACGCCGGCCAGGCTGGCAGTGACGGTCGCGCTACCCTGGGCGAGCGCCGACGCCAATCCCTGGGACCCAGCTGCGTTCGAAACCGACACCACCAGCGGAGCTGTCGTTCCCCACGTGGCGAGCCGGGTGACGTCGTGAGTGGAGAAATCTGAGTAGGTGCCGGTGGCCGTGAGCTGCAGCGTCGTGGCGAGCGGGAGTTGCGGCGTCGTCGGGGTGATGGCGATGCTCTGCAAGGTAGCATTCGTCACCTGCAAGACCGAGGCGCTGCTCACCACGCCGTTGAGCGAGGCGGTGATGTTCGTTGTCCCTGGCGTGATGGCGTTGGCCAGCCCCTGCGAACCGACGGCGTTGGAGATGGTCGCCACGGAAGTGTTTGAAGAGGCCCAGGTCACCTGTTGGGTAATGTCCTGGGTCGTCTTGTCTGTGTAGGTCCCGGTGGCGATGTACGTTTGATTCAGTCCGGCAGGCAGTGACTGGGTGGGTGGGCTAATCGCAATCGAGGACAGCGTCGCCGCTGTCACGGTCAGCACCGTCGAGTCGCTGAAACCGGAGAGTGTCGCAGAGATGGTCGTCGAGCCGGCGGCTGCACTCGTGGCAAGCCCTTGGGACCCACTGGCATTGGAGATGGTCGCCACGGAGGGCATCGCTGAACTCCAGGTCACCTGGGCCGTGACGTCCTGGGTCGTGTTGTCCGAATACGTGCCGGTCGCGATGAACTGCTTGGGGGTGCCTGCCGCGATGGTGGGATTCACCGGGGTGACGGCAATGGAGGTCAACGTTGCCGCCGTGACGGTGAGCACCGTCGAACCCGTTTGGCCTGACAGCGCCGCCGAAATAGTGCTGGTACCGACTGCCGCACCGGTGGCAAGTCCTTGGGATCCACTGGCATTCGAGACGGTCGCCACGGAAGTCGTGCCCGAGGTCCAGGTCGCTTGGCCGGTGATGTTCTGCGTCGTCTTGTCCGAGAAGGTGCCGGTGGCCGTGAATTGCTTCGAAGTTCCCGCAGCAATCGACGGGTTCGTCGGCGTGATGGCAATGGAGGTCAATGTCGCCGCCGTGACGCTGAGCACCGTCGAGCCGGTTTGGCCCGACAGCGTCGCCGAGATGGTGCTGGCGCCGACCCCTGCACCCGTGGCAAGCCCTCGCGACCCGTTGGCGTTGGAGATGGTCGCCACGGACGTCGTTCCGGAGCTCCAAAGGACCTGGTTGGTGATGTCCTGGGTGGTCTTGTCCGAGTAGGTGCCGGTGGCGGTGAACTGCTTCGGGGTGCCGGACGCAATGGACGGATTTGTCGGAGTCACCGCGATGGAGGTCAACGTCGCAGCCGTCACGGTGAGCGTCGTGGTACCAGTTTGCCCGGACAGCGTCGCCGAGATGGTGGTGGTACCGACTCCTGCACCCGTGGCGAGCCCTCGCGACCCAGTGGCGTTAGAGATGGTCGCCACGGTAGTCGTGCCTGAGCTCCAGAGGACCTGGCTGGTGATGTCCTGGGTCGTCTTGTCCGAGTAGGTGCCGGTGGCAGTGAACTGCTTCGGGGTGCCAGCGGCGATGGAGGGATTCGCCGGGCTGACGGAGATGGCGGTCAACGCGGCGGCGGTGACCGTGAGAACCGTCGAGCCCGTTTGCCCTGAAAGAGTTGCCGAGATGGTACTCGTCCCAATCGACAGACCCGTCGCAAGACCTTGCGACGAGACGGTCGCAACAGAGGCTGTGGCCGAGCTCCACGTGACCAGGCTGCTGATGTCCTGCGCCGTCTTGTCCGAATACGTTCCGATGGCAGTGAACTGCTTCGTCGTTCCAGCAGCGATGGACGGACTCGCTGGCGTGACAGCGATGGAATTGAGGGTGGCTGCCGTCACGGTGAGCAGCGTCGAGCCCGTTTGCCCTGAAAGGCTTGCCGAGATGGAGCTCGTCCCAACCGCAACGCCCGTCGCAAGCCCGCGAGACGCGATGGTCGCCACGGCGGGCGTCGCCGAGCTCCAGGTCACCTGGGCCGTGATGTCCTGGCTCGTCTGGTCCGAATAGGTGCCAGTGGCAGTGAACTGCTTCGTGGTCCCGGCGGCGATGGACGGATTTGCCGGAGTGACGGCGATGGACGTCAGCGACGCCGCCGTCACCGTCACCGTGACGGTGCCGCTGACGCCTGAAGACGAAGCCGTCACGGTCACCGTTCCCGGTGACACGCCGGTCACCAGGCCCGAACCGGAGACCGTGGCAATCGAGCCATCAGACGAGGTCCAAGAGACATCGGTGGCCTCCTGGGCCGTGTTGTCCGAGAAGGTTTTCGTCGCGGTCAGCTGGACCATCGTGCCCTTGGCGATGGTTGGGCTCGCCGGGGTCACCGCCAGGCCGGTGATGTGCACATTGGAGCAAGCTGAAACCAGAAGAGCCGCCATAAGGGCGCGGCGAGCGAATGGACGACCAATCCGAGCGGAGATCATGGTGCCTTTCCATGACGAGGGCGGAAGGTCGGTGACAGGCCAGTTCCGGAGTCGTCAGCGTGTGTTCGGGAGCAAATCCCCCCACTGCTTTGCAAACCGCCGGCCACAGCCGACGCTGGGTCTCAGGACCCAGCAGGGTGTCAGAGTTCTAGCCACGCAAAGGATGTGTTGAACAGCTACATTGCGCACCAGTCCAGAGCCTGGTCGGCGAGTCTCATTTCTTGGACGGTGGCCAGGGTCGACAAAGCCAGCCACGCAGTTCGAGCGACCGCGATTCGACCCTCGGTGCTCCCGCTCCTATTCCCTCCCTCGTCCCGCTACGCCGTGCCTGCGAGAGCAGCGTCGATGACGTCAGCCAGGGACGTTGCGCGCTCCACCGTGCCGAGCCTGGCATCGAGCCCGCTTGCTCGGAGAATCTCCCGGACTGTTGAACGTGCCTCCACGAGCTGAAAAGCGATGCCGCGCGCAGACGTCTCTCGTGCGAGCTCGGCCAGCATCCGTGCGCCGGCGAGGTCAACGTTCGCTGACGTCGACAAGTCGCACACGACCAGCTTCACCGGCTGCTGTTCCTCCTCGAGGCGTTTCATCACGTTGCTCCGAACGTGGTCCGCGTTGAAGTAGAGCAACGCCGCTTCCACGCGGAACGCCACCACGCCAGGGATGCGCTCGTTGTCCGGACTGACGGCTAGGTCCGAGAATCGTCGCGTCCCGGGTATGCGTCCCAGGAACGCGACTTGCGGGAAGGCCGCGCGGTGAAGCAGCAGCAGGATGGACGCAGCGGCAGCAATCAGCACGCCGTTCAGGATTCCGAAGACCAGCACGCCGCCAAGCGCCACCAACGCAACACGGAACTCGAGTCGGCTGACACGCCGCAAGTGCCCGATTGCCGGTAGGTCGATGAGCCCGGTCACGGCGACAAGCACAATCGCCGAAAGGACGGCCTTCGGAAGCGTTGCAACCAGACCCGTGAGAAAGAGCAGGCAGAGCGCAAGGACGGCCGACGCAAAGATGAGAGCAAGCGGCGTCTTGGCTCCACCCTTGTCATTGACCGCGCTCTGGGAGAGCCCGCCCGCCACCGGATAACCACCGCCAAACGCCACCAGGAGGTTTGCGCCGCCGAGCCCGAGCAGTTCCTGTCGCACGTCGAGCGCATAGGCATGCTTTGCGGCGAAGGTACGTGCTGCCGAGACCCCTTCGATGTAGGCCAGCAGCACGCAGGCAAATGCGAGCGGCATGATGCCGTCCACGTCGCGAAGCCGCAGCGCCGGCAACGCGAAGGAAGGGAGCCCGCCGGGCACTGCACCCACGAGGGTCAGCCCCGCCGTCCGGAGCGGCGTGAACGCGACTGACACGATGGCGAGGACGACGACGACGAGGGCCACTGGACGCCCCGGAAGGAAACGTTCTCCCAGCAGAATCAGGGCGAGCGCCGCCGCGCCGACCAGTACCGTGGCCGGCCGGGTTTCCCCCAAGTGGCGAAGGACGTGAAGCACGCGAGAGAAGAAATCATCACCGCCGGCCGCTATGCCGAGGAAGGCGGCCAGCTGGGTCGAGGCGATGCTCAAGCCGGCCCCGGCCTTGAAGCCGAGCAGGATGGTCTCGCTGATGAAGTTGGTGAGCGTGCTCAATCGGAGCAGCCAGGCAATGGCGCACAGTCCTGCCACCGTAAATGCCGCGAGCGAGGCAATCTGAAGAGTGCGGGATGCATCGTCGCCGGCGATTTGGGTGAGCGTCACGCCCACGGTCAAGGAGATGGCCGACGTCGGGCCGACAGCGAGCTGGCGCGAGCTACCAAAGAGCGCGTAGCCCACGCCCCCGAGCAGGTACCCGTAGAGACCGACCTGCGGTGGAAGCCCCGCCAGCCCGGCATACGCAAGCGACACCGGAATCGCGTACGCCGCGAGCGTCACGCCAGCCACGAGGTCCAGACCCAACCATCGCAGCCTGTAGCCACGTAGCCACATAGCCAGCGGGAAGACCCGAGGAATCCCAGCCATTGTGCCCCGTCCCCTTGGTGAACTTACGACGAAAGCCAGCTCACTCCCCCGACTCCCGCAAGGCCCAGAGCGTGGAGTGCATTCGCCATGCCCGGCCTCACGGGACGTCTAGCGTGCGCTTAGCGTGCGCTACCCCGCAAGGCGCGCCCGTCCCTCACCGCGTGTCCTCCGTAGTCAACGCCTCATCGTTCGAACATGGGCTGGCTCATCTTCAAGAGGTCTTCCTTCTGGTCTTGCTCCGCAAAAGATGCGGGGAGAAGGTCCGCGCGGCTGCTCAACAAACCCTTGGCACGCTGGTTGCCTGTCTCAACCGAGTGCTGACTGAGTCGAAGTCATTGGGCTTCGCGCTGGACTTCCGGCTAGGCAGTTAGGCCAAGCAACCCGGGGTCCCAAGCAGTCGCCATCGACGCGGTCTGCATCCTCGCGCAATGGGGCGCTGGCTCACGCAACAGAGGGAGCTGCGGCATGGCTGAGAAACTCACTGGCAAAGAGTACGAGAAGGAACTGCGCAGACTGCAGACAGAACTCTGCCATCTGCAGGCATGGGTCAAGCACAAGGGTCTCCGGGTCGTCCTCGTCTTCGAAGGCCGGGACGGAGCCGGAAAGGGCGGAACGATTCGGGCCATCACCGAGCGGGTGAGTCCCCGCGTCTTTCGGGTTGTCGCACTTCCCGCACCCTCGGACCGCGAGAAGAGCCAGATGTACGTTCAGCGATACCTCCCGCACTTCCCCGCGGCCGGCGAGGTCATCATCTTCGACCGCAGCTGGTACAACCGGGCGGGCGTCGAGCACGTGCTTGGATTCTGCTCAAAGCAGGAGTACCGCCGCTTCCTCGAACTCGCACCTTTTTTTGAACGGGAGGTGGTGGGAAGTGGAGTGAAGCTCATCAAGTACTGGCTCGAGGTCAGCAACGACGAGCAAGCCCGGCGCTTCGAAGCCCGCATCCACGACCCGCTTCGCCAGTGGAAGCTGAGTCCAGTGGACCTCCCCTCCCGGGAGCGCTGGTACGACTATTCGCGCGCACGCGATGAGATGTTCACGGCGACGGATTCCAAGTACGCGCCCTGGTACATCATCCGCTCGGATGACAAGAAGCGCGCACGGCTGAATTGCATCGCGCACCTCCTCGGACAGATTGAGTACAAGCGGCTGCGGAAGGAGAAACTCAAGCTTCCCGGGCGCTCGAAGAAGGGCGCCTACGATGACCAGGCGGCGCTCCGGGGGCGGCACTTCGTCCCAGAGGTCTATTGACCGCGGTACCGCGCCCCACTCGAAAGCCCGGGTCGCTCTTCCTTGGATTTCCGACGGCTGGAAATCCTGACGAGACGATGGCGCCGCCGCTACTTGCCGACGGCGGTCGGGCCGAGCGGGAAAAAGTCCACGACGCCGGTTTCGAGATTGTACATCGCACCGGTGATGACGATGGCGTGGGCCTTCTCCATCTCATCCAGCACCGGACTGCGCCGGCGGATGTCGGCGATGGTTAACTCGACGTTTTTCTTCGCCACCGCGTCGACGAAGGCGTAGTTCTTTGACGTCCGATCGCCGGTGTAGGCGGTCTGGCTTACCGCGGGCTTGATCCTGGCGAGCAGCCCGGTGAGGTTGCCCAGCTCGGCGTTGTCGATGGCGCCTTTGATCGCGCCGCAGGCGGTGTGACCCATCACTAGGACGACCTTGGCGCCGGCCAGCTTGCAGGCGAATTCCATGCTCCCCAGGATGTCGTCGTTGCTGACGTTCCCGGCAACCCGGGAGTTGAAGATGTCGCCGATGCCGAGGTCCATGATCGTCTCGGCCGGAGCTCGGGAGTCGATGCAGGTGAGCAACACGGCGGCCGGGTGCTGCCCGTTGGCGCTGGCCCGCTGCTGAGCGAGGAAGCTGCGCGTCTCCTCGCGCAGGCCCTTCCGGAAGCGTTCGTTTCCCTTCTTCATCGTCGCCAGGATGTCCTCCGGCGTCATCGCGTCCCGCTGGGCCTTGGTGAGCGCTTCGGCCGCCGCCAGGCTGCTCAACGTGCCGCCGCCAAGCAGCCCCCATGCGGTCAGCGTGCTCGAGAGCTTAAGGAAGCCGCGCCGGCTCGCATGCGGGCCGGCGCACTCGTGACGGGTTTCATCCACGAATGCCTCAACTTCAGCGGGCCGACGCATCAAGCCTCAGTCGTCCAAACTGCTAGTGGAGCTAACCGGGATCGAACCGGTGACCTCTTGAATGCCATTCAAGCGCTCTCCCAGCTGAGCTATAGCCCCGGACTTGCTGGACCTGGCGGCAGCGAATGCCGCCACGGGGAGGTGCTCATAGCGGATCCCGTCGTCCGTCGCTAGTCCCGACCTCACGGGACAGCCTGGGACAGGGTGCCAGGACCTCGCATGGGGTATGGCCCTCCCCGGACTCGAACCGGGACGCTGTCACCAGCAACGGATTTTGAGTCCGTCTCGTCTACCAATTTCGACAGAGGGCCGAGGCAACGGCTGACGCTACGGCGGGGGCCGGTCATACACCGGCCGGGCAGGTGCTGAAACCCCCGCGCGGGGGCGTTGCCCCGGAGTGGCCAAGTGTGGCTAAACCTTCCTCAAACCCATGTACAACCTGCTCATCGCCCTCGCCGCCGGGCTCGCCGTGGCGGTGGCCGTCCTGCTGGCCCATCTGCCCTGGTACGCGGCCCTGGTGCCCGGCTTTCTGGCCTTCGCGGGAGCGTTTCTCCTGCTGGCCCGCCGGGTCGGGAAGCGCGTCAAGGCCACCATGGACCTTGCGCAGAAGGAGCTGTCGGTCCAGCCGAGCAACGTGCGGGAGCGGCAGCAGCGCATCGACAAGGCCGTCAAGACGCTCGAATCGGCCCTCATCTGGGACAAGTGGCAGCCCTTCATCGGCGGTGAGATTCACGCCCAGATTGGAATGGTTCAGTACATGGTGAAGGACTACGTGCAGGCGGAACCCCACCTCAAGAAGGCGAGTGTCCGGAACGGCCTGGCCCAGGCCCTCCTCGGCGCCCTGCACTACCAGCGCAAGGAATACGCCGAGATGGAACGCGCCTTCGAGGGGGCGGTGAAGAGCCAGAAAAAGGAAGGCGTGCTGTGGGCGGCCTACGCGTGGTGCCTCTTGCAGCGCAAAGAGCGCGACAAGGCCCTCCATGTAATGAATCGCGCCGTCGCAGCGAACCCGAACGACGAGAAGCTCAAGGCCGGCCTGGTGGCGCTGCAGAATGACAAGAAGCTCAAGATGAGGGCCTGGGAGCCGTTGTGGTGGCAATTCGGGCTGGAGAGTCCGCCCGAGATGATGGGAAGCGGACGACAGGTGCGCTTCCAGCGTCACTGAGCCCTCAGCGCACCTCTGTATACGGAGGCGCGACGAAGCGCGCCCCGGGCTCCCGACGAAACCATGTCCGCTGGCGCTTCGCATAGGCACGGGTCTGCCGTTCCGTGTCCGCTTCGGCCTCGGCGCGGTTGAGGCGGCCTTCCACCACGGCCAGCGCCTGGCGGTACCCCACGCTGGCCATGGCGGGTGCCTCCCGGTAGCCGTGGCGGACGAGCGCCTCCACCTCCTCGACGAGGCCCGCAGTGAACATGGCTTTGGTGCGGGCACCGATGGCCTTCGCCAGGGCCTCCCGCGGCGGGTCCAGGAACCAGAGGGTGTAGGGGTAGCGCGTGGGGTTGAAGCCGTGGGCCTTGTGGACGGCGGAGGCTGGCTGTCCCGTCACCTCCTGAATTTCCAGGGCACGGACCACCCTCAGCGTGTCCGCCACCGCGATGCGCCGGGCAGCGGTTGGGTCGACTGCCGCCAGCCGGGTGTGCATGGCCTCAGGCCCAAGGCGTACGGCGTCCGCTTCGAGGCGTGCACGCAGTTCCAGGTCGGGTGTGCCGGAGGAAAGGCCATGCAGGAGCACGCGGATGTAGAGGCCGGTGCCGCCCACGACGAGGACGCGTCGACCGCGGGCGAAGGCGTCCCGAACGGCGGCGTCGGCGAGTCCCTGAAACTTTGCCGCGCTGAAGCGCTCCAGCGGGTCGACCACGGAAACAAGGTGGTGGCGAACCCGTGCGAGCGCATCCGCGTCGGGCTTCGCGGTGCCGACGTCGAAATACCGGTACACGGCCTGGGAGTCGGCGCTGACAATCTCCGCTCCCGTGCGCTCGGCGACTTCCATGGCCAGCGCGCTCTTCCCCGCCGCCGTCGGCCCCGCGATGACAGTCAGCGTGGGTTCCGCAGTCACCGGAGGCGGGCGGCGAGGGCCGCGCCGAGGGTGTCGAGGCGAATCCGAACCGACTCCCCGCCAGCGAGGGGCTTCAGCTCCCCGTCCCCACTCGCCAGCTCCCGCTCACCCAGCACGAGGGCGAAGCGTGCTCCGCTCTTGTCGGCCCGCTTCATCTGGCTCTTGAGCGACCCACCGCGCGGGTCGAAGTCCACCGCGTGCCCGCTGCGCCGGAGCTCGCTCACCAGGCGAAAGGCCTCGTCCTGGGCAGCGGCGTCCGCCGCGGCAACGAAGAGCTCCGGCTTGGCCTCCTCGCGCTTGCCGCTCTCCGCAAGCAAGAGGCATAGACGGTCCATCCCCATCGCCCATCCCACTGCCGGCACCGAGGGGCCTCCCAGCTCCTGCACCAGCCGGTCGTAGCGGCCCCCTCCCCCCACGGCGGTGGCCGTGCCCAGGGCCGGCGCATCGGCGATAAATTCAAAGGCGGTGCGCGTGTAGTAATCCAGGCCGCGCACCATGCGTGGGTTGACCGTATAGGGCGCGTGGATGGCGTCCAGCTTGTGTCGCACCGCCTCGAAGTGCGCCTGACACGGCCGGCACAAGGCATCCGTCACCGCGGGGGCCCCCGCCACCACCGCCTGGCACTTCGGATTCTTGCAGTCGAGCACGCGCAGGGGGTTGCGCTCGAGCCGGGCCTGACACTCCGCGCACAGCTCGCTCTGGTGGGCCCGAAGGTAGGCGGTCAGAGAGGCAAGGTACGCCGGTCGGCAATTCTCGTCACCGAGGGAGTTCAGCTCGAGCCGGACGCCTGGCAAGTCCAGGCCATGGATGAGTTGCAGGCCGAGGTCGATGAGCTCGGCATCCTGCGCCGGCTCGGCAGACCCGTAGGCCTCGCCGCCCATCTGCCAGAATTGCCGGTACCGCCCCGTCTTCATCCGCTCGTAGCGGAACATGGGTCCCAGGTAGTACCAGCGGGTGACGGCCTCCCGCACGTGCACCGCGTGCTCGATGTACGCCCGCACCGCGGGCGCGGTGTTCTCCGGCCGCATGGAAAGGCTGCGGCCTGCGCGGTCCTCAAAGGTGTACATCTCCTTGCCAACAATGTCCGTCTCCTCGCCGACGCTGCGCACGAAGAGGGCGGTGTCCTCGAGGACTGGCGTTCGGACCTCCTGGTACCCGAAACGGCGGAATGTCTCGCGCGCCCGCGCCTCGAGGAAGTGCCAGACCTCGATGTCCGGAGGAAGGAGGTCGTTCATCCCCTTCACGCCGCTGATGCGCTGGCTCATGACAGCTCTCCCAAGCGTCGTCCCATCGTCACCCGCGCTCCAGGCCGAAGGCCAGCGTCCCACACCACCCTTTCGGGGCCGAACAGCAGGATGACGGTGGAGCCCATCTCGAAGCGGCCGAGTTCGGCGCCCTTCGCAACGGGAAGCGGCGTGGCGAAGGTTTCCGACGCTGAGGGGGAGCCGCTTTCGCCAACCACGTCGGCATAGGTGGCGCGCAGCCTCCCCACGCACGTGGCCCCCACCATCACCACCGCGCAGCGTCCCGCAGCGGTCTCGAGCCACGTCACCAGGCGCTCGTTGAGCGCAAACAGTCCCCGCACCGTGCGCACGCTCGCTGGATTTACGGGCCACAACTCGCCCGGCAAATAGCGCCAGCCGAGGATGGCCCCCCCCAGCGGGGCGTGCACACGGTGGTAGTCGCGCGGCGAGAGGTAGAGGGTGGCAAAGCTTCCGCCCTCGGCGAAGGCCCTGGCCTCCGCGGCGTCCCCGAGCAACTCGGCCACCGGGAAAGCCAGCCCCTTGGCCTGCAAGCACTCACCGCCTTCGATGATGCCGGCCTCGCTCACCGCGCCGTCGACCGGTGACACCACCACGCGCTCACGGACGTCCACCGCCCGGGCGCCGTCCTTCAGCCGACGGGAGAAGAAGTCCGAAAACGTGCGGTACCCCTTCACTGGCAGTTCGGCCTCCTCAAGCTCCACTCGGTAGGCCCGGGCGAAGCCGCGGATGGCCGCCCGGTGCAGGCCACCCGGCGCCGGCACCCGCGTCGCGGCACCCACCGCGCGGGAGAGCGCGGCGCGGGGCAGGAGCCGCACCAAGGTCATGAAGGTCTGATCTCGCATGCGGAGGGACCGCGACGTTGAGGCTAACCGGCGTCGCCCGAAGGCGCAGCGGCCGGTCCTGGGCCGCCGTCGGCGGACGGCGGCGGAGGCGGACGCAGCAGCGCAGACTTGGGGACCACGCCCATCAGCACCTGCCCATCGGCAACGACGATGGCGTCGACGAAGCTCGCATGCGCAGCACGGCAGCGGCCCGAGTCCACTAGCTCATAGCTGTCGCGCGAGCCCTTGCCCTGGACGTCGACCGGTCCGGCAATCTGGAAGCAGTCCGAGAACCGGCGGTTGAACTCCGCCATGGGCATGCCGGCGGTCGGCTGGACGGCTTCGGTCGGGCCCGCATCCGGAGGAGGCGCTGGCGCCGGTGGTGGCTTGGCCGCCGGCTCGCTCAGGGTGTCTCGCGGGGCATTGCTCACGGTGGAGGGCGTTCGGGCCGCCGCTGAGGCAGCCTGCGCCTCGTCCTGGGCCTTCTGCATCCGCGCGCGTCCCTCCCGAATGCGGGCCAGCAGCCCACTGGCCGCCTGCGCGTCGAGGGAGTCCGCTGGCACGCGCTGCAGCAGCGCTTCCACCTCGCGCATCTTCGGGTCGAGGTAGGCGTCGTCCAACCGCTGCGCATACAGCTTGTTGAAGGACTCGGAGGCTCGAGAGAATTCCGGGCTCGGGTCACGGTGGCGGCTGCACCCGCCACAGAGCAGTCCGACCACGGCGAGGACGGCGATTATCCGGGGCACGGTTGTGGTGCTTACCTCACTCACGGCCAGCCCGCGAGATGGAAGGCACCCCTGGGGGACGCCCTGGGGGGGGTACTCAAACGCCAAGGAAGAGCCTTCGTCCGAAGTTGGGGGCGAGGCCCGCCTCGTCGATGCGCCGGACCGAGGCTTGGATGTCGTAGGGAACACGGATGTATTCCACCGTCCGCGCCGCCGTGTCGCACACGACGAAACAGGCGCGATTGTCATAGTCGCGGGGCTGTCCGACACTGCCGACCGAGATGAGGTACTGAAATCCGCGGCGGATGGAGAATTTCTGCGCTACCACGTCGGCCACCTGCCCGGCGCCAAAGGCGAATGCCTTGCACAGGTGGCTGTGACCGATGAAGGTGACCTCCGCCAGGTCATCGGCGAACGGCATGAGCTCGCGTGCCTGTTGCAAGGCGAAGACGTACTCGTAGGCGCGCGGGTCCACCGGAGAGCCGTGAGAGAAGCCCACCTCGCCAATGCGGTAGGTGTACGGAAGGCTTTTCAGCCACGCCAGGTTCTCCTCGCTCAGCACCTCGGCGGACCAGTCGAGCGCGTGGCGAGCCGCGTCGTAATAGAAGGAATAGTCCATGCGGCCGGCCACCGCGGCGTCGTGGTTTCCGAGCAGCGTGACTTCCGCCACGCTCCGGACCAGTTCGCAACAGGCGTTGGGCGAGGCGCCGTAACCGACGATGTCCCCCAGCGACACCACCCGGTCGACGCGGGCGCTGTCCACTGCCCGCAGGACCGCGGTCAGCGCCTCGAGGTTGGAGTGGACGTCGGAAAGGATGGCAACGCGCATGCCCTTGGGGAGTTGCCACCCTAGCAGGGCTGGCCGTCACCAGCACGAGGCTCCGCAGAGGGACCACTGTTCAGCGCTTGCCCCGGAGGCGCGGAGCGTGGTTTCAGAGGCTTTCGCCCCCTCACCCCATCCTTCGGGACTTCCTCATGCGCATCGTCGTGACTGGGTCACTCGCCTACGACTACCTGATGACCTTTCCCGGGCGCTTTCGAGAGCACCTTCTGCAGGACCGGATGCATCGGTTGACGGTGAGCTTCCTGGTGGACGACATGCGGAAGCTTCGGGGCGGCGTGGCTGGCAACATCGCCTATTCCCTGGCGCTCCTCGGGGAACGACCGCTCCTGGTCGCCACGGCCGGGGAGGACTTCGCAGAGTATCGCGGCGCCCTGGAGGCGGCCGGCGTGGATGCCTCAGGCGTCAAGGTCATCCCCGGGACCTTCACCGCCTCCTGCTTCATCAACACCGACCAGGACGCGAACCAGCTGGTGGCCTTCTACGCCGGCGCCCTGGCCCACGCCCAGCTCGCCTCACTGGACCCCATGCAGCTCGGGCCCGGTGACCTGGTGGTGGTTAGCCCGGCGGACCCGGCGGCGATGGAAGCCACGGTGGCAGGGTGCCTGCGCGCCCGCGCGCCTTACATCTTCGACCCCGGAAAGCAGACCCCTCGCCTCGAGGCCGAGCACATTGTCCGCGGGATGCAGACCGCTGCCGTCGTCATCGGCAACGACTATGAATTCGGCCTGATGGCGCAGAAGACGGGCAAGAGCGAGGCCGCCCTCGAAGCGTTGGCCCCAGTGACGGTGGTCACCCGGGGGGAGCTCGGCTCGACCATCCTCGTCCGTGGGCAGCCGCCCATCGACATCCCGACGGCCCCCATCGGTGCCCTGGTCGACCCCACCGGTGCCGGGGACGCGTACCTGGGCGGCCTGGTGTTCGCCGTCGCGCGGCGGCTGCCGTGGCCGGTGGCAGGTCGCGTGGCGGCCCTGTCCGCTGCCTACGCCCTCGAGCAGCGGGGATGCCAGGAGCACCACTTCAGCCGCGCCGACTTCCTCGCGCGGTACCGGAAGGCATTTGGGGTGGCCGAGGAACTGGAACGCAGCCTCGCCGCCTAGGGCTTCACCGGCGTGATGGTTAGGATGGCCTTGAGGTCGTCGTCGGTGAAGTGGATGCCTCCGCCGAGGAAGTAGTCGCGCCCGGAGATGAGGCGGTTGTCGAGCGTGCTGTGGACCGGCGAATTGAAGACGTCGTCGACGCCGCCGCTCAAGAAGAGGTGTTCAAAGAGCGTGATGTTCGCCGTCACCCGCAGCCGCGGGTACCGGAGGGCCTGGTTCCCGAAGTTGAAGACGTCGGTCTTCAGCACGAAAATCTCGTTGAAGAAGCTGAGGTCCAGCCCCACCCCGCCGGTGCTCTCGATGATGCCGAAGCGGAAGGTTGCGAAGTAGTAGCGCTTGGCAAACTCGGCGTTGAACTTGAGGTTGTAGCTGGTGGTGGTGATTTTCTGGACCGCCGGCTGGTACAGGCCCGGGGGGTTGGCCGTCACGTAGGAGATGGACGTGTCGCCCAGCGGGTCGTCGACCAGACCCAACAAGTAGTACTTGTCCGGGCTGGGGATGATTCGGACGTCGACTTCGTTCCGCGAGGAGCCGGAGTTGAAGAGGTACACGCTGCTCAGCGTGACCTCGGTCTTGAGGGAGGTGAGACGGTTGGCGTACTCGGAGATGCCCTGCACCGCCTCGTTCATCGACCGTCCGGTTTGCTCATCCTCCAGCAGCTTCCCCACCGGACCCTTGCCGTCGCGTATGTCCTGGGTCACCTGAGCGAGGTTGTCCAGCGTCTTGTCGAGCTTCTGAAGCGTGGACAGCACCTCGCCCTTACCGGTCTGGTTGGTCTGGACGGCGCCCTTGACCTCGCCCATCACCCGCCGCAGGTCCTCGGAGATGACACGGATGTTCTCCACAATCTCCCGGACGTTCGTTTCCTGACCCTGGGTGGAAGCCCGCACGTCACCGCTCACGGCGCGGACATTCTCGAGGATGGCGGTGATGTTCGCCTGGCTGTTCCGGGCGGTCTCCTCCACCTCCGAGGAGAGCTGGGTCAGGTTGCGGAGGATGGTCTGAAGCGAGGCCTCCCCGGCGTCCCCGCCGAGCACCTCGCGCAGCGAGTGGGTCACCGCTTGAATGTCGCCGGTGATGACCGCGAGGGACTCGAACAGCGTCTGAATCCCCTGCGCGTCGATGACGTTGCGGATGACGCCCCCGTCCGGCATCAGCGGTGCGCCAGCCGACCCGGGCTGGAGGTCGAGCAGGAAGTCCCCGAGGAACGACTCGCTTCGCTTGAAGATGGAGGCGTCGGTGTGCAGCCCCAGGTCCTTGCGCACCCGGATGGTGAGACGGGCCTTGTCGCCCACCAGGGTGATGTCTTCAATCTCACCGACAGGGATGCCGGCCGTCTGCACCCGGCTGCGCTTTCCGATGCCGGATGCGTCGCGGAAGTAGGCCACCACCGTCATCGTCTCGCCTCGGGAGAAGGTCCCCCGGTGGAGAATGAGCATGAAGGCGACCAGACACGCCACCGAGACCAGGACGAAGAGTCCGACGCGGAACGGGGTGAGGACTTTCTTCACGGGCCGAGGGCTCCGCCGATGGGACGCCCTTGGCTTGACTCTAGCCGGAGGCGTGGCCGCACGGGGGCTAGTTCTTGCCGAACCATGTCGACAGGAAGAGCTTGACTACCGGATGGGTGCTCGCCCGCAGCTGAGCGGGGGGGGCATGGGCGACAATCTTGCCATCGGACAGGAAGGCAATCTGGTCGGCCACCTTGAAGGAGGAAGCGACGTCATGGCTGATGACCAGGCTCGTCACGCCGAGCTTCTCCTTGGCGGTGAGAATCATCTCGTCAACGTAGTCCGTGGTGATGGGGTCCAGGCCAGTGGTGGGCTCGTCGTACAGAACAATCTTCGGGTCTCGGACGATGGCGCGGGCCAGGCCGACCCGCTTGCGCATGCCGCCGGAGAGCTCCGCCGGGTACTTCTCGGCCACGTCGTGAAGCCCGACAATGGCCAGCTTATCCAGCACGCGCTTGCGAATCTCCGATTCGGCGAGCTTCGAATGCTCGCGCAGCGGAAACGAGACGTTCTCGTACACGGTCATCGAGTCGAAGAGCGCCGCCCCTTGAAACACCATGCCGAACTTTCGCCGGACCCGCTCGAGTTCCAGGTCGTCGAGCGGGACCACGTCCTCCCCCTCGACGAAGACCTGCCCCCGGTCCGGTTTGAGCAGACCGATGATGTGCTTCATGAGGACGGTCTTCCCGGACCCAGAGCCACCGAGGATGACGCAGGTGGTGCCCTCCTCCACGTCGAGGTCCACACCGGTGAGCACCTGGTGCTCTCCAAAGGACTTGTATAGGTCCCGCACCGAAATCATCGGAATCCGCTCGGCCATCAGTGGAAGAGCAGCCCAAGCAGGTAGTCGAGGATGAAGACCGAGACGGCCGAGGTGACCATGGCGTTGGTGGTGGCTTGGCCAACGCCCTTCGCACCCCCGCTCGCGTAGTAGCCCCGGTAACAGGCGATGAGCATGACCACCAGACCGAAGACGGCGGACTTCACCAGCCCCTCCGTTACATCGTCCGGGCCAACAATGTCCTGCGTCCGCAACAGAAAGGTGCCGACCGAGAGACCCTTAATCAGCACCGCGACGGCAAACCCCCCGAAGATGCCCGCAGTGTCGAAGAGCATGGCCAGCAAGGGGCCCATCAGCAGGCCCGCGAGGACGCGCGGGACCAACAGGTACTGCACCGGACTCACCGCCATGGTTTCCAGGGCGTCCACCTGCTCCGTCACCCGCATCGTCCCGAGTTCCGTGCAGGTGGCCGACCCGGCGCGCATGGTAATCATCAGCGCCGAGAGGACCGGGGCGAGTTCCCGGGTGATGGTGATGGCCACGGTGGGGCCTACCAGGCTCTCGGCCCCAAACCGCTCGAAGGCGCTCCAGGACTGGGTGGCGAACACCATGCCCGTGAAGAGGCCGGTGAGGGCGACGATGAGGACCGAGCCGACGCCGACGAAGTCGAACTGGGCGAACAGGTTCTCCAGGCGGAAGGGCGGCCGGACCATCCAGCGGGCCACTGAGCCCCCCAGGGACACCACTCCCAGAAAAGCCTCGACGCCGGCGATGGCCCGCTCGCCGACCCACGCCACGGCCGCGGTCAGCGCTGCGGCACGCCCCGGCGGCCTCTGCCCCTCATCGGTCATCGCTCCAGGCCCATCCTAGGGCACCGGCCGCGGGACGGCACCGGCGGTGGTGCGGACGGCCACCCGCGGCACCCTGGCTCCCACCCCGCACAGGACCTCATAGGGGATGGTCTCGAGCCAGCCCGCCAGTTCGACCGCCCCCACCTGCTCGCTGCCCTGACGGCCCAGCAGCACCACCTCGTCCCCGAGCGCGGCACCGGCGACGTCGGTGACGTCCACCATGCAGAGGTCCATACACACGCGCCCCACCAGGGGCGCCCGTTGTCCCCGGACCAGCACCTGGCCTCGGTTGGAGAGGCGCCGCGGGTAGCCGTCGGCATAGCCCACAGGCAGCGTAGCAATCCGCGTCGGCCGCTGCGCCGTCCACGTCCCGCCGTAGGACACGGCCGTTCCGGGAGGCACGGTCTTCAGGTGCACCACGGCCGTCTTCCAGCTGAGCACCGGTTCGAGCGGTTGCGGTGGCACTATCCACGGAGCGGGCGAGATGCCGTACAGGGCCAGACCGGGGCGCACCAGGTTGAGGCTCTCGCCCTCCCGGGCCGCCGGCAGGGCCACCATGGCCGCCGAGTTAGCCAGGTGACGCCAGCGGGGCCGAAAGCCTGCCGCGTCCACCTGGGCGAGGACGGCCCGAAACATCTTCAGCTGCTCCTGGGTGACGCCCGCATCGGCCAGGTCGGCGTTGGCAAAGTGGGACATCACCCCCTGGACGTCTACCTGGAGGACCCGGGCACGGGCCAGCAGCGCCGGCACTTCCTGGGGCTGCGCCCCCAGGCGGGCCATCCCGGTGTCCACCTTGAGGTGCGCCCGCGGCACGGTGCCCAGCTTCCGGGCGGCGGCGGCGAGGGCCTCCAGGTGGTCCTCCCGGAACACCGCCGGGCAGAGACCAACCTGCACCATCGCCTCCCACGCGCCTTCGTACGCCCCGCCGAGCACGAGAATGTCCGTGCCGACACCCGCCTGTCGCAACGCCAGGCCTTCCTCGACCAGGGCCACCCCAAGCATCTCGACACCTTCCGTCTCGAGTGCGCGGGCGATGAGCGCAGCGCCATGGCCGTAGGCGTCGGCCTTCACCATGGCCAGAAGGGCGACTCCCGGCGCAACGCTCCGCAGGGCCCGGACGTTGCGCACCAGGGCGCCCAGGTCGACCTCGGCGCGCGTTGGGCGAATGCGGGGGAGCTCCATGCCAATGTCACCCGCGGACAGGCGGCGACGCGAAACGCGTACCGTTGGAGACTGGGCGAGTCAAGGTGTGGTTCCTGGGCCACGCTTCCGTGCCATAGGATGGGTGGTCTTCACGGAGCGGGCCAAGGGCCTGCTCGAGCGGAGGTACGGTGACGCGGGTCGGCGGAGAGGTGGACAGCCATTGCGGCAAATGCAAGATGGTCCTTGCCCACACCGTGCTGGCAATGGTGGGCAGCTCCATCGCTCGCGTCCACTGCAACACCTGCGGCTCCGACCACGTTTTCCGCCGGACGCCCGGGACGACGGCCCCGGTGCGCACCACCAGCCGTCCCGCCCGGGTGGTGCTCGGCTTCGAGGCCCAAATCCAGGCACGGGGCGTCGAGACAGCCCGCGCCTACAGCCCACGGGCGACGTTTCAAGTCGACGAGCTCATCTCGCACCCTACCTTCGGCTTGGGCATCGTCCGTGCGGTACGACAGGACAAGGTGGACGTCGCCTTCAAAGCGGCCGAGCGCACCCTCATCCACGGACGCGCGCCGGCCGCGACAGAGAGCCGAACGACAGAAACTTGAGAGCCCCGGTGCGCCGCGTGCGTCGAGCCAGCCCGGGCCTTGGCGTCGGCCTGGCAGCGCTTCTTCTGGCCGTCGCAGCCCAGGCCGCACCCCTGGTGGAGGCCGAGCCCTCGCGCGTCGTGCTCGGCGCCGGGACGCAGGTCCGCATCACCGTGCGAGGCGCAGGAGGCGCCCTGCACGGCGTGGCCAGCGCGGGGACACTCGTCTCGACCGGCACGGACGGAGCAACCGAACATTTCCTCTGGACCCCGCCGGAGCCTCGGGCGCCCTTCGTCGCGGTGATGGCCTTCTGGGAGGGCGGTCCGCTCAGCCTCGGCAGCGTCACCACCCTCACCCTTCCCTGCAGCGGCCGCACTGAGCTCTCCATCGACACGGAGCCCACGGCGCGCGTCACCGTGGAAATCGCCGGCGCACATTTCGGCCCACGCCGGGCGGACCCGCGAGGCCACCTGCGAATGCCCGTCGAGGTGCCGCCCCTGGCACATGAGGCACGCATCACGGCCGAGGTGGGCGAGCAAGGCAAGGTCCGCGTCATCCCGCTGCCGACGGCGCCGAGCCCCTGGCTGTGGGCCCTGGAGCCCGTAATCCTCGTCGCGGGCACGGAGGGCCAGGCGATGCTCGTCGCGCCGGAACCCATCGACCCCCACCTGGCGGTGAAGGCAACGGGCGGGCAGTTGCAGCAACGGGCAACCGAGCCAAACCGCATCCTGTACAGCGTCACGCCACAGCCGGGGGCAACCGAGGTGAGTCTGGAGGCCTCCCTCTCGGGTGAGGAGACGCCCCGGGCCAGCGCCGCCGTGGAGGTGCTGCCGCCCTCCTCGGCCGCCTCGGCTGCCGCGGCAACGCCTGAGCCCGGGGGCCGGCAACTCGAAGCGGGTGCGGCCCTGGGTCTCTTCTTCTCCGGGGGCCACAACCTGGGCCCTGCCTTCGCGGCGAGCCTGGCCGTCGCGCCCTGGCGCCTTCCCCTCTACCTCGAGTTGGAGCTCGGCGTGCGGGCTGCCTGGTTTTCGAGCGCGGTGCCGGGCCTGGGGACCGCCTCCTCGACGCTGGTGGTGTTTCCCATCGACGTCGGGGTGCGGGGCCCCGTCTTCAGCGGCGGCCCCTGGTCCGTGGAGCTGCACGCCGGGGGGGGGCTGCTCCTCGGGACGAATTGGGTCTCCTCGGACTTCGGCCAGGGCTCCTCGCAGCCCGTCGCCGGCTGGGAGGTGTTCGGTGGTGCGCAGGTCAGCTACCGGGCCGGCGCGTACCTGCCCTATGCAGAGTTGCGCGGGTCTTACTCGGTGG
This sequence comes from Myxococcaceae bacterium, assembly GCA_017881265.1. Taxonomy (GTDB): domain Bacteria; phylum Myxococcota; class Myxococcia; order Myxococcales; family Myxococcaceae; genus JADGRA01. The sequence continues at coordinate 27,239 of JADGRA010000016.1, read as the reverse complement.
TGACCGGGACCGGGCTGAGCGCAAACCCTGGCGGCCTCATCCTCCTTTTCGGCTTTCATTGGCGTGGGGGACTTCCGTGAGGGGCCACCCTCTGACAGCCAGCCTGCTTCTCATCGGCTGCGGCAGCCAGTCGCTGCCACCGGTGTCGATTGCCTCGGTTGCCCCCACGACGATGGTGGCCTCCCAGCCCACCCAGGTGCAGGTACAGGTGGAGGCCCAACTCGCCGTCCAAGTCGACTTCGCGCAGAGCGCGCTTGCCTTCGACACGCGCATGCAGGTCCTCATCGGCCCCCTGGCCCTGGGCGCGGGCACCTATCCGCCCGATGGTCGCGCCGAGGGGACCCTCCCCACGGTGTTGGCGCCAGGCACCTACGACGCGACGGTGGTGATGGGAGATGGACGCCGGGCGGTCAGCCACGACGTCTTCACCGTGACGGCTGGCAGCTGGCCGAGCGCGTACAGGGTGGACGCGGTCGGCGACCAACGCTCGGGCATTCCCTTCTCGGTCACGCTGCACGCCGTCGGTCCGGCGGCGGCGAGCTTCGAGGGCAACGTCCTGTTGAGTCTCATCGGCAGCGGAACGTTGAGCCCCGGGGTCTCGGGCGCCTTCTCCGGCGGCCAGCGCGTCCAGACAGTCGTCATCACCGGGACGGGGGAATTCACGCTGCTGGCGAGCGACATCAACGGCGACAACGGCCAGTCGCCTCCGTTCACCGTGGGCCCGTGAGGCGCAGCAGCACCAGGGTGCGCTGCATGTCGTCCGGCAGGGGCACCTCGACGTCCACCGCGGGCAGACCGCCGCCCGCAGGAAGCACAAGCCGCGCGGCATGCAACGGGGTGCGCGCGAGAACCACCCCCTCGCCGGTCCCTCCCAGGGCGGCCTCGGTGAGGGGCACCGGCCGCCCGTACTGCGGGTCGACCAGCAGCGGAGAACCGGCAGCTTGCAGGTGCAGGCGAATCTGGTGCGTCCGGCCGGTGAGAGGCTCGGCCTCCACCAGGCCTCCCTGCAAATAGCGCTCGAGCGGGCGCAGGCGGGTGCGCGCCGGCTTGCCCCCCTCGCCTTCTCCGGCCAGCCGCATCCTTCCCCGGCGCGCGGGCAACAGGGGCACATCCACCACCTGCGGCCCCTCGAGCGGCGGCGATACCAGGGCGAGGTACGTCTTGCGCACCTCCCCGGCTTCGAAGGCCAAGCTGGCGGTGCGGTGGGAGGCGGCGTCGAGGGCAAACAGCAGCACGCCAGTGGTGTCCCGGTCGAGCCGGTGGACCACCCACACCGGCTGGCCGAGGCTTTCCTGCAGCTGCTGGCGCATGCAAGCCTTGTCCTGCCGTCCCGGCACCACCAGAACCCCGGCCGGCTTGTCCACCGCGATCAGGCCGCCGCTCCGAACGAGGACCCGGACCCCCGTCACAGCAGTTCGGTCGCCGGCACCACCGTCACCGCGCCCAGCCCCTCGCCGGCCCGCGCCAGCGCCTCGCCCGGGCCCACCAGCACCACCGCCGCCGGGCGAGGGAAGCAGAAGCGTGCCGCGGCCTGAGCAGCCTCGCCGCGCGTCACCGCGCGGACACGCTCCCGGTAGCGGTCCACCCAGTCCGGTCCCAGCGAATACACCCAGAGGTCGGCCAGGGCACTCGCCACGGCCTCGTTGGTCTCGACCCGCAGCGGGAAGAGACCAGCCAGGTACTCCTGGGCCTTCTTCACTTCCGCCCGGGTCGGACCCCGCTCCCGCATCCGCGCCACCTCTCCCAGCGTCACCTCCAGCAGCGTCCGCGTCGTCTTCAGCTTGGTGAAGGACGACACCGAGAAGCTGCCTGCGGAGCGCATCGACTCGAAGCTGCTCCCCACGCCATAAGAGAGGCCGCGCCGGACGCGGACCTCCCGCACCAGGCGCGAGGTGAAGCCCCCGCCGAGGGCGGCGTTCATGACCTGCGCCGGGAAGCTGACGGCCTCGCCCCGGCGGTAGGCCAGGCCCCCGAGGCGCACCTGCGCCTGGGTCTGGTCCGGCCGGTCCACCACGAGCACCTTCCCCTCGAAGGCTGTCTGCGTCAGGGGCGGGGGGACCGCCACCTCGGTCGGCCCTCCCTTCCAGCCGGCGAAGGCGCGCTCCACCAGCGGGCGCGCCGACGCCACGTCGATGGCGCCGACGAGCACCAGCCGGGACACCTGAGGTCCGAAGCGGTCGCGGTGGAAGGCGACCACCTCCTCGCGGACCATCCGCTGCACCGAAGCGCGGTTCCCAGCGACGTCATGGCCGTAGGGGTGCGTTCCCCACAGGGCGCGCTGCAGGGCGCGGTCGGCCAGGAGCCCCGGGTCGTCCAGGTCATTGGCGAATTGCGCCAGGGAGCGGTCGCGCTCGGTGTCGAACTCGTGCTGCGGGAAGGTGGGCTCTCGTACCATCTGCGCCAGCACGTCCAGCATCCCCGGAAGGTGCTCGGCCGGCGTCGTCACCGCCAGGGCCACGAAGTCCTCCGCGGCGAAGACGGCCAGGGTCCCGCCGACGAATTCCACGGCCTCGTTGAGGGCATCGGCGTCGAGGCGCGCGGTGCCCCGCCGCATCAGCCTGACGGTGAAGTCGGCCAGGCCGGCGCGCTCCGGGGGGTCCGTTGCCGCCCCGGACTGCACCACCAGCCGGATGGACACCAGCGGGACCCGACCCCGCTTCGCCACCTCCACGCCCAGGCCCCCCTCGGTGGTGAAGTGGGCCCGCGGTGGAAGTATCCGCTCGGCGTGCTTCACGCCGAGGCCCGCGGATGCAGCGTCACCACCGAGCGCTGCGAGGGCAGCAGGTACCGGGCGGCGACGGCCTGGACCGCAGCGGCATCCACCCGGGCGTAGTGCTCGCCGAGGCGGAGTCCGGCCCGCCAGGAGCCCAGGTAGGCCTCGTAGCTTCCCAGGGCGTGCGCCCGGCCGGAGGCGGTGGTCAGCTCGCGCATCAGGTGAGCCTTGAGGTTGTTCTTCGCCTTGGTGAGCTCGCGCTCGCTGACGCCCTCCTTGGCTAGCCGGGCCAGTTCCCGGTAGAGCGCCGCTTCAACGCGGGCCGGCTCGCCATCCGGCGCGAGCTCGGCGTGGAACAGCAGCAGCCCTGGGTCGAGGCGCCAGCTCCAGTCCATGCCGACGTCGACGGCGACCTTCTCCTCGTACACCAAGCGCTTGGTGAGTCGGCTTCCTTCGCCCACGGCGAGGATGAATTCCAGCACGTCGAGCGTGACGGCGTCGGCATTGGACACGGCCGGCCCCCGGTAGGCCACAAGCAGGCCAGGAGCCTGGGCGGGATGGGACAGCACGCTCCGGCGTTCTCCCCGCTGAACGGGCTCGGCGTTGACCACCGCCGGCACCGAGGGGCCTCGCGGAATGTTGCCGTAGGCAAGGCGGACGCGTCGCAAGGTGGCCTCCGGCTCGACGTTGCCGGCAATCCAAAGCACGGCATTGCTGGGCGCGTAGTACGTCCGGAAGTAGGCCTCGCAATCCTGGCGCTGGATGGCCTCGATGTCGCCCATCCAGCCGATGACGGGCCAGCGGTAGGGATGGGCCTGGTACACGAGGGCGTGCAGCTCCTCGTCAATCAACCCCATCACCTCGTTGTCGACGCGGAGGCGACGCTCTTCCTTCACCACCTCACGCTCGCGTTCGAGCACCTTGTCGGAGATGGTCAACGAGCGCATGCGGTCGGCCTCCAGGTCGAGCACCTGCTCCAGGGCCTCGGAGGCAAAGTCCTCGTAGTACACGGTCAGGTCGTGGCTGGTGTAGGCGTTGGAACGCCCGCCATGGGCCTCCAGCACCTCGTCGAACTGGTTCGGTCCGTACTTCTTCGCGCCGTTGAACATCATGTGCTCAAACAGGTGGCTGATGCCGGTCAGACCGGGCCGCTCGTTGCGCGAGCCCACGCGGAAGAAGGTGTAGAGGCTGACCACCGGCGTGTCGGTGCTGGGGACGACGCGGACCCGGAGGCCGTTTCGGAGGGTGGCTTCGTGCACCCGGAACAGGGAGGACATGGGTCGCCCTGCATAGCCCTCAGCCGGCGTGTCCGCCACCCCTGCCGAACGGCACACTTAGCGGGTCGCGCGACGGCGAACGGCCGAGAAGACGAAGCCACACCAGACGCAGGACGGGCCGCGGCGGCCCCGGGGCAGCTCCAGCAGGCAGCCGGGGCACCGCGAGGCGCTCGGGGCCGGCGGGCGCAGCGCGGCCTTCTGTGTGCCAAGCCGCTCCCCCGTCTTGGAGACGCGGGCCACCCGCAGCTCGAGCGCCCGGATGCGGTCTTCCAACTCGGCGATTCGCCCGGCGAGCCGAACGGCAAGGTCGGCATCGGAGCGAGCACGGCGTCCCATGGCCAGACGCCCACCGTGCCACGCACTCAGGCGCAGTCGCAAGAAATTGACCGGGCGGCCACTGGAGCCCGGCTGCGGTTATGCCACCATCGCCCCCATGCGCTCAGCCAACCCCACTGCGCCGCCCGCCGCCCTCCCCCTCTCCGTCGTCCACGGGGGCGCCCCGGAAGGGCCCCAGTCGGCCGAGGCCCGCGTCGCCGAGGAGGATGCGCTCGGGCTCCTCGACGACGCCGAGCTGGCCCGGCTGCTGACCGCTCCCCGCGAGCGCCGGGAGACGGAACGGGCCCGGGGTGTCTTCGTCAACCGCAACCTGCGGCTGGCCGGCGTGGAGATGGTCGGTTTCGACATGGATTACACGCTGGCCATCTACCACCAGCGGCGCATCGAGCAGCTCTCCTTCGACTTGACGCTGGGCCGGCTGGTGACTGACCACGGCTACCCGCACGAGATTGGGCTGCTCCCCTACGACCACACCTTCGTCATCCGCGGCCTGGTGGTGGACCGCTCCCACGGCAACCTGCTCAAGCTCGACCGCTTCGGACAGGTGGGACGGGCCTGGCATGGCCTGCGCCCGCTCGGCCACGAAGCCTGGCAACGGCTGTACCGCAACGAGCCGGTGCGGCTGCGCGGGAACCGGTACGCGTGGATTGACACCCTGTTCTCGCTTCCCGAGGCGTGGGCCTACGCCGCCATCATCGAATTGCTGGAATCCCGGGGGCATCCGCTCGATTTCGGCCGCCTCTACGACGACGTGCGCGAAGCCATCGACTCGGTGCACCGCGACAATTCACTGAAACGGGCGGTCCGGCGCGACATGGCCCGGTACATCTACCGCGACCCCGAGCTGGGCCCGGCCCTGCACCGGCTGCGGTCGGGGGGCAAGAAGCTGTTCCTGCTCACCAATTCGCAGTGGGACTACACCCAGGCCGTCATGTCCCACCTTCTGGACGGGCTCGCGCAGGAGTACCCGACGTGGCGCAACTACTTCGACGTCGTCATCACCGGCGCGGACAAGCCCGGCTTCTTCTCTGACAGTCGCCCCTTCCTCGAGCTGGACCCCACCTCCGAGGAAGGCGCGGTGCTAGGGGAGGCCACCTCGCTGGACCGCTGGAAGGTGTACCGGGGCGGAAACCTGGCGAGCTTCGAGCGGCTGACGGGCTTCTCCGGAGACAAGGTGCTGTACGTCGGAGACCACATCTACGGGGACATCCTCAAGTCGCGAAAAGCTTCCCTCTGGCGGACCTGCATGGTGGTGCAGGAGCTGGAGGATGAAATCCGCTACACCGAAGGCCGACGGGAGGAGATTTCTCGCCTCTCCGAAGTGGAGCTCCTGCGGGCGCGGCTGGATGACGCTGTGAATCAGCACAAGGCCCTCCTGGCCGGCCTGGAACGGCGACTGGAGCGCGAAAGCCCGGGCGAGGCGGAGCGGGCGGAGTTCGAGCAGCAGAGGCGAGGGGCCAAGGCGGAGCTCGAGCGACTGCGCCGGGCGCTCAAGGCCGCCAGCGACATCGCCGAGACGCTCGAGCGCGATGTGGAAGCCGGCTACAACCCCTACTGGGGCCTTCTCTTCAAGGAGGGGCACGAAAACAGCCGGTTCGGCGCCCAGGTGGAGCAGTACGCCTGTCTCTACACCTCGCGGGTGAGCAACCTGCTGCACGTCTCGCCGACGCAGTACCTGCGCAGCCAGCGCGAGTTGATGCCTCACGAACAGGGCGGGGCCCCCTCCGGCAAGCTCGCCCCCATCGGCAGCGAGGGCCCTGCCAAGGGGTCGAGCCGGCCGCCCCTGTGAGGGGCCGCCCGTCAGTCTTCCAGAGGCGCCGCGCGCGCCCACACCACCGGCGCGCTGCGCGAGGCGCGTTCCGGCAGTAGCCCCAGCGCCCTCAGCTCGGCGCCATGGCGCCGAGCCTTCACCACCACCAGGCGCCGGGCCACGCGCCGGGCCTCGGCCAGTGTCGAGGCGTCCAGGGGCGCGGCGCTGGCCAGGCGGCGCAGCAGCGCGAAGCTGGGCTGCGCCCGAGACTCCCGGGAGAACATCGGGTCAAACAGCACCACGTCGAAGCTGCCGCGGGCCAGCCCAGCCAGGTACGTGCGGGCGTCAGCATGGTGGATGGCCAGGGGGGCACTGCGCGGGTCCTCGGGCTCGCGGCGCAGGCCTTCGGCGGCCAGCATGGCCAGCGGCAAGCTGATCTCGACTCCCACCAGCTGCCCCGTTGGCCCCACCAGCCGCGCCGCCACCCGTGCGTCCTGGGCCAGCCCCAGGGTGCAGTCCAGCACGCGCTCGCCGGGAAGAAGGCCCGCCACGCGCACCAGGGCCTCGCCCTGCCCGCCGGCGTCGAGCGCCCGGAGGCGCAGGGCCGCGAGCCCCGTCGACCAGCGGGCGCTGCCCTCGCCATCCTGGAGGCACACGCCCGAACGCTCGACGACGAGCAGCGTTTCCGCCACGGCCAGCAGCGCAGCGAGGCCTCCGCGCCCGGGACGGGCCAGCAGCGGAACGCGCCAGCGCTCGGCCACGGCTGCTGCCTGGGCGACGTCCAACGCCCCGGGGTTCGCGCGGCTGGTGACGGCGATGGGGTGGCGAGCCACGGGCCCCTCCTTAGCCCCAAACCCACGCGCCCCGGGGCCGTCAGGCCCAGCGGCGCCGCTAGCTGGCCTGAAGGCGCGCCGGGCGGAGCGCCTCGGACGTCACCACCCGGTTGCGCCCCTCGCGCTTCGCCCGGTAGAGGCACGCATCGGCGAGCTGCACCAGGGCGTCCATCTCCGTGCCATCCTCGGGCGAGGCGGCGAGCCCGACGCTGAGGGTGACGCGCACCGGGCCGAGCTCGGTCTGGAAGCTGCGCGCCGCCACTGCCTCGCGGAGGCGCTCGGCGATGACCAGGGCGCCCCGCAGGTCCGTCTCCGGCATCACCACCGCGAATTCCTCGCCGCCGTAGCGGGCCACGACGTCGGTGTCACGGGCTTGCTCGCGGAGCATTTGCGCCACCCCGCGAAGCACCACGTCGCCGGCGGGATGGCCATAGGTGTCGTTCACCGCCTTGAAGTGGTCGATGTCGGTGATGAGCACCGCACAGGCGCGCCCGTAACGACGGGCCTGGGCCAGCGCCTGCGCCGCCCGGCTCTGGAAGGTGCGCCGGTTGGCCAGGGCGGTCAAACCGTCGGTGGTGGCCAGCCGCTCGGTCTGCTCGAACAGCTGGGCCCGGAGCACGGCCTGCGCCGCCTGGATGGCGAGGACCTCGAGCATCCGCAGGACATCCTCTCCGAGGGCGCCCCGTGCCTTGGTTCCGGCCACCAGCGTTCCAAGAATGCGGTCTGCCGCCACCAGCGGCAGGATGCGCAGGGCGCCGAGGCCGCGCACCTCCGTGGCGTCGTCAAAAACGACTTTCTGCTCCATGTTGGGAAGCGCCCGACCGGGCAGAGGCGCGCCATAACGGACGACATTGGCCACCAGGCCGTTGTTGTCCGGGAAGCTGCGCCCCTCCAGGGCCCGGGCCGTGGGGCTACCGGCCACCTTGGCCACCCGGTGCACCCGGGCGCCGTCCTCCTCCTGGACAAGCGTCACCGCGACGAAGTCGAGCGCCGCCAGCGCCCGGGCATTCTCCACCACGGCGGCAAACACCGCCCCGGGGTCGACCGCACGGTTGAGCTCCTCAATGGCACTGAAGAAGCGCGCCTTCTCGTCTCGCCCCCTTCGCACCTCGCCCAGAACGCGCTCCACCTCCAGCGCCCGGAGCACCTCCCGGGCCAGCGTCGCCAGCAACTGCTCGTCGCCGTCGGTGAAGGCTTCCGCCTCCAGCCGGTCCGCGAGCAGCACCCCCCGCAGCTGCCCGGACTGTTCCTGGAGCGGCACGGCGCAGACGGCCTTCACCCGGACGTGGCGCTGGTACCAACCCACCCCCCGCACGCCGCCCTCGGACACCATCCGGACGGCCACCCCGCGGCGCACCACGCCGCCGAGGATGCCCTCCCCCGCCGGGACGCGCGCCCGCTGGACGTCTTCGGAGACGCTCCGGCAGTCATGTAGGCGCAGCATTCGGTCATCGGCATCGAGTAGGAAGGCCGCGCAGGTGTGGCTTTTGATGGCGAGCTCGGCGACGTCCAGCACGGCCCCGACGGCCCCCTCCACCTGCTGAACCGAGGCCAACAGCCACTTCTCCTGGGCCGCCGCCCCGCCAGCGCGCTCGGTGCTGCCCGAATCCACCAGGCGGAACGTCCGCGCGTCCTCCTCCACTTCCCGGAGTCGATTGCGCACCGCGTCAATCTCGGCACGCCGGGCGAGGGCAAGCCGGGCGTTGAGGACGAGGCGGTAGGTGGCCGCAAACAACAGCAGGAAGACGGCGTGCGCCGCCACCTCGGCCGTGCGGGGGGCCCCGGAGCGACTCATCCGCAGTGCATCCAGCCCCACCGCCAACAGGACAAGCAGCGAGGCCGCCCCGAAGCGCAGAAAGCCCACCAGGCCCGCCATCACCAGGTAGACGAGGGGGAAAAGGCCCTCGCCCACCAGCGTCGCCACCAGCACGCTGGCTGCCACCAGCGGCGCGCCCAGCGCGAGGTCGTCGGCCAGGCCCCTCTCCTTGTCCCTCCGCCTCGGGGTGCGGCGGCCGGCGCCGGCGGCCACGCCGGCCAGCACCAAAAGCAGGGTGGCCGGGGCGACCCAAAACGGCTCGAGGACTGTCGGAAACAACCCGCTGGCGAGAAAGCCCACTGCGGCCACGACGGAGGCGAAGGGCAGCGCGGCCGCCGCCCACCGCAGCGTCCTGCGCAGCGCCGTGGGCATGGCCGGCGCGGCGCTCATTCCACCTGAAAGACGAGTTCGCCCGGTCGCACGTAGCCGAGTTCCTCGCGTACTGCCCGCTCGGTGGCGCGCGCATCGACGTGCTGGGCGTTGATTTCTCGCGTTAGCGCCGCGTTGTCCTCGCCGAGCTGGCGGTTCGCGCGGCGCAGCGCCTCCACCTGGGCACGCAGGCGCGCCGCCCGGCGAAAGCCACGGGCGTCCAGTGCAGACAGCGTGGCCAGCACCAACGCGCCCAGCACCGCGAATTTCAGGCCACGTCGTCCCATGGGAAAGGGGCGACTCGGGGAGGGCAGGTGGCCGCCCCGCGCCGCGCGACAGGACGGTAGCAGCGGGTCGTCCGGCGGCAAGAAAAGCGCTTCAGGGCTTCATGGCCAGCGCATTCTCGATGAAAGTTTCCAGACTCCCCTGCTCCGGCACCCCCTTGAAGGCGCTGAGGACGGTGCCGTTGCGGCCGACGATGACGGTGGTGGGAAGCGTGGTGACGTGGCCAAAGGCAGACCGCCCCTCCCGGAGCGCGCTGTCGCTCACCAGCACGGGAAAGCCCAGTCCCAGCTGTTCCTGAAACGGGCCAAGCACCTGCGCCCCCTCCAGGTCCATCCCCACCGCCACCACGCTCAGGCCGCGCTTTCCGTAGCGCTGCGCAAGGTCTTGCAGGCGCGGGGCGGTGGCGAAGCAGGGGAAACACCAGCTGGCGAGGAATTGCACCACCAGCACCCTGCCCTGCCATGCCGAGACGTCGACATAGTGGCCCTCCACGTCCGGAAGGCGCGCCAGCACGGAGATGTAGGAGTCGGCCCGGGGGCCCGCTGGAGCGCTGGCACATCCGGCCGCGCACAACACCACCAGGGCGACGGTCAGGCGCGCGGGGCACCCTCCGGGGAAGGCGAAGCGGCCTGACACTCTGCGCACAGCCCGTACAGCTCCATCTTGTGGGAAGTGACGCGGAAGCCATTCTGCCGGGCCACCCGGTCCTGCAGCATCTCGATGCGGTCGTTCTCGAACTCGACGATGGTCCCGCACCGGGTGCAGATGAGGTGGTCGTGGTGGTGGCGACCCGCCGCCGCCTCGTAGCGCGTCTGCCCATCGCCGAAGTTGCGCGCGTGGACCAGCCCGCAGTCGTGGAGCAGCTTCATGGTCCGGTAGACGGTGGCCACCGACACCTTCGAGTCCAGTGCACGTACCTTGTTCCACAGTTCCTCTACCGACAGGTGACCGCCCGTGTCGAAGAAGGTGTCGATGATGAGGTTGCGCTGCCGCGTGCTCTTCAAGCCGTGCTCGGCCATGTAGCGCGTCAGGACGTCAGACTTGCTCCATTCGGTCACGGGAAGCGCTCTCTCCACCGTTGGATGGCTCCGGGCACGTCTGACGAACCAAGGTCCACGCCGGCGATTTGCACCAGCGAGCGGTGTGCTTGGAGGCGTACCTCTGGGTCCTCGTCCTCCAGGGCATTCACCAGCGCCGGAGCATAGCGTGCAGCGTCCGGGCGGTGAGGGGCCACTTCCGCCGCCAGCGCCCGCACCCGGGCATTGCTGTCCAGAAGGTCCGCCCCCAGGCCCGCGCCCGGCAGCGGTCCGTAGCTCGCCCGGGCCGAGGGCAACAGCAACAAGAACACCACCACCGCCAGCCCGACCTGGTAAAAAGCCTTGAAGCTTGGGTACTTGCGGCTCCGCACCAGGACGAAGCGGTAGGCGGCAAAGAGGGCCACGAAGGCGCCGAAGACGAAGGGAGTCACCCGCTGCACCTCCTCCGGCACTCTCCCCGGAAACTCCTTCCCGAAGAAGGCCAGCCCTGCGGAGCCGAGCAGCAGAGTATAGAGCACGAGCCCCGGGCCTGGCCCCAGACGGATGCCCGCCACCTGGGGGGCTTCCCCTGGCGACGCCTCGCGGCTGGCTACATTAGAACCTTGCAAAGCGGCCTGCCCTCACGCAGCAGATGGTACACGGACACCCTGCCTTTTTCTTATGCACAAGCCCTGGGCACGCAAGCGAAGCGCTGACGAGGTCCCGACGCCGGTCGCAGTCGCCGTGTCCGACTTCTGCCGCCGGGCCGGCGCCCCGGCCCCGCCAGCCGAGGTGCGCCAGGCGCTGTCGACGCTCGCGGCCGAGGAGGACTTCCGCGTCCGGACGCTCACCGACGGCGAGCCCCCGGCGCAGCCGCTCGGCCCCTACGCCGTGGTGGACGTGCTCGGTGGCACCGCGCCGGCACTCGCGGCGCAGCGCGAGGCGTGTGGCTACTACCAACTGGTGAAGGGTTTCCTCGAGGCCGAGGCCCAACCGCTCGCCTCGGACAGGCCCTCCCCGGCGCCGCCGGGCGCGCCGCGGGAGTGCCCATCCCCCGCCGCCGCCCGCCCCACGGGGGCGTCGAGCGCACCGTCCGCCGCAAGCCCGCGCACGCCGACCGTGTCTGAACGCATCGCTCCCCGGCGCCGCGCAGCGGGGTCCCGGGAGCCGTCCCCCGCGCCTCCCCGCGGCCGCTTCACCCAGCTGGCCGCGGAGCAGCCGACTCTCGAGACGCTGAGCGGCGCCCAGCTTTCTGACCTCCTCGCCCAGCACGGCCACCGCCCAGCGCTGCTGCGCGCCCTGGCGCGCGGACAGTCCGCTGGCGTGAGTACCGAGGCGCTGGACCGCGCCCTCGAGCGGGCCCGACTGCTGGAGCACGCCATCACCTCGGAGCGAGAACTCATCCTGTCCACCCTCGAGGAACAGCGGGGGGCCCTGGGCCGGGCCGCCTGGGCTTTGGGCGTGCGGGCGAACGAGCTTCAGACGTGGGCCGAACGCCTCGGGGCAACGGAAGCTGTGGACCGCATCCGCGACCGCTTCCGACGCGAGGCGCTCCAGCCGGCGCACTGGACGGCGCGCCTCGACTTGCTCGGTCGGCGCAAGTACCTCGAGGACCTCGGCGTCTCGGCGGACTTCGAGCGCTCGGTGCTGGAGGACCTCCGCCGGGCCCTGGACGGCACGCCGGGGGCGACCGAGGAGCGGACAGGGCTCTTGGCCACCCGGCTGGGCGTGGCGCCGGAGGCCCTGCGACGCAGCCTGCTCCGGCTTGGCCTGTTACCCGCAACCCCTTCGTCCAATTCCTCTCCGCCCGTTTGAAAAGCAATGCCCATCTACGAGTACACCTGCAGCCAGTGCGACAAGCTGAGTGACGTCCTCCAGAAGCTGAACGAGCCGGCCCCAGAGCGCTGTCCTGCCTGCGGCGCCGAGGGGACGCTGACCCGCGTGGTGAGTCGAAGCTCCTTCGTGCTGAAAGGGGGCGGCTGGGGTGCGGACCTCTACGCCTCCAAGAAGACGGATGGCGCTGCGGCGCCGGCCGCGGCGGAGGGCGCCAAGGCGCAGGACAAGCCGGGCACCGCCGCGCCCGCGGCCAGCCCCGCCGCCCCGTCGCCGGCGGCTGGCTCCACCAGCGCGGCGGCAACGCCCGCCGCCCCGGCTTCGCCCTCCAAGAAGGGCGACAACGGGAGCTGAAGACGGTTGCCGTGCGCCCCTCCCTTGCCAGCCTGGCGGTGGCCCTGGCCCTTGGCTGCGCGCCGCGCGCTGCGCTGACGCCGCCCGAGCGGGGAGCCGTGGTGCAGGACGCACGCACCGAGGGGCCTCGGTGGCTGCAGGTGTCCGCCCGCCCCTACCGTCTGGCGGAGGCCAACGGGGCGGTGGCGCTGGCCCCCTTACCTCCACCGGAGTGGGAAATCGGGGGTCACCCCCCCCCCGCCGGCCAGCTGCTCGACGGCGTCATCGCCGCGGGCACCATGGCGCGCATCATCCACGTCGACTTCCCGGTCGGCCCGTTTGGCGAGAAGCGGAAGCACCAGGACACCTACGTCACCGTGCAGCTCGGCACTGGACGCCAGGCGGTGCTGGTGGTGGACGGTGGCCTCGGCTCACAGACGGCATTCTGGGACGAGGTCGAGCTGTGGCTGACGCCGCTGCCCCCGGCCTCGTCGGCGGAGGGGTGGAACGACGCCGTGCGCGCTGCGGTGGCCGAGAAGCGGACTCTTACCGAGATGCCGGTGGAGGCCGTGGTGGCCGCCTGGGGCTACCCGCGCAGCCGCGTGGTGCGCTTCACCCCCAATGGGCGGCGCGAGAGCTGGAGCTGGCCGGCTGGCCTCAGGACGGCCGAGTTTCTGGACGGCCGGCTGGTCGAGTCCAAAGCCCCGGACGCTAGCGGGACCGTCCCTTGAAGCGCCGCCGCACCTTGCGCTCCGGCTCGCGCGCCTCGCCGGGGCGGCTCAGACGCGGGAGCTCCCCCACCATCACCGGCCAGTAGTCGCGCCCCTGCAGCTGGCTGAGGAGGTCCGCCTGCGAGCCGATGGGGCGCTTGAAGAAGGTGGCGCCCCGGCCCACCTCGTCCAATGACAGCCGGGCGTCGCTCCCGCCCACGCACGGCAGCTTGAGCCGCTCGGCGGCCTCCACCGCGAGGTCATTGGCCGTCTGCCGCACCCGCGCGTTGTAGCCTTCCACGGCCACCAGCCCCGGCGCCGACAGCACGAAGTCCAGGGCGGGATTGGGGAGGTCCCGGTCATACGGGCGACTGGCCACCACCACCGCGCCCAAACTCTGCAACCGGGGCAGGCACTCCGCGGCGCTCCAGGGCCGTTCCCGGTTGCTTCCCCAGAGTTGCACCGGCTCCGGCGCGTGCTCCGGGCGAGGGAAGAAGCACAGGTACTGCCCGCGGTCGGTCACCAGCTCGAGGCCAACGAAGACCCGCATCCCGCCCTGGCCGTCGAGGGCGAGCAATTCATCGCAACCGTCCTGGCTGTTGGTCTCGGTGAAGGCCACCCCGTCCAGCCCGTGGGTGGCAGCCCGCTCCAGCACGCTGCGCGGACTGAGCGGGCATCCCATGGATAGGTGTGAGTGGACGTGGAGGTCGATGAGCATGGGGGCCGGCTTTGACACTCTTTCGGGGCGCGTGCCATACACCGGAGGCGACGGGGCTGGAAGGGGGAGCGGGCCCATGTTCACCGGCGTGAAGGTCTTCTCCGCCACCAAGGCGAAGGAGCGCGAGGAACTGGGCGAGGCAATTACCCGGTGGCTGCGCAGTAACGCCGACCTCGAAATCGTCGACCGGGTGGTCTGCCAGTCCAGCGACAACGAGTTTCACTGCTACACCGTGGTGCTCTTCTACCGCCACGCCAGTCCGAGCGCCGAGGCCACGTCCGCCCAGTCCTGACGTCAGGTGCCCAGCAGCCGAGCAAGCTTGAGCAGCGCGAGGCGGACCCGTGTCTTCACCGTCCCCAGCGGCTGGCCCGTCCGTTCCGCAATCTCCGTCTGCGAGAGCCCTTCCCAGTAGGCCATTTCCAGCGCGACACGTTGCTCGGCGGGAAGCGCCGCCAGCGCGGCCTGGACGCGGGTGGCGTCCTGGCGAGCGGCGGAGACGGCGTCGGGAAGGCTCGGACCGGCGTCCGGCGGCTCGGCGCTTTTGGCCTCCACCAGACGCCCCCGGGCCGCCCGCGACCGGAGCCGGTCAATGGCCCGTGTCCGGGCGATGGTGAGCAGCCAGCCTTCCACTGCCCCGCGCGAGGGCGTGTATTCGCGGGCGCGCCGCCACACCTCGACGAACGTCTCCTGGAGCACCTCCTCGGCATCGCCTCGGACCCGCAGGACGCGCAAGGCAACCGCCAGGGCGCGAGGGGCGTGGCGCCGGTACAGCACCTCCAGAGCACCCGCATCGCCCCGTCCGGCCCGGGCGAGGAGTTCCGGCTCTGAATCCATCTCGGCAGGTGGCGAAGACACGGGGCGGGAAGTAACGGGGCGCCTTTACGGGCACGTTTACACAAGTGCTGGTAGGTCCGCTGGAGGAAACTTGGGCTACGCTGGCGCACGCTTCGTGAGCCCGAACGCCCCGGGGAGGCAAGGCCACCGTTGACTCCCGCTTCGACACCACTCGAGGGAGCCGCGCTCGAAGCCGCCCTCAAGCAGCTTGTCGCCCTGCGTCTTCCCGAGCCACACCAGGTGCTGGGCATGCACAGCGTGGGGAACGACTTGGTGGTGCGCGCGTGGCGACCAGAGGCCGAAGCGGTGACGGTGTTCGCCGACGACGGACGCCAGTTTCCGATGGAGTCGCTCGGCCCGGGCCTGTTCGCGCTGCACCTGCCGCGGACACCGCCCTTCAGCTACCACCTGGAAGTCCGCTACCCGGGCCGCTGCTTCATGCTGCGGGACCCCTACGCCTACTGGCCCACGCTGGGCGACGTGGACCTGCACCTGTTGGGCGAGGGACATCACCGGCGTCCGTGGGAGCGACTCGGCGCGCACCCCCTTCGACACGGCGGGGTGGAGGGGACGGCATTCGCGGTGTGGGCTCCCACCGCAGCCAGCATCTCGGTGGTGGGGGACTTCAACGGATGGGACGGGCGCCTTCACCCCATGCGTCGCATGGGCAGCTCCGGCGTGTGGGAACTCTTCCTCCCGGAGGTGAGCGAAGGGGCGAAGTACAAGTTTGAGGTCCGACCGGGCTCCGGTGGTCCGCCCATGCTGAAGGCCGACCCCTATGCATTCCGGACGGAGGTGCCACCCAACAATGCCTCCGTGGTGCACCGCATCGACCGCTACGCCTGGGGGGATGAAGGCTGGACGCAGGAGCGCGCCCGTGAGCGCGCCGACGCCAGTCACGCGCCGCTCAGCATTTATGAAGTCCACCTGGGCAGCTGGCGCCGCGTGGTGGAGGAAGGCAACCGACCCCTCACCTACCGGGAGCTCGCCAAGGAACTGGTGCCGTACGTCGAGCGGCTCGGATTCACCCACGTCGAGTTCCTCCCGGTGGCCGAGCACCCCTTCGGCGGAAGCTGGGGGTACCAGGTCAGCAACTACTACGCGCCCTCCGGACGCTACGGCAGCCCGGATGACTTTCGCTTCCTGGTGGATGCGCTGCACCAGGCCGGAATAGGCGTCCTCGTCGACTGGGTGCCAGCACATTTCCCGCGCGACATCTGGGCGCTCGCGCGCTTCGACGGCGCGCCGCTCTATGAATATGCGGACCCGCGCCGCGGCGAGCAGCCCGACTGGGGAACTCTGGTGTTCAACCTGGCGCGACACGAGGTGCGCAACTTCCTCGTCTCCAACGCCCTCTTCTGGGCAGAGCAGTACCACGTGGATGGCCTCCGCGTGGACGCCGTCGCGTCGATGCTGTACCTCGACTACTCGCGGACTGCCGGCCAGTGGGTGCCCAACCGCTGGGGCGGCCGAGAGAACGAGGAGGCCATCGCCTTCTTCCGGGAGGTGAATGAGACACTCGGCGAGCTCCACCCGGACGTCCTCATCATCGCCGAGGAGTCCACGGCCTGGCCCAAGGTGACTCGCCCCCCCAAGGAGGGCGGGCTTGGCTTCAGCCTGAAGTGGAACATGGGGTGGATGCACGACACCCTGCGGTACTTTGCGCTCGACCCATTCTTCCGCAGCAAGAACCACACGGCACTCACCTTCGGGATGATGTACGCCTACAGCGAGCGCTTCGTGCTCCCCCTGTCGCACGACGAGGTGGTGCACATGAAGGGCTCGCTCTACGGGAAGATGCCTGGGACGCCGGCGCAGAAGGCCGCCAACCTCCGCGCGCTGTATGCGTGGATGTGGTCCCATCCGGGGCGCAAGCTGCTCTTCATGGGCGGCGAATTCGGCCAGCTGGCCGAATGGAACCACGACCGAAGCCTCGACTGGCACCTGCTCGAAGAGCCCGTCTACCTCGGGCTCCAGCGCCTGGTGACGGAGCTCAACGAATTGTACCGGTCATGTCCTGCGCTGTACGTGCGCGACGACACCAGCGAGGGGTTCCAGTGGATACAGGCGGACGCCGCCAACATGAACGTCTACGCCTTCGTCCGCCGGGGCGAGACGGCCGACGAGGATGTGGTGGTGGTGGCGAACCTTTCGGCCTCGCTGTGGCCTCACTACCGCGTCGGGTTCCCCGGCGCTGCCGCCTATACGCTGGTGCTGGACACCGACGCCCGTCCCTTCGGCGGAAGTTCGGACACCACCCTCGAGGTCACCACCGAGGCGAAGCCCTGGGACGGTCAGCCGGTCTCCGCCGAGTTGTCCCTTCCGCCCCTCACCGTCCGCTGGTTCCGGCCGGCCCCTGCCGGCGGCCCCGGCTGACGCCCGGCAGCAGCTTTGGACTGTGCTCATCGGGCGCCCGGGCAATGTGCTGTTGTCCCCCTGCTCTGCCCTCTCACCACCACCGCAGCGGAGGTACCCCGTTGAAGCTCTACCGTTTCCCGTACAGCTGCTACGCGCTGAAGGTGCAAAGCCTCCTCGGCCTGGCCGGAATGCGCGCGGACGTCGAGGATGTCCCCTACGGGGACCGCTCCGCCCTGGTGGCGCTGACCGGAGGCTACATCCACGTGCCAGTGCTGGTGGACGCCTCGGGGGCGGTGCACGTCGACTCCCGGACCATCTCCCAGTTCATCGTCGCCCAGGCACCGCTGCTCGTTCCCGCCCCCCTCGACGGTCCGGTGTGGGCCTACGCCGACTGGTGTGACAACGTCCTGGAGGACCCGTGCTTCAAGCTGGCGGCCCCAGCCATCCGGCGCAGCTTTCCTGGGCCCGCCGACCGTGCGCTTTATGCGCTCATCAAGGAGCGCAAGTACGGAAGCGGGTGCATCGAGGCTTGGGAGAAGTCTGCCGCAAATCTCCACGAGGCCGCCGGCGCGGCGCTCGCCCCCTCCGACAGAACGCTTCGGGCCTGCGCCTTCCTCTTTGGCGCTCGGCCCACACTGGCCGACGCCGCCCTTTTTGGACAGCTGGCCATGCTCCGCTTCGGCGGCATTTCCCCTGAGACCCTGGGCGCGTCCTTTCCGGCCTGGATGGGCCGAGTCGAAGCGGCCATGGCGACGCCCGGGTAGCGGCCACCCGGCCGGAGCCGGACGGCACCTTCCCTTAGCCCGCCTGCGTGTTGCGCAGCGACGTCACCCACGCCGACGGAAGCCCGGCCGCCTCGGCGCCCCGAGCCAGCGCCTCGACGAAGCGCTGGCTCACCGGGCCGTCGGCGCTTCTTCGGCCCTCGGCGGTGGTGAACGCGGTGGCCTCCAATTCCCGTCCCCCGACCCGCACCCGTACCGGGCGCTCGACACACATCTGCGTCACCCAGCCCTCTTTGTGCTGGATGATGGGCCAGTCCTTCTCGGCAACCCGGAACAGCAGCCCGTAGACGGAAGCCCCCGGCCGGTCGACCAACCCCGCCACCCGGCCGCCCCACCACCGCGACGGGAAGTCGTACTGCAGCGCGAGGTCCACGCCCTCGGCGGGCTCACCCGCCGGCAACTCGAAAAAGTCATAGCCGTGCTGGTGGCGCCATTCTTCGAAGGCGGCGCGGTCCAGGATGGTGGAGTAGGCAAAGTACGCCCGCTCCGCGCTGCCCTGGGCCTTGGCGCGTGCAGCCATCACCTGGTCATAGTGCGCATCCATATTGCCCTCCGTGGTTTCAAAGCCCAGCGCCATGCTGCTGGCGCAGCCGGCTGTGGCGCCGTCCGTAGAGGAAATACAGCGCTACCCCCGCCACTTGCCACACCACGAAGCGCATCCAGGTGATGAGGGGCAGGTACACCATCAGGATGCCACAGCAGACCACCGCCGCGAGTGGAACCCAAGGGACGGCCGGACAGCGGAACGGCCGAGTCCGGTCGGGACTGGTGCGCCTGAGGACAAGCACGCCCAGGGAAACCAGAATGAAAGCGAACAGCGTTCCGATGTTGGTGAATGCGATGGCCTCGTTGATGTCGACGAACATCGCCGGAACGCCGACGAAGATGCCGGTCAGGATGGTGGTGACGTACGGCGTCCGGAACCGGGGGTGCACCTTCGCCGCCCACTTAGGAAGAAGCCCATCCCGGGCCATGCACATGAAGATGCGGGGCTGCCCCAGCTGGAAGACGAGCAGGACGGCGGTGAGGGCGATGACGGCACCAAAGGACAGCACCCCGGCCAACCGCTGAAGACCAGCCCCTTCGAGGGCCTTGGCCAGGGGGTCCCCCACGCCCAGCTCCTGCCAGGGCACCATCCCGGTGAGCACCAGCGTGACCGCGATGTACAGCACCGTGCAGATGGCAAGGGTCGCAATCATCGCTCGCGGGATGTCCCGCTGCGGGTTCTTCGCCTCCTCGGCAGTGGTCGAGACGGCGTCGAAGCCGATGTAGGCGAAGAAGATGATGGCGGCGCCGCTGAGGATTCCCTGGGCTCCGTAGGGCGCGAACGGTACCCAGTGCTCTGGCTTCACGTAGAAGGCGCCTACCAGCACGAAGCCGACGACGATGGCCAGCTTCAGCGCCACCATCACCGCGTTCACCCGGGAACTCTCCTGCACCCCCACCACCAGCAGAACGGTGAGAAGGGCGACGATGGCACCGGCTGGAAGGTTGAAGACGATGGGGACGCCGAACAGGTGCGGGGCGGCGTCGAAGAGGCCCGGAGTCTCCCGGGCGTGATTCAGCGTCGTGGAGAGCCAGGGCGGCAGGTGCAGGCCGACATTGGCCAGCAGCGCCTTGAAGTAGTCCGCCCAGCTCACCGCCACGGCAACGTTGCCCACCGCGTACTCGAGGATGAGGTCCCATCCAATAATCCACGCGACGACCTCGCCCAGGGTGACGTAGGCGTAGGTGTAGGCGCTGCCGGACACCGGCACGACGGAGGCGAGCTCGGCGTAGCAGAGCGCGGCGAAGCCACACGCGATGGCGACCAAGATGTAGGAAATGACCAGCGCGGGCCCGGCAGGCAGCCGACCCTCCGCCCCAGCGGCTGCCGCCCCCGGCGCGCTGAAGATGCCCGCCCCAATGACCGCGCCGATGCCCAGCGCTGTCAGGTCAATCACGCCGAGCGACTTCCTTAGCTTGTGCTCGCTGGCCTCGGCGTCGGCGGTCGCCGCGTCGACGCCTTTGGTGCGGAAGAGAGCCGTGAGCACGCAGTCGATGTCCTAGCACGCTCGCAAACCGAGCAGCGGCACTCTCTCCGCTCGGCCACATGTTTTTTCACGGGCCGAGGGACACCGCGCCTCGACGAGGCGCTGGCTCACCATGTGCGTCACCCAGCCCGCCTTGTGCTGGATGATCGCACTGGTCATCTCCTACATCCTGGTCGCCATTGCGTGGGCCGGCCGGAAACCGCCCCTCCGCCCCGGCCGCTGCCGCCCCCGGTGAGCTGAAAATGCCCGCCCCGATGACAGCGCCGATGCCCAGTGCGGTGTGGTCAATGACGCCGAGCGACTTCCTCAGCTTGTGCTCGCTGGCTCGGCGGCGGCCGCGTCGACGCCTTTGGTGCGAGCACACTGGCGAAGCGAGCAGCGGCACTCCGTCCAGACGGGCCAGCATTCTCCGGGGGGGCCTGGGAGACCCTCCTCGATGGGCGCGGGGCGCCCCACGCAGCCTGCGCTCGAAGGGCCGGCCCGGGCGCTAGCGGCCCTGGCGTAACATCATGCCGTCGGTGACCAAGAGCGCTTTGTCGAGGACGGCGGGGTCTCCGCTCAACAACAGGACGGCTGTCTTGCGGCAGGCGGTCGCCACCCGGGTCACGTCTTCGGGCGTCAGCGCTGCGAGCTGGTCTGCGTATTTCTGCAGCATGTCCAGCGGCAACTCGGCGAGCCGCGACCAGACCAGCGCCTGGGCCAGCTCGGCATTGGTGGCGTAGCGACCGTTCCAGCCCATCGCCTCGCGCCACTTCAACAGGGCCAACTCGTCCTCGGTGACTTTCAGGTCCTCCAGAGCCACAAGCTCACTCCGGGCCGCCGCCAGCACGGGATTGAGGGCCCGTCCGTCGACGGTGCCCGCCACGTCGAGCCGGGCCGCCGAGAGTTGGAAGCTCGCCCCGCCGGCGAAGCCATCGCTTCCCCCGAGGGTGCTGCGCGCCAAGGTGGCGAGCTTGGTCCGCAGGCGCGCTCCCAGCAGCTTGAGGGCCAGCAGGTCCGTCCCTGAGCGCGTCCCGCCATCGGGCTGGATGCCGCAGCCAATTCGAATCTCGGTGCGTTCCGCCCCGGGGCGGTCAACCGTCAAGACTCGGACCGGCCCCTTCCGCTCCTTCAAACCTCCGCGAGGTGCCTGGGCGCGTGGGTCCCGCTGTCCCTTCCAGCCATCGAACCACTGATGAACCTTCTGTTCTGTCTCGGCGACGTTGATGTCGCCGACGATTGCCAGCACCGCGTTGTCGGGACGAAAGCTCGCGTCCATCCAGCGGTTCAGCTGTCCGGTCCCAAGCTTCTTGAAGTCCTCCGCCTGCGCCACCCGGCCCGCCGAGGAGCCGGGGTACACTTCGGCGAAAAATTGGCGGTCGGCTTCGGCATTGGGCGTGCCGTCGAAGCGACGCCTGGCATCAACAATCTCGTTCCAGTTCCTGCTGAGTCCGTCGTCGACGTGTAGCGATTCCGCCGTGTCCGAAAGAACGGCCAGCAGGTCGGCGAGGTTCCCGGAGGCAGCGCGTCCCTCGACGTAGGTGGCGTCCAGACCAGTCTTCAGCGTGACGCTTCCGCCGAATTGCGACGGCGGCCCGTTGCCAACTTCCACCGGGACCGCCAGCCGGGCGGCGAGCTCGGCGGCGCCGAGAGGCTCGGCCGTTGCACTCCCGCCCCGCACGCCGACGGTTGCCGCCAGCGTGGGCGACCCGAGGCGCCGGACCAGAAGGACGTGGAGCCCGTTTTTCAGCGTCAAAGTCCGGACGTCGCCCAGCGGACCGTGCGCATAGCTCTTGAGAGCGCCGGAGGAGATTTTCACGTGGACGTCGTCGGCGGCGAACACCTTCGGCGGGGCGCCACTTTCGGTTACCTCGAGGCTTTCCCCGTTGGGCTCCACCAGCAGCGCGCGGGCCCGGTCGCGGCTCAACCACTGGAGCGTGAAGGCCTGCCACTTGGAAAGGCCGACTTCCGTCATCGCGGTCATGTCCTTGCCCCAGGCGGACGGGTCCCCTGTCCAGTGGGCCATCGTCGCCCTGTCCCGCGCGCGCGCCAGCACGGACTCGGTCTCGAGAACGTCGTCGACGACCGCGGTGTTCTGCAGTCGAGCGACATGCACCTCTGCGGGGACGCCAGCCGCGGGGCGACTTTGCAGACTCGTCGAAAAGCCCGTGTCTCCCCCCGACGACCCGGAAAGTCCCGAGGCCATGTCGAGCGTTCGCCCCCCGCCGCCCCCCGTGAGCCCACCCACCCCGAGATTCGAGTCGCCAGCCGTGTTGTTGTCGGCGTTCGCGCTGGGGTCGGAAAAGCGATGAAACTGGTCGAGCACACGCTCGAGGCTCTTCTCGGGATTCCGACCCTCCTTTAACTGGACGGCGCAGATGAGGGTGCTCGCGTCACGGCCGGCGACCAGGGTCGCCCGGACGGCCTTGATGTCCGAACCGCGACTGGCCCAGGCCGGGACCGCCTCAATGGCGGAGCGAACGGCCCGTTCCAGCGTGCCATCTGCCGAATAGCCCCGTGGCAGCGACCAGGTGAGGTAGAGCATGGGCCCGTCCACCGGGACCCGTATGGTGGTCATGGGCTGCGCCGGTGGCACCGGCGGCACGGGTGGGGCCACCTTCGCTAGCCGCACCGGCGGGGGGACTGGCCCCGTGGCTGGCGCCTCGACGAAGGTCTTCGGCAACGTGGCCCCGAAGACCTGGTGGATGGTGCTCAGGTCCACGTCCCCCGCCACGTAGAGGGTAACGTTGCTGGGGACGTAGTTCTTCGCGACGAACGCCTGGGCGTCCGCCAGGGAGATGTCGGCCAAGCTTCTGGGGGTGCCCATCACCGGGCGGAAGTACCGGTGCCCCTCGGGGTAAAGCAGGTCGTAGAGCCGCGCCTGGACGGCACTGGGCTCGCCCTGCTCGTCCCGACCGGCCAACTCGGCCTTCACCACGTCGCGCTCCAGTTCGAAGACGCGCGGGTCGAGGCCGGCCAGGGGCCCTGCCAGCCGGCCGCCCTCGATGACGAGGAGGTTGCGAAGCGCCTCCTTGGGACCGACCACGGCGTAGGTCGTCAGGTCATGGGTAGTGGAGCCGTTCCAACTTGAGGCCCCGGCAAAGTCCAGCTGGTTTGCGCGCTGAATCTTGCCGTCTGGCCTCGCCCGGGAAGTGAGGTGCTCGACGAGATGGGCAAGCCCCTCCTTCCCCACTGGGTCGTCCGCAGCGCCGGCGCCGACGACAGTGACGACCACGACGACAGGCTTGCTGTGGTCCTCCTCGATGACGATGCGCATGCCCGAAGGCAGCTCGATGCTGCCCAGCTTGTCGGTGCTTTCGCCAATGGAGACGGCGGTTGCTGGGCCCGCGCCCGCGCTTCCGCACAGCAGCAGTCCACCGATGGCCAGAAGTCGCCAGCGCCCAGACCGGCGCTTGCTTTCCCCGCCAGAGCAAATGCCTGCAACGCCCCCCCGACGAAGCATCCCACCTCTCGTCCGCATGGGACTGAACGTAGACGCTTCGCCTGCTTGGCGTCACCACCTTCGACCGGCTGTCGCAACCCCGCGCAGGCGCCGCGTGCAGCTTCCGAGGAGGCCGCCGGCAGTGAATTCAACAGCCCGGGGTGTGCTTAGCGTCCTGCGCCCGCCCGCCTGCCTGGCGCCGGCGGTGCAGTCCTACGCCCCCGAGGACCAGCAGTGTCGCGAGAACCCCCTTGCCTCCTCCGGCTGTCGAGCAGCCGCCGACGATGCCGCTCCCCAGACCGCCCGCGCCGTTGTCGACCACGACGTTGAGGGAGGCCGTGGCGCGACCCCCGTCCGCATCTAGGGCCGTCACGCGAAGGATGTGGCTGGCGTTCGACACCGTCCGCGAGTCCCAGGTGGTGCTGGTGCCCGTCCCGGTGAAGAATGGGGCGTTTCCGTCAACGGCAACCGAGAGGGAGGAAAGCGCCGTGTTCGAGCCCGGGGTCGCCGTCACGGAGATGAGCGTCGAACCGGAAACGGTCGCCCCGTTGGTGGGGCTGGTTATTGTCACGCTGGGGCCGGTGTCCACCTGCACCAGAAGCGCGGCCGAGTGGGTGGTGCTCCCGCTGGCCTGCACCACCAACACCCCATCCTTGACGGGAACCGCGCCCGGGTCCGCCGACACGGTCAGCTTGGCGGTGCTACCAACATTCACCGACGCGACATCAATGCTGGCATGGACGCCCGGCGGCAGGCTGGTCACGGACAGGGCGACGGCCAGGGGGGCGCCGTTGGTGACTCGGGTCAGGATGGGAATCGGCTGCGACGTGCCCCCGGCCCCCAAGGACAGGGCATTCGGGCTCAGCGCGAGCGAGTAGTCGTCCGCCTCGTTGCGACTCGCGACGCAGGCGGCAACGTTGGGGTGGCTGGCGGGGCTCGCGTTCCACAGCGTGCGCGAAAACAGCTGCTGGACGGCGTAGCAACTGGTGGTGCCGGCGGTGCAGCCCGTCAAGCCCCCTGTACCGACGGTGTCCTCGTCCCCTTTGCACATGTCGCCAATTTCGCCCTGGCTCGGGGATGAATTGTCGTACCAGGCCAGCGGAAAATCCGGACCGTTGGCAAGGCCCACTTCCGCGTCGGTGATGACCTCACCAATCTCGTGCGAAGTTGCGACGCAGGTGTTGTCGAATGTCGTGCCGCCTCCGCACCCGGTCTGGCACCCGTTGGCCCCAAGGTCCGGAACGACGACGTAGAAGACACTTTGCTTCGCCGCGTTCTGGTACGTACCGTGGTAGGCGCAGTAGTTCTTGCAGGACACCTGATTCGGGTCGCTGATGCGGATGCTGGCTGGAAAGTGCATCACGTACAGCGTGTTCGCGTCGGGCGCCGGAAGGTGGCCCTGGCTGACTTGCCAGTCGATTTCACCGGCCACGTCAGCGTCGGCCAGACAGGTGAGCGCGGCGTCCGGCGCAGCGCATGCGGAGTAACTCTTCGAAAGCGGCCCCAAGGTGTAGCTGCCGCCAAAGGTGCCACGGCCGATGACTTGCTGAGTTCCGGCCTGGCCCGAATGCGTTCCGGCCCCGGTCGAGATGTTGGTCGAGTACTCGCTAAGCCAGTCCATCCAGGCGCTGTCGGTGAGCGTTGAATAGAAGCCCGCCGCACCGGACCGCACGTCGCCGGTGACCGAGGCACTCCAGAAGACCGCGTACACCTTGACGTTGGAGAGGACATGGCCGCCGAAGTACTGCAGTTCGACGACACAGGGGATTGCCTTGTGGTTGCTGTCGACGCAAGTCGGTGTCGTGCCGCCGGCGGTTTGGATGAGCGCGGAGGTGCCAGGCGTCGCCTGCCGCACGTCCATGGGCCGCGTGGGCTGGTAGTGCGGCTGACCAAATCGCAACACCTCGGGAGCCGCAGGCGTCGCCATCAGCAGGGAGACGACCGTGACGAGGCGGAAGCGCATGCGGGACCCGGGCCTCAAGGTCGCACCCGAGGGTAACCTTTCCTCGCCGCACCCGTCGACGCTCAGCCGTCGCTGGCGGCGACGCCGCAACCTTGCCGGTCGCCAAGCGGGCCCGGGCGGTGTGTTGCAGTCAGCGTCCTTCTACCACATTGGGACGCAGGCCCGAGGCGATGGCTCCGGGGAAATTTCGTCTGACGCATGGCCTCCGCCAGGAAAGGGACTGGCAGCCGGCGTGCACGTCAGTACCCCGCTTGCCCGTTGCAGCCGACGCACGTGGGGTCCAGCGTCAGCCCCAGGGTGGAACCCCCATCCCTCAAATTTCCGGAGAACTGCACGTTCGACGCAACCCCTTTCTGTGGACGTCGTCGGCGCTGGGGACCAAAGTCCGCGCACAGCCTGCGGCTTGGCAGTGGCCGCTGGAAAGTCAAAGGGGGTGGGACATGAGTCGAGCCGTGAAGTCTCGTCGCGCGCGGTGGGGCGTTCCGGTCCTCCTTCCCCTCCTTGTCACCTCAAGCGCGCTCGCCCAGCCGTCCGGCCCGTTGTTTCCGCCGAGCATCGCCATCACCAACTATGACCGGGTGCTCGTCGGGGAACAGGAAGCACTGGAGGGAGGCGCCTTCGTCGCGCGCGTCGGTTCGACGACATCCCCTTGGTACAACCCGGCGGGCATGGTTCTTGTGGAGAAGACCGCCATCGGCGGCAGCGCCACCGGGTATGAAGCCGACATCATCAGCCTACAAGGGCTCTCCAACGGGGCCGGTGGCGGCATCACTATCGCCCAGCTTCCTTCCTACTTCGGTGCGGTGCTGGGCGAGGACGTGCTGCATTCCCGCGTCTGGAGCCTGGGCTTCTCGGTCACCAAACCGGCGTCCTGGTCGCAGGGAATCCAGGCAGGGGCCGGCGGCGGGGAGCGGGCCTCGTACTCCTCGAACGTCAGCTTCTCCACCATCCTGCCGATGCTGTCCGTGGCGGTGGCTCCCCTCCCCTGCCTCCGCTTCGGACTCGGGGTCGGTGTGGCGCTCACGTCCCTCAGCGAGGTGCAGACGCTGTCCACGCAGTTGTTGAGCCCGACCGCGACTAACCCCACGTCGGCCAATGCCTTCCTCCGGACACTCGATGGAAGCGGCTCCATCTGGAACCTCACCGGGAACTTGGGTGCGCAGTTCGACATCACGAAGCATCTGGTGGTCGGAGCGGTGCTCCGGTTCCCGGGCCTGAAACTCCTCTCGAGCGGTGGCCTCACCTACCAGGACGTCGAGAACAACGGGACTCCCTGGAGTCAGGTCTTCTTCAAGGACCGGAGCGCCACGTTCGACTACCGGCTGCCCACCGAAGTCGACTTCGGCCTCGGATGGCACTCCTCCGCATTCGGCCTCGAGCTGGACCTCCGCTGGCACTCCGAAGTGTCGGACTATTTCATCCTGACGAGCCCAAATTCGGTGCAGAAGGTGACGACGGCCGCCGACGGCACAACGCCGGTGGTGACCAACACACCCTTCCCAGGCGTCAAGAATGGTTCGAAACAAGTCCTGAATTGGGCGGTTGGGGGGAGTGTTTCTCTCAGTGAGGCGTGGAGCTTGCACGCCGGCTTCTTCAGCGACTACTCCCCCGTCAATCAGACCGGTGTGAACCTCTTCCGGCACCTGAGCATGTACGGCGTCACCCTCGGCGCCAAGGTCCAGGGCGAGCACCTCTCGGCCTCCTTCGGCCTCGGCTACAACTGGGGCACCTCAGCCACCTTCAACTTCCCGGACACGGTCACCGGGAATCTGGTCGCCACCAAGCTCGTCGTACAGAGCTTCCAGCTGCTCTACGCCATCACTTACAGTTTCTGAGCCGTCGGCTGCCGTCCAGCCCAT